>NCEV01000050.1 GCA_002280875.1 Caulobacter sp. 32-67-35 | reverse complement strand
ATAGCTCCGCGCGCCGGCCTCTTGCCACCCACCAACACCAAGGCTCAAATCAACCCAGGACTCTCGTTATCGCTGGATGAGAAATGGGGGTCACGTCAGCGGGCGCATCGTCATTGAAGGCGAGCGAAACATCCTGCGGGTTGGCAAGAATGTCGTGCTCAACGCCACTCTATGGCTGCAGGGCTCCGGAACGATCGTCGAGATCGAAGACAACTGCATCATCGAGGGCATGATCCGCGTCGTGCGGGGCGAAGGCGGGCGGATCCGGATCGGCGAGGGAACAACCTTCGGCGCGGTGGGGATTTCGCTTCACGAGGCTGGCGAAATCAATATTGGCAAGGACTGCCTGTTCTCGACGGATATCCACATGGACGTGAGCGACATGCACCCCATCTATGATGGGACAACGCGTGAGCGCATTAATCCCGCCAAGTCCGTCCAGATCGGCGACCATGTCTGGCTGGGGCAGCGGGTGCTGCTGCTCAAGGGCGCGACGATCGGGTCCGGCACGGTGGTTGGCGCCAATTCGACCGTGGTCGGAGACCTGCCCAACAATGTCATCGCCGTAGGCTCCCCGGCCCGGGTCGTACGGGAGAATATCGTTTGGGCGCGCAATTTCGACGAGCCCTTCGTTGAACAGGCCCTCCCAACCTCCGGCGCGTCGGGCGGCTGGCGTCAGCGCCTTGGCTTGGGAAAGCGCTGAGATGCCGGACACGCGAAGCGATCCGTGCGCCGATAGCGCCGATGGCGCGGCCCTGATACTGGCGGAGCTCAAGACCTCGCAGGGGGGAGCCAAGGGGCTGGCCGCCGCGGGCGGCTGGGTCTTCCTGATCAACGACACCAACGACTTCCTGGCCTGGCAGTATGGCGTCAGCCGCTGGACGCCGGAGGACCGCTCGGCCGTGAGGAACCTCCTGACCGAGCGGACCCGGATTCTGGCTGATCGTTGCTATCAGATGGTCATCTCGCCGGAGAAAAGCGTCGTCTATGCTGAATGGCTGCCGGGTGGGCTCGACAGGCTTTCGATCGATCCCGCCCGTCCGGCCGTGGCCATGGCGCAGATGTTTCCAAACGAGGTTCTGTATCTGGCGCCGCGCCTGGAAGAGCTGAAGCGGCTGGGTCTGCTGTTCTTTCGCGGCGATACGCACGTCAACTGGTTGGGCGCCTATCACGTTTATCGGGAGACGATCCTGGCTCTGGCGGCGCGGGGGGCGGCCGTTGGAACGCCTATCGGCTTCGCCCAGCTGGGGCACTACATTGCCGGCATGGAGGGCGATATCCTCATGCAGCTGCCTGAAGCAGCCAGGCCCGAGTTTGAGCGCGGCGCTGTGTTGGGGCGGGTTGGCGCCATGCTGGAGGTCACGATCAGCCACGTTCTGCCCGAATCGAAACGGCGGGCCCGCCAGGTTCCGACGCCGGGCGGCTATGTTCCTGGCGGCGGCGGGCGTGAGACTATCATCATGGAGCAGGACGACCAGACCCTGCCCCGCGCCCTGGTGTTTCGTGACTCCACCGCCACGCTCAGTATTGATCTGCTAGCCGAGCATTTCTCTCGCTCGGTCTATATCTGGCATGAGGGCGACGTGATTGGAGCCTTAATCGACCGCGAACAGCCAGACATCATCCTGCACTTCGTCGCGGAGCGCTTTCTCGCGACCTATCCTCGGGCCATGTCGATCAACCGCGCTCTAGGCTAATTCGGTCAGTCCTCGCGCTTTGCGCCATCCAGATCGCGCCGCAGCTTGTCCGCGCGGGCGGCCTCGAGGGCCTTGTCGGCCTTGGCGCGACCGAACCTGGCGCGGTTCTCGGCGGCGCGGGTCTTGTCCTCGGCCTTGGCCCGGGCCTTGCGCGCGCGGTTCAGGTTCAGGATTTCGGCCATGGTCAGGGCTTTGCGGCTTTCTGCGCGGAAACGGGCTTTGGAGGCGAGGCGGGCCGGATGATCAGGGTCTGACGAAGGCGGAGGGTCTCGTCCTTCTTCAGCGTGAACGGCGCACGGCCGGGGAAGACGCAATTCTGCATCGACAAGGACTTGCGCAGGATCCAGCGCTTGATCGGCTGGCCGTTGGCCTTGCAACTGAGGCCTATGGTCCAGGCGGGCGACCCCGGCTCGGCCGGCCAGGCAAAGCCCATGGAGCTTCCGGCCTCGAGCGCGGTGTCGGTTGGGGTTATGGTTTTGCCGCCCGAGGCGAAGGTCAGGCGATCTGGACGAACCAGACGGATCGAGAAGCCGCCATAGCCCTTGGCGTCGTCGCTGCCGCCCAGACCAAGGGCGTCGACCCGCGAGGTGATCAGGGTGTCGAAGTCGATGCGGCGCGCGCCGTCTTTCAGCGCATAGACCCTGACCCGCGTGGTTTCGCGCGCCACATAGTCCAGCTCGGGACCCGAGGTGACGATCCAGTCTGCATTGACCGTCAGAGTTCCCCCGCCCTGGACGTCGCCCTTGAAACGCTTCTCGCGGACGTGAAAGGTCAGGCCCTTCATGAACCAGCCGTCGCCGATCGACTTTCCGTTCACCAGCACCTGGTGCCAGCTCCAGAAGGCGCCGCGCTGGTGCAGATGGTCGGCGGGCCTGTCCTCGGTCAGGACCGTGCCGTCCGGCGCGTAGAGCGGATGCACATAGTTCAGGCGGCCGGGCTCGGCAGTGGGGTCAAGAGACTTGGTTCGATAGACCAGCACGGTCTTTCCCGCTTCGGTGACCGTTACCGCATCATCCGTCAGAACGGCGTCGACCCGGGGGTTTGTGGCGGGATCAGCGCTCAGCGCCGCTGCGGGAGACACAAGCGCCAGCGCCCCGGTCAGGGCGAGGATCGGCAGTTGGCGGCGCATCAGACGTCGTCCTTGGCGAGAGCCCGCGCCAGGGCGGGGCGAGCATTGGCGCGAGCCAGCCAGTCGTCATAGACCGCGTGAGGCGGCAGCATCTGACGGGCGAACTGCAGCAAGCTGATAAACAACATGTCGGCTGCAGAGAAGTCTTCACCCAGTAGCCAGGGCGACTCTTCCAGGGTGGAGCGCAGGCGGTTGTCGAGGGCCTGATAGGTCGCCCTGTCCTCATCGTCCTGGCGCTGCTTCCACAGGTTGACGACGGCGGGCTCAAGGACGCCCGCATAATAGGCCAGCCAACTGAGATAGGGGCCTCGCAGTGGGTCGCCGACCTTTGGGCCCAAGCCCTTGGCCGGGAACTTGTCGGTCAGATAGAGGGCGATGGCGGCGGATTCCGTGATCAGCACACCGTCATCAAGCAGGGCCGGGACCTGACCGTGAGGATGAGGATTGGCCGGGTCACGCGCGCCTGCGCCGGACACTGAGCGATAGATGTTGACGGTCTTGACCTGGTAGGTCGCGCCCAGTTCTTCCAGCAGCCACAGGAAGCGGGTGGAGCGAGAACGCGGCGCGTGGAAAAGGGTGAGCATGCGGGGGCCCTCTATCTGAACGCGAACGTAACCGGAACAAACGGCTTGGGCAAGCCAGCGCGAGTCAGAAATCCTCTACTGCGCCGCCCTTATGGTGTCTTGGCGGGGCTCGCGTTCGAACGCGGTCAAGCCGCCTCGTCGAGCGACACCCTGGGGTGTCGGATGGCGACGCTCATGCCGGCGGAGACATCCACAGTCATGGTCGCTTCCAGTTGCCGAACCAGGGCCTGGACGATGACTGTGCCCAGGCCGCCCTGCTTGCTGGGCAGGGCGCCGTCGATTTTCCCGACACCATTGTCAGACACCGTCAGCGTCCAGCCCCCGTCATCACTCTCGAAGGTGACGGTCACACGTGCGTCGGCCTGGCTGCGGGGGAAGGCGTACTTGATCGCGTTGATCATCAGCTCGGTGACGATCAAGCCGATACTGACGGCTTTATCCGAACCGATCAGCGCGTCGCCGGCTGCGACCTCGAAGGCAATGGGCTGGTTCTCGCCGACCATTGAGGCGGCGAGACTGGAGCACAGCTTCTTGAGGTAGCTGCCGACCTCGATCTGATCGACGCCTCCAGAGGCGTGAAGATGCGACTGCACCTGAGCGACCGACAGCACCCGCTGGTGGGCGTCCTTGAGGTGCAGGCGGCTCTCCTCGGACGTGACGGCGCGCGCCTTCAGCATCAGGATGCTGGCTATGATCTGCAGGCTATTGGCCACCCGGTGCTGCATTTCCTGCAGAAGGACCTGCTTCTGACGCAACAGATCCTCTGTGCGCTCAAGCAGACCCTCCTTTTCCCGTTCGATCAGTCGGCGGGCGGTAATGTCGGTGAAGGCCAGCAGAATGGTGGTGTCAGAGCTCGTCTCGTACAGCACGTTGCGGGCGTTCAGGAGCATGGTCCGTCGGCCAAGGCCCGGAAAGTCGTGCTGAACCTCAAAGCCGTCCATGGCCGTGTGTTCTGGAATGATCGTCTCGAGCAGAAGGCGCAGGGCAGGAATATCCCATTGGCCATCGCCCAGGGCATAGAGCAGGCAGCCGAGGGTCTGCTGCGGATCGACCTGGAAGATATCGTAGAAGGAGCGACTGGCAGCCAGAACGACAAAGTCGGCGTCCAGCACGAGGAGCGGCTCATGGATCGTGTCAACGATCGCCTGGGCGAGAGTCTGAGCGTCCTGAATACTTTGGATCGAACGCGTCATGGATGGGCAAGGACCCGATCCTGGACGCACGACGATCGCGGACGGCAGCGGATCTATACCGGTAGGAAAGCTGTACGTGCTTTACCCGCTGGTGTCGCTAAATGGTTTGGCATCAGGCACCCGGTCACAGGGATCGACGGGGCTCGGGTCTGAGACGCAGAAGGCTCTGGACGACCGCGACATCGCCAACCTGAAAGCGTCAGCAGGCCTGGCGAAAACGTGCTAGCTCGCGGCTTGGAGCACCTTTCGATTGCCGCTTCGCACCGATCGAAAGGTGTTCTAGCGACCGCCGCCGGTGATTTCCTTGATCAGCGCCTGGACCGGAGCCTTGCCGCCGTTGTTCCAGACCACCTTCAGGTGCGCCAGGGTGCGTTCGGCGGCGTCGTCGAACTTCCACTCACAGTCATCGAACCGGCAGCCGTCGAAGGTCGGGGCTTCGCCACCGGAATAGACGAGGCGGCAACCGCGAAACTCGCAGTCCGAAAAAACCTCGCCATCAAGGGCGACGGTCTCGTGGTTGTACATCGTCAGGGTGGGCATGAAGGGTCTTTACCGGTCGTCGGACGGGGGCGGATCGCCCTCGGGATTTTGCGCCTGCTTGGCGGCGGCTTTTTCGGCGGCCTTCTCGGCGGCCTTGCGAGCCTTGGCGCGCTCGCGTTCCTGACGTTCGAAGGAATAGTTGGGGGTACGCGCCATTCAAGACCTCCTTGGTCGCTGGAAGCGCGACGGGCGAGACCCCTAGCGCGCTTTGTGCGCTATGCGCAGTGGAATCCTCCCCCGAAGGGGAGGATTTTATCGATCTACTTAACGTTGCCGCAGAAACGTTGGATCCGCGAGCAGGCGTCTTCCAGCACATCATTGCTGGTGGCGTAGCTGATCCGGAAGAACGGCGAGAGGCCAAAGGCCGCGCCGTGAACCACAGCGACGCCTTCGGTTTCCAGCAATTCGACAGCGAAATCCTCGTCGCTTTCGATGACCTTGCCGCTGGGCGCGGTCTTGCCGATCAGGCCGGCGCACGACGGATAGACGTAGAACGCGCCTTCCGGGGTGGGGCAGTGGATGCCCTGGGCCTGGTTCAGCATCGAGACCACCAGGTCGCGGCGTTCCTGGAACAGCTTGGCGTTGGGCTTGATGAAGTCCTGCGTCCCGTTCAGCGCTTCCAGGGCCGCCCACTGCGAGATCGACGACGGGTTCGAGGTGGTCTGGCTGATCATCTTGCCCATGGCCTTGATCAGCGCCTCGGGACCGGCCGCGTAGCCGATCCGCCAGCCGGTCATGGCATAGGCCTTGGAAACGCCGTTCATCGTCAGGGTGCGGTCGTACAGCCTGGGCTCGACCTGGGCGATGGTGGTGAACTCGAAGTCGTCGAACACCAAGTGCTCGTACATGTCGTCGGTCAGCACCCAGACGTGCGGGTGCTTGAGCAGCACGTCAGCGATGGCCTGCAACTCGGCGCGGGTATAGGCGCCGCCCGAAGGGTTGGACGGGCTGTTGATGATCAGCCACTTGGTCTTGGGCGTGATGGCCTTTTCGAGGGCTTCCGGCGTTAGCTTGAAACCGCTCTCGGCCATCGTCTCGACCGGTACGGGCGCGCCGCCGGCCAGCAGCACCATGTCGGGATACGACACCCAGTACGGAGCGGGGATGATCACTTCGTCGCCCGGGTTCAGGGTGGCGACCAGGGCGTTATAGATCACCGGCTTGCCGCCCGGCGCGACGTGAACCTGGCTGGGCTTGTAGTCCAGGCCGTTCTCGCGCTTGAACTTGGCGCAGATGGCGGCCTTCAGTTCGGGCATGCCGTCGGGGTCGGTGTACTTGGTCTTGCCGGCGCGGATCGCCGCGATGCCGGCGTCCTTGATGTTGTCCGGAGTGTCGAAGTCGGGCTCGCCCGCCGAGAGGGCGATGATGTCACGGCCGGCGGCTTTCAGCGCGCGCGCCTTGGCGCTGATGGCGATGGTGGCCGACGGTGCGATGCGCCGCAGGGCGGCGGACTCGAGCGACATTCTTTGGGACTCCCCTGGGAAACCGGTTTTCAGGATTGCGGCGGTCTTTACGCCTCCGCTTGCTGCGGCGCAACGCGGGGAAAGCGCTCTTGAGCGAGGTGAGGCCTTTGGGCGACAGGCCTGTTGCCCTCTCGCGTCTTGCCTGCGACCCAATCAGTAGGTAGCGCTACCATCAACAATAACATTCAGGGCCAGGACCGGTTCACGGGCCAGCCCTGGGGGGAAGCGCCGGAGCCGTCCAGGGGACGCCTCCGTTCTGTTGGAACAAGGGGAGAGAGCCGTATGAAAGCTGTCATCGTGGCCGCGTCGCTTCTGGCGCTGGCCGCCGGCGCCGGGTCGTCCGTTCTGGCGCGGCAGGATAAGGATGTCGACATCCTGCAGAAGGCGATCAACAAGCCCTCGGCCAACTGGCAGGTGCAAGGCGCCGAACAGACCAGCAAGCCTGTGAAGGACAAGACCGTAGTCGGTGGCGGCGGCGTTCGTGTCGAGGTCGCCGCCGCCAGTTCTCAGCCTTGGGCCGTGGCCGCCCAGCAGCCGATCAGCGGCAAGATCGCCAGGGGCGACACCCTGCTGCTGGCCTTCTGGGCCAAGGCCGAAAGCGTCGACGGCGGGCCGGCGACGGCGATCATCTCGGGCGCGCGTATCCAGCAGTCCGTCGCCCCCTATGACGCCGCCATGCAGGGCTCGGTCAAGATCGGTGGCGAGTGGGCGATGCATACCGTGCCAGGAAAGGCTGCGATCGATATTCCAGCGGGCGGCGGCAACGTCTCGCTGCACCTGGCTTCGGCCAGGCAGACGGTGGTGCTGGGACCGGTGTTCGTGCTGGACTTCGGACCGGACTACGATTTGTCGAAACTGGCCAACTAGCCGCGAAGCCGGGCGGCGAAGCTCGCCAGGTGGCGGGCCAGATAGCTTCGGGTGGTCTCGTCGGCCAGAACGCCATCGACGATCTTGGTGTGCGCCTGGCCGACCAGAATCTCGCCCAACGGGACCGCCTCGGCCCCGGCGCGACGAAGAGACAAGCGCAGGGCGTCCTGGGCGCGGACGGTTCCAGTCGCGCCAGGGCTGGCGCCGACCAGACAACAGATCTTGCCCGCCAGCGGGGCGGGTTTTCCCCGTGAGGCCCAATCGATGGCGTTCTTAAGCACGCCGGTGACGCCGCCGTTATACTCGGGGCAGGCCAGCAACAGGGCTTCCGCGCCCCGAATGGCGTCCTTCCAGGCGGTGACGGCTGGCGGATCGCCCTGGTCCTCCACATCCTGATTGAAGAGCGGCAGATCGTGCAGCCCGAAGATCTCGATGGAAACGCTGGCAGGCGCCAGCTGCTGTGCGGCCCGCAGGAGAGCGGTGTTGAACGAGGCGGCCCGCAGGCTGCCAGACACGCCAAGAATCTTCATGCGGACCTCCGACAGGGATGCGGAAGGCTTAGGGGTGTTCGATCGCTGACGCCAAGCCGATCAGCTTGCGCGGGTCTGCAGATCGGCCTGACCGTGCAGCATCGGGACGATATAGCTCCACAGGCGCTCGACCTCCTGGCTGGCGGCCGAGCCGGGGTCCCATTCGCAGACCGAGCGGCCGTGAGCGATCGACTGCTGGAAGGCGGCGCGGGCGCGCAGGCCGATAGGCGCCACCGGCATGCCGGCGAAGCGCAGGGCCTCTGCGGCCTTGGTGACGCTGGTCGGCTCTACGCCGTTGCGGCGAGGCGGGGCCTGGTTGAGCACAATCAGCGCCTTCTTGCCCAGACGACGCACGGCCTCGGCCGAACGCGCGACGGAGGCGATGTCCAGGAAGGTCGGGCGACACACCAGAACGCAGAGATCAGCGCATTGCACCGCCTGCAGCACGTCAGCGTCCGGCGCGGCCGGAGTGTCGACGATCAGTAAGTCGAGACCGGAGTATTCGGCGTGGGTCTTGGTCTGGAACAGCTTGCCGGCGTTGATCTCCACCAGCGCCGGGCCGGGCTCCAGACGAGCCTTCATGGCGTCGGTCGCAGACCGCTGCGGATCGATGTCGGCCAGCATGGTCTTCATTTCCGCCAGATGGGCGGTGATCGCGAGGTTTACCGACAGCGTGGTCTTGCCGGCCCCGCCCTTGCGAGAAATCACAGCGACGGTCTTCACGTCCGCAACTCCACTTCAGACACGATATTGCCCCCACCGGCCTGTGGATAAGTAACAGCGTAATGTGAAATCTTGGCAAACGAATTGTCGTCGGAGGCGAGTGCTATCCCTTGGAAAACAAGGGTTGGGGGCTGCAACGTGGTTAATTCGCCCGCCATCGAGGCGCCTTGGCGCTCGCCAATGCTTGACCCACTGGCGGCCATAGGCGAGGCAGGGGGCGTGATCCGTCGCCTCATCGATTTCGTGACCAATATGGACGCCCGCGCCTGGCGCACGGTGGCGGTGTCGTTTGTCCTGTTCGGTGGGGTCGGGATCGTCTTTCTTTTCGGCGCCCGGATGCTCGGCCTGGATGGCGAAATGGCGGTCGAGCAGTGGCTGGGCGCCGCCCATGGTCCGTGGGCCCTGCCGGTCGCGGTGGGGGCCTTCGCCGCCCTGGCCTTCATCGGTGTGCCGCAGTTTGTGCTGATCGCTGCGGCGGTGGTCGCGTTCGGTCCCTTGACCGGCTTCGCCTACAGCTGGATCGGCACCCTGGTCTCGTCCCTGGTCGGCTTCTGGCTGGGCCGGACGTTCGGCGCCCGGGTGCTGCAGGACTTCGCCGGCGAGGGCGTGGCCAAGTTCATGCGGCTGATCGGCAAGAACGGCTTCCTGGCCAGCCTGATCGTGCGGCTCGTGCCGTCGGCCCCCTTCATTGTGGTCAACATGGCCGCGGGCGTGACGCCGATGAAGCTGCGCGACTTCGCGGCGGGTACGGCCATCGGCATCATCCCCAAGATCGGCCTCACCGCCTTTGCGGGCAATTCCATCGTGCAGGCCATGCGAGGCGGCGGCACACAGCACATTGTGCTGCTGGCGATCGCCGTTGTCGTCTGGATCATCGCCGGCCTTGTGGCTCGCGCCTGGCTCAAGAACCGCGAGGCGGCCGACTAGCCAGGACGGCGGGCTCGGGCGCGTCAGGCAGGCCCAGGGCTTCACGCGTCGCCATGCGCCAGGCGCGGACCATGTCGCCGAACCACTTGATGCGGGCGGCGTCGGTCATGCCGTCGTTGCGCTCGATGCCGGGAGCGGCCACGAAGGGCTCGGTCAGGCCCGAGAGCAGGGCGTCGCAAGCCGTCGCCCACGGCAAGGTCTCAGGGCCGCCTCGCGCCTCGCGGAGAAGCAAGAGGAAGAGTGCGGGCCGGGCGCGCCCCAGTTCTATCAACGCCGCCATGCCTGACCCGTAGCCGCCCCAGGGCTCGGCGGCGATGGTTTCGATCGCCGTCAGAATATCGCTGAAGAGGGCGTCGATCAGGGCCTGGCGAGACGGATAGAGCCGATAGATGAGGATCTTGGCCATGCAGACCCGGTCGGCGATGTCCTGCATCGTCGCGGCGTTAAGGCCCTTTTCGGCGAAGACCATCACGGCGGCGTCAAGCACAGCCTGGGCGCGCGCGTCGCGATCCACGCGCGGCTTGGGCTGACCAGGACGGCCGCGGGGCGTGGGCGCTCGAGCTTGGTTTGCTGCAATCATCTTCGGTGATATGTAGAATGAAACTATAAAGTTTCAAACGAGAAAGCGGGGGAGGAATCGGTGTTCAAATTCAAACTTAACCAGAAAGCGGCGCTTGTCGTGTCATCAGTTGCGCTTCTGGTGGCGCCGCTGGCCGCTCACAGTGGCGAACCCGCCTCGATCATGACTGCCGAGCGCCAGAAGATCGTCAGCCAGACGTTGCCGTTCTCCGATCGCCAGGACTTCGACTTCGCCGAGCGCGGCTTCCTGGGCACCCGCGCCGACCCGCTGATCAAGCGCGCCGACGGGCAGGTGGCCTGGAATCTGGCGGCCTATGACTTCCTGAAGGGCGAGGCGCCCGCCACGGTGAACCCCAGTCTCTGGCGACAGGCCCAACTGCTGGCCCGGCACGGCCTCTATCAGGTGTCTGACAGCGTCTGGCAGGTGAGGGGTTTTGACCTGGCCAACATCACGTTCATCAAGGGGGACACCGGCTGGGTGGTCGTGGATCCGCTTACCTCGGCCGAAACCGCGAAGGCGGCCTTCGAACTGGTCACTCAGAAGCTGGGCGCGCTTCCGATCAGGGCGGTGATCTATACCCACAGCCACAGCGATCACTTCGGCGGCGTGCGTGGCATTGTCGACCAGAAGGACGTCGAGGCCGGCAAGGTGGTCATTGTCGCGCCCGAAGGCTTCATGAAGGAAGTTGTCAGCGAGAACGTCCTGGCCGGCAACGCGATGGCGCGCCGGGCTCAGCATCAGTTCGGCATTACGTTGCCGCCCGGCGTGGAGGGCCAGATCAGCGCGGGCATCGGCCAGGCCGTTTCCCGCGGCACAATCACCCTGATACCGCCGACGCAAAGCATCGACCATACCGGCCAGGAACTGGTCCTGGACGGCGTGAAGTTCCGCTTCCAGTACACGCCCAACACCGAGGCTCCGGCGGAGATGAACTTCTATCTCCCCGATCTGCAAATTCTGGACATGGCCGAGAACGTCAATGTCACGATGCACAATGTGCTGACCCCGCGTGGGGCGCTGGTGCGTGACAGCAAGGCATGGGCGGACGGCCTGACCGAGTCGATCCGACTTTTCGCCGACAGCTCCGACCTGATGATCACCAGCCACGGCTGGCCGCGCTTTGGCAAGGAGACCGTCAGGACCGTGCTGGAGCAGCATCGTGACACCTACAAGTATCTGCACGATCAGTCGGTTAGATTGCTCAATCAGGGCCTGACCGGCGATGAGATCGCCGCGCAGATCCAGCTGCCGCCGAGCCTGTCCAGGGACTGGTTCAATCGCGGCTACTACGGCTCGATGAGCTTCAACAGCCGCGCGGTCTATCAGCGCTATATGGGCTGGTACGACGCCAATCCGGTTCATCTGGCCCCGGAGCCGCCGGCGGAGACCGGCAAGCGCTATGTCGCGGCGATGGGCGGGGCTGACAAGGTCAAAGCCCTGGCCGCCGAGGCCGCCAAGGCGGGCGATTACGTCTGGGCCGCCAAGCTCCTCAATCACGTCGTGATGGGCGATGAGGGCGACAGGGCCGCCCGGAACCAGCTGGCCGGCGTCTATGAACAGCTCGGCTACCAGACCGAGAACGCCATCTGGCGGAACATGTATCTGACGGCCACCGACGAGCTGCGCGGCGGCGTGCGCAAGATCCCGGCCTCGATGGCCTCGCTCGACATGCTGCAGGGCCTGGAAAGCCAGATGATCTTCGACGTCCTGGCTATCCGGTTGAACGCCGAGAAGGTCGGCGACGAGCGGCTCAAACTGGCCTTTGTCTTCCCGGAACGGAACGAGCGCTTCCTGGTCGAGGTCCGCAACCGGGTGCTGGTCGCCCAGCCCCTGGTCGAAGGCGAAAAGGTCGACGCCACCCTGACCGTGGCCCGGCCGGTGTTCCTCGACTCGCTGTTCCGGGGCGCGTCGCTGCTACCCAAGATCCTGACCGGCGAGGTCAAGCTGGAGGGAGATCGGGCGGCGCTGAGCCGGCTCTCGGGGTGGTTTGACGCTTTCCCCAACGATTTTCCCATCGTCACGCGCGATAAATAGCTGATGCTTGGATAGAAGTTGCGCTGCATGCGGCCAATCGCGCTCCAGGCGCAAAATGCTTGCTGGGATTGGGCGCGATGTGTAGAAAGTACGCATGAACGTCGCGCGCACCCTGCTTCTGCTTCGGCTTACCAGCCCCTGGGCGCTCTAGGGTCACGCATCGTCGTGACCGGGCGCGCAGGGGATGATTTGCCCGCAGCCGCCCCGCACGCAGACACCTTCCGACGAGTATTCAAATGACCTCCGTAGCCTCAAGCGCCTCTAACCAGGGCGCTTTCGACAAGCGCGACAATGTCGTGATCTTCGACACCACCATGCGCGACGGCGAGCAGTCGCCCGGCGCGTCCATGTCGCATGACGAAAAGCTGGAACTGGCCAAGATCCTCGAGGAGATGGGGGTCGATGTCATCGAGGCCGGCTTCCCGATCGCCTCGAACGGCGACTTTGAGGCGGTCCGCGAGATCGCCAAGATCGTCAAGAACAGCACCATCGCCGGCCTGTGCCGCGCCCATCAGGTCGATATCGATAGATGTGCGGAGGCCCTGAAGGGCACGCAGCGCGGCCGCATCCACGTGGTGATCGCCACCAGCGATCTGCACATGAAGCACAAGCTGCAGATGGAGCCGGACGCCGTCATCGACGTGATCGCCCGCTCTGTCACCCATGCCCGCAACCTGCGTGACGATGTCGAGTGGTCAGCCGAGGACGCCACCCGCAGCGACCGTCAGTTCCTGCGCCGCGCCATCGAGACGGCCATCAAGGCCGGCGCGACGACGATCAACCTGCCCGACACCGTCGGCTACACCTATCCGTCGGAATATGCCGACCTGTTCAGCTGGATGACCCAGAACGTCGAGGGCGCCGACAGGGTGATCTTCTCGACCCACTGCCACAACGACTTGGGTCTGGCTGTGGCCAACAGCCTGGCCGGCGTGCAGGGCGGCGCGCGTCAGATCGAGTGCGCCATCAACGGCCTGGGCGAGCGGGCCGGCAACGCCGCGCTGGAAGAAGTCGTGATGGCCCTGAAGGTGCGCGGCGACAAGCTGCCCTACGAGACCAAGATCGACACCACCCACATCACCCGCGCCAGCCGCTACGTCTCGGCCATCACCGGTTTCCCGGTGCAGTATAACAAGGCCATCGTCGGCAAGAACGCCTTCGCGCATGAAAGCGGCATCCACCAGGACGGGATGCTGAAGAACCGCGAGACCTACGAGATCATGACCCCGGAATCGGTCGGCCAGGCGCCGTCCAGCCTGGTCATGGGCAAGCACTCGGGCAGCCACGCCTTCCGCGCCAAGCTGAAAGACCTGGGCTACGAACTGGGCCAGAACGCCCTGAAGGAGGCCTTCGGCCGCTTCAAGGACCTGGCCGACCGCAAGAAGCACGTCTACGACGACGACATCATCGCCCTGGTCGACGACGCCCTGGCGCGCGGCTCGGAAAAGATCCGCGTGATGCACCTGCGCGTCGTGGCCGGCACCGAAGGCCAGTCGGCCGAGCTCACCCTGGACGTCGACGGCCAGGAACGCACCGCCGAGGCCACGGGCGACGGTCCGGTGGACGCCGTGTTCAACGCCATCCACAAGATTGTGCCGCACAGCGCCGCTCTGCGCCTGTTCCAGGTGCACGCGGTGACCGAAGGCACCGACGCCCAGGCCCAGGTCTCGGTGCGTCTTGAAGAGGATGGCCGCATCGCCACCGGACAGGCGGCCGACACCGACACGCTTACCGCCTCCGCCAAGGCCTATGTGAACGCGCTCAACAACCTCTTCGCCCGCAAGGAAAAGAGCCGCCCCGAAGCGGCGATCGCCAGCGGCTTCTAGGCGCGTCTCTCAGCCATCGCCCAGCGACCCCTTCTTCCGATAAGGAAGAAGGGAAGGACGCCGCATGCTCTGGATTCCCATCACGATCGCCGCCGCCGCCTTGCAGGTCGCCCGCAACGCCGCCCAGCGCTCGGTGATGGGTGGAGCGGGGCCATGGGGCGCGACCCTGGTGAGGTTCCTGTTCGGCCTGCCGTTCGCGACCGTGTTCGCCGCGGTCGCCTGGGCGGCGACGCCGGGCGCGACGGCTCACGCCACCACCTGGTTCTGGCTGGCCTGCGCGGCCGGAGCGGGGCTGCAGATCGCCGCGACGGCCGCGCTGCTCACCGCCATGCAACGCTCGACCTTCGCCCTGGGCACCGCCATGCAGCAGAGCGGCCTGCCGTTCGCCCTGGTCTGGGGCGCGCTGTTGTTCGGCGACCACGTCGGCCCGCTGGCCTGGGCCGGCGGACTGGTGGCGTCGGCCGGCCTCGCGGCGCTGTCCTGGCCGAGGGGCGAGGTCGTGATGCGGCCGGGCGCGGCTCTGGCCGGTCTGGGGTCCGGCGCGATCTTCGCGCTCAGCGCCAATTGTTTCCGCCAGGCCAGCCTGGCCTTTGATCCCGGTCACCCTGTCGCCTCGGCCTTCGTCACGGTGATGGTGGTGCAGGCCATCCAGACCGTGGCCCTGACCAGCGTCCTGGCCGTGCGAAATCCCGCCGCCCTGACGGCGGTGGTTGCGGCCTGGCGACAGTCGCTGGGCGCGGGCTTCTGCGGCGCAGCGGCCTCGGGCCTGTGGTTTACCGCCATGGCCATGAGCCCGGTGGGGCCGGTCCGAGCGGTTGGAGTCATCGAAATGCCCATCGCCGCCCTGGCCGGACGACGCCTGTTCGCCGAGCGCTTGACGGGTCTTCAGATCATCGCGGGGGTAGTCACGGCGCTCGGCGTGGTGATGGCGGCGCTGGGCTAGATTTCGCCATGATCGGGTGCTTGGCGCCCCTCGTCGAAAATGGCTTTGGACGCGCCGCGAATAGACCTTGAAATCAACGCTTTCGCAGGGCAAACGGGCGATGTCGGTGCGCCTTGGAGCTGTCTGACGACGGCGCGGCCAGGGGGCGGCGCTCCCGTCGTGCTTCAAGGTCGCATGGGCCCGGATAAGGCCTCGATTCCAGGGGAATCATGTTGTCCTTGTCCGGCTTTGGGTTAGGAGAGATTCGTGCGTGAAGCCTGCTTCATGCGTCGAACCATTCTCGGCCCGCCTTCGTCTTGAATTGCTGCGTCTTGCCCCTCTATCCCTCAGTCAGGGCTTTCAATGTTTTCTTCCCTTTTCGGCGTGATCTCCAACGACATCGCCATCGACCTCGGAACAGCCAACACCCTTATCTATATGAAGGGTAAGGGCATTGTTCTGAACGAGCCGTCCGTGGTGGCGCTTCGCAATGTCGGTGGCCGCAAGATCGTTCACGCCGTGAACGCCTCGGCCCGCCGCGTCGGCCTGATCGACGAGCCGATGGCCGCCGCGATCGGCGCCGGCCTACCCATCCACGAGCCGACCGGCTCGATGGTGGTCGACATCGGCGGCGGCACCACCGAGGTGGCCGTGCTGTCGCTGTCGGGCATCGTCTATTCGCGCTCGGTCCGCGTCGGCGGCGACAAGATGGACGAGGCGATCATCAGCTACATGCGTCGCCACCATAACCTGCTGATCGGCGAAACCACCGCCGAGCGCATCAAGAAGGAAATCGGCACCGCCCGGGCCCCGGCCGATGGCGAAGGCCTGTCGATCGACGTCAAGGGCCGCGACCTGATGCAGGGCGTGCCGCGCGAAGTCCGCATCAGCGAAAAGCAGGCCGCCGACGCCCTGGCCGAACCGGTCGGGCAGATCGTCGAGGCCGTGAAGGTGGCTCTGGAGGCCACGCCTCCGGAACTGGCGTCCGACATCGCCGACAAGGGCATCATGCTGACCGGCGGCGGCGCGCTGCTGCGCGGCCTGGACGCCGAGATCCGCGACCATACCGGCCTGCCGGTCACCGTGGCCGATGACCCGCTCTCGTGCGTGGCGCTTGGCTGCGGTAAGGTGCTCGAACATCCCAAGTGGATGAAGGGCGTGCTGGAATCCACCCTGGCCTAGGCTTAAAATCCGACCAAGGCGCCGGGGCGGCGCCAGGAGAACGCGTTCGTGCCCTTTCGCGAAGGTCCCCTCGGCGACCTGAAAGTGCCGCTTACCTGGACCGCGGCCGTGGCGCTTATCGTCGCGATCGTGATCGCGGTGGCGTTCCTGCTGGCCGACCGGCGCGAGACGCTTCAGGACCACGCCTATGGCGTCACCCGCCAGACGGTCGACACCGTGGCCAAGCCGGTCAGTGGCGTCATCGCCGCGCCGGGGCGCTGGACGGGTCTCGGCCTGGATTTCGTCCGCAGCTACTTCTTTACCGCCTCCGAGAACCGCCGCCTCAAGGCGGAGGTCGCCGAGATGCGTCAATGGCGCGACCAGGCGCTGTCGCTGCAGGACACCAATGATCGCTACAAGGCGCTGCTGGGCCTGCGAACCGATCCGCCGATCCCGATGGCGTCGGCGCGTGTGGTCAGCGACAGCCGTGGCCCGTTCGCCAATACCCGCCTGGCTGACGCCGGGTCGGAAAAGGGCGTGCTGGTCGGCAATCCCGTGCTCAACGAGCGCGGCCTGGTGGGCCGGGTGGTCGGGGTTTCGCGCGGCGTCAGTCGCGTGCTGCTGCTGACCGACATCGCCTCGCGCACGCCGGTGATGATCGACCGCACCAATGCCCGCGCCATCCTGACGGGCGACGGCGGTCCCAATCCCAAGCTGGAATATCTGCGCGGCGTGGATCCGATCCAGGAGGGCGACCGGGTGGTGACCTCCGGCGACGGCGGGGTGGTGCCGCGCGGCCTGCCGGTGGGCGCGGCGGTGAAGGGTCTGGACGGCCGCTGGCGCGTGGTGCTGTTTGCTGACGACGCCGCCATCGACTTCGTGCGCATCCTGCTCTTCAAGGACTTCGCCCAGCTGGCTGATGAGAAGCAGCTTCAGACCCGCAGCCTGCCGCCGGTCACCACCGAAGATCCCAAGACCTCGATCCTCAGCGCGCCCGCCCCGATCACGCGGCCGCCCGCCGCGCCGGCCGTGACCGCTCCTGCAACGACTGCGGCGCCAAGACCCGCCGCCCCGAGGCCTGCTGCACCCAGGCCCGTCGCGCCAGCGCCAGCGCCAACGCCCGCACCCGCTGGAGACCCGCAGTGAGTATGCGCGGCGCCCGGCCTCTGCATCCGGCGCGCTGGCTGGGCATCCCCCTGCTTGTGTGCATCGCGGCGACCATCGTGTTTTCAGCGCCCCTGCGCATCTGGGGCCTGCAACTGCCCGAGCCCGTATTCGCCATGGTCCCGGCCTTTGCCTGGGCCCTGATCCGGCCATCGATCCTGGCGCCCTTCGCCATTCTGGTCCTGGGGCTGTTCCTCGACCTGTTCTGGGGCGGACCAACGGGTCTGTGGGGCCTGTCGTTACTGGTCGCCTACGCCATGGTGCTGATCGCTCGCAACATGATGACGGGGCAGAGCCGGCCGATGATGTGGGCCTGGTTTGCTGGGGTCACGGCGGTGGCCATGATCGCCGGCTTCCTGTTCTCGATGCTCGACAGCCTGGCCATGCCCAGCCTTCTGGCGGTGTTCTGGCAGTTCCTGGCCACGGCCCTGCTGTTCCCGTTTGCTCACCGCCTCGTCGATCGCTTCGACGACGCCGACGTGCGTTTCCGGTAGGGCGATGAGCGAGCCCTCCATCCTCTTTTTCGAGGTCAATGAACGCCAGGGGGTGTTCCACCGCCGCGCGTTCCTGATGGGCGGCCTGGCGGGCGCGGGTCTGCTGGCCCTGGGCGGACGCCTGGCGCAGCTGCAACTGGTCGAGGCTCAGCGGTATCAGAAGCTGTCAGCGGGCAACCAGTTCAACTACCGTCTGATGCCCCCGCCGCGCGGCCTGATCCTGGATCGCAACGGCACGCCCCTGGCCTCCAACCGGCCCAATTTCCGGCTGATGATCACCAAGGACAAGGGCATGGATGTCGAGGCCGCCCTCGACGACCTGTCCAAGCTGGTGCCGATCGATGGATCGCGCCGGGCGCGCCTGATCAAGGACATCGCCCGCGCGCCGCGCAAGGCGCCGGTGGCGATCATGGAAGACATGAGCTGGGAGGAGTTTTCCCGGGTCAATATCCGCGCGCCCGAACTGCCCGGCGTCACCGCCGACATGGGCGAGGTGCGGGTCTATCCGTTCGGCGGCGCCTTTGCCCACGTCATCGGCTATGTCGCCAAGGTCTCGGACCGCGATCTGGCGGCGGCCGAGAAGGACCCAACCCAGGACCAGGACCTGCTGCACCATCCCGGCTTCCGCATTGGCAAGCAGGGCGTGGAGAAGGCCTTCGACACCGACCTGCGTGGTCGCGCGGGCGCCACCAAGGCCGAGGTCGATGCCCAGGGCCGGGTCGTGCGCCTGGACCCGGAAGGCGACATCCGTCCGACACCAGGCAAGGAAATCCGCCTTACCCTCGACGCCGACATCCAGAACCGCGCCCTTGAAGTGATGGGCGAGGAGAGCGGCGCCATCGTGGTGATGGACTGCCGCACGGGCGACCTGCTGTGCATGGTCTCGGGGCCCAGCTTCGACGCCAACCGTTTCGTCAAGGGGCTCAGCGGCCCCGAGTACAAGGCCCTGGCCGAGTACGAACGCAAGCCGCTGCTCGACAAGGCGATGACCGGCACCTATCCGCCGGGCTCGACCTTCAAGCCGACCGTGGCGCTGGCGGCCTTGTCGGCGGGTGTCGATCCCGAACAGCGCGTGTTCTGCGGCGGGGGCTGGTACTATGGCGGTCGCACCTGGCGTTGCCACAAGCCGGGCGGCCATGGGTCGCAGAACATGAACGATGCGATCAAGAACTCGTGCGACATCTATTTCTACCAGACCGCTCTACGAATCGGACCTGACGCCATCGCCAATGCGGCGCGGGCCATGGGCTTTGGTCAAATCTTCGACATCGGCATACCCGGGCAAAAGCGCGGTCTTGTCCCCGACCCGGCGTGGAAGAAGCGCGCCTTCAAGCGGAATCCGGCGAACCAGATCTGGTTTCCGGGAGAAACCCCGAGCTATGGGATCGGGCAGGGGGCCCTGACCGTTAACGCGCTGCAGCTGGCGGTCATGACGGCGCGCCTGGCCAATGCGAAAAAGGCCCTGCTTCCGCGCCTGATCAAGTCGGTCGGCGGCGTGGAGCAGCCCAGCGGCGCGTCGGTACCGGACCTGCCTTTTTCGGCCGAACATCTGGCCTATGTTCGCGCAGGCATGGCGGCAGTGTCGGCCGCCGGCGGCACTGCCTTTCGTGGAAGCCAGCTGGGTCTCGGCGACATCCAGATGGCCGGCAAGACCGGCACCGCCCAGGTCCGCAGTTTCGACAAGGGCGTCTCGCGCGACAGCAAGGACGTGCGCTGGCGGCTGAAGGACCACAATCTGTTCGTCGCCTTCGCGCCCTACGACGATCCGCGCTACGCGGTCTCGGTGATCATCGAGCACGGCGGCTCGAGCGGCGGCTCGGCCGGCGCCCCCCGGGCCCGCGAAGTGATGCGCGTGGCGCTGCTGAAGGACCCGGAAATCCGCGCCCGCATCGAAAAGCCGATGCCCATGCCCGACGCGCCGCCCGACGCGTTCATCGAGGGCGCGGCGCCGGAAGATCCGATCGTCGGCGCGCCGCCACCCGGCACGCCGCAGGAGCCGCGCATATGACCCTCAGCGGCGGCCTCAGCCGGCCCGGCGAACGCGACCGGCCGATCATCAAGTTCATGGAGATCGACTGGACCTTCTGTCTGGCCCTCTGCCTGATCGCGGGCGCTGGCGCGCTGATGCTGTTCTCGATCGCAGGCGCGTCCTGGGAGCCGTGGGCCGCCAAGCATCTGGTGCGGTTCGGGATCTATTTCGTGCTGATGATCGTGCTGGCCATGATCGACCTGCGCCTGTGGTTCATGATCGCCTATCCCGTCTATGTGGTGGGACTGTTGCTGCTGGTCGCCGTGGAACTGTTCGGCGACACCTCCCTGGGCGCCCAGCGCTGGCTGTCGATCGGCGGCTTCCGCTTCCAGCCCTCGGAAATCATGAAGATCGGCCTCGTCCTGGCCCTGGCGCGCTACTATCACGGCCTCTCAGCTGACAGCGCCCGGATGTCGTGGCGGCTGCTGATCCCGGCGGCGATGATCGCCGCGCCGGTGCTGCTGGTGGCTCACCAGCCTGACCTTGGCACCGCCGTGCTGGTCGCCTCCACGGGCCTGGCCATTGTGGTGCTGGCCGGCCTGTCCTGGAAGATCATCGTAGCGGGGATCATCAGCGTGCTGGTCGCCATCCCGCCCTTCATCATTTTCGTGCTGCACGAATATCAGCGCAACCGCATCATGACCTTCATGAACCCCGAGGCCGATCCGTCCGGCAACGGCTATCACATCATGCAGTCCAAGATCGCCCTGGGTTCGGGCGGGCTGATGGGCAAGGGCTTTGGTCTTGGCTCGCAGAGCCAGCTGAACTTCCTGCCCGAGAAGCAGACCGACTTCATCTTCGCCACCCTCGCCGAGGAGTTCGGGTTCCTGGGCTGTTTCAGCGTGCTGTTCCTGTATGGCGTGGTGATCTTCATGGCCCTGCGCATCGCCTCGATCAGCCACAGCCATTTCGGACGCCTGGCCGCCGCCGGGACCACCGCCACCTTCGCGCTCTATGTGCTGATCAATGGCGCCATGGTCATGGGCATGGCGCCGGTGGTCGGCGTGCCGATGCCGATGCTGTCGTATGGCGGCACCGTGATGCTGACGGTGATGATCGGCTTTGGCCTGGTCCAGGCCGTGCGGGTTCACCGCTATACCGAAGTGACCAGCGGCAAGGGCTCGCTGATGTAGCAGCGGTCAGCCGCTGTTGGACACCAGTGCCGCCTCGGTTGCGCGCACCAGCCCGTCGATGACGCCAGGCTCGGTCGAGGCGTGGCCCGCGTCCCAGATGATGTCGAAGCGCGCCTGCGGCCAGGCCTTGTGCAGGCTCCAGGCGCTATCCAGCGGCGTGACCACATCGAAACGGCCCTGCACGATCCAGCCGGGGATGTGCTTGATCTTGTCGATGTTTTTCAGGATCCAGCCGTCGTGCTCGAAGAAGCCGCGGTGGGTGAAGAAGTGGCACTCGATCCGCGCGAAGGCGATGGCGAAGTCTTCTTCATTGAACTTAGGGGGACGCGCCTCGGGCCCTCGCAGCGAAATGGTGTCGCCTTCCCACTGGCTCCAGGCGGCCGCGGCTTCTAGCTGAACCCTGCGGTCCTGGGCCACCAAGCGGCGGTGATAGGCGCTCATCAGGTCGCCGCGCTCGTCCTCCGGGATGGGGGCCAGGAAACGCTCCCAGGCGTCGGGGAACAGCATCGAGGCGCCGTCCTGATAGAACCAGCGCAGCTCCTTTTCCGTCAGCAGGAAGATGCCGCGCAGCACCAGGCCCTCGACCCGGTCGGGGTGTTTGATAGCGTAGGCCAGGGCCAGGGTCGAACCCCATGAGCCGCCGAACACGGTCCACTTCTCGACGCCCAGATGTTCGCGCAGCCGCTCGATATCCTCGATCAGGCTCCAGGTGGTGTTGTCGTCGAGGCTGGCATTGGGCCGCGAGCGGCCGCAGCCGCGTTGATCGAACAGCGCCATGCGCCATTTGGCCGGGTCGAAGAACCGCCGCATGGTCGGATTGACCGCCCCGCCGGGGCCGCCGTGCAGGATCACGCAGGGCTTGCCGCGCGGGTTGCCGCATTCCTCATAGTAGATTTCGTGTGGACCGCCCGTGGGCATCCAGCCAAACGAATAGGGTTCGACCTCGCGAAAAAGGCCGCGCCGGCCGGTAGAAGACATGACGACGGGGGAGGCGTTGCGATCCATGGGCTGAGTCTAGCGCGCTTCACCGCGTCCTGTGAACGGAAGATCGATCGGGGATGCGCCGGCCCGGCGACTTGCTATGTTCAGGACATGGACTCGCCTGAAGATCTGACTGACGAAGAGCTGCTGGGCATGCTCACCCCGCGCCAGCTGGCCGAACTGGACCGCACGATTGGCGAAACCTTCGCCGATGGCGGCGTCGACCGCGTGGAGGCGCTGTACGCCCTGGCCCAGGTCTATTCGATGCGCGCCGCCCAGCGCGACGAGACCTCGGCCCTGGCCCTGCTGCAACTGGCGGCGGCGATGCGTCGCCGCGCCGAGCAAATGGCGGCCGGGATCCAATAACGATCAGTCCGGAAAGCGCCGGCCCAGCCAGTCGATCAGGATGGCGTTCACTTCGGCGGGCTTTTCCTGCTGGGTCCAGTGGCCGCTGCCCTTGATCAGCACCTTTTCCAGATCCTCGATCTGCTCGCCCATGCGGTCGCACAGGGAAGGGGGCAGGACCACGTCGTGCTCGGCCATGATCATCAGGCAGGGCACGCCGTCGATCCGGCGCGGAAGGTGTTCCGACCGCTCCCAGTTGCGGGTGAAGTTGCGATACCAGTTGATGCCCCCGGTGAAACCGGTGCGGGTGAAGGTCTCTGCGAACACCGCCGCCTCTTCGGGGCGCAGAACCTGGTTGGGATCGGTGGCGGGGTCGTAGCGCGCCAGCCCCTCCTGCAGGGCCAGGCTGCGCTTTTCGGCAGGCCGGGCCTCGAAGGCTTCCACGCTGTCGCCGGGCAGGCGCATGAAGTAGCGGATGGTCTTCTCCGGATCGGCGCCCAGCTGGGCGTCGGCGATCCCGGGCTTCTGGAAGTGGACGATGTACATCTCGTCGCCATAGGCGCGGCGGTACATCTCGATCGGATCCATCGGCAGGCGGGGGGTGAAGGGCGTGTTCAGGCCGATGATCCCGGCGCAGCGACCGGGATGTAGCAGCGGCATGGCCCAGACGATGATGCCGCCCCAGTCGTGGCCGCAGAACACCCCCTTTTCGACGCCCAGATGGTCGAGCAGCCCAACCAGATCGCCGGTCAGGTGCTCCATGTCATAGGCCTCGACGGCCTCGGGCCGATCGGTCAGGCCATAGCCGCGCTGGTCAGGGACGATCACCCATCGACCTGCGGCGGCGAGGGCCGCGATCTGGTGGCGCCAGGAATAGGAAAACTCGGGAAAGCCGTGACACAGCACGATGGGAACGCCCTGACGCGGGCCGGCCTCGTAGTAGGCCATGCGAATGCCGTTGACCGTCGCGAACGACGGCGGCGGCATGGGCGGGGCGAACGGGCGCTCTTCCTGAACGGTCATTGGCGTCTCCTGCGAGTTTCCGGCCCTATCTGATTGTTGATTACCGTGCCGGTCCGCTGGGCGCGGGGCAAGCCCGGTTTAGGGGTTCACCTAGCGTCAAACGGGAGTAGAAGCGCGCCATGACCGCTGTCGCTCCTCCCGCCGCCACACCCTGGAGACTGGTTCTGCTGCTGGGGGCCCTGACCGCCTTCGCCCCGATGTCGATCGACATGTACTTGTCGAGCCTGCCGTCCATCGGCCGATCGCTGAACGCCGGACCCGACCAGACCCAGGCGACGCTGGCGGCCTTCTTCGCCGGCATGGCCATCGGCCAGTTCATCTATGGCCCCGCGTCTGACCGCTTTGGCCGTCGCGGACCGATCCTGTTTGGCGTGGGCGTCTATTTCATCGCCTCGGTGGCCTGCGCCCTGGCGCCGACCATCGAAGCCCTGATTACCTCCCGCTTCATCCAGGCCCTGGGCGGTTGCGCGGGCGCCGTGGTGGCGCGGGCCGTGGTGCGCGACCGGTTCAGCCATGCCGACACCGCCCGGGTGCTGTCGCTGATGACCCTGATCATGGGTCTCGCGCCCGTGCTGGCGCCGCAGCTGGGCGGGATCATCCAGCTGATCGCCGGATGGCGCGCGGTGTTCTGGACGCTGGCGGTGTTTGGCCTGGCGATCGGCGTCTGGGTGGCGCTGGGGCTGAGCGAGTCGCGATCGGCCGAGACCGAGGCCCAGGCCCGGTCCGAGAACCCGCTCAAGGCCTTTGGCGCGCTGCTGCGGATGCGGCGTCTGGTCGGCTATGGCCTGGCCGGGACCCTGAACGGCGCGGTGCTGTTCTCCTACATCTCCGGCGCGCCGGAGGTGATCATGGGGACCTACGGCCACTCGCCGCTGGTCTTCAACCTGATCTTCGCCTTCAACGCCGTCGGCATCATCGGCGCCAGCCAGATCAACCGGCTGCTGCTGCGCCGGACCACGCCCGACCACGTGTTGATGCGCGCCAGCCTCGCTTCGCTGGTCTTTGCCTTCCTGCTGGTCGGAGCGGCCTGGACCGGCTGGGGCGGGCAGTGGAGCGTGCTGCCGTTGCTGTTCCTGTCGCTGTCGACCTACGGCCTGATGGGGGGCAACACCATGGCGGGGGCGCTGAGCGTTGATCCCAAGCGTGCAGGCTCGACCTCGGCCCTGATGGGCTCGGCCTCGTTTGGCGCCGGGGCCATCGCGTCCTGGGTCAGCGGCCTGCTGCATGACGGCTCGCCGCGCCCGATGGCCGGCGTGATGTTCATCTGCCTGGTGGGATCGGCCTTGGCGATCTTCCTGATCGCTTTGCCCAAGGGCGCCGCCAAGCCTGACGCCTAGTCGGTTGCGGGCAGGGTGAAGGCGCGCCAGGCCAGCAGGGCCCATCCGATCATGAAGGCCAGGCCGCCCAGCGGTGTGATCGCGCCCAACAGACGCGGCCCGCCCAGGGCCATGGCGTAGAGCGATCCGGAGAACAGCAGGGTTCCGCCCAGGAACAGCCCGGCGGCCAGCCCCATGCCCCGCGCGCCGGTCCGGTGCAGGGCGAAGGCGCCCAGCACCGCCAGGGCGTGGGTCATCTGATATAGCGAGCCGGTGCGCAGCCATTCAGCCGGCTTGGGCGCGTCGATCCCGTGGGCGGCAAAGGCGCCCAGGGCCACGGCGCACAGTCCGCTCAGCGCAGCCAGGCCTGTCCAGGTCCTGGGAGTCCAGATGGCCATGGGGTTTACGCTCCGTCACGGTTGCAATCGTTCGGCGCGACCTTAACGTCGTTCATCTGCCCGTAAAGCCGCCCCGTCAGAGGGCCAGGCGCGGGCAGTTTGGGAGGACGGCATGGCGCTCACCTGGGGTGACGATTACCCGATCCATCAGACGCCGGAGCCTGTGGCCTATGCCGGCACGGATCGCAATTTCTATGACCGCTATTTCTTCAATGGCTACGCCTTGGATGGCGATGGAAGCGATCTGTTTTTCGCCGCCGCCTTCGGGGTCTATCCGCATCTCAACATCGCCGACGCCGCCTTTTGCGTGATGAAGGACGGCAAGCAGATCAATCTGCACGCCAGCCGCTGGCTGCGGATGGAGCGGATGGACCTGACAGTCGGACCGATCCGCATTGATGTGCTGGAGCCGCTGCAGAGCCTGAAGCTGACGGTCGAGGCGCCCGCGCACGCTATCCGCGCCGAGATCGTCTTCGAAGGCCGCGCCTTTCCGATCGAGGAGCCGCGCTTCATCCGCCGCAGTGGTCCCCGCACCTTCCTCGACTATACCCGCCTGACCCAGAACGGCCGCTATAGCGGCTGGATCGAGGTCGACGGCGTTCACTCCAGCGTCGACGGTTTCGTTGGCACGCGCGACCGGTCGTGGGGCGTGCGGCCCATCGGGGCCCGCGACCCTCAGGAAGCCGCGCCGCCGTCGCCGATGCAGTTCTTCTGGCTGTGGTCGCCCTGCAATTTCGAGGATGGCGGCCTGTTCTTCCACACCAATGACGACGAACTGGGCCGCCCCTGGAACCGCCGGGCGCTGTGGCTGGGCGATGGCGGGCGCGAAGACGGGGAGGGCGAGTTCGAGCACTCGGTCTGCGCCATCGACTGGCGGTCAGGCTCGCGGCACGCTTCGGCGGCCAGTCTTGATCTCGGCGCCGGCGGCCAGATGACGATCCAGCCCCAGACCGAATTCTTCATGCTGGGCCTCGGCTATGGTCACCCGGCCTGGGCCCACGGCCTCAACCACGGGGATCTCGCCGTGGAACGCGAGGACTTTGTGACCGCCGAGCTGGAACGTCGCCTGCCGCATCACCTGCACGTCCAGGCGCTGAGCCGCGTGGTCTTCACGAACGCGCAGGGACGCAGTCGGATCGGAAGGGGGGTGTTCGAGCAACTGGTGCTCGGGCCGCACGCGCCCTCAGGCTTCACGTCGATCCTGGATGTCGCTCCATGACCCTGGCCGAGCGGCTCGAAGCCTACCTGACCCGCCACTTCGGTGCGCCGACAACGGTGCGGGACCTGTCGCGCATTCCAGGCGGGGCCAGCCGCGAGACCTATCGCTTCGACGCCGTGATCGATGGCGCGGTTCGGCCGCTGATCCTTCGACGCGACCCGGCCGCAAGCCTGATCGAGACCGATCGCAGCCTCGAATATCTGGCTTTCCAGTCCTTCCACGACCGCGCGCCCGTGCCTGAGCCGATCGTGCTGGAAGCCGAAGGCGCGGAGCTGGAGCGGCCGTTCTTCATCATGGCTCGGGTCGATGGCGGGGCGGCGGCTTCGCCCTTTACGGTCCAGCCCTATGGCGCGCACGCTCAGGCGATCGGCGAGGCGTTCTTCGCGGCTCTGGGCGCCATCGCGGCGACCGATCCCGCGGGTCTGCCGCTGGCCAGGGCCGCGACCATGCCCGCGCCGGGCGACTGCTGGCGCGTGGCGCTGGACCACTGGGCCGATGTGATCGAGGCCGACGAACAGCACCCCCAGCCCATCGTGCGCGCCGCCATCCGCCGTCTGCGCCGCGCGCCGCCGCCGCCGGCCGCCGCCGTCCGGGTGGTGCATGGCGACTATCGCACCGGCAATTTCCTGCATGACGGCCAGGGCAAGATCCTGGCGATCCTCGACTGGGAAATGGCGCATCTGGGCGATCCTCTGGAGGACCTGGCCTGGGCGATCGATCCGCTCTGGGGGCACTATGACGAGACGCGCGTGGGCGGCATGATCCCCGAATCCGAAGCGCTGGCGATCTGGAGCCACACCAGTGGCCTGTCGATTGATCCCGACGCCCTGGCCTGGTGGCGCCTGTTCAGCGCGGTGAAGGGCCAGGCGATCTGGACCTCGGCGGCGCGGGAATATCGCGACGGCGGCTTCAAGGATCCAGTCCTGGCCTTTTCCGGCTGGTACACCGCTAGGCGACACGACCAGATCCTGGCCGATGGCCTCATGCGCCTGGAGGGCCTGTCATGACCCCGAGCCTGCCCGACATCCTGGTTGGCAATTTCCTGTGCCTGGCCGAGGCGCCGCCGCCGGAATCGGCGGGAGAGTTCACGGCTGGCAAGGTGGGGGCTACGGCCCTGTTGTCCTTGCTGGCCGCCCAGGAGGCCGAGCGCGGGCTGACCGCGCGGGTCTGGGAAAATGGCGCGATCCGGGCCCTGGTGTCGGACGCCGCGCCTGACTACGGCCAAGGTTTCGCCGAGGCCGCCAGCGGACCGGACGGCGACTTTTCACTGGCCAGCCTTGATCGCGTCAACGCCCTCCTGCGCCGCGCCTTGATCAGCCTGCACGAGGCTGTCGAGGCGGCGGGGGACACCGCGCGCGATCAGGCGATCCTGCGCCTCTATCGCGACATGGCCCATGCCCGGCGTCTGGACATGCCGCCACTGCCGGGACGGTGAAGCCTACTTCTTGTGCTTCATGTGATCGGCCAGTTCGTCTGGACCGATATCGATGAAGGCTGGCGCGGAGGCGTTGTAGGCGCTGGTCTTGTCCAGATCCATGACCACGCTGCGATGGCCTTCCCAGATCATGTGCATGGCCACATACAGCACGATGGCCAGGCCGACGAAGCCGATCCAGCGATGCTTGTGCAGCAGGTTGGCGATGGCCGAGGCGGCGACGCCCATCAGGATGATCGACAGCAGCAGGCCAAAGACCAGGATGCCGGGATGTTCGCGGGCTGCGCCGGCCACGGCCAGCACGTTGTCGAGTGACATCGAGACGTCGGCGATCAGCACCTGGATGAAGGCTTGCTTGAAGGTCTTGACGGGTCGAGCGCGCGGTTCGGTGGTCGGGTCCCCGTCGATCGAGGCGACGGCGTCGGCCTGATCATGGGTGGCCTGCTCGCGCAGCTCTCGCCACATCTTCCAGCAGACCCAGAGCAGCAGTACGCCGCCGGCCAGCAGCAGGCCGATGATGCCCAGCAACCAGGTGGTGATCAGCGCAAAGCCGATGCGCAGCACCACGGCTGCGCCAAGTCCGTACAGAATGACCTTCTGGCGTTGCTTGACCGGCAAACCGCCCGCCGCGAGGCCGACGGCCACGGCGTTGTCGCCGGCCAGAACCAGGTCGATCATCAGGACTTGCAGAAAGGCGAAGAGGGGGCCTTCCAGCCCGCCCGCCTGGGCGATCAGAGCGTCAAACATGACCTCTCATGCGGCAGGGCGGGCGGTGTTGCAAGCACGACTAGTGGTGAGCGTGCTCAAGCGTCTTGCCGTGGTGGGGGTCATGGCCGTGGTCGCCATGCGCAGGTTCGCCGTGGGCGTGAGCCTCATCGGCATGAGCGTCGTGACCGTGTTCGGCCGCGTGATCGCCTGAAGCATGAGCGTCATGGGCGTGATCGCCATGAGCGTGAGCATCATGAGCATGAGCATCATGGCCATGGTCGTCATGGGCCGTGTGCGATGCGACTGCGGCGACCGGGCTCACATGGGCCACGTGCTCGGCCGGCGCGTGAGGCTCGGGATGGGCGTGATGGTCATGCCCGTGATCGGCGTGGCCATGATCGTCATGGGCGTGCGCCTCAGGGCCGTGGTCACCATGCGCGTGGTCTTCATGGCCATGCGCTTCGGCATGAGCATGATCGTCATGGCCATGATCGTCATGTCCATGGCTGACCGCCGTGGCGGCAGCAGCGCCGCCAGCGGCGGCGACCATGGGGTTGACGTAGGCTACGTGCGCCGTCTTGGGCGCTTCATCCGGTTCCATCTCGTTGCGGCCATAGTCGGTCAGCGTGCGGAACTTGCGGCGACGCTCGGCCTGGGCGCGGCTGGCCGCGGCGTTGCGCGAGATGATGGCCAGAATGATGACGGCCAGCAGCACCAGAGCGCCACCCAGAACCGACTTCATGGGAACCTGACCCAGGCCTGGCAGCGTGACGTCGCGATCCAGACCCGGCATGTTCAGCTTGGACAGAAGACCGCTGGTCTTCTTCTTGGCTTCTTCCTTCAGCGGCGCGACGCGCTTGACGATCTCGCCCAGCGAGAACGACTGCGCGGGCTTGACGCCGTTCAGGTCGACACCGAATTCCGACTTCAGCTGGCCCTTGGCGCCTTCGCCCGGCTTGACCTGCCAGGCGAAGGTGGCGGGCTCGCCCGGCTTGACCACAGCGGTCTGCTTGCCGTTCGGCGTGACCTCATAGCCTTCGCCTTCGAGCTTGGCGTAGGCGCTGGTCTTGGCGGCGGCCTTGCCGAGGCCGAGCTTGGCCGCCTCGGCCTTGATCATGTCGCCCAGGGTAGCGGGCAGGGACAGGGTGACCTGTCCGGCCTCGCCCTTGCCCAGGCTGTCTCCGGCGGCCAGGACAGCGCCCTTGGTGGCGGCCGGCGCGATGGCGGCCTGCAACTGGTCGAGCTTGCTGGCCGGCTTGGTCGCGACGGCGGCTGGGATGGCGGGCGTCGGGGCCTTGGCCAGCGGCGCGACCGGCGTGATCGGGGCCACCGGCTTGAGGACGGGCGCGGCCGCGACGGTGACCGGCTTGGCCACGGGCTTGGCGACCGGGGCGGATGCAACAGCAGCGCGATTGGCGGGCGCGGAGGATGCGCGCGGCGCATAGCGAACGGCGCGGCGCTCCTTGGGATTGGGGATGGGCCGCATGGCGGTCACCAGCGTCCCGTCCGGGCGACGCCAGGTCTTCAGCGTCGAGCTCTTGTTCGGTGAGGGCTGCACGGTCACCGGCACAGGCGCTGCGGCCGGCGTTGGCGCGCCCAGCAGCCCGTCGGGCGCCGAGCCGGCGTCAGGCGCGGGCGGCGCGCCCATCAGATCCGGCGCGGTCTCGGCGCGGGTCTCGGTCATGGCGTAGGGCGTGGTGTCCACATCCCCTGCGCCGCAACCAGCCATCACCAAAACGCCCAGCGCCGAAGCGCCAAGAGCAGCCAAACGCGTATGACGTCCAAACATCGGGTCCCCCGATCCCATGCAAGAGTGTTCCAGCGAGCAGCACTCGCGGAACCTTGTCCATGAGAGAAGCATGAGCTTGCGACGAAATCAAAACGGTTAAAGAAGATTCACGAACTCATTTCATCCCTTACGCGAAACTCGCGACGCCTCGTAGAGCGCGATTGCCGCCGCGGCTGACACATTCAGGCTCTCGAAACCGCCCGGCATGGCAATTTTTCCCATGGCATCACAATGCTCTGCGACCAATCTGCGGACTCCTTCACCTTCCGAACCCAGAACAAGTACGGTCGGCGTTCCATCGAGCACGATATCGAGCGTTTCTTCGGCCTCACCGGCCAGGCCGATGGCCCGCCAGCCCATGTCGGCCAGTTCCTCAAGCGCGCGTGACAGATTGACGACGCGCGAATAGGGCACCTTGTCGATGGCGCCGACCGCCGTCTTGGCCAGGACGCCTGAGAGCGTTGGGGCGTGGCGATCCTGCAAGATGGCGCCGCGAACCCCGAAGGCGGCGGCCGAGCGGAAGATGGCGCCGACGTTCTGAGGGTCGGTGATCTGGTCCAGCATGACGATCACGCCCTGGGCTGGCGTCCCCAGTTCGGCGATCGACAGGGGTTCAGGTTCGTCGATCTTCAGGGCCAGGCCCTGGTGCGCGGCGCCCTGCGGGAGCTGGCGGGCGATATCGCCGCCCTCCATGATCTGCAGGCAGGGCAGCTTGGCCCAGTTCGGCGCGAGTCGCTTGGCCCGGTCCGGGGTGGCCAACAGGCGCTTCGGCGCGGGTCTGGCGGGGTTGGCCAGGGCCGCCTCGACAGCGTGAATCCCCCAAATCCAGTCCTTATCGTCGCTTCCGCCCTTGGAAAAGCTCTGTTTATTCCGTGGCTTGTGACTAAAATCACGTCCTGGAGCAGAAGGCTTCCGGCGGTCGTTGCGTTCGGAATGAGAGGACACTATAAGACGCGCTCCGATTTGGGGCCCTGAGGGTTTCCGCGAGCCAGGACGGCGCTGCTTTAGCACCGTCCGACCCAGCTCAAGGAAGCTTTTGTTCCTTTTTCATGACGGACGGTTCGCCGGTCGCCGTGAGCAGGGAAGGGTCGCATTGAGGTTGCTCAACGCGCGCTGGGGGAATGTCCCGAGTGGCAAAGGGGGGGGACTGTAAATCCCCTGGCGTACGCCTTCGCAGGTTCGAGTCCTGCTTCCCCCACCACGCGCGTTGAACCGCCTCTAGGCGATCAAGGCAGGACGCCAAAGCCAGAGACCGGGAGCCGACGCGACCCCGCTAGCCCGATGGGGTGTATTGGGCGGGTATAGCACAGTGGTAGTGCAGCAGCCTTCCAAGCTGAGGATGCGGGTTCGATTCCCGCTACCCGCTCCAGCTCCCCCTATAATAGTGACCCACACTCATTAGCCGCCGGCGCGCAAGGTAGAGACCATGGCCAAGGAAAAGTTCGAACGTAACAAGCCGCACTGCAACATCGGCACCATTGGTCACGTTGACCATGGCAAGACGACGCTGACGGCTGCGATCACC
>NCEV01000049.1 GCA_002280875.1 Caulobacter sp. 32-67-35 | reverse complement strand
TGGAAAGGTCTCTCAAGGACCGCCCTCTGGGCGGCCGCTCCGCGGCGGCGCGGAGCGCCGTCCTTGACAGACCTTTCCAGTCCGGCACGCTGCAGCCTCAAAGAGATTTAAGGATGAGCGGGACGCGGGGCGTCCGCTTGTTGGCCATGAGACGAAGGGCGCTTTCGACCCCTGAGCGGACAATATTATCGCCGCAGCAAACGCTGCAGCTTCAGCCAAGCAAGCAAGGCGATGGGCACGGACGCTAGCGACGCAAACTTGATGAACAAGTATCTATCCGCCGCCACGGCGCAATCTTTGACTAAGGAAGCGTATAGGTAGGCAGGGTATCCGCTGCTGCCTGTCGTCTGCCGTATCGCATCGGCACATTCATTATTCGTTTCCCAAGCTATAAGCCACACCAGACCGCCGACCATGAGTAGTGCACCGGCAGTAAAACCTGAAATCAGCTTTGCAGATCGGACAGTCATCTCCGCAGCCTATCAGATGAGTGTGCGCCAGCAACCGTTGCCAGCGTCCGACAACCACCCACAACCGACATCTGCAACGTCAGCTTCCCGCGCCGCCCCCCAACGCCCGCTCCACCGCCGCCAGCGCGTGCAGCGCCGTCGTGTCAAACACCGGAACGCTGCTATCGGCTTGGCCGACCAGCAGCATGATCTCCGTACAGCCCAGGATCACCGCCTGCGCCCCGCGTTCGACCAGCCGGGCGATCACGCCGCGATAGATCTCGCGGGAGGCGTCCAGCACCTGGCCCGCCACCAGTTCGCGATAGATGATGTCATGCACGGCCGCGCGGTCTTCGGCGTCGGGGACCAGCACCTCCAGGCCGTGCGTCTTCTCCAGCCGGCCGCGATAGAAGTCGTGCTCCATCGTGAAGGCGGTGCCCAGCAGGCCCACCCGGGTCAGGCCGGCGGCCTTGATCGCCTGGGCGGTGGGGTCGGCGATGTGGAGGAGGGGGATGTGGACCGCCGCCTCGATCGTGTCGGCCTCGCGGTGCATGGTGTTGGTGCACAGCACCAGGAAGTCGGCCCCGCCGGCCTCCAGCGCCCGGGCGGCGTCGGCCAGGCGGCGGGCCAGTTCGGGCCAGCGGCCCTGGTGCTGCAGGGCCTCGATCTGCGCGAAGTCGAACGACCACATCAGGACGCGGGCTGAGGCCACGCCCCCCAGCCGCTCGCGCACGGCTTCGTTGATCAGCCGGTAGTACTGGGCCGAGCTTTCCCAGCTCAGGCCGCCGATCAGGCCGATGATCGCTTGTTCGGTCATGGGCGTTCCATCATCCTATCCCAGAACAATATCAGCCCGCCTTCCCAGGCCTTGTGCCTGGGAAGGCAAACTTGAGTTAGGGCGATGGATAAAGGGAACCCCTTTAGTCCTTCAGCCCCCGCAGGCGGTTCACATGGCCCATCTTGCGGCCCGGGCGGGCCTCGCCCTTGCCGTAGAGATGGACGCGGGTCTCGGGTTCGGCGGCCAGCTTGCGCCAGGCCTCGACATCGGCGCCCAAGAGGTTGGTCATTTCCACATGGGCCAGGGGCTGGGTGGGGCCCAGGGGCCAGCCGGCCACGGCGCGGATGTGCTGCTCGAACTGGTCGACCTCGCAGCCGTCCTGGGTCCAGTGGCCGGTATTGTGGACGCGGGGGGCGAACTCGTTGACCAGCAGCTTGCCGCCGGCCAGCTCGAACAGCTCCACGCCGATCACGCCCACATAATCCAGGGCCGTCAGTATACGGATGGCGATGGTTTCGGCCTGGTCGCGGGTGGCGGTGGTGACCTTGGCCGGGGCCGAGGTGCGTTTCAGCACGCCGCCCTCGTGGTGGTTTTCCGATAGCGGATAGCAGGCGATCTCGCCGTCGCGGCTGCGCGCGGCGATGACCGACAGCTCGCGCCCGAAATCGGCGGGGGCCTCGAGGATGGCCGCCTGGCGACCGATCTTCTCGAACGAGGCCTGCGCCTCGCTGGCCCGCTGGATCCAGGCTTGGCCCTTGCCGTCATAGCCCTCGCGGCGGGTTTTCAGCAGGGAGGGGGCGCCGATCTTGGCGATGGCGGCGGTCAGGGTTTCGCTGTCGTCGACGGCGGCGAAGGCCACGGTGGGTACGCCGATCTCGGCCAGGAAGCTCTTTTCGACGACGCGGTCCTGGGCGGCGGCCAGGGCCTTGGCGCCCGGCGCGACGACGCAGCCCAGGGCGGTCAGTTCGGCGACGGTGTCGGCCGGGACGTTCTCGAACTCATAGGTGACCACGTCGCAGGCGTCGGCCAGGCGCTTGAGGGCCCAGCGGTCGTCATAGGCGGCGACGATCTGGCGGGCGGCGACACGGCCGGCGGGGCTGTTTTCCTCGGGGTCGAGAATGACCACATCGAACCCCAGGCGCGCGGCGGCCAGGGCCAGCATCCGGCCCAGCTGTCCGCCGCCCAAAATGCCGATGGTCGAGCCGGGGAGGAGGGGCCAGGAGGGGGCGGGAGGGGCCGTGTCTGTCATGCCGGTCAGTCCTCGACGCTTTCGGCGACGCTGTCAGTCTGCGCCTGCCGCAAGGCGGCCAGACGCTCGGCCAGGGCGGGGTCGGACAGGGCCAGGATCTGGGCGGCCAGCAAGCCGGCGTTCTTGGCCCCGGCCTCGCCGATCGCCAGGGTGGCCACGGGCACGCCGCCGGGCATCTGGACGATGGAAAGCAAGGAGTCGAGGCCGCTCAGGGCCTTGGACTGCACTGGCACGCCCAACACCGGCAGGTTGGTCATCGCGGCGGCCATGCCCGGCAGGTGGGCCGCGCCGCCGGCCCCGGCGATGATCACCTTGAAGCCCGCAGCTTGCGCGCCGCTGGCGAAGTCGAACAGGCGCTGCGGCGTGCGGTGGGCCGAGATTACCCTGGCCTCGAAGGCGACGCCCAGGCTGGTCAGCGCGTCGGCGGCGGCCTTCATCGTCGGCCAGTCGGAGCGGCTGCCCATGATGATGGCGACGGGGGGCGAGGTGACGGGCGGCGTGATCTCGTTGGGCATAGGCGTCGAGGTCCCCTTGGCGGCGGCGGGCCTGAAAGCCGCCCCGTATGCGCGACACTTGCATTTGCGCAAGCCCAAAACGCCCTGCGCGCCTTCGAAACGGGCGCCCCTTGGCCTGAACGCGGCGTGCGACGCCAAGGCCCTGCGACTAAAACGCGCCCCGATTGCGCCGAACGCCGTTCCCGTTAACAATTGACCAAGCTGCGCAACAAGCGATTCCCGACCTGATGAAGATTTCCGGCGCCCGGACCGAACCTTTTGCCGCCATCCGCAAGCGGGCCCTGGCCCGTGCGGGGGCCCAGGTCGCCGTGCGTGAGACGCAAAGCCCCGATAGCGCGGCGTTTCTGGGTCTGACAGAGGCCGACCTGACGCCCCAGGTGCAGGAAGCGCTGTCGACCCTGATGAGCGAGATCGACGACCTGCGGGCCGAGGTCTCGCGGCTGAAGCTGCGGCTGAACGAAGCCCAGTTCCAGGCCGACCAGGATGTGCTGACCCCTGTGCTGAACCGCCGCGCCTTCCTGCGCGAGATGAAGCGCGTGGCCGCCTTCGCCCAGCGCTATGGCTCGCCGGCCAGCGTGGTGTTCTTCGATCTGGACGGCTTCAAGAGCGTCAATGATCGTTTCGGCCATGCGGCGGGCGACGCGGCCTTGCAGGCTGTGGCCCGCCGTCTGCTGGCCAATGTGCGCGAAAGCGACGTGGTCGGACGGATGGGCGGCGACGAGTTCGCCGTGCTGCTGGCCCAGGCCGACAAGGACACTGCGCTGCTCAAGGCCGCCAGCCTGGCCGCCGCGGTTCAGGACACGCCGGTCGAGTTTGGCGAATGGTCGGCGCCGCTGCACATTTCGTGGGGCGTGCGCGAGATCGCGCCGGGATCCGACCCCGAAGTGGCCCTGGCCGAGGCTGACGCGGCGATGTTCGTGCGCAAGCGCCGGCAAGCCTAGCCCGCCAGCACACCTCTGGGTCTTGCGACGTTTTGACCGGGGACTCAGGCCGGCGCCGCGCGCTACCAAGTTAATCGTTGGTTAAGCAAAGGCGTTCTGACTGTGGGTCGGAGCGTGTGGGGCGCGAGATGCAGCGAATTCTGATCGCCGAGGACGATCCGATCCTGGCGATGATCTACGAGATCACGCTGAGCGAAGCCGGCTTCGACGTCCTGGTGTGCCGGGACGGCGTCGAAGCATTGGACGCGCTGGACGACTTCGCGCCCGATCTGGTGATCACCGACTTCTTCATGCCGCGCATGACCGGCGGGGAACTGATCCGCGCCGTTCGCGAGCGTCGCGGCGGCCTGACCTGCACCCTGCTGGCCTCCGCGGTCGATCCGGCCCGGCTGCGTGAGGACGAATGGGCCGACGCCCGCCTCGAAAAACCCATCACCCCGGCTCGCCTGCTCAGCGGCGTGCGGGCCCTTGAGGCCTGCCAAGCTCACTGACCGGGGCGCACTGACCGGGCCGCACTGACAAACCCGGCAAATTGGGCGATGAACGGCGTTCGTCACAGGGGTCCCGCATGACACACGAGTGCGCCAAGTCCATCGTTCGCCGGATGCACGACCCCAAGTTCGCCAGCCACTATTTCGTGGGTCAGGGCCTTGATGTGGGCGGCGCGCCCGATCCGCTGTCCAGCTTCAAGCCGTTCTTTCCGCTGATGACCGGCTGCGACACCTGGGACCTGCCGCAGGGCGACGGCCAGGTCCTGGAGACGGTGGCCGACGAGACCTATGATTTCCTGCATTCCAGCCACTGTTTGGAACATCTGGTCGATCCGATGGTCAGCCTGCGCAACTGGTTGCGCGTGCTCAAGCCCGGCGGGCACATGGTGGTGATGGTCCCCGACGAGGACCTCTATGAGCAGGGCGTGTTTCCCAGCACCTTCAACGATGACCACAAATGGACGTTCACGGTCTTCAAGACCGAGTCATGGAGCGAGCGCTCGCTGAATGTGGTCGACCTGCTGCGCCACATCGGCCCGCAGGCCGAGATCCAGAAGATCGAGTGCCTTAACAGCACATTCTATCACGGCATGGGTCGCTTTGATCAGACGCGGCTGCCGACCACCGAATGCGCCATCGAGTTCGTGGTGCGCAAGCGGCCGGAGTCGGAAGTGGCCGCCAAGGGCCGGCTACCCGGCTAGATCTTTGTTTTAACGCATTTTCTTCACGCGAACCGGAGCCCACTTCGCTCGAAAATGCTCTAGAGCCCTTTCCGACCTGATGGCTTCATCAGGATCGGGCGAAAAGGGCTCTAAATCAAAAGTTTAGAGCATTTTTTGATCCGATAACCGTTTCACACTTATCGGAAAATGCTCTAGGCTATGATGTCCGGCATCAGCATGTCTTCGAGACGGCCGATCTTGTCGCGCAGGGCCAGATTCTTCTTCTTCAGCCGGGCGATCTGCAGCATGTCGGGCTGAGGGCGCTCTTCCAGGGCCTGGACGGCGGCGTCCAGATCCTGGTGTTCCTCGCGCAGGATCGACAGTCGGCGCTCGATCGCGTGGTCGGACTCGTCCGACGGCTCGTCGTCGTTCGTCGACGGTTCATCGGTCATGGATGGTTCCCCTCGGCCGGCCCGCCAACCCGATAGATAGCCCCGATAGATAGCAAAGGCTGCTGGCGCGTAAAGGGCCTCACGCCAAAGCCGTCGCCAGGCGTTCCAGGGCCGAGCGGCGCGGCGGATCGCCAGACGCCGCGGCGGCGGCCAGCAGGCCTTCCAGAACGTCCAGCGGCGGACCGGCGGGGCCGCTCAGGGCCTCCAGGCTCTCCAGCAGCACGCGCTCGCCCTGCAGCTTCACGTCCTTGAGCGCCTGGCGGAAGGGTTCGCGCGCCGTGTCGGCGACGGCCGGGAAGGGGGCCTTCAGCGCCCGGCGCACGCCGCGCAGGGGCGCGCCCACCTCGGCGTCCCATTGCTTCATCAGCCGGGCGGCGGCCTTGGCGTCGGCGACGCGGCCCTCGCCGGCGGCCCAGGCGGCCCACAGCAGGTAGGGCACGTTCTGGCCGTGGGCGTCCTGCAGGCTCAGACAGGCGTCCGCGACATCCTGTCGCGCATAGACTTGCAAAGCCCAGTCCCAGAGCGTCATGGCGTTAACTTTCACTCTTTCCGGCGATCGGCGCGATGTCCTCGCCCCAGCGTTTGACGGGTCGCCAGTTCAGGTCGAACAGGTCCAGCACCCGGCCCACCGACTGGTCGACCATTTCGGCGATCGAGTCCGGCTTGGCGTAGAAGGCCGGCAGGGGCGGGGCGATGACCGCGCCCATCTCCGACAGCTTGGTCAGGGTGCGCAGATGGCCCAGGTGCAGCGGCGTCTCGCGCACCATCAGGGCCAGGGTCCGACGCTCCTTCAGCACCACATCGGCGGCGCGGGTCAGCAGGGAGGAGGTTACGCCGCTGGCGATTTCGCTCATCGTGCGCACCGAGCAGGGGGCGATGACCATGCCCAGGGTGCGGAACGAGCCCGAGGCGATGGCGGCGCCCACATCGGCGGCGCGATGCACGATATCGGCCTTGGCGTTGACCTCGGAAACCGAAAGATCGGTCTCCTGCGACAGGGTCAGGGCGGCCGATTTGGAGAGCACCAGATGGCTCTCGACGCCCAGGTCACGGCAGGCGTCCAGGGCGCGAATGCCATAGATAACGCCCGAAGCGCCTGAGATTCCGACGATCAGTCTGGGGCGATCGGCGGTCTTGATGGGGTCCGGCATGGTGAATTTTCGTCCGACACGGGAGTAAGGCGCGCTACGTCAAGCGGGGCCGCGTGCAACCATATGTGATCTGACAGCCGAGCGCAGCGGGTGTTCACTCCTTAAGGTCAACAGCAAGGAGCCGACAGCCATGGCGATCGAATCCCGTATCCGCGAACTTGGGTCCCGTCACGAGAACCTTGATCGCTCGATCCAGGAAGAGACCAAGCGTCCCGCCAGCGATGCGACCCGACTTCGAGAGCTCAAGCGACAAAAGCTCAGGCTGAAGGAAGAGATCGAGGGCCTCAGATCCCAGCTGCACTGAAGATCATATAGAAAAGGCCCATTCCAGTGTCCTGGAATGGGCCTTTTTCATGGGTCGCGAGACGGGATCAGTCTTCGTCGTCCTCGTCCTCATCGTCGGCCACATAGGTCGACTTGCCGAACACGTCCTCGGCCTTGGGCTCGGCCCGCGACTTGCGGTAATCGGCCTCTTCGTCCTCCTCGGGCGTCTCGACGACGCCGGTCTCCGACGCGGGACGCAGGGTGGGATCTTCCGGCAAGATGCCCTTCTTCAGGTCGTCCTTGGCCTTCTTCTCGGCCGCCTTCTTGACCAGGGCGTCCAGCTCCAGCTGGCCCACCAGGCCCAGGGTCACCGGATCGACCGGCTTGATGTTGGCCGCGTTCCAGTGCGAGCGCTGACGCACCTGGTCGATGGTCGACTTGGTGGTGCCCAGCAGCTTGGAGATCTGGGCGTCGGTCACCTCGGGGTGGTGGCGCAGGAACCAGGCGATGGCGTCGGGGCGATCCTGACGGCGCGACACGGGCGTGTAGCGCGGGGCCTTCTTCTGAGGCTTCAGCAGTTCAGCGTGGCGGCTGACCTGGGCCTTCATGCGATAGGCGTCATTGGCCTGGGCGCGGTCCAGCTCTTCGCGGGTCAGCTGGCCATTGCCGATCGGGTCGGCGCCGCGGATGTCGCGCGCCACTTCGCCGTCGGCGATGCCGCGCACTTCCAGCGGGTGCAGATTACAGAAATCGGCGATCTGCTCGAAGCTCAACGACGTGTTGTCCACGAGCCAGACGGCCGTCGCCTTGGGCATCAGGATGTCGGACATGCGGTCCTCCAGAAATGACGGCGCCCGGCCTTTCGGCCGGGCGGGATGTTCAACGGGACCTATAATCCGGTTCGTGATGAAAGGGAACGGGGATCAATCGTCACGCCATCGATGGCGCGGCGGCGATAGAGCCCCGTTCTCCGATCAAGGTGTCAGGATCAGTCGGTGGTTGCCGAGGTTTCGCCGGTCTTGCGGTTGTAGCTGATCGAGACCGTCGAGATCGAGCACAGGTTCAGGCCTTCCCAGATGGCCTCTTCCTCGTCGTCATAGACCACCTTGAGGTCGAACTTGCAGGCGCCTTCGGAGGCCCCAAAGGTGATGTCCGCCGACTCGCCGTCGCCCAGGGTGTCCTTGCCCATGACGTCTTCTTCCCAGTCATCGGTCTTGGTGGCCGACACATAGACCTGGTCGATCGTGTAGCCGGTCCGGTTCTTCAGGGTGAAGTCCTGGTCGCCCGCCAGCGACGGCGAGGCCGCCATCATCAAAATCGCGACCATGGCCGCCGTACGCTTGAACATCAAAACCCCCTCGGAGAAAGCGCCACATTAGGCCGGACCGCTGGGGCGGGGCCAGGCCAAAGTCAGGTATCAGGCCACCAGCATCACCTTGCCCACATGCTCACCCGCCTCCAGGTGGGCGTGCGCCTTTGCGGCCTCTTCCAGCGGGAAGGTCGCGTCGATGATCGGGGTCAGCTTGCCGGCCGCGATCCAGGGCCAGACCACGCGTTCGATCTGCGCGGTCAGGCGGGCCTTCTCGTCGGCCGAGCGGGGGCGCAGGGTCGAGCCGGTGATCGTGGCGCGCTTCTGCATGATCTGCATGATCGGGACCTCCAGCACCGGACCGGCCAGGGCGGCGATGTAGACGATGCGGCCGCCGATGTTCAGCGCCTGCAGGTTTTTCTCGAAATAGCTGGCCCCGACCATGTCGAGCACCACGTCGACGCCGCCGGCCGCGCGGGCGATTTCAGCGAAGTCCTCGGTCCTGGTGTCGACGGCGATGTCGGCGCCCAGCTCCAGGGCCTTGGCCTTCTTGTCGGCGCCGCGACCGGTGGCGATCACCCGGGCGCCGGCCGCCTTGGCCATGGCGATGGCGGTTGTTCCGATTCCGGACGTTCCGCCGTGGATCAGCAGGGTCTCGCCGGCCTTCAGCGCGCCATGCTCGAACACATTCGCGTACACGGTGAAAACCGTCTCGGGCAGGGCGGCGGCGCGGACCATGTCAAAGCCGGCCGGGATCGGCAGGGCGTGGCGGGCGTCGGTCACGGCATATTGCGCATAGCCGCCGCCGCCCAGCAGGGCGCAGACCTTGTCGCCGACGCGCCAGCGACCCCCGCCCTCGCCCAGGGCGACGACCTCGCCGGCGACCTCCAGGCCCAGGGTGGCCGGCGCGCCGGGCGGGGGCGGGTAATAGCCCAGGCGCTGGATCAGGTCGGGGCGATTGACCCCGGCCGCCGCCACCTTGATCAGGATCTCGCCGGGGCCGGGAACCGGGCGCTCCAGGGTGGTGGGGACCAGAGCGTCGGCCGGTCCCTTGCCGCCGTCGATGGCGATCGCGGTCATCGTGTCGGACATGGTCTGTGATCCCTCAAGCTTGCCTTGCGCCCTAGGTAGGCGTCAGATGGAGGATCGAAAAGGACGTTCATAGGTCTTGGGGAGCCAGTCGATGTTCGAGGAACCCGTCGAGCCGCGCGCTTTCAGTGGTCGCGCCCTCAGTGAGACGACACACGAAGACCTTGAGATCTATGGGGTGGCCGAGCTGGAGGAGCGGATCGAGGCCCTGCAGGCCGAAATCACGCGCACCAGAACCCAGCTGGACAAGAAGCGCGCGGGGCGCGACGCCGCCAATGCGCTGTTTGGTCGCCTCGACTAGGGATTCGTTTACCTTAATCAATATCTAAAGGCGGTAACCGCCTTTGTTCCAGACGTGTCGAGGTTCGAAGGGGGCGGGTCGCGAAACGGGACGGGTTCGGTTGGCACGGGGGTTGCAGTCCTTGCGTCAGGCGAGACGTTCTCGCGGCCTTTCGAAGGGGCATTGAGTACCTATGACCGAACTGAACGCATCCGCGTCGACGCCCTGGCGCGCCGGAGTCATCCAGGACTTCGCCAAGTCGGAGCTGTTCGACCGCACGTTCGAGGAAGGCATGATGCTGGTCGAGGAGACCGCCGGCTATCTCGACGGCGCCGGTCGGCACGACAGCAAGATCCTCTCGCGCAACGCCGCCTTGGCCTATGCCACCGAGAGCATGCGCCTGACCACCCGCCTGATGCAGGTGGCCTCGTGGCTGCTGGTGCAGCGCGCGGTGAAGGAAGGCGAGATGGCCGCCGAGGCCGCCTGCGCCGAAAGCTACCGCCTGGCCGAGGAAGCCGTCGTGATCGGCGCCGCGGTCGAGGAACTGCCCTACGGCCTGGTCAACCTGCTGCAGCGCTCCGAGCGCCTGTACGAGCGCGTGCGTCACCTGGACAAGCGGATGTATGTCGAGGTCGCCCTCGAGGACGCGCCCCGCCCGGTCCAGGCCCAGTTCGACCGCCTCGCGGCAGCGTTCGGCGCGGCTTAAGCCACCCCATCATCCCAACAAAAAGCCCGCCCTCTCGCCGAGAGGGCGGGCTTTTTTGACGCCTGAGCACCAGGCACAGAAAAAGCCGGCCCGCAAACGCGGAGCCGGCTTTTCGTCGCCCTTGCGGCGAGAAGGGCTACTTCTTGGTGAAGCCCGCGAACTTGGCGTTGAAGCGCGAGACGCGGCCGCCACGGTCTAGCAGGTGGGCGTTGCCGCCGGTCCAGGCCGGGTGGACGCGCGGATCGATATCCAGCGCCAGGACCGAGCCTTCTTTCCCGTACGTCGAACGGGTCGGATAGCTGGTGCCATCGGTCATGGTGACGGTGATGAAGTGATAGTCGGGGTGAATGTCTTGTTTCATCGGGCGAGTCCAACCGACTGGCGGTGTGAAAGTTGGTGAGCGGACTCCCTTGCGGGTGGCCCTCGAAGAGGCGCGGCTATAAAGAACACGCGCGAATTTGGCAAGGGACAGTTGATGACCGATGTGAACGGCGGAGAGATTTCGGTCGAGGGACGCCCCGGCGCCGGGGCCGAACTGGCCCAGGGCATGGCCGAGGCCGCCGCCCGCCGCCCCCGCCGCAAGGACATCCGTCCCCTGGCCCATCTGCTGCCGTTCGTGCGCGCCCATGTGGGCGACGCCCTGGCCACCGGCTTCTTCCTGCTGTTCTCCACCGGCGCCACCCTGGGCCTGACGGCGGCCTTCAAGGGCGTTATCGACAAGGGGTTTGCGTCCGGGGCCGAGGCGGACGTCAATGGCGCTTTCCTGGGCCTTGGCGCCGTGGCCCTGGTGCTGGCCGTGGCCAGCGCCGCGCGGTTCTTCTTCGTCACCCGGCTGGGCGAGCGGGTCGTGGCCGACCTGCGCCGCGCGCTCTATGGCCATACCCTGACGCTGGATCCGGCCTATTTCCTGAAAACCCGCACCGGCGAGGTTTTGTCGCGCCTGACCACCGACGTCACGATCGTCGAGCAACTGGTGGGCACCTCGGCGTCGGTGGCGGTGCGCAACCTTCTCAGCCTCGTGGGCGGCCTGGGCTATATGGCGGTGGTCAGCCCCAAGCTGGCCGGCTTCATCGTGCTGATGGTGCCGGTGGTGCTGGCCCCGATGTTCCTGATGGGGCGCAAGGTGCGCAAGCTGTCGGTGACGGCCCAGGATCGTTTCGCCGACGCGGTGGGCTATGCCGGCGAGAGCCTGGACGCGCTCGACACCGTCCAGGCCTTTGGCCGGGCGAAGGCCTCGTTTGGCCGCTTTGGTGAAGCCGTAGAGATGGCCTACCAGGCCTCTGTGCGCCGCATCAGCGCCCGGGCGGGCATGACGGCGGTGGTCATCGTGCTGGCGTTTGGCGGCATCACCCTGCTGCTGTGGACCGGAGCACGTCTGGTGCTGGCCGGCGAGATGACCCCCGGCACCCTGGCCCAGTTCGCCCTGCTGGCCATCATGGCCGCCGGCTCGATCGGCGCCCTGGGCGAGGTCTGGGGCGATGTCCAGAAGGCCGCCGGCGCCATGGAGCGCATCGCCGAGCTGCTGAACTCGCGGCCCGGCATCGCCGCGCCGGAGAAGCCCAGGACCCTGCCGACCCCCGCCACGGGCGCGGTCGCCTTCGAGAACGTCACCTTCGCCTATCCCGGCCGCCCGGATCTGCCGGCGCTGCGGGGCTTTGATTTGACCGTCAGGCCCGGCGAGACCGTCGCCCTGGTGGGACCCTCTGGCGCGGGCAAGAGCACCGTCCTGCGGCTGCTACTGCGCTTCTACGACCCGCAGGAAGGCGTCATCCGTCTGGACGGCGTCGATCTGCGCGACGCTGATCCTGCGGAGGTGCGCCAGCGCATGGCCCTGGTGGCCCAGGACTCGCCGCTGTTCTCGGGCTCGGCCCTGGACAACATCCGCTTTGGCCGCGAGGACGCCACCGAGGAAGAAGCCCGCACCGCCGCCGCCGCCGCCCAGGCCACCGGCTTCCTCGAGGCCCTTCCGCAGGGCTTCGACACCCCGGTGGGAGAGCGCGCCAAGACCCTGTCGGGCGGCCAGCGCCAGCGCCTGGCCATCGCCCGCGCCCTGGTGCGCCAGGCCCCGATCCTGCTGCTCGACGAGGCCACCAGCGCCCTGGACGCCGAGAACGAGCGCCTGGTCCAGCAGGCCCTGCACGCGGCGATGGCCGGCCGCACCACCCTGGTCATCGCCCACCGCCTGGCCACGGTCCTGAAAGCCGACCGCATCGTGGTCATGGAGGACGGCCGCGTCGTGGAGCAGGGCACCCACGCCGAGCTTTCGGCGCGCGGCGGGCTGTATTCGCGGCTGGCGAAACTGCAGTTCGGGGTGGAGGCGGCTTGATCTGCCTTCTCCCCTTGCGGGAGAAGGTGGCCGCGATAGCGGCCGGATGAGGGGTCGAAGGTCAGTTCCGCTGCGATGAGGCGTCGGCGATTGCGCGACCCCTCATCCGTCGACGTGCGGTCGCCACCTTCTCCCGCAAGGGGAGAAGGGCTTCGCTGACTACCTCGCCAAATCAGCCGGTGTCGTAGGCTCGCTGATCACCGCTTCCATCGCCTTCCAGCGCGCGTCCTGGCTCGGCCCCGCCCGCTCGACATGCGCCCGGACCATCTCTTGGCCGAGGTTGTAGTTGATCACGTAGGACCGGTAGGTCTCGATGAAGCTCAGGCGCTTCTCGGCGCGGGCCACCGAGCTGAGGCCGTATTTGGCCAAGGCCGCGATGGCGGCGGGTTTGTCCATCTTTCCCGACAGATAGGCGTCGGCGATGGTGTTTTCGCTGCTGGCCAGATCGGCCTTGGCGGCCATCAGGGCGTCGTAGGTGTCGGCGGTCTTGGGGTCGAGGCCCGCCAGCGGATAGAGCTGTTCGCGCTCGAACTTGACCTTCTCCGCGCCCGGGAAGGCCAGGGCGATGCCGTAATTGGCCGAGCCCTCGGCGATCAGGGATTGCGGCGAATAGAGGGGATAGACGCTGAACTCGACCCAGCCCTTGGCGTTGGTCAGCTTGTCTTCCAGCATGGCGTTCAGGACGTGGTGGCCCGGATAGCCCTCGTGGCAGCCCAGGTCGACGGCGCGGCTGATGGCGACCGGCAGGTCGGTATTGATCTCGATCAGGCTGTGGGCCCCGCCCTTGTACCAGTTGTAGCCGCTCCAGGGCTTGCCGGTGACGAAGGCCAGGTCGAACTTCTCATCCTTGGGCAGCTTGATGTGAGCCTGCGTCCTGGCCTTGCAGGCCGCGATGCCGGCCTTCATCACCGCGTCCAGCTTGTCAGCCGGGATGACGTACTTGTTCTGGAAGGCGTCGACGCGGGCGGCCAGGTCGCCGTCGCCGGGGACCAGCTTGTCGATGCGGGCCAGGATCGGGTCGAAACTTTCCAGGGGCTTGATCGGCGGGCGGACGCTGAACAAGCCCTCGGCCTCGTCCTGGAAGCTGAACTTTTGCCCCTCCAGCATGGCGAGGCGGGTTTCGGCGGCCTTCAGCTGGCCCAGCATGAACGCCTTGCGGCGGCGCTCGTCGGGCGTCAGCGAGGCGTCATCGACGGCCTTGGTCGCGGCGGTCAGGCGGATGGCCTCGGCCTTCAGGGCTGGCACGGCGCGCGGATTGGCCTTGGCGGCGGCGGCCCATTCCTTGGGGCCGTAATAGGCGTCGACATAGCCGGGCTCGCGCTCGCCGGCCTCCAGCGTCAGGGCCACGAAGTCCCTGGCGATGACGTCCAGCTTGGGACCGCCAGCGGAAGCGGCGAGGGCGGGCGCGGCGGCCCCGAGCAGGAGAGCGGCGGCCAGGCTGGCCAGACGGGTGATCATTGAAGCGCCTCGATCGAACGTGAGGCGCGCACGCTGCCCCCGCGCGGGGCGGGCGGCAAATGAACCAAATGTAATGAAACTCAGCGCGCGGCGACCGCCAGGTCCGGGAAGTCGCTGAACACCCCATCGACGCCGGCCGCGTAGAGGGCCTTCAGCAGCGGCGCCACCTCGCCGGGCAGGGCCATGTAGTCGGCCCGGGCGGCGTCGCCCCGGCGCAGGGCCGGCGGCAGGAAATAGTTCTCCGCCCGTACAGTCCAGGGATGCACCTGCAGGCCGACGGCGTGGGCGTCCTTCACCAGCGCGGTGGCCGGCAGCAGGGTCTCGGCGCGGGGGATGACCAGGGCCTGATGCGGACCCAGGCCATCGGCATAGGCGGCCACGCCCTTGAGGCCCTCGGCGGTGATCAGGTCGGCATATTTGACGTTCGGCAGGTCAGGCGGGCCGCCCTCGGCGTCGGCCAGCAGCACGAGCCGGGCGCGCGTCTTGTGGCGCAGGGTCTTCAGGGGCGTGACCTCGAAACACTGCACGAACACCGGGGCGGTGGCGGAGTTGAGGTCATTGCGCTTCAGGGCGTCCAGCATCCGCTCTTCGACCGGCAGGCCGATGGAGGCGAAATAGCTTGGGTGCTTCATTTCCGGATAGACGCCGATGGTCCGGCCGGTGCGCGTGGTCGCGGCCCTGGCGATCGCCACCACCTCGTCGAAGGTCAGGATCTGGGCCTGGCCGTCGAAGGCGGCGCTGGCGGGGCGCAGCTGCGGCAGGCGCTCGCGGGCGCGCAGGGTCTTCAGCTCGGCCAGGGTGAAGTCTTCGGTGAACCAGCCCTCGACCGACTGGCCGTCGATGGTCTTGGTCGCCTTGCGGGCGGCGAATTCCGGACGGGCGGCGACATCGGTCGTGCCGCCGATCTCGTTCTCGTGGCGGGCCACCAGATGGCCGTCCCTGGTGGGGACGAGATCAGGCTCGATGAAGTCGCAGCCCTGCGCGATGGCCAGCTCATAGGCCAGGGCCGTGTGTTCGGGGCGATAGCCCGAAGCGCCCCGGTGGGCGATGACGAGGGGCGTCTTGCCCTGGGCGCGGGCCAGGCCCGGCAGGAAGGTGCCGGCGAGGGCGGCGGTGGTCAGGGCGCGACGGGTCAGCAAGGTCATGGCGGCGATTTAGCGCTGACTTGTGACATTTTGGCGAGAGACTGCGCGTGTCGGGCTGTCGGCTCGCATCGCCGATGAGAGCGAGCCCCATCTGATATGTGGTAGAGTTTTCAGAAGGCGCGGGGATGAAATGACAAACCAAGATTCGCAAGAAGCTCACGACCGTCAGATGAAACTCATTGCCGTCCAATCGGCATACGAGTTCGCTCGGCTGTTTGTAACCTCGTTGGTAGCCACTCAAACTGGAGCGCTCGTCGCTCTAATTGCGCTAGGTGCTCAGAAAGCCCCTCCCAACGCCTTTACGCAAAACTATAGCTTGGCGGTCTTTTTGATCGGGCTGTCGCTTGCCCTTGGACTGCTGACTGCGATGTTGGCCTACTTCAACCAATACCTCCTCGCCTTCCGCGAAGAACAGACGTGGCTGCTATGGACAGCATGGGTCACAGGCGCCGCCAGCTTGCTAACGCTCGTCCTTGGAGGGTTGCTGGCCTACTGGGCCATTATCGAGCGTACAGGCTTTCCTAAGTGATATTGAGCAGCCCCGAGCGCTGATTGACACAGCGCTCGGGCCATCAGCATCAGGCCAGCCGCAGCTTCTCCAGCAGCAGCGGATGCAGGTCCTGGTTGGCGGCCACGATCGAGGCGCCCTCGACCGGGTTGCCGTGCTCCTCGATGGTCGAGACCTTGCCGCCGGCCTCGGTGACCATCAGCACGCCGGCCGACACGTCCCAGGCGCCCAGATTACGCTCCCAGTAGCCGTCGAAGCGGCCGGCCGCGACCCAGGCCAGGTCCAGGGCGGCGGCGCCGAAGCGGCGGACGCCGGCGACCTTCTGGCTGACCTGATGCAGTTCCTTCAGGAACTGGGCGTGGCCTGGCTTGCCCAGGAACGGCACGCCGGTGGCCAGCACGGCTTCGTCCAGATGGCGACGGGCGGCGACGCGCAGGCGTTTTTCGGCGCCCAGGAAGGCGCCC
>NCEV01000048.1 GCA_002280875.1 Caulobacter sp. 32-67-35 | reverse complement strand
GGGCTACGGCCTGGGCGCCCAGGCCATGGCGGGCGGCAGCTTCCACTCGCCGGCCTTCATCGCCGCCTGGCCGACGGGCGAGTTCGGCGGCATGGGGCTCGAAGGCGCCGTCAAGCTGGGCTACCGCAAGGAGCTGGAAGCCCTGAGCGATCCGGCCGAGCAAAAGGCCCTCTACGACCAGCTGGTGGCCAGGCTCTATGCGGCCGGCAAGGCGACCAGCATGGCGGCGGCGCTTGAGATAGACGCGGTGATCGACCCGGCCGACACCCGGCGCTGGCTGGTCGGCGGGCTGGACGCCGCAGCCGGTTCAGCGCGTCCTTGGGCGGTGCGGGTGGATAGCTGGTGAGGGGGCGGGCATCGCCGCCACCGACCCGGGCCGTCAGGAGCCCTTGGCGTCCACGATGATCGCCACCGTCTTGCCGCGCGACATCGGCTCCCATCCTGCCTCGATGGCCGAGGCGATGGCGTTCGACACCAGTTTGAGATCGATCTGCGAGGCTTTCAGCAGCGGCGCGCCATAGCGGGGCTCCGGCCCCGCCGGAAACTCCACCACCGCTTCGCGCTGCCAGTCCCTGTGTCGCACGGCGATGGCCATGCCGTGCCGGGTCGCCGAGTCGCTGGACCACCCCGGCTGGCGATGCAGTCGCCAGACATAGGGCTCTCCGCCGACCTCGATTTCAAACTCAGAGCCTTGCTTGGTGCGCGCCATGCAGGGGTGTTAGCGCGGCCGGGGCGTTCAGACCACCCTGTCGATTGCGCGGTGCATTGAGTTCGGCTGGAGTGGTGTGGGATTTAAGGATGCCTCCCTTCGGCGCGAGGGGCGGCGGGGCGCCGTTCTAATAGATCACCGTCATTCCCGCCCTTGTGGCGGGAACCCCTGGTTCAGCTGACACGCCGCCCGTATTCTTGAGCCTGTCCCCGTCGCAGGGGGAGGCGCCTGGATCCGGCCCAACAGCGGCGATGGGGATGGAGCTGAGCGGGGCCGCGCGGTCACGCGGCGGGATGGAATGTGGCCTGTTCGTTGGATAGATCCGGGGCCACGGGAAAGACCGTCGGAGGGACAGCGCGGAGCGACAGGGCGAGGGATCGTAAACCCGCCTATCGCGGATCGTCGGGGGTCGAGACGGATTAGCCGATCGACCTTGGTCCGTGCCCGTCCGGGGGCTCTTGGGTATCAGAGCTGAAAGACGCTCGCTTGGCCCGATCCTCACGCAAGAACAGTTTCTGCGAAGCGGACAGGTCGAGCCGAAACGCAAATCATCATCACGGTCATCCGGGTTCGCCCCGGCCGCTTCGCGCCTCCCCACCTAACTCAGCGGTTTGCCGCGTGAGGCTGAGACCGCATGTCCGATGCCCCCTGGGGAGCTCTCCCAAAGCGACAGAGGGGCGCCCCGACGCGACCATGATCCGGAGCCCCTCCCCTGCCCCTACAGCGCGTTCACCGGCAGCTTCAGAAACACCCGACCACTGGGCGAGGCCGGCGGGAGGGCGCCGGCGCGGATGTTCACCTGCAGGGCCGGCAGGATCAGGGTGGGGGCCGCCAGGGTGGCGTCGCGGGCCTGGCGCATCGCCACGAAGTCGGTCTCTTCCACGCCGTCATGCACATGGACATTGGCCGCCCGCTGCTCGGCGACGGTGGTTTCCCACGCGAAGGTCTCGCGCCCGGCCGGCAGATAGTCGTGACCGATGAAGATCCGCGTCCGGGGCGGCAGGGCCAGAATCTTGCGGATCGAGCGATAGAGCGTGGCCGCATCGCCGCCGGGGAAGTCCGCCCGCGCCGTGCCGTAGTCCGGCATGAACAGGGTGTCGCCCACGAAGATGGCGTCGTCGATCCGGTAGCTGACACAGGCCGGGGTATGGCCCGGCGTGTGCAACACCTCGATCATGCGTCCGCCCAGCGGGATCTGGTCGCCGTCCCTGACCAACAGGTCGAAGACACCGCCGTCCGGATCGACGTCGTCGGCTTCGAACAGGTCGCCAAAGCCCTTCTGGACCTGGGTGATCTGTTCACCGATCACGATGCGGGCCCCCGTCACGGCGCGCAGGTGGTCAGCCGCCGAAAGGTGGTCGGCATGGGCGTGGGTTTCCAGAATCCAGTGCAGGTTGAGGTTCTGCTCGGCCACCGCCGCCAGCAGCCGATCGGCCGAAGCGGTCGACAGCCGACCCGCCTTGGGGTCGAAATCCAGCACGGGATCGATGATCGCCGCCGCCCGGGTGTCGGGGTCGACGAGCAGATAGCTGACGGTGTTGGTCGCCGTATCGAAGAAGGCCTGCACCGACAGGGGCTCAAGAGCGAGAGGAGCTTGGGTCATGGCCATATATTAGACGTTGCTAAATTAGATTCAAGTGATATATAGACCCCATGATCGAGCCAGGCGATTTCGACATGATCCGGTTCGAGGCCAGCGCCGGACGCGCCGCCAAGCTGCTCAAGGCCCTGGCCAACGAGCGCCGGCTGAGGCTGCTGTGCCAGCTGGTCGATGGCGAGCGGTCGGTGGGACAGTTGCGGCCCGCCGCCGGCCTGTCGCAATCGGCGCTCTCGCAACACCTGGCGGTGCTGCGGGAGGAAGGCGTCGTGGCCACGCGCCGCGAAGGCCTGACGGTCTGGTACAGGATCGAGAACCCGGCGGCCCTTCAGGTGGTGGCGGCCCTGGCCGAGGTCTTCTGCCCCTCACCCCAACCTGAAAATGGCCAACTTGAAAATGGCCGCCTCGAAAACGTACTTCTCGAAACCGTACAGGGAGAGACCTGATGGACCTTGGCGCCCTGATCGCGGCCGGCCTTGGCGGCGCGCTGATAGGCCTTCTGCTGGCGGTGTTCGGCGGCGGCGGCTCGGTGCTGGCCACGCCTCTGCTGCTCTATGTCGTCGGGGTGCGAGATCCGCATGTCGCGATCGGCACCTCGGCGGCGGCCGTCAGCGTCAACGCCCTGGTCGGCCTGATCCTGCAGGCCCGCACCGGCGCGGTGAAATGGCCCTGCGCCCTGACCTTCGCGGGCGCGGGCCTGGCCGGGGCCCTGCTGGGCGCCGAGCTGGCCAAGCGCCTGGACGGCGGCCTGCTGCTGCTGGGCTTTTCGGCGGTGATGGCCGCCATCGCGGTCTCCATGCTCCTGCCGCGCAAGGACGCCGGCAACCCGGACGTGCGCCTGACCCCGACCATGACCCTGAAACTGGCGCCGATGGGCCTGGGGACCGGTCTGGCGGCTGGCTTCTTCGGCATTGGCGGCGGCTTCCTGATCGCGCCGGGCCTGATGGCGGCCACGGGCATGACCCTGGCCAACGCGGCGGCCTCGTCCCTGGCCTCGGTGGCGTTGTTTGGGGCCGCGACGAGCCTCAGCTACGCCGCCGCCGGTCTGGTGAACGGGCCGCTCTTTCTGGCCCTGATCGCGGGCGGCGCGGTCGGGGCCGCGGCGGGCGTTCCCGTGGCCAGGGCGCTGGCGACGCGAGCGACTTTGGCGCGCCGGGCCTTCGCGATCATGGTGCTGGCCACCGCGGCCTATGTGGCGATCAGAGCGCTCTATCCCTGATGGCGCGATTCGGCGTCTTCCCCGTCAACCAGGACGGTGGTCGAGGCCGGCCCCCGCTGCAGTTCTCGCGCCAGCTGCTCGCGATCCAGCGCGCCGTCCCAGCGGGCCACCACCAGGGTCGCCACGCCGTTGCCGACCAGATTGGTCAGGGCCCGGCACTCGCTCATGAACCGGTCAACGCCCACCAGCACGGCCAGGGCGGCGATCGGGATATCCGGCACGACGGCCAGGGTGGCGGCCAGGGTGATGAACCCCGCCCCGGTCACGCCGCTGGCGCCCTTGGACGTCAGCATGGCCACCCCCAGCAGGCTCAGAATCTGCCAGAGATCCAGATGGGTGTTGGTCGCCTGGGCCAGGAACAGGGTGGCCAGGGTCATGTAGATATTGGTGCCGTCCAGATTGAAGCTGTAGCCGGTCGGGATCACCAGTCCGACCACCGACTTTCGGGCGCCCAGCCGCTCCAGCTTCTCCATCATCTGGGGCAGGACCGACTCGGACGAACTGGTGCCCAGCACGATCAGCAGTTCCTCGCGGATATAGGCCATGAACCTGAAGATCGAGAACCCGGCCGCCGCCGCGATGCCGCCCAGCACCACCAGCACGAAGATCAGGGCGGTCAGATAGAAGGTCGCCACCAGCGCGCCAAGCTGCACCAGCGCTTCCAGGCCGTACTTGCCGATCGTGAAGCCCATGGCGCCGAAGGCGCCCAGCGGCGCGAGCCGCACCACCACATGGATGATTCCGAAGAACAGCTTGGCCACGTCCTCCAGGACATCGGCCACGCGGTCGCCGAAGTCGCCCATCCGCGTGCAGGCAAAGCCCGTCAGGATCGCGATCACCAGCACCTGCAGCAGATTGCCGTCAGCGAAGGCCCCGAAGAAGGTGTCGGGGATCAGGTGCAGCAGATAGGCGGCCATGCCCTCGCCCTCGTGGGCCTTGGCCAGATAGCCGGTGGCGATGCCGGGATCCAGCGTCGCCGGGTCGATGTTGAAGCCCGCGCCGGGCTTGACCAGCCAGCCGACGACCAGGCCGATCACCAGGGCGACGGTCGAGACCACCTCGAAATAGATCAGGGCCTTCACCCCGACCCGCCCGAAGGCCTTGATATCGCCCATGCGGGCGATGCCGCCGGCCACGGTGCAGAAGATCACCGGCGCGATGACCAGCTTGATCAGCTCGATGAACCCGTCGCCCAGCGGCTTCAGCGCCACCCCGACCGTCGGCGCCAGCGCGCCGACCAGAATGCCGAGCGCAATGGCGATCAACACCTGCACATATAGCGATTTCAGACGCCCCAGCAGCTTCACTCCGCCCCCTTCCGGACGGGGTTCGCAAGCCCGTCATCATCACCTGTCAGGCCGCCCCTGCGCGGCGCGGTCGCGCCGCACGATAGACCAGCGCCCAGCTGAAGCGAAGATCAGGGGCCCGAAGTCCTCAAGGCAGTCACGAAGACAAGGGCGAAATCCGGATCGGGCGCTTTGGACTTGGCGCCATCGGCAAACCAGCGCGTTGATGCGCCATGCATCTGGATCCTTACATTCTCTTCCTGCTCGGCGTTGGCGTGATCGTGCTGCTGGTGGCCTGGCTGCCTCTGGCCTTGCGCAATCTGCCGCTGTCTCTGGCCATCCTCTGCGTCGCCGCCGGCGTCGTGATCTTTCAGGCTGGCGGGCTGTCGTTCCGGCCCAATCCCCTGCGGTTTTCTACGCTCACCGAAAAGCTCACCGAGCTGGTCGTCATCGTCTCGCTGATGGGGGCGGGCCTGAAGATCGACCGCCGGATCGGCTTGAAGGCCTGGAGCTCGTCCTGGCGGCTGATCGCCATCACCATGCCCCTGACGATCGCCGGGGTAACGTTGATGGGCGTCTATGGCCTGGGCCTGGGCCTGGCCTCGGCCCTGCTGCTGGGCGCCGTGCTGGCCCCGACCGATCCGGTGCTGGCCTCCGACGTCCAGGTCGGGCCGCCGCGTTCGGGGGAGGACGGCGAGGCGCGGTTCGCCCTGACCTCCGAGGCCGGGCTCAATGACGGCTTTGCCTTTCCCTTCGTGCATCTGGCCGTCGCCCTGGCGGCGACCGGCGGGGTTCTGAAGCCCGATCTCCTGACCCACTGGCTGGCGATGGACGTCCTGTGGCGGATCGCGGCTGGCATCGCGGTGGGCTGGGCGGTGGGCAAGGGCCTGGGCTGGATCACCTTCAAGGCGCCGCGCGCGCGGCTGTCAGGCACGGGCGATGGTCTGGTGGCGCTGGGCGCAACGCTGTTTGCCTACGCCACCGCCGAGGCGGCCCATGGCTATGGCTTCCTGGCCGTGTTCGTCGCGGCGCTGACCCTGCGGGCGGCCGAGCGCGATCATGCGTTCCACGAGGCGATGCATGATTTCGCCGAGCAGGTGGAGCGCCTGCTGATGATGCTGGTGCTGGTCCTGCTAGGCGGCGCCATCGCCAGCGGCCTGCTGGCCCCGCTGACGTGGAAAGACGCGGCCCTGGGCCTGGCGCTGCTGTTCATCGTCCGCCCGCTGGCCGGCTGGATCGGGATGATCGGCGCGCCCCACTCGCGCCGCGAGCGGGCCTTTGTGTCGTTCTTCGGCATTCGCGGCATTGGCTCCTTCTACTATCTGGCCTGGGGCCTCAATCACGGCGAGTTTGACGGCTGGGCGCGCCTATGGGCGATCACGGGGTTTATCGTCCTGTGCTCCATCCTCATTCACGGCGTGACGGCGACGCCGCTGATGAAAACGATCGATACCTGGCGGCGCGGGCCAGGCCGTCCGGACCACGAAGAGCCAGTTGACGCGGCCGTTGCTGAGGACAGGCAGGTTTAAGCACGCAGGATCGCCGCCCGGCGCGACCAAACGGCGCGATCCGCCGGGAACCTTGGGTTTGCGGCTGCGACATAGTCGCGGCGCCATTGCAAGCCTCTTGTCCTCGTCGCAAACCGATCAGCGTCGATGGGCCCCACCCGTCGACGACCCTCCCCGGCCGGAGATGCGTTACTTTCTCCGGTCGGGCCCTCGCCTTACGTTTGAGGAATTGAGCGGCGCCGCGACCAGCGCTAACCTCGAAAAAAAGCCTGGGGAGGCGGACTTGAATCTGAAGCTGGCGATTCCGATCGTCCTGTTGCTGGCGGCGACCCTCGCCTGGACCTTCGCCGCGCCTTATGTCGAACACTGGAGAGCGCGTCGGGCGGCCGCACGGCGTCGCCTGACAGAGGGCCGCCGCAAGTAGGTCCGCGCCAGAGCGGCGCCCAAAATCGCCGAGCCGTCGCCAAAGCCGTAGCCCGCACCAGGCTTCCTGGCAAAAATCGGATATTACATTTCGTTTACGTCCGTAATCGTTGATTGACGAGATCGATTACGAATGTAATCGATGGCGCTCAAGGAGAGCTCCATGCGGATCAGCACGGCCGAAAGTCAGGTAATGAAAGCGCTGTGGGCCAGGAGCCCGCTCAGCGCAGACGAGATTATCGCCGCCCTGCCCGCTGATCAGGACTGGGCAGACGCGACCGTTAAGACCCTGCTCAACCGGCTGCTGAAAAAGGACGCGATCGCTGCGGAGCGCGACGGCCGTCGCTTTCTCTATCGTCCGCTGGTCGCCCAGGGCGACTATGTGCACGCCGAGAGCCAGGGCTTGCTGGACCGACTGTTCGATGGCCGCCTGGCGCCGCTGGTGGCTCATTTCTCACAGCGCGAAAAACTGAGCGACCAGGACGTGGCCGATCTGCGCCGTCTGCTGGAGAGCCTCGAAGATGGCAAGTGACATCCTTGCGCTGCTGCTGCGCGCCAACCTGGCTATCGCCGCCGCTGTCCTGGTGGTGCTGATCGTGCGCCGTCCGGTGCGCTCGCTGTTCGGGGCCCGCGCGGCCTATGGCCTCTGGCTGATCGCGCCCCTGGCGGTGTTCGCGGTTTTGCTGCCGCCGAGAACCATAACGGTCCAAGCTCCGGCTGCGCCAACGCCCATCGCTACTCCCGCCGTCGCGACGACGGCCACCGCCGCTTCCGCAACGGTCAAACCGGAAGCCGCCCCTCAGCAGGGCATCCAGCCCCAGCGCATCGGCGACACCCTCGTCATCATCTGGGCCCTGGTCGCCCTGCTGGCTATCGGCGTCCAGGCCGAGCGCCAGCGCCGGTTCCTGAAGTCGCTTGGACGCCTGCGCGGCGAAAAGGACCTGTTCCATGCCGAGCACGCCGGGGTCGGTCCCGCCGTGATCGGCGCCCTGTCGCCGCGGGTTGTGTTGCCCGCCGACTTCGCCCTGCGCTTCACACCCGAAGAGCAGGCTCTGATCCTGGCCCACGAGCGCAATCACCTGTCGACCGGCGACGCCCAGATCAACGCCCTGACCATCGCGGTCCAGTGCGCGTTCTGGTTCAACCCTCTCGTCCATATTGGAGCCAATCGCCTGCGGGTCGATCAGGAGATCGCATGCGACGCCGCTGTCCTGATCCGCTACCCGGTCGCCCGCCGCACCTATGGCGAGGCCATGCTGAAGACCCAACTGGCGCCGCACGCGCCGCCGCTTGGCTGCCATTGGCCAGCCTCGGCCAACAAGCAACTCAAGGAGAGGTTCGTCATGCTCAAACAACACCGCCAGGGCCGGGCCCGACGCATGACGGGCGCCGCCGCCGTCGCCGCACTGGCCATGGGCGCGGGCTTCGCCGCCTGGGCTGCCCAGCCCGTCCGCACCGTCCAGCAAACACCGCAACAGGCGGCCAGCGCCATCGCTCGTCACCTTGGACAACCGCTTTTCGAGGCTGTCCGCGAAGGGGACGTCGAAGGCGTGCGCGATCTTCTGGCCGCCGGGGCCAATCCTGACGCCCGGATCGCCGGGGATGGCACGCCTCTGATCGAGGCCGCTCGCCAGGGCCGACTTGAGATCGTCGAGATGCTGCTGGAGAAGGGCGCCAATCCTGACCTCGTCTCCCGCGGCGACGGCAACCCGCTGATCATGGCCGCCGGACGGGGTCGCCTCGACATCGTCAAGGCCCTGGTCGAACGTGGAGCCTCGGTGGAGTCCTTCGTACCCGGCGACGAGACGCCCCTGATCAACGCCGCCCAGTCGGGCAGCCTGGAGACCGTGCGCTACCTCGTCGAGAAGGGCGCCGACGTGAACCGCTCCGTCGTCGCCAATCCGGGCGAAAGCCGCTCGCCGCTCGGCCAGGCCACCAAACGCGGCCACCTCGCCGTCATCGTCTATCTCAGGGCCAAGGGCGCGCGCGCCTAAGCGGCGCGCCCTCCACCCCTCTCCAAACAATCAGACAGGAAACACGATGGCTTTCATCGACGCCCGAACCTTGCCTGACGCCAGCCGGATCGAGGCCGATCTGATCATCGTCGGCGGCGGCATGGCCGGCATCACCCTGGCCACGGAACTGGCCGGGGGGCCGATCAAGATCGCCATTCTCGAAGCCGGCGGCCGCGAGATCGACATGGAAAACCAGGCGCTCTACGTAGGTTCAGGTGTGATGCGCGGCCCGGACAATGCGGACCGCCCGTTCAACGACTATCCAGTGCAGTCGCGTATCCGCGCCCTCGGCGGCTCGGCTCACGTCTGGGGTGGCAAATGCGCCCCGCTCGACCCGGCCGACTTCACCCAGCGAGACTGGGCGCCCTACAGCGGCTGGCCCATGAGCCGCCAGCAGCTACAACCGTTCTATGACCGGGCCTGCGATCTATTGGGCATCCCGCACTTCGGCCCCGACACGCCGGTGCTCCAGGACCCGGCCCGCAGGCCGCTGGATCTGGATCCCCGGGACGGCTTCTTCCCCGCCCCGCGCTATTTCTCGAAGATCTCAGGCGGCGCCGACAAGGCCGCCTTTGACGCCTTTCGCACCGACTTCGCCGAGGCGCCCAACATCACGGTCTATCTCTACGCCAACGTCACCCAGGTGCGGCTAGACGCCAGGAACGACAAGGTCGAAGGTCTCGACTTGGCCTGCCTGAGCGGCAAGCGCCATACGGCCAAGGCCAAGACCTATGTGCTGGCGACCGGCGGCATCGAGAACGTCCGCCTGATGCTGGCCTCAAACAAGGTGCGTCCCGAAGGCGTTGGCAACCACCACGATCTGGTCGGCCGGTTCTTTCAGGGCCACGTCACCTACGCCATGGACGGCGATGCCGAGACCGAAGGCTCGGCGATCAATGTGGCGCGCGCCGAGTCGATGGCGCTCTATGTGCCGCCCGGCCGCGCCCAGCCCCACTGCGTGATCGGCAGCAGCCTGTCTGGCCAGACACGAATGAAGACCGGCAACTTCACCCTGACGCTCTACAATGGCGGCGAGCCAGGCTCGGGCACACCCACCCAGGCCGAGACCAGGGTCATTCGCCAGACGGCGACGCGCGTCGACGGCGGCAAGGACGAAGGCCAATTGCTGGGCTGCTTCGCCATGACCGAGCAATTTCCCAATCCCGAAAGCCGCATCACGCTGGATATGGCCGATGTTGACCCTCTGGGCATGCCGCGCATCAAGCTGGACTGGGTCTATTCACGGGCTGACTGGGACAGCTTCGAGCGCACCGCCGCGGCCGTCGGCGACGCCCTGGGCGCATCGGGCCAGGGTCGGCTTTGCTGGCCGGTCGAGCGCAAGGACTATGTGGCGATCTGCAACGCCTCGCGTCATCACATGGGCACGACCCGCATGCACGCCGACCCCAGACAGGGCGTGGTCGACGCCGATTGCCGCGTCCACGACATCGCCAACCTCTATGTCGCCGGCAGTTCGGTATTCCCGACCTCCGGCATCGCCAATCCAACCCTGACCCTTCTGGCCCTGGCGATCCGTCTGGCCGACCACTTGAAGCTTGAGATGGGAGCCGCCCGATGACCCCGCCAGTCCACCAGGGCCTTGCCCGCCGCGACCTCCTGACCACCTTGTTGGCCCTGACCGCCGGTGCCGCCTTGCCAACCCTGGTCCGCGCCGCCGAGCCAGCGGGCGCCTTCGCCGATCTGGACCGCGACGCCGTTGAACGCATCGGTAAGGCCTGGCTGGAACAGAACCCCGGAACCAGCGCCAAAACGCTCGCCATGTGGCTGTTCCCGAGCGGACAGACTGCTGGAACGCTCGCCGACCTGCGGCGACGCGCCACCGAGGATTTCCGAAAAGGCGCGGTGTTCATCCATCGTGGCTGGCGGTTGTCGCAGACCGAAGGCGCCCTGTTTGGATTGCTCGCGCTGGGCAGCCAGGGAGGTCGCTAGAGCTCTTTCCGACCTGATTGTTTCATCAGGGTCGGGCGAAAAGGTCTCTAAATCAAAAGTTTAGAGCATTTTTCGATCCGACAACCGTTTCACACTTATCGGAAAATGCTCTAGCCGAGCTGATCAGTTGTCCGATGGCGGTCCGTCATCCAGATGGTCGTAGAGCACGCGCGCCGCGTCGCCTTTCGGATCGTCGTACTGGCCCACCCGCATGGTCCACAGGAAGGCTACCAATCCCAGGGCGCCCAGCCCGACCGAAAACGGCGCGAGGAACAGGATGATGTTCATCGCCGCCACCCCGGACGCAGCGCGTTGAGCAGAACGACCATCGAGGATCCGGACATCGCCAAGGCGGCGATGAACGGATTGATCAGGCCGAACATGGCGGCAGGCGCAGCCACCAGATTGTAAAGCGCAGAGAACGTGAAGTTCTGCAGCGCCCGGCCCCGCGCCGAGCGGGCCACGCCGATCGCTGTGGGAACCGCGTCCAGCGCCTCGCCGGTGAACACCAGGTCGGCGGCGTTCTGGGCGGCGTCGACGGCTGCGCCCGGGGCCATCGAGGCGTGAGCCCGCGCCAGGGCGGCCGCATCGTTGAGGCCGTCTCCCACCATCAGCACCTTGCGGCCCCTAGCCTTCAGAGCGTCGATCGCCTCGGCCTTCTCGAACGGCGTCAGGCCGGCGCGCCAGGCGGAGATCCCCAGTTCGGCGGCAATCCGGGAAACAGGTCCCGGCAGGTCCCCCGACAGCACCTCGACCTCCAGGCCCTGGGCGCGGAGATCGGCGATCGCCTGGGCGGCGCCGGCGCGCGACTTGTCTTCGAAGACAAAGCGGATCTTGGTGTCGCCGTCGAAGCCGAACCACAGTTCAGTCTCCCGTTCATCGCCAGGACTGACGCCCACAAAGGCGGCTCGGCCCAGGCGCGCGCGTCGCCCGTCGATCAGACCTTCCACGCCCTGCCCTGCGGTCTCGACACAGGCTTGGGCGACCAGACCCACGCCCGCTTCCCGCGCCATGGCGCGGGCCAGGGGATGGCGCGAGGCGCGGGCCAGCGGCGCCGCCAGAGCGACCAGATGGGCCGGTGCGTCGACCAGACGCGGCAGGCCTTCGGTCAGCACCCCGGTCTTGTCGAACACCACGTGATCGACCTCGGCCAGTCGCTCCAGCGCGGCGCCGGACTTGACCAGCACGCCCTTGCGGAAAAGCCTGGCGCTGGCGGCAATCTGTACAGCCGGTACGGCCAGGCCCAGCGCGCAGGGGCAGGTTACAATCAGCACCGCGGCAGCCCGCAGCAGGGCTTCTCGCGGCCCGAGGCCTATCGCCCAGCCGACCAGGAACGTCAGGGCGGCGGCGGCGTGCACGATCGGCACATAGAGCGCGGCAGCCTTGTCGGCCAGGCGCACATAGGCCGAACGGCTCTGGGCGCCCGCTTCCATCAGGCGCGCGATCGCCGCCAGGGTGGAGTCCTCGCTGCGCGCGGCGGCGGTCATGACAAGTCGCCCGGTCAGGTTCAGGGCGCCGGCATGAATGCGCGCCCCGGGGCCGACAGCGACCAGCGCCGTCTCGCCCGAGATCAGCGCGTTGTCGATCTCTGAAACCCCGGAATCCACATAGCCATCGACCGGCGCCCTTTGTCCGGGCGCGACCGCGAGCTGATCGCCGACCTGCACCTGAGCCACGGGAACGCCCTGCTCCACGCCATTGTGAACCCGCATGGCCACCGGCGCTTGCAGGACCAGCAGGTCATGAGCCGCCGAGCGGGCGCTGGCCCGCAGCCGGTGATCGAGATAGCGACCGATCAGAAGCAGAAACAGCAGGGTGACGGCCGCGTCGAAATAGGCGTGGCGGCCATTCAGCAACGTCTCGGAAAAACTGACAATCAGGGTCAGCAGGACCCCGATCGAGATCGGCACGTCCATATTGGCCTTGCCGCGCCGCAGCGACGCCCAGGCCGACCGGAAGAACGGCCGGCCCGCGAAGAGGGCGCAAGGCGTCGCGACGATGGCCGCCATCCAGTACATCACCGTCAGGGTCGAGGCGTTCAGCTCCTGGCCGAACAGACCCGCCCAGGCCGGGACGGTGAACATCATGACGTTGCCCGCCCCGAAACCGGCGACGCCCAGCGCCACGGCCAGTTCGCGGCCTTCACGGTCCTGAGCCGCAGTCGCCTCGGTTGGATCGAACAGAGAGGCGCGATAGCCGAGCGCCTCAACGGCCTGCACCACCTGGTCGGGTTCAACCGACGCCGCCTTGAGATCCACCGCCAGCTTGCCGGTTGTCAGATTCAGGCGCACGCCGGCGACGCCCGGCAGATCGCTCACGGCTCTTTCGATCTTGCCGATGCAGGCGGCGCAGCGGGCGCCGGTGACCAGCAGCTCCAGACGCCCTGTTCCCGTCGCATCGCGGCGGACAAAGGCCTCAAGATCACGCGAAATCGCCAGCGCCCGGGTCATGGCGCCACCAGACGGCTTTCGATCTCGAACTTGTCGCGAGCATTGCGAGCCGTCGCGCGAAGGTCCCAGGCGCCGTCGAGCCGGGCCGTGGCCTGATACCAGCCATCACCGGTCGGCCTGAAACTCAGGACCTGACGCCCGGCTTCCGTAGCCGGGCGGTCGAGCGTTCCGGTCAGCGACAGCGTCGACAGCGGCTGACCGGTCTTGTCCGTCATTCTCAAGGCCACGATCCCGGGCTGGGGACGCTCGATCACGGCGTTCCAGCCCAGTTCCGCCTCGCGCTGGCGCTGGGCCAGCGTGCGGTTGAAGGCCAGACCCGCCTCATACGGATTGGACGCCACCTGGCCCGAGAAGCTGCGATAGGCCTTAACGATGAACAGGGTGTCGACGGCGATGATGAAGCCAAAGAACGCCACCATCCCGATCAGCACATGCCAGCCGGTGATCTGACCCTTCACGGGAACGGTCGGCGTGGGGACAGCCTCGGTCATTTCGGGTTCGCGGCTCCGGAAAGAAACACGGTCTTGGCTTCGGCCTGGACGTCGCCCGAGCGAACGACGAAGCGGCCTGGCACGCTGTGCGGACGCTCCGCATCCGGCGGCGCGGTGACAAACACCCGCACGGCCACCACCTCGTCAGCGGGCACCAGCACCCCGACGCTCGAGCCAGCGGGCCGCCCCGGCTGGCTGAGCCGGGCGCCCTCGAGCCCCGTGAAGGCGACCTCAAAACGGCGATCCTCGAAGGTGCGGTTGGCGATCTTCAGGGTGTAGCCGTCACGCACCGCGCCATCGTGCATGCGAACAAAGATCGGGTTGCGGTCGCGAATGACATGGACATCAGCCTTCGGCCGGCCGATCAGCGCCCAGAGGGTCAGGCCGGAAACCAGCGCCAGCGCCAGGGCGTAGTAGATCGTGCGAGGTCGGATGGGCTTGTAGACTGCCTTCTGGCCGCAGGCGCGCGCGGCGACGGCCGCGTCGGTGTCATAGGCGATCAGGCCGGTGGGACGACCCAGCCGACCCAGGATGTCATCGCAGGCGTCGACGCAGAGGCCGCAATTAATGCACTCCAGCTGGCTGCCATCGCGGATGTCGATGCCCATCGGGCACACGACGACGCACTGGTGACAGTCGATGCAGTCGCCCCGCCCGTCCCAGGACTGACCCTTCTTGTGGGGGCCGCGTGGCTCGCCGCGGTCGCGCAGATAGGCCACCTGCAGCGAATGCTCGTCCAGCATGGCGCCCTGGATCCGGGGCCAGGGGCACATATAGGTGCAGACCTGCTCGCGCATCATGCCGGCGAAGACATAGGTGGTCGCTGTCAGCAGGGCGCAGGAGACATAGGCCGTCATCGCCCCCTGTCCGATCCAGAAGGTGCGGATCAGGGTCGGCGCGTCGTGGAAATAGAAGATCCAGGCGCCGCCCGTGCCAAAGGCGATGCCCAGCCAGGTCAGGTGTTTGCCGGTCTTGCGCCAGGCCTTGTTGAACGACAGGGGCTGGGCGTCCAGACGCATGCGGGCGTTGCGGTCGCCTTCGAACAGGCGCTCGACCACGATAAAGAGGTCGGTCCAGACGGTCTGCGGACAGGCATAGCCGCACCACAACCGGCCAAACAGGGCTGTGACCAGGAACAGCGCCAGAGCCGAGATCACCAGCAGGCCGGTGAAGATATAGACTTCCTGCGGCCACAGCTGGATGTCGAAGAAGTAGAAGCGGCGACCGGCGAAATCCACCAGCACCGCCTGCTGCGGCAGGTCGCCAGGTCGGGCCCAACGGATCCAGGGCGTGATGTAGTAGATCGCCAGGGTGACGATCAGCAGCGCCCACTTCACGGTGCGCCAGCGGCCGTGAACCAGCTTGGGATAGATCGGCTCACGCGGCTTGTAGAGGCCGCCCTTGGCGTCGCCCTTGCCCTTGGCCCGAGCGGCGGCCGAGACCGTCGCCCGGGTGTCGGACTTGGAGGGAGCGTCGGGCTTGGGACGGGTGTTGTCGATGAGGGTGGGCATGGCCCCTACTGACCGCCCGCGTTGGCGTGGATGTACACCGACAGGGCCTTGATGGTCTCGGGGCTGAGACGACCGCCCCAGGCCGGCATGACGCCGCCCTTGCCGGCATAGATCTGGCCGCTGATCGCCACACGGTCGGAGCCATAGAGCCAGTCAGCATCCGTAAGGTTCGGCGCACCCGTGGCCTGGATGCCGCGGCCTTCCGCACCGTGGCACGCGGCGCACTGGGCAGCATAGACGGGGCCGGCGCGCGCCACGGCTGCGGCGTCGGCGGAGCGTCCCGAAAGCTTGACCACATATTCGGTCATGTCGCTGATCGCTGCTGGCGCCAGCAGTTCGTCACGGCCGAAGGCGGGCATCTGCGCCATGCGCGTCTGGGGATGATCAGCGCGAATGCCGACCAGCAGGGTGTGCTGGATATCCTGCAGGGAACCGCCCCACAGCCAGACGTCGTCGCGCAGGTTGGGATAGCCCGCGCCGCCGGTGCCGCCGATGCCATGGCAGGTTGCGCAGTTGTCGCCAAAGACCGACTGGCCGACGTTCTGGGCATAGGCCAGCAACTCGGGATCCTTTTCGATCTGCTCAAGGCTGGCCTTGCGCATCGAGGCGGCGCCAGCCCCCCTCTGGACCTCCAGGGCCGCCAGCTCACGGGAGACGTCGACACGGTCGGAGTGACCCAGCAGGCCCTTGGTATAGCCGGTCACACCCGGCCAGGCCGGCATCAGGATCATGTAGCCCACCGCAAAGGCGATGCAGCCGTACCAGGTCCACAGCCACCAGCGCGGCAGGGGATTGTCCAGCTCGCGGATGCCGTCCCATTCGTGTCCGGTGGTTTCGACGCCGGTGACGTCGTCGGTTTCGCGTTCGGACGCCATCAGGTCAGCTCCTCGTCATCCAGCGGCATTCGCGCGGCGTTCTGGAATTCGGCTTTCTTGGACGGCCACAGGGCGTAGACGACGCCGGCGAGGAAGATCAGGCCGAAATAGATCAGCCCCGCCTGCTGGGAAAAGCTCGCCACGGTTTCATAGGAGAGCCCGCTCATCGTTGATTCTCCGGCGCCTGGGCCTTGTAGGATTTGAAATCAACCAGAGTGCCGAGCATCTGGAGATAGGCGATGGCGGCGTCCATCTCGGTGATCTTGTCGGGATTGCCGTCGAAGTCGCGGTTGACAACCTTGGCGCCGTAGCGCGTCCGAAGGCCCGCCGCGTCGGTCGAGAAGGGATCGGCCTGCGCCTCGAGATCCTTGCGGGCGTTGTCGATCGCCGCCTGGGTATAAGGCACCCCGACCGTGCGCTGGGCCTTCATGCGATCGGCGATGTCGCGGTAATCCAGCTCCTTCTCGGCCAGGAACTTGTAGGGCGGCATCACGGACTCCGGCACCACCGAGCGCGGATCCATCATGTGATCCCGGTGCCAGGCATCGGAATACTTGCCGCCCACACGCGCCAGGTCGGGACCCGTACGCTTGGACCCCCACTGGAACGGGTGGTCGTACATGCTCTCGGCGGCCAGGCTGTAGTGACCATAGCGTTCGACCTCGTCGCGCAGCGGACGGATCATCTGAGAGTGGCACAGATAGCAGCCCTCGCGGACATAGATGTCGCGGCCGGCCAGTTCGAGCGGGCTGTAGGGACGCATCCCGTTCACCTTCTCGACCGTGCCCTGCAGCCAGAACAGCGGAGCGATTTCCACGAGGCCGCCGATCGAGACGACCACGAGGATGCCGATGACGAGCAGCAGCGAATGCCGTTCGAACTTGGCGTGGTGTTTCCAGACAGACATCAGGGACCTCAGGCGATCGCGGGAGCGAGGACGGCCGACGTCTCTTTGGACGCGGCTTCGGACGGCATTCGGATCGTGCGCCAGATGTTGACGACCATGATCAGGGCGCCCGCCAGGTACATCAGGCCGCCGACCGTGCGGATGACGTTCTCGACATGCTTGGCCGAGACGGTTTCAATGAAGCTGTAGCCATGATGCCCGACACCCACATCGCGGCGATGTAGAGCAGGATCCCGGTGGTCGCGATCCAGAAGTGCCACTCGATCAGCTTGTTCGAGTACATGCCGGCCTTCTTCCACAGCCAGGGCACCATGCAGTAGATGGCGCCGAAGCTGATGAAGCCGACCCAGCCCAGGGCGCCGGAGTGCACGTGGCCGATGGTCCAGTCCGTGTAGTGGGACAGGGCATTGACCGCCCGGATCGACATCACCGGGCCTTCGAAGGTGCTCATGCCGTAGAAGGCGATCGAGACCACCATCATCCGCACGACCGGATCGGTGCGCAGCTTGTCCCAGGCCCCCGACAGGGTCATCAGGCCGTTGATCATCCCGCCCCAGGACGGCATCCACAGCATGATCGAGAAGGTCATGCCCAGGGTCTGGGCCCACTGCGGCAGGGCCGTGTAGTGCAGGTGGTGGGGACCGGCCCAGATATAGATGAAGATCAGCGCCCAGAAGTGCACGATCGACAGACGGTAGCTATAGACCGGCCGCTCCACGCGCTTGGGCACGAAGTAGTACATCATGGCCAGAAAGCCGGCCGTCAGGAAGAAGCCGACGGCGTTGTGGCCGTACCACCACTGGACCAGGGCGTCCTGAACGCCGGCGAAGACGCCATAGGACTTGTGGCTCAGCGGGCTGACCGGCACCGCAGCGTTGTTCACCAGGTGCAGCAGGGCCACGGTGACGATGAAGGCCAGATAGAACCAGTTGGCCACATAGATATGCGGCTCCTTGCGCTTCCAGATCGTGCCCAGGAAGACCAGCAGATAGGCGACCCAGACGATGGTCAGCCAGATGTCGGTCAGCCATTCGGGCTCGGCGTACTCCTTGCTCTGGGTGGCGCCGGCCAGATAGCCGGTCGCCGCCAGCACGATGAACAGCTGATAGCCCCAGAACACGAACCACGGCGCGATACCGCCCGCCAGCTTGGCCTTGCAGGTGCGCTGAACCACCCAGAAGGACGTCGCGATCAGGGCGTTGCCGCCGAATGCGAAGATCACCGCAGAGGTGTGCAGCGGGCGCAGGCGTCCAAAGTTCAGAAAGCCCAGTTCGGGAAAGTAGAAGATCCGGGGCCAGGACAGCTGGGCCGCGATAAGCGTCCCGGCCGCCAGACCGGCCAAGCACCAGAACATGGTGGCGATCACGCCGGCCTTGATGACGTTGTCGCTATAACGGTCAGGGTCTTCGCGCAGACTTCCCGACGCCAGGCCTGCGTTCAGGGCGAAGGCGGCGACGATCGCGCCCAGGGCGAAGATCTCGACCTGAAACCTGAAGATCGGATCCTGGCTCAAGCCTGCGGCGACAATCGCGACAAGGGCGCTGATGATCGACAGGGCGAGCAATCCAGCGGAGCCCGCCGGCGCTTTCAATTCAGGGTGGGACGGGGCGGACATCGAGACTCCGTTCAGCGAACTTGCCCCTGCCTCTCACGATCCCGTCGCGACCACTTTGATCCTTGTCAAAGCCACCCCGGTTGCAGGGGGCGATGATGACGGTCGCTACTCTGGAGGTCCTGATGTCGCCTGTTTCTGTCCGCGCCTGGCGCAACCTCCAAAAGCTTCTGGGCCTGACGACCGTGATCAGCTGGGCGCTGGCCCTGTGGCAAGCGGCGCCGCGCCTGATGGCGGGACCGCTTTGCACTGCGGCCCAGGATCCCCTGGGACTGGCGGGGCCGCACTGCCCCGCTTGCGTCGTGGCCGTTCTGAGCACCCTGGCGCTGGTCGTCGCCTTGATGGCTCCGCGGGCCCGTCGCGCTGCGGCCAGACCAGCGAACTAGCCCCAAAGCGCCAATGCCGCTGGCCGCGCCGGCGAAAAGCGTTGGCGGCCTGGATCGTCAGCTTGCGCGCCAGTCCCGATTTCCCGAACGTTCTGAGACACTTGGCTCATGGCCGTGACTGCGACCCTGTGGGCAGCAACGAGGGACGGTCACCAAGGGGTGAAACCGTCGTCGCTTGAAATAGGCTTTGAAGAAAATGGCGCGCCCGGAACGATTCGAACGTCCGACCCTCAGATTCGTAGTCTGATGCTCTATCCAGCTGAGCTACGGGCGCGCATTGCCTTTCGGCGAGGCGGGGGAGATAGCCCGTCCGATTGCGGGGCGCAAGCGGCGTTTGGCCGATATCGAGAAAAGTTTTCGTGGAGCGTCGCCGCATCGGTAGGCGCCCGCCGCGTGGAAGGCGGCGGGTTGGGGTTTTCCCGGGCCAGACGCGCCGGCGGGGCGTGACAGGCGCGGTAGTTTGTTGTCCATGGACACCTTGCCGAAAGCGGCCCCGCCGCCGTCGTTCTTCCTTACGGAATCTGTTCGCATGCGTCGCCTGATCCTCGTTTCCCTGCTCGCCCTGTCCGCCTGCGCCCAGATGCCTGGCGCGGCCTCCCTGGCCACCGCGCGCCCCGACGCCCCGGCCCCGACGGCGACCACGCCGCGCGGCTTTGTCGCTGCGGCCAATCCCCTGGCGGCCGAGGCCGGCCTGCGGGTGCTGCGCGAGGGCGGCGGGGCGGTCGACGCGGCGGTGGCGATCCAGGCGGTGCTGAGCCTGGTGGAGCCGCAGAGCTCGGGCCTCGGCGGCGGCGCGTTCCTCACTTATTACGACGCCAGGACCGGCAAGGTGACGGCCTATGACGGGCGCGAGAAAGCCCCTAGCGGCGCCGCGCCCGACATGTTTGTGGGCGCCGACGGCAAGCCGCTGCCCTTCGTCACCGCCGTGCTGTCGGGCCGCGCGACCGGCGTGCCCGGCGCGGTGGCCATGCTGGCCCAGGCCCAGAAGGACCACGGCAGCGCCCGGTGGAGCACCCTGTTCAAGGACGCCGAACAGCTGGCGACCGAGGGCTTCGTGGTCAGCCCGCGCATGGCCGGCATGGTCAACAGCCCTCGGGTTCCCCAGGGCCAGACGCCGGACGCCAAGGCCTATTTCACCCGGCCCGACGGCCAGCGCTACAAGGCCGGCGACGTGCTGAAGAATCCGGCCTATGCGGCCACGCTCAGGCGCCTGGCCGCCGAAGGCCCCAGCGCCCTCTATGAGGGCCCTATCGCCCAGGCCATGGTCGACAAGGTTCGCGAAGGCGCCCTGCCCGGCAGCCTGACCCTGGAGGACCTGAAGACCTATCGGCCCCGCTCGGCCGACGCCCTGTGCCGCCCCTGGAAGGTCTATACGGTCTGCACGCCCAATCCCTCGTCCAGCGGCGTGGCGGTGATCCAGGCCCTGCTGATGCTGGAGCACACGCAGATCGGCAAGCTTGGCCCCAAGGATCCGGCCGCCTGGGCGATCCTGGCCGAAGCCGAGCGGGTGATGTACGCCGACCGCGACCGCTATGTCGGCGATCCGTCCTTCGTGAAGGTCCCCGTCGAGGGCCTGCTCGACCCGGCCTATGTGGCCGAGCGCGCAAAGCTGATCAAGGATGTGGCCGGCCCTGCGCCGAAGTTTGGCCTGCCCGAGGGCGCACCCGCAGCGGGCGCCGACGCCACCCAAGAACCCAGCGGCACCAGCCATTTCGTGGTCATGGATCCGGCCGGCAATGTCGTGTCGATGACCACCACGGTCGAGAGCATCTTCGGCTCGGGCCGGATGGTCGGCGGCTTCTTCCTCAACAACCAGATGACCGATTTCTCGTTCATGCCGGTCGAGAAGGACGGCGCGCCGGCGGCCAATGCGGTGGCGGCGGGCAAGCGTCCGCGCTCGTCGATGACGCCGCTGATCGTGCTGGACGACAAGGGCCGCTTCCTGGCCGCCGTCGGCTCGCCGGGCGGCAACGCCATCCTGTCCTATAACCTCAAGGCCATGGTCGGGCTGTTCTACTGGGGCCTGACGATGCAGGAGGCCATCAACCTGCCCAACATGGTGGCGCGCGGGGACAACTTCTCCGGCGACGCCGAGCTGTTCGGCCCCGACATGGTAACCGCCCTCAACGCCCGGGGTGTGACGGTCAAGACCGGCCAGAACGAGACCTCGGGTCTGCATGGCGTGATCGTACGGCCCGGCGGGGCTCTGGAAGGCGGCGCTGACCCCCGTCGCGAGGGCGTGGCCCGGGGGCTGTAGAGCGCCGGGGCCCTGAAAGGCAGGCGCGGACACGGCTTCTCAGCCTCACGCGGCAGTCGCCACTGAAGGGGTTGGGGAGGCGCGAAGCGGCCGGGGCGAACCCGGATGACCGTGATGTGTGTTTTGCGTTTCGGCTCGACCTGTCCGCTTCGCAGAAGCTGTTCTTG
>NCEV01000132.1 GCA_002280875.1 Caulobacter sp. 32-67-35 | reverse complement strand
GGCGGCCGAAAGGGCGCCGATCTGGGTGGCTTCCAGGGCGCCCAGCTGCGTGGCGCTCAAGGCGGCGATGTGGCTGGCGGTCATGCCGCCGATCTGGGTCGTCGACAGGGCGGCCAGCTGGGCGGCGGCGAAGGCGGCGATCGCGGCGGCTTCCAGGCTGCCGATCTGGCTGGCCGCAAGACCCCCGATCTGGCTGGCGGCCAGCTCGCCGATATCCGTCGTCGTCAGGCCCGCCATCTGGGTGGCGGTGAGCCCCTTCAACTGGGTCACGTCCAGCGAGGCCACCTGGGTGGCGTTGAGGCCCGAGAAATTGGTCGCCGAGATCGCGGCGATCTGGGTGGAGCCCAGCACGTCCAGCTTGGCGGCGTCGAGGCTGGCCAGCTGGGTCGAGGTCATGGCTCCGACCAGCTCGCCGCTGAAGGCCGCCAGTTGCTGGGCGTTGAACGCCACGCCCGCGCCGAAGCTGGGGATCTGGGTCGCCGAGAGGCCTTTGACCTGGGTGGCCGACAGGGCTTCAACTAGCTTGGTGGTCGACAGATCATCAATGATCGTCGTCGGTAGCGCGGCGATCTGCGCGGCCGAGAGATATGAGATCGGCAAAGGGCTCGTCCTGACCAAAATGGTTAACAGTCAGGCTAGGTGCAATGCGAGATTCGGTCTACGTGACAAAGTAGAGCAGGTAAGTCGTTGATTGGCCGGCAGTCTGCCACTGTTCAGGCCGGAGACTTTTCAGCCGCTCGCATGGTCCAAAGGTCCAGATTGCTCTCGCGGCCGATCAGGGCCAGGCCCGAGGCGATCGACTCGAACTCCCCGCCGCTCTCGATCCGGTCGGCTGCGAAGCGGCGCTGGAAGATGTCGCGCACGGCCGGCACGAACGAGCTGCCGCCGGTCAGGAATACGCGGTCCACCTGGTCGGGCGCCAGGTTGGCCCGGGCCAGGGCCTGATCAACGGCCGTCTCGATCGCGGCCAGTTCCGGCGCGATCCAGCCCTCGAAGGTGGAGCGTTCGACCTCCTGCTCGATCAGGATCGAGCCGGCCTCGAAGCGGAACGTGGCGCGCTCATGGGCCGACAGCGCTTCCTTCAGGCCCGAAACGGAGCGGTAAAGGGCGTAGCCGTGATTGTCGTCCAGCACCTCGATCAGGCGGCGGATCTTGTCCGGCTCCATCGCGGTCTTTTCCAGCGAGCGGATGTCGCGCATGTCGCGCGAGGCGCGCAGCAGGGCCAACTGATCCCAGCGGGCGAAGGCGGTGTAGTAGCGCTGCGGAATCGGCAGGCGGTTGTCGAAGGCCCGGTACAGTGAGCCCTTGCCCAGGGCCGGCGAGACCAGCTGGTCGATGATCCGGTAGTCGAAGGCGTCGCCGGCCACGCCGACGCCCGAATGGCTGAGCGGGGTCGAGGCCAGCGTGCCGTCCGCCTTGCGTTCGAACCGCACGAGGGAAAAGTCGCTGGTGCCGCCGCCGAAGTCGGCGACCAGCACGGTGGCGTCCTGCTTCAGCTGGCGGGCGAAGAAGAAGGCCGCCCCGACCGGCTCGTAGGCATAGCGGATGTCGTTGAAGCCCAGGCGCGCGAAGGCGGCCTCGTAGCGCTGCAGGGCCAGGGCCTCATCGGGATTGCCGCCGGCGAAGGTGACCGGCCGTCCCACGATGACGCGCGGTGGCAGGTCAGCCATCGCTTCGCCGGCATGCTCGCGCACCTTCAGCAGGAAGGCGGCCAGCAGGTCCTCGAACAGATAGCGCTTGTTGAGGATGCGGGTCTCGGTGAACGCGGCGCTGGCGGCAAAGCTCTTGAACGACTGGATGAACCGCGTCTCCAGCGGATCCTCCAGATAGGCCTCGATCGCCCAGGGGCCGGCCTCGACCACCCGCTCATTGGCTTCGCCGCCGTGGCCCTGAAGATTGTGGAAGCTCAGCGCCGAGCGGAAGGCGAACAGGTCGCCCTGGCTGGTCGGAAACCGTACCAGGCGCGCCGAACCGTCGCCGTGCGTCATGGAGACGACGGTGTTGGTGGTGCCAAAATCGATGCCGATCGTCGGCGGGACGACGGACGTCATGGGTCAACCGGGCTCTGGGATGGGGGCGAGTTCGTAGCCGTTGGCGAAGGTGGGTTCAAGAGCTGGCGCGGCGTTTGATTGACTTCGCCGGGCAGCTCCTATGGAAGGACGCGATGGAACAGTTTGACGTCGTTGTAATTGGGGCCGGCGCGGCCGGCATGATGTGCGCCATCGAGGCCGGCAAACGCGGCCGCTCGGTGCTGGTGGTCGATCACGCCAAGGCGCCTGGCGAGAAGATCCGCATCAGCGGCGGCGGGCGCTGCAACTTCACCAACATCCATACCGCGCCGGCCCATTTCTTGTCGGCCAATCCCAAGTTCTGCGTCTCGGCCCTGCGCCGCTACCGGCCCAGCGACTTCATCGCCCTGGTCAAGAAATACGACATCGCCTTCTACGAGAAGACGTTGGGCCAGCTGTTCTGCGACGGCTCGGCCAAGCAGATCATCACCCTGCTGCTGACCGAGATGGAGGCCGCGCGCTGCGAACTGCGGCTGGAAACCGGCGTCGACCGTATCGCGCGGGTCGAGGGCGGGTTTGAGCTGTCGCTCTCCAATGGCGCCAATATACGCTGCCAGTCGCTGGTGGTGGCCTGTGGCGGCAAGTCGATCCCCAAGATGGGCGCGACCGGCTTCGGCTACGAGATCGCCAAACAGTTCGGCGTGGGTGTCGTCGAGACCCGTCCGGCCCTCGTGCCGCTGACCTTCGAGGTCAAGACGCTGGAGCGCCTGGTCCCGCTGTCGGGCGTGGCGCTGGACGCCGTGGTCGCCCACGGCAAGACCAAGTTCCAGGAAGGCATGCTGTTCACCCACCGGGGCCTGTCGGGTCCCTCGATCCTGCAGATCTCGTCCTACTGGCGGGAAGGCGACGAGATCCGGGTCGACATGGCCCCGGGCGTCGATGCTTTGGCGGCCCTGAAGGCGGCCCGCACCGCCACGCCGCGCCGGGCGGTCTCGACCGTGATGGCGACCCTGCTGCCACAGCGCGTGGCCCAGATCGTCTCCGACGATGAAGGCGCTCAGGGCAATATCGCCGACTGTTCGGACAAGGTGCTGGGCCGCTTGGCCGCCGCGGTGAACGCCTGGACCTTCAAGCCGGTAGGTTCGGAAGGCTACCGGACGGCCGAAGTCACCCTGGGCGGGGTCGACACCAACGACCTGGACTCGCGGACCATGCAGGCCAAGGACGTGCCCGGTCTCTATTTCATCGGCGAGGTCGTGGACGTCACCGGCTGGCTGGGCGGCTTCAATTTCCAGTGGGCCTGGGCGTCGGGCTGGTCGGCTGGCCAAGCGGTCTAAACGCCCAAAGAAAAAGGCCTCTCCGAAGAGAGGCCTTTTCCATAACTACTTCTTCTTGAAGGGCTTACCCGCCGGCTTGCCGCCGTCGAAGCCCTTGGCCTTGAAGGGCTTGGGGCCCTTGAAAGGCTTGGCCGGACCCTCGCCGCGCGGCTTGGGCGAATAGGTCGTCTGCGGACCCGAAGCCTTGTCGCCGAACGCCTTGGGCGCGCCGGCGGTGCGGGGCTTGAAGTCGCGCTTGGGACCGTCGTCGCGGCCTTCGGTGCGCGGCTTGTAAGCGCGCTTGGCGCCGCCTTCGGAGTCGGCCGGCGAGTAGGGACGCGGCGCATCATCACGCGGCGCGCGCGGCTTGAAATCGCGCGGAGCGTCGTCCCGCTTGAACTCGGTGCGCGGCTTGAAGTCACGCGGCGCGGCGTTGTCGCGATCGCGTGGCGGGCGTGCCTTGTAGTCGCCCTTGGGCTCCTCGCCCTTGCCGTA
>NCEV01000047.1 GCA_002280875.1 Caulobacter sp. 32-67-35 | reverse complement strand
TCCATCAGCTTGGGATCCTTGGCCTCGAGGCCGGCCTCCAGGGTCAGCACGCCGCGCCGACCGTCGCGCCGCAGGGCGACCGCCGTCAGCGGCTTGAAGGCGAAATAGGTGACCGCCGCCTTCTCCTCCTTCTTGGGGGCGCCGGCCATGGCGGGCGGCACCGACGCCACAAGGGCGCTGGCGAGGACGAGCGGAAGGAGGGTCAGGGCGCGACGCATGGGGTATGCTTAGCGCGACGTGGTTGACGTCCTCTTTACGCCTCCGCGCGACAAAGGATGCTGACGACGAATCGCAACCCTCGCGGCTCTTCGCGACGGACGCGGCAGGAGGCTGAATTGGGCCGTTTTTCCCCGAAATCCCTCGATCTGGACGGCAAGGTGATCCTGGTCACCGGCGGCACCGGCTCGTTTGGCCGCCGCTTCATCGAAACGGTCCTGAAGCTCTCAAATCCTCGCAAGGTGATCGTCTATTCCCGCGACGAATTGAAGCAGAGCGACATGCAGCTGGAGCTGCGCGAGCAGTTCGATGAAGCCACCTATTCCAAGATGCGCTTTTTCCTGGGTGACGTGCGCGACCGCGAGCGCCTGACCCTGGCCCTGCGCGGGGTTGATATCGTCATTCACGCCGCCGCCCTGAAACAGGTGCCGGCCGCCGAATATAATCCGTCCGAGTGCATCCACACCAATGTGCTGGGGGCCGAGAACGTGGTCTGGGCCAGCCTGACCAATGGCGTGAAGAAGGTCGTCGCCCTGTCGACCGACAAGGCCTGCAACCCGATCAACCTGTATGGCGCGACCAAGCTGGCCTCGGACAAGACCTTCGTGGCCGCCAACAACCTGTCGGGCGACATCGGCACCCGCTTTGCGGTGGTGCGCTACGGCAATGTGGTGGGCTCGCGCGGCAGCGTCGTGCCGCTGTTCAAGCGCCTGCTGGCCAATGGCGCCACCGAGCTGCCGATCACCGATGAGCGCATGACCCGGTTCTGGATCACCCTGAACGAGGGCGTGAACTTTGTGCTGTCGTCGCTGGAGCTGATGCGCGGCGGCGAGATCTTCGTGCCGAAAATTCCGTCCATGACCATGCCCGACCTGGTCAAGGCCATGTCGCCGACCGCCGGCGTCAAGGTCATCGGCATCCGTCCGGGCGAAAAGCTGCACGAGATGATGATCAGCGCCGACGACGCTCGGGCCACCGTCGAGCTGGAAGACCGCTATGTGATCGAGCCGACCTTCGTCGAATATCCCCGCCAGCGCTTTGGTCCCGAGGACGGCGCCAAGCCGGCCGAGGAAGGCTTCTGCTACAGCAGCGACAACAATGACGACTGGCTGTCGGCCCCCGGCCTGCTGGCCATGCTGGAGGAGAAGGCGGGCTGATGGCCCAGCCTCCTTTCCTTCCCTACGGTCGCCAGACCATCGAGGACGACGATGTCGCCGCCGTCGCCGCCGCCCTGCGCGCCGATTTCCTGACCACTGGCCCGACGGTCGAGGCCTTTGAGACCGCCTTCAAGGAAAAGGTCGGGGCGCAGCACGCCATCGCCGTCTCCAACGGCACCGCCACCCTGCACCTGGCCATGCTGGCCCTGGGGGTGGGTGAAGGCGATGTCTGCATCGCGCCGTCGATCACCTTCCTGGCGACCGCCAACTGCGCCCGCTATGTGGGGGCCGAGGTGGTGTTCGCCGATGTCGATCCCCATTCCGGCCTGATGACCCCCGACACCCTGGCCGACGCCCTGGCGCGAGCCGGCGACCGTCGGGTGAAGGCCATCCTGCCCGTGCACCTGCGCGGCGATGTCTGCGACCTGCCGGCCATGCGCGGCATGGCCAGCGCGGCCGGCGCGGTGCTGGTCGAGGACGCGCCCCACGCCCTGGGTTCGGTCGCTACGTTTGGCGGCGTGAAGCACAATGTCGGCGACGGGGCCTATTCGGCCTTCGCCAGTTTCTCGTTCCATCCGGTCAAGACGCTCGCCACAGGCGAGGGCGGCATGCTGACCACCAATGACGAGGGTCTGGCGGCGCGGGCACGGTCCCTGCGAGGCCACGGCATGGTGCGGCCGCCGGGGTCCGATCCCTGGTGGTACGAGATGCCGGAGCTGGGCTTCAACTATCGCATCCCCGACGTGCTGTGCGCCCTGGGGATCTCGCAATTGGCCAAACTGGACCGCTTCGTCGCGCGCCGCCGCGCCCTGACGGCCCGCTATGTCAAGCAGCTGGAAGCCCTGTCGCCCCGCGTACGGCTGGCGACCAGCCCCGACTCTTCCGACCCCGCCCTGCACCTGCTGACCGTGCTGATCGACTTCGACGCTATCGGCATTTCGCGGCGGATGGTGGTCGATGGCCTCAAGGCCTACGGCGTCGGCACGCAGGTTCACTACATCCCGGTGCACCAGCAGCCCTACTACGTCGAGCGCTATGGCGCGCTCGACCTTCCGGGCGCGCAAGCCTGGTACGACCGCTGCCTGACCCTGCCGCTATATCCGACCATGGCCGACGGCGACGTCGAGCGGGTGGTCGAGGCGCTGGGCAAGGTGCTGGCGCGCTAACGGGCAGTTCGCTTTCCGACCCACGTCGGAGGTTCAACGGCCGACACCGGACGCCCCCTCCGTCACGCTGCGTATTCGCAGCGCGCCACCTCCCCCGTTTCACGGGGCAGGAAAAGAGCGCTCCCTCCTGCCCCGTAGCGAAGCGTGCGGGGGAGGTGGCGCGGCGCCGATAGGCGACGTGACGGAGGGGGCGTCCCGGCGCCAAGGCAGCAATCCACGCGTGGCGGACAGTCACTACGTCTGCTTCTGGTGCCGGCCGACCGTTGCAAGCGTCGGAATATCCACGTTTTCAGGCGGGAACGACCGAGCCCTGCAAACGGGCTTCAATCCCAAGGTCTCGAATGTCGATAAGGCCTCAAACCAGCCCGCTGACCTGCGCGATCGGCTGGATGTTGGTGAACTTGGCCACATCGGCCATCACCTCGGCCGCGCGCGGTCCGCCCATCGACGCCTGCAGCGCCTCGGCGTCGCGGAACGCCAGATGCGCCATGGCGATGAAGGGCGCGGGGCCGCCATCCGGCGCCGACAGCCCCTTGAAGACCTGAACGCCCGTCAGCCCCGTTTCGCCGAAGGCCTCGTGGACGAGCGGAATGTGGGTGGCGTTGTAATAGTCATGATCGAAATGCGCGCCGTCGGTCGCCGCGTAAAGAACGCTGAAGATCACCATGTCGCCGCCCTTGTGCCATCGACGCCATGGCGGCGTCGTTGCATCGCAACTTAAGGGTCTTCAGGCGCGTCGCAAGCCGACTAGGCGGACGTCAGGCGGCCTGGGCCTGCTGCATCAGGCCCTTGAGCAGGTCCATGGTCGCTGGAGAGGCCGCCAGTTCCTCGCGCGCCGCCGGATCGCGGGCCAGCTTGAAGGCTTCAATCTTGGCCTTGTCGGCCACGGGGCCGGTGGGGCCGGCCTCGCCCATGGCCAGCTTGACCAGCAGGGCCAGCCGGTGAGCCAGGGGGGCCGGCGCGCGGACCAGCATGGTCAGCAGGCGGCTGTCGGCCTCGACCGCGGCGCCCAGTTCGCCCAGCTTGGCGCACAGGGGCTCATAGTCTTCGCGCACGAGGCCAGAGCGCGCGACGGTCTTCTGCAGGCCGGCCAGGGCGGCGAGCTTGGAGGCCGGTGAATCAGGACCCTGGCGCAGTTCCTTCTCGAAGCGCAGGGCGGTGATGTTGGCGCTGAGCCAGCGGGCGGCCTGACGCTTGTTGACCGCGCCCATGACGTTCTCGGCCAGGCGGATCAGGATGGTGATCTCCTCGCGGGCCGAGCGGTCGCGGCCCAGCAGGGCCTCGATGAACTCGCCATTGAGCAGGGTCTTGGAGCGGACGGTGAAGGCTGCCTGGATGTCTTCGGGCGGCAGGATGCGGCCGGCGGCGGCGGTCAGGCTCATGGCCAGGGCGCGGAGAAATTCGATCTCGGCCTCGGCGTCGTTCGGTTTCAGCCGGCGCACGCCGTTCAGTTCGGTCAGCACCCGCTTGGCGATCGAGGCGCGAACGGGGGCGAAATGGTCGCCGCTCAGCCATTCGCTGAGCCGCTTGGCCGTGCCCGACAGCTCGGGCATGCACGCGCGGACCTGGGCCTGCATGCGGATCAGGGCTTCCACCTGGGCGCCGCCGGTCAGCCGGGTCATGGCCGCCAGGGTCGAGCCAAGGTCGTCGGCGGTGCCCAAAAGGTCGGCCATGCCGGCGCGCGAGCCGATGATCTCGGCCAGGGGCTGTTCGATGGCGTGCAGGGCCAGGGCGCGGGGACCGGGCTCGGTCGGGGCGGCGTCGGCCAGGTCCAGCAGGCGGGCGATCTTGTCCGACCAGCTAATGCCGGGCGCGATCGAGGCGGCGACACCGGCCCCCAGCAGGAAGGCGCGGTCGGGATCGGTCGACAGACGGGTCGCCGCCTTGGCGAAGCCTTCCTTGTCCAGATCCGGCAGGGCGCCCTTCCTGAAGGCCTTCATCAGGTTGGCGACGGAGCGCTCGACCAGGCCCTGGAAGGTGCGGATCAGTTCGTGGACCGACATGCCCCGGGCTTCGGCCTCGGGAATGGCGATCTTCTGCAGGGCATGCTGCAGGTCGGTGCCGGAGGCTTCCAGCTTTTCGACCAGGTCGGGACGGTGCAGCAGTTCGAACGGCGTGGCGTTGTGTCGCGCCAGCCAGCCTTCCAGCAGGCGGCCGATCCGGTCGCGGGCGTGGGCGGTATAGAGGTCGGCCGGCTGGACGCAGAGCGGGTCCAGGTCCTCGGCGTCCTTCTTGGGCTTGCCGCCGTCGACCATGCCCTTGGTGAAGATGGCGATGGATTTGTATTCGCCGGACTCGCGGTCCAGGGTTTCCTTGCTGACGCGAACGGCGACCGCGCGGCCTGATGTCAGGCACTCTTCGGCGTTCTGGAGCGCAGCCGTGCGAACTTCCGTGGCCATTTCCAGGACCCACTGCGCGCCAACCTTGCGGCGCACGAAAAGTTCGTAATGGACATCGCTCATGGGCTAAGGGCTCCCCGAGCCTCGGTTATGGGATACAAGACCTTAAAGCGAGGTTGAGGACCGCCATTGTGGTGAAGCTTGGCGCCGCCAGAGCCGTCCAGCCGCAATCGCGCCACGCTGGGGCCGCAAAGGCCGGACAAACCCGATCGGGAAAGCTTTGCTGGACCGCGCGTTGAAGCAGAGACGGGCGGTCGATAGGATCGTTCGACGGACGACATAAGGGATCAGACGGGCTCCATGGCCGCTATCACGCTCATTGACGACGACGAAAACATCGTCGCTTCGGTCTCCCTGGCCCTCGAAAGCCATGGCCACACGGTCAAGGCTTACTACGACGGCGCTTCGGGCCTCGAAGCCGTCGAAAGCCACGCGCCGGATCTCGTCATCCTCGACGTCAAGATGCCGCGCATGGACGGCATGGAAGTGCTGCGCCGCCTGCGCCAGACCTCCGAGATCCCGGTCATCATGCTGACCTCCAAGGACGACGAGATCGACGAGATCCTCGGCTTCAACCTCGGCGCCGACGACTACATGCACAAGCCCTTCAGCCAGCGCCTGCTGCTGGAGCGGGTGAAGGCCGTGCTGCGCCGCGCCCGTCCTGAAGACGAGGAGCCCTCGATCGCTGCGGGCCTGGCCGGCTCCAAGATGATGAAGCGCGGCAAGCTGACCCTCGATCCGGCCCGCCACGACAGCCTGTGGGACGGCAAGCCCGTGCGCCTGACCGTCACCGAGTTCCTGCTGCTGCAGTCCCTGGCTCAGCGTCCCGGCTTCGTGAAGAGCCGCGACAACCTGATGGACGCCGCCTACGACGATCAGGTCTATGTCGACGACCGCACGATCGACAGCCACATCAAGCGGATGCGCAAGAAGTTCCGCCAGGTCGATCCGGAGTTTGATTCCATCGAGACCCTGTACGGCGTTGGCTACCGTTATCGCGAAGCCTGACGCCGACGCGCCGCGGCGTCGCTGGGCCTGGCCGCGTGGCTCGCGTCTGGGCCGGCTGGTCATTGGCCTGAACGTGCTGGCGCTGGCGATCCTGGTGATCGGGGCGCTGGTGCTCAACGAGCTGCGCAGCGGCCTGGTCAATGCGCGGATCGACAGCCTGACCACCCAGGGCGAGCTGATCGCCAACGTCATCGACCAGTCGGCGACGGTGGGCGAGCCCGAGCCGGGCCTGGATCCCTACACGGCCAGCGCCATCTTCCAGCTGCTGTTCATCCCGCGCTCGCAGCGGGCCAGGCTGTTCGACGCCCAGGGCAAGGTGCTGGCTGACAGCTTCGTGGTCGCCGACCGCGTCGAGTGGAAGGTGCTGCCCCCGGCCCGCAAGCCCGGCCAGACCGACGAGACCACGCGCAAGGATCCGGCTGACGAGGCCAAGGCTGAAAAGGCCCGCGAGGGTCTGCGCAATGAAGTCACCCAGGCCCTGCGTGGCACGATGGTGGCCGGCACCCGCATGTCCGAGAACGGCGACCGGGTCGTTTCGGTGTCGATCCCGATCCAGCATGTGCGCGCCGTGCTGGGCGTGCTGACCCTGGAAGCCGGCGACGTCGACTCGATCATCGCCGCCGAGCGCCGGGCCCTGCTGCCCTTTATCCTGGTGGCGATCAGCGCCACCCTGATTTCCTCGATCCTGCTGCATCGCCTGATCGCCGAGCCGGTGATGCGCCTGGCCCGCGCCGCCGACCGGGTGCGCCTGGAAGGCGCGCGCGCCATCTCCTTGCCCGACATCGCCAAGCGCCAGGACGAGATCGGCGACCTGTCCCGCGCCCTGGAGGAGATGACCCATTCACTGTCCGAGCGGATGGACGGCATCGAACGGTTCGCGGCCGATGTGGCCCACGAGATCAAGAACCCCCTGACCTCGATCCGCTCGGCCATCGAGACCCTGGACCTGGTGTCCGACCCCGTGGCCCGGGCGCGGCTGCTGGCCATCCTGCAGAACGACGTCAATCGCCTGGACCGGCTGGTCACCGACATCTCCAACGCCTCGCGCCTGGACGCCGAGCTGTCCCGCGAGGCGCCGCGCGCCCTGGACCTGGCCAGGCTGCTGGCCGAGGTCGCCAGCCTGTATGAGGCCCAGCTGCGCCCCGGCGACGCGCCGGGCAGCGTGCGGGTCACGGTTCAGACCGGCGAGCCCGGCGTCCCCGCCCGGCTGATGGCGCGGGAGACCCCGATCGGCCAGGTGTTTCGCAACCTGATCGACAACGCCCGCTCCTTCAGCCCCGCCGACGGCGAGGTCCGCGTCACCCTGGCCAGGGCGCGGGGCCGGCTGATCACCACCATCGACGATGACGGCCCCGGCATCCCGGCCGAAAACCTCGAGACCATTTTCGAGCGTTTCTATACCTCGCGGCCCAAGGGCCGGGCGTTTGGCGGCAATTCGGGCCTGGGTCTCTCCATCGCCCGCCAGATCGTCGAGGCGCACGGCGGCGCGCTGAAGGCCGAGAACCGCCTGGACGCGACCGGCGCCCTGCTGGGCGCGCGCTTTACGGTCGACCTGCCGGAATCGCGCGAATGATCCGCCATGCCGGCCTGATCGCCCTGCGCCTGGGCGGACGCTGGCGCGGCGCACTGATCGAAGGGGCTTCCGGGGTCGGCAAGAGCGACCTGGCCCTGCGCGCCCTCGATTCTGGCCTTCGCCTGGTGTCCGACGACTATACGGCGGTCTTCGCCTCGGGAGGGCGGCTGTATGGCAAGGCCCCTGAGTCGCTGGCCGGTCTGATCGAGGTCCGGGGGCTGGGCATCGCCCCGACGCCCGCCATCGGCTTTGCGGAGATCGCCCTGATCGTGCGGTGCATCGACGCGCCCGGCGCCGTCGAACGCCTGCCAGAGCGGCGTTTCGAGGCGGTTTGCGATGTGACCGTTCCCGTTTTCGACCTGTGGCCCCTGGAACCCGCCGCGCCTGTGAAAATCAGACGCATGCTGGAGCATCTTGGAGTCGCTCTCTAACGAGCGTATCAAGTGCGCCCGCGCGGCTCCTCCCGGCCGCCACGGGTTATGGGGATCCCGGTTGAGACATCTGGCATGATCGGGCTCGTGATTGTTACGCACGGGCGTCTGGCGGAGGAGTTCATCTCCGCCATGGAACATGTCGTCGGCCCGCAGACCGCGGTGAAGGCGATCTGCATCGGTCCGGAAGACGACATGGAACGTCGTCGCTCCGACATCCTGAAGGCGTGCGCAGCCGTGGATGGCGGCGGCGGGGTGATTCTGCTGACCGACATGTTCGGCGGCACGCCCAGCAACCTGGCCATCTCGGTGATGGAGCAAACCAAGGCCGAGGTCATCGCCGGCCTGAACCTGCCCATGCTGATCAAGCTGGCCAGCGTGCGACAGCGCGAGGACCTGCAGGCCTGCGTCGCCCACGCCCAGGAGGCTGGACGGAAATATATCTCCGTGGCCTCCTATGTGCTTGCGGGAGAAAAATGAGTCGCATGGCGGAGCGGACGGTCGAAATCGTCAATGAGCGGGGCCTGCACGCCCGGGCTTCGGCCAAGTTCGTGAAGATGGCGGCCGGCTTCGACGCCGAGGTGACGGTCAGCCGCGAGGGCGCCTGTGTCGACGCCCGCTCGATCATGGGCCTGATGATGCTGGCCGCCGGTATCGGCTGCACCATCGACATCGCCGCCGAGGGGCCCGAGGCCGACGCCGCGCTCGAGGCGCTGAGCGAACTGGTGGCCAACCGTTTCGACGAAGAGCGTTAGGGGCAGGCGGTAGGCTGGGTCTGGGTTCAGGCCGAGATGTTGACCAGCACGCCTGTCAGTTCGCCAGAGACCTGACCCAGGGCCGCGCCGGCCGCCGCCGTCATCTTGCTGTTGGTCTGCGCCACCGCCAGTTGCGTCAGGTCGACGATCGGCGCCGCAGCCTGGCCCGAGCTGGCAGGGCGCGGCGGGGCGTAGGGGATGGCGGCGTTGGCGGAAACTTGCACGGCGATTGCCTCGAGAACTGCCACACCACTCTGGTTCGAAAACCTTAAGCAGCCCTGACCAGACAGGGTTAAGGGCCGAGCGCTCCGCCGTGACGCGGAACGACCCCGCCCCTCAGTCCGGCCTGGAAGCTACTCCGCAGCCACCGCTTCGGCCGTCCGCCCCACGCCCATCGGGCGCAGGTCCAGGGCCTGGAACAGGGCGCTGTCCTCGTCCTGGCCGGGCAGGGGGGTGGTCAGCAGCTTGCCGCCGACAAAGATCGAATTGGCGCCGGCCAGGAAGCACAGGGCCTGCAACTCGCGGCTCATGTCGTCGCGACCGGCCGACAGACGGACCATGGAGCGGGGGCAGACGATGCGGGCGACCGCGATCGTGCGGACGAACTCGATGGAATCGATGGCCTTGGCGCCGTCCCTCAGAATCTTGTCGCCTAACGGCGTGCCGCTGACCGGCACCAGGCCGTTGATCGGCAGGCTGTCGGGATGGCTTGGCAGGGTGGCTAACTGATGGAGCAGGCTGGCGCGGTCGCGGCGCGTTTCGCCCATGCCCACAATGCCGCCGCAGCAGGTGCTCATGCCGGCGTCGCGCACATAGGCCAGGGTGTCGAGGCGCTCCTGATAGGTGCGGGTCGAGACCACGTCGCCGTAATATTCCGGCCCGGTGTCGAGGTTGTGATTGTAGTAGTCGAGGCCGGCGTCTTTCAGCTGTTTGGCCTGGTCGGCGGTCAACATGCCGAGGGTGGCGCAGGTCTCCAGGCCCAGGGCCTTCACGCCCCCGATCATCGCCGCCAGCCTGGGCAGGTCGCGGTCCTTCAGCTCGCGCCAGGCCGCGCCCATGCAGAAGCGCTGGGCGCCGCCGTCGCGGGCCGCGCGCGCCCGGGCGATGACCTCATCGGCGTCCATCAGCTTCTCGGCCTTCAGGCCGGTCTTGAAGTGGGCCGACTGGCTGCAATAGCCGCAGTTCTCGGCGCAGCCGCCGGTCTTGACCGACAACAGCTGCGACAGCTGGACCTCGGAGGGGTCGAAGCCGGCGCGATGAACACTGGCCGCCTGGAACACCAGTTCCATGAACGGCAGCTCGAACAGGGCCTCGACCTGGGGCAAGGTCCAGTCGTGGCGGGGCGCGTTGTTGGCCTGGGGGGCATGGGTCTGCGTCATGGCGCGACGTTTGAACCGGGTCATGCAGCTTGGCAAGATGCGGCCGTCACGCCATAGGCCATTGCAGCCAAACCGCGCGCGGTCGGTTAGGTCTGGGGTAGGGCCCCGAGGGTTGAGACGGATCATGGATCGAGAAATCGAGCTGAAATTCCTGATCGCGCCCGAAGCGGCCGACCAGATTCTGTCGCTGCTGGACGGCGAGAGCGATGTTCGACAGCTGGACGCCACCTATTTCGACACCGTCGATCACGCCCTGCGCAAGGCCGGCTTTGGTCTGCGGGTCCGTGACGGCGAGGGTGGCCGCAAGCAGACCCTGAAGTCCGCCTCGGCCGGCGGGGTGTTTTCGCGGGGCGAGTGGGAGACGCCGATCGCGGGGCCTGGTCCCGACCAGAAGGCCCTGGCCGCCACGCCGGCGGCCGCCGTGCTGAACGGTCAGGCCCTGCAGCCGGTGTTCACCACCCAGGTCGAGCGCATCGTTCGCCTGGTCCGCCGCGGCGAGACGGTGATCGAGGCGGTCGTGGACCGGGGCGCGCTGATCGCCGGGTCCCGCCGCGCGGTGGTGTGCGAGCTGGAGCTTGAACTGAAGTCCGGATCGCCTTCGGCGCTGTTTGAGCTGGCTCGCGACGTGGCCCGTCAGGTTCCGTTGCGTCTGTCGCTGGTCAGCAAGGCCGAGCGCGGCTATGGCCTGGCGAACGCCGCCGCCGGGCCGCCGGGCCGCCGTTCGGCGGTTCGCCTGGACCCGGCCATGACGGTGGAACAGGCCCTGCACGCCGCCGGGCGCGAGGCCCTCACCCATCTGTGCGCCAGCGCCGATACACTGCGCGACCGCCCGGGACCCGAGGGCGTGCACCAATTGCGGGTCGCTGTCCGCCGCACACGGTCGCTGCTGAAAACCTTCAAGCCGCTGGCCGTCGACGCGGCCGCCCGGTCGCTGGCTCTCGAGCTCAAATGGCTGGCTGGCGAGCTGGATGCGGCGCGTAATCTGGATGTCTTCGTCGCCGATGTTTGGCGCCCGGCGTCCGAAGCCGAACCCGCGCAGGACCTGGCCGCTTTCGGGCGCGCCCTGCTGGGGGCTCAGGCCCAGGCCTATCGGCGCGTCGAGGCGGCGCTGGAAAGTCCCCGGCAGCGCGCCCTGCTGCTGGAAACGGCCGCCTGGCTGGAGGCCGGCGCCTGGACCACGGAGCCGGCCCTGGACGCGGTGCGCCATCGTCCAGCAGCCGGGTTTGCAGGCGAGATCCTGGACCACATGCGCCAGGTCGTCATCGAGCGAGGCGAGTCTCTGGACGAGATGGAGCCCGAAGCCCGGCACCGGCTGCGCCTGAAGGGCAAGACCCTGCGCTATGCCGCCGAGGATCTGGCGGGACTGTTTCCGGAGCATCCCCGGCGGGTGGAGCGGTTCATCGCGGCCGCCAAGGCCCTGCAGGACGCCCTGGGCGACCTTAATGACCGCGCGGCCCGCGCCCGGCTGGCGCGCGAGGTGGCGACGGCCCATGGAGAACCGGAGGCCGCCTTCGCGGCAGGCCGGCTGACCGCCTGCGGCGATGACGCCGAGGCGCTGGGCAGGGCGCGAAAGGCCTATGCGACTCTCGCCGCGGCAAAGGTCTTCTGGTGAGGCGATGTCCGTGCCCATCCGTCACATAAAGATATCTTTATGCGTTAATTGCCCGGAAGGGTCCGTCGCGGTATAAGCCGCGCAAGACATTCATCGATCCCAGGAGCCGACCGTGGCCGACTACATCGTCAAGGACATCTCGCTCGCCGATTTCGGCCGCAAGGAAATCGCCATCGCCGAGACCGAAATGCCCGGTCTGATGGCCACCCGCGCCGAATACGGCCCGGCCCAGGTCCTGAAGGGCGCCCGCATCGCCGGCAGCCTGCACATGACCATCCAGACCGCCGTGCTGATCGAGACCCTGACCGCCCTGGGCGCCGAAGTGCGCTGGGCGTCGTGCAACATCTTCTCGACCCAGGACCACGCCGCCGCCGCCATCGCCGCCTCGGGCGTGCCGGTGTTCGCCTTCAAGGGCGAGAACCTGGTCGAGTACTGGGAATACGCCCACAAGATCTTCGAGTGGCATGACGGCGGCTATCCGAACCTGATCCTCGACGACGGCGGCGACGCCACCCTGCTCTGCGTGCTGGGCCCCAAGGCCGAGAAGGACCCGACGGTCCTGAACAATCCGCAGAACGAGGAAGAAGAAGCCCTGTTCGCCGTGATGAAGAAGTATCTGGCCGAAAAGCCGGGCTTCTATACCGCCATCCGCGACGCCATCGGCGGCGTCTCCGAAGAAACCACCACGGGCGTCCACCGCCTGTACCAGATGGCCGCCAAGGGCGAGCTGCCGTTCCCGGCCATCAACGTCAATGACAGCGTCACCAAGTCCAAGTTCGACAACCTGTACGGCTGTCGGGAATCGCTGGTCGACGCCATCCGTCGCGGCACCGACGTGATGCTGTCGGGCAAGGTCGCGGTGGTCTGCGGCTATGGCGACGTGGGCAAGGGTTCGGCCGCTTCGCTGCGCCAGGGCGGCGCCCGCGTGATCGTGACCGAAATCGATCCGATCTGCGCCCTGCAGGCGGCGATGGAAGGCTATGAAGTCCAGACCCTGGATGACTGCGCCGGCCGCGCCGACATCTTCGTCACCGCCACGGGCAACAAGGACGTGATCACGGTCGATCACATGCGGGCCATGCGCAACAATGCGATCGTCTGCAACATCGGCCACTTCGACTCGGAGATTCAGGTGTCCGGCCTGAAGAACTTCAAGTGGGACGAGATCAAGCCGCAGGTCCACCACATCGAGTTCCCGGACGGCAAGAAGATCATCCTGCTGTCGGAAGGCCGCCTGGTGAACCTGGGCAATGCGACGGGTCACCCCTCGTTCGTGATGTCGGCCTCGTTCACCAACCAGACCCTGGCCCAGATCGAACTGTGGACCAACAAGTCGGCCTACAAGAACGACGTCTACACCCTGCCCAAGCACCTGGACGAGAAGGTCGCCCTGCTGCACCTGGAAAAGCTGGGCGCCAAGCTCTCCAAGCTGCGTCCCGACCAGGCCGAATATATCAACGTGCCGGAAAACGGCCCGTTCAAGCCGGATCACTATCGCTACTAGGATCACCTCCGGGTGACCCCGAAGGCCCGCTGGCGGAAACGCGGCGGGCCTTTTTCGTGGGGCGGGCGCCGAAACCCGGCATCGCGACGTTGTTAGGGAGCAGGAGCCCTCAATGTCCACCGACCACGACGCCAGACTCGCCGATCTGATTATCGAAAACGCCCTCGGCTACGCCATCTTCACCATGGATCTGGACGGCGCCGTGACCAGCTGGAGCCGGGGGGCCGAGAAGATCCTGGGCTATGACCGGCTGGAAGCCATCGGCCTGCCGTTCGCCGAGCTGTTTACCGCCTCTGATCGCGAGGCCGGCGCCGATCGTCTGGAACTGGAAACCGCCAAGAACCATGGCAAGGCCGAGGACACCCGCTGGCATCTTCGCAAGGACGGTACGCGCTTCTGGGGCAATGGCATGACCATGGGGATCTTAGAGCCCAAACTGACCGGGCTGATGAAGATCCTGCGCGACGAGACCCCCGCCAAGCTGGCGGAAGACCAGCGGGTCCTGCTGCTCAATGAGCTGAACCATCGGATCAAGAACACCCTGGCCACGGTGCAATCGATCACCGAGCAGACCCTGCGGGCCGCCAAGGTCGATCCCCGTATCCGCAAGGACCTGACCAATCGCCTGATGGCCGTATCGGACGCGCACAATGTGCTGGTCGCCGAGAGCTGGGCGGGCGCAGATCTGGGCGCCATCGTGCGGCAGGCGCTAGCCCCGCATGATCATGAGGGCGTCAGCCGCTTCCAGATCGATGGCCCCCTGGTCTGGCTCAGTCCGCACCAGGCGGTGTCCATGGCCCTGGCCCTGCATGAACTGGCGACCAACGCCCTCAAATATGGGGCGCTGTCGGCCGAGGCCGGTCAGGTGGAGATTACCTGGAACCTGGCGCACACTCAGCTGGGCGCGCGCCAGCTCAGCCTTTTGTGGCGCGAGCTTGGGGGGCCGCCCGTTACGCCGCCGGACCGCGCCGGATTTGGCACGCGACTGATCGCGCGCACCTTTGGCCAGGAAAGCGGCGGCGAGGCGCGGATCGATTATCTGCCGCAGGGCGTGCAGTGCGTGATGCAGCTGCCCCTGTCGGTCAGAGGGGAAGAGCCCGCCGCCTGGCCCTCCATCATCGCCGAACAGATCGGCCTGGCGCGCACCCGGGCCATCGTCAGGACCGACGCCAGCGAGGCGTCTTCCCCGCCCCTTTCCTGACCGGGTCGCCGCTTCCCCTGAGTGACGCCCTGTTCAAGTTCGCCGGCGTCCGCTAAGCCGCTTGCCATGCCGCTAGCGTTGATCATTTCCAGCCATGTCGCCGGCAGCCGGGTCGGGGCGTCGGCCCAGGCCACCGCGCTTGTCCAGTTCCGCATCGACTCGATGGTCGCCCCGACCGTCCTGTTCGGCCGCCATCCCGGCTGGGGCGTGCCCGGCGGGGCGCCCGTACCGATCGAGGTGCTGGAAGGCATGCTGGACGGCATGGAGGCCAATGGCCTGTTTGGCCTGACCGACATCGTCATCACCGGCTATTTCGCCAGCGCCGCCCAGGTGCGCGCCGCCGCCCGGGCCATCGACGCCGTGCGCGAGGCGCCCCGCGAAGGGGCCGCCAGCCGCCGCCCCTCGATCATCATCGATCCCACCATGGGCGACGCCGGCAAGGGCCTGTATGTGCCGGCCGAGGTGGCGGACGCCATCGCCGCCGAGCTGATCCCCCGCGCCGACGTCGTGGCCTGCAACGCCTGGGAGCTGCAAAAGCTGACCGGCGCCGACGCCCGTGATCCGCAATCGGCCATGCGCGCCGCCCGGCTGCTGGGCAAGCCGACGCTGGTGTCTTCGGTCCACCGGGGCTCGGAAATCGGCGTCGTCCTGGCCGACCGCAAGGAGGCCTGGCTGGCCGCCCACGCCAAGGCCGAGCGCTCGCCCAACGGCACCGGCGACCTGCTGACCGCCCTCTACGCAGCCTCGATCCTGGAAGGCCAGACCCTGTCCTACGGCCTGGCCCGCGCCGTCGGCGGTGTGGCGGAAACCGTCACCGCCGCCAACATCTGGAACGCGCCCGAGCTGCCGATCGTCGCCATGGGCGCGCGGATCAAGCAGACCTCGCCCACGGTCCGCATCGAGCGTCTGGCCTAGGGGATCGCCGCCATGACCGTCGACATCACCGGCGTCTGCCCCGACCGCTTCTCTCGGGTCCGCGACGTGTTCGAGGCCAATTTCGCCGACGGCGGCGAGCTGGGCGCGAGGTTCGCCTTCGCCGTCGAGGGTGAGATCGTCGTCGACCTGATGGGCGGCCATGCTGACCGCAAGCGCACGATCGCCTTTGGTCCCGACACCCTGACGGCCCTGTTTTCCACCACCAAGGCGGTCGCCGCCCTGATGGTCGCCCGCCTCGTTGACGAGGGCCGCCTGGCCTATGACCAGCCCGTCGCCGACGTCTGGCCGGAGTTCGCCCAGGCCGGCAAGCAGGATGTCACCGTCGAGCAGGCCCTGTCGCACCAGGCCGGTCTGTCGGGTTTCCCCGACGAGACCGACCCGGCCATCTGGTTCGACTGGGACTCCACCTGCGCCAAGCTGGCGGCCATGGCGCCGCTGTTTCCGGTCGGCTCGGCCAGCGGCTATCACCCGGTGACCTTCGGCTATCTGGCCGGCGAGATCTTTCGCCGCGTCGATGGCCGGACGATGGGAACCGCCCTGCGCGAGGATATCGCCCAGCCGTTTGGCCTGGACCTGTGGATCGGTCTGCCCGACAGCGAGCATGGCCGCACCGCCGAGCTGATGCGCCCCACGGCCCTGCCCAAGTTTGGCGCGATGAACGCCGCCGTGAAGGCCGCCTTCATGACCCCGTGGGCCGCGCCCTCGGGTCGAGGAACCGATGAGTGGCGGCGGGTCGAGATTCCCTCGGCCAATGGTCACGCCACCGCGCCGGCCCTGGCGCGACTGATGGGCGCCCTGGCCAATGGCGGCATGCTGGACGGCCGCTCCATCCTCAGTCCGGCCGGGATCAAGGCCGCCACCTTTGAACGGATCGTGGGCCGCGACCTGGTGCTGCCCTACGACATCAGCTGGGGCGCGGGTTTCATGCGCAACACGCCCAACTTCTATTACGGCCCCACCGCCGAGGCGTTCGGCCATTCCGGCTGGGGCGGCTCCTGCGCCTTCGCCGATCCGACGACAGGCGTGTCCGGATCCTATGTGATGAACAGGCAGTGTGAAACGGTTATCGGATCGAAAAATGCTCTAAACTTTTGATTTAGAGCCCTTTTCGCCCGACCCTGATGAAGCCATCAGGTCGGAAAGGGCTCTAGAAACTGGCCCGCAGGGCGGTGGTCAGGCGCAGGTTGTCCTGCCGGCGATCCTCACCCAGCCGGGCCCGGTCCGGGCGATCGGACGTGACAAACACGCCCTCGATGACCAGGTCCAGAGTCTGGCGCAGGGGGCGGGTCCAGGCCAGGGTCGCGGCCCACCCGTGCTCGGCATTGTTGTCGCTGTCCTTGAAACTGCGGTCGTCGATGGAGAACTGCTCGAGCCGCGTGGTGATGGCGCCGGCGCCAATGTCGCGCGACATCAGGATGAATGCGCTCTGGAAGCCGACGTCGGCGACAGTCAGGCCCTGAATGCGCGGTCCCATGCTGGTCTCGCCCTGCATGATCTGGAAGAGCACCTCGGTCCGGGCGGCGGGCGACCAGCGCGCGCCAGCCTGCAGGAAGCGTGTGCGCCAGGCATACTGGCCGTCGACCACGGTCGTGCGATCGCCATTGTTGTCATAGGCCAGCAGGCTGAGATCGAGGGTGTCGATCGGCTTGACGTCTAACCGGCCATAGACGCCCCAGCGGCCATCCACCTCATCGACCGGACGGGTCCGGGTTGCCTGCTTGCCGGCAAACATCGTCGGCACGGGCGGCAGGGGCAGGGTGTCATTCCAGGTGGCGCGCAGGTCATGCAAGGCCCAACCCCGAAACGCCAGCAGCGTGCCGGAGGTGTCATTGCCCTGAAAGGCGGCCAGGGTCAGGCCCATGGGGCGCCCTGTCACCGTTGTGCGCGCGGTCAGCTCAAGCCCGGCGGTCTTCACCTCTTCAGCCACCCAGCTATTGATCGCCGACGGCGTGATCGAGCGCGACAGCGACCATTCCGAGCCATCATGTTCCAGCGAGACCGGCGGAAAGAACAGGCCCGCACGCCCGGACAGTCGCACGGCGGCCCCCGGCGAGGGGCGAAGGGTGAAATAAGCCTCATCCAGGCCGATGCTGGGTGACAGGGCCGACTGGAGATCGGCCGTGACCAGCCCGCCGATCCGGCCGCCGAGGGCGGGCCGCCAGGCGATGATGGCGCCGGCCGTCACCGTCTCCCCGCTGCCGGCCTTGCCCAGCCCGCGATCGACCCAGGATCGCTCGTTATCGCCGACCGACACGCCCAGGGTGGCTACGCCTGAGACCTGATCGCGCAGGGGCAGGCCCCGGGCTGCCGCCAAAGGGGCGTGAGCCAGGGCGAGGACCAGGACAATGAGAGCCGGGCGAAGGACCTTGGCCATGCCGCCAACCTATCCGGAGGCGGCTTCATTTCGGTTAATGCGCCACCGCTCGCGTCCGCTTCCAGGCCCCATAGGCGAACACCGCCACGCCCAGCCAGATGAACACGAACGACAGGGCGCGCATCGGCGTGAAGGCCTCGCCCAGAGCCACGCCGACGCCGAACTGCAGGGTCGGGGCGATGAACTGCAAAAAGCCCATGGCGCTCAGCGGCATCCGCCGGGCCGACCAGGCAAACAGGGCCAGGGGGATCACCGTGGCCGGGCCGGCCGCCAGCAACAGGCCGGTGACGCCCGCCCCGCCGCCGAAGTGTCCCGCGCCCGTCGACTGCAGGTGCAGCACATAGATCAGGCCCGGGATCGCCAGATAGGCGCACTCGATGAACAGGCCCGTCTGGGCGTCGGCCTTCACCTGCTTGCGCAGGATGGCGTAGGCGCAGAAGCTGATGGCCACGCCCAGCGAGATGATCGGCAGATGGCCCAGGGCGGCGGTCTGGATCGCCACCCCGATTGCGGCCAGGCCGATGGCGATGGCCCCCTCGCGGCGGATCCGCTCGCGAAACAGGATGGCGCCCGCCGCCATGTTCATCAGCGGGTTGATGTAATAGCCCAGGCTGGTCTCGATCACGTGGCCGGAATTGACCGCGAACACATAGATCGACCAGTTGATGAAGATCGCCGCCGTCGAGCAGGCCAGGATCAGCAGGGTCTTGGGCTGGCGCAGCACCGCCATCACCTGTCCGCCCTGCCGCGACAGCATGACGATCAGCAGGGCCCAGGGCGCGGCCCACAGGGTGCGGTGGGCGATCATCTCCCACGAGCCCACGCCCAGCACCGCCAGCAGGTGGAAATACAGCGGCAGGACACCCCAGATCACATAGCAGCCCACCGCGGCGATCAACGCCGTCCGGGCCTCGTTCGGGGCCTTGCTCAAATCCGCCGACATGGCGTCGTCCTTCAGTCCAGAATGAAAAAGGGCTCCCGGGACCTGATGTCCCGGGAGCCCCAAAATCGTCCACCCGCTTGTTGCGGAGGAGGGTTTAGGCCGGGAGTTTCTGCTTGATCAGACCCTTGTCATGCAGAAGCTGCGCGATCTGCACGGCGTTCAGCGCCGCGCCCTTGCGCAGGTTGTCGGCCACGCACCACAGCACGATGCCGTTCTCGACGGTGGGGTCAGTGCGGATGCGCGAGACATAGACCGGGAATTCGCCGGCGCTTTCCTTGGGCGTCATGTAGCCGCCGTCCTCGCGCTTATCGATGACTTCCACGCCGTCGGCGTCACGCAGGATCTCGCGGACATCGTCCTCGTCCAGCGGGGTCTCGAACTCGATGTTCACCGCCTCGGCGTGGCCCACCATGACCGGCACGCGCACGCAGGTGGCGACCAGCTTGATCGACGGATCCAGGATCTTCTTGGTCTCCGCCATCATCTTCCACTCTTCCTTCGTGAAGCCGTCCTCCATGAAGGTGTCGATGTGGGGGATCACGTTGAAGGCGATCTGCTTGGTGAACTTCTTGGGCGGCGGCGCGCCCAGGACGAACACGCCCTTGGTCTGCTCCCACAGCTCGTCCATGCCTTCCTTGCCCGCGCCCGACACCGACTGATAGGTCGAGACGACGACGCGCTTGATCTTGGCCTCGTCGTGCAGAGGCTTCAGCACCACCACCAGCTGCGCGGTCGAGCAGTTGGGATTGGCGATGATGTTCTTGGGCAGCTTGTTCACCGCCTCCGGATTCACTTCCGGCACCACCAGCGGCACGTCCGGATCCATCCGGAAGTGGCTGGAATTGTCGATGACGATCGGACCGGCCGCGCCGATCTTCTCGCCCCATTCCTTGGAGATGGCGCCGCCGGCGCTCATCAGCACGATGTCGACGGTGCTGAAATCGAACTGGGCCAGGTCTTCGCACTTGAGGATCTGGTTGCCGAACGAGACCTCGACGCCGATGGATTTCCGGCTGGCGATGGCGTGCATCTTGTCGACGGGGAATTTCACTTCCTCGAGGATGTTGAACATCTCACGGCCAACATTGCCCGTGGCGCCGACCACGGCGACCCGGTAACCCATAGCGGTCTCCAATCTGACTTTTCCGCCCTCAAACGACGGGAAGCGACCCGTTACGCCTCGGGGGGGCTGGAAGCAAGGCAAGGGTTTCTATGGGGCCCTATAGACTCCGCCGGGCGCGGCAATTTTTCACCGGCGTCGGCCCATCGCCGTTCACCCGGTCAGATGCCCCTTCCACGCTGCGCGCAGCACCTTCTTGTCGATCTTGCCCGTCGCCGTTAGCGGCACCGCCGCGAACACCACATCGTCGGGCGTCCACCATTTGACGATGCGCGGCGCCAGATAGTCCAGCACCTGGGCCTTGGTCACCGTCGCGCCTTCGTGGGCCTCGATCACCAGCAGCGGCCGCTCCTCCCATTTGGGATGCGGCACCCCGATCACGGCGGCGATCTTCACGCCGGGGCAGCCCACGGCCACGTTCTCCAGATCGATCGAGCTGATCCACTCGCCGCCCGACTTGATGACGTCCTTCTGGCGGTCGGTGATGCGCATGAAGCCGTGCTGGTCGAGCGTGGCGATGTCGCCGGTGTCGAACCAGCCGTCCTCCTGGGCGGCGTCGGCCTCGAGGCGGAAATAGCGCTTCACCACCCAGGGGCCGCGCACCTTCAGGGCGCCGGAGGTCTCGCCGTCGCGGGGGGCGTCGGAACCGTCATCGGCCTCGACCTTCAGCTCGATGCCAAATTGCAGCCGGCCCTGCCGCGTCCAGATCGCCTCGTCCATGGCTTCTTCGCCGAGGGCCGCGAGGGCGGGCGTCGGGGTGGCGACCACGCCGATCGGGCAGGTCTCGGTCATGCCCCAGATCTGCAGAACCGACACGCCATAGAGCCGCTTGAAGCTCTCGGCCATGGCCCGCGGCACCGCGCTGCCGCCGATAACCACGCGCTTGAGGCTGGTTGGGCTCTCGCCGGTCTTCTCCAGCCAGTCCAGATACATCGTCCAGATGGTCGGCACGCCGCCGGTGAAGGTGACGCCCTCGCCCTCGATCAGGGCGTGCAGGGACGCGCCGTCCATCTTGTCGGCGGGCAAAACCAGCTTGGTCCCGCACATCGGCGCGCTGAACGGCAGGCCCCAGGCGGTGGCGTGATAGAGGCTGGAGCAGGGCATCACCACGTCGAAGGCGGTAAAGCCAAAGGCGCTGTTCAGGCCCCCGGCCATGGCGTGCAGCACGACCGCCCGGTGCGAATAGAGCACGCCCTTGGGGGCGCCCGTCGTGCCTGAGGTGTAGCAGAGGAAGGCCCCGGCGTTCTCGTCGAAGCTGGGCCAGTCCACCGTCTCGGGTTCGCCGGCGATCAGGGTCTCGTAAGAGATCGCGCCGACCGATCCGGGGATGGTCCGCTCGGCGTCCGACAGCATGACAAAGGTCTTCACCGTGGTCAGCTGCGGGGCGATGCGCTCGACCAGGGCCGCGAAGTTGCGGTCGAAGACCAGCACCGCGCTTTCCGCGTGATTGATCGTGTAGACGATCTGCTCGTCGAACAGACGGGGATTGGCGGTGTGCAGCACCGCGCCGATGCCGGGAACGGCATAGAACAGCTCCAGATGCCGATGGGTGTTCCAAGCCAGGGACGTGACCCGATCGCCGGGCGCCACGCCCAGGCGCTTCAGCGCATGCGCCAGCTGGGCCGAGCGGCGCCCAAGCCCGGCATAGTCGTAACGCCAGACCGGCTCGTCGATCAGCTTGGAGACGATTTCCCGCGCGCCATGGGCCTGCTGCGCATAGGTCAGGATGCCGCTGATCATCAGCGGCGTGGTCTGCATCAGGCCCGGTAACATGCGCGGCGCTCCCTTTATTGTCGTTGGGATCAGCCTAGGGC
>NCEV01000131.1:3060-8690 GCA_002280875.1 Caulobacter sp. 32-67-35 | reverse complement strand
CCTTCGAGGCCGCCTTCGTCGCCATCTGGACGGGCCGCGCCGAGAGCGACGGCTTCAACCGCCTGGTGCTGGAGCTGGGCATCGGCTGGCGCGAGGCCGGCCTGATCCGCGCCCTGGCACGCTATCGCCAGCAGTCGGGCCTCGACCCCAGCCAGGGCGTGCAGGAACAGGCCCTGGCTGACCATCCAGGCGTCGCGCGCCTGATCCTCGACCTGTTCCAGACCAAGTTCGATCCGGCCGTCGTCGCCGACCTTAAGGATCGTCAGGTCCAGGCCAAGGCCGTCGAGACCAAGATCAACGAGGCGCTGCAGGCCGTCGAAAGCCTCGACGCCGACCGCGTCCTGCGCCGCATCGCCGCCCTGGTCTCGAAGGCGTCCACCTGCGCTTTGGCCCCGTGGCGCGGGGCGGGCTGCGCTGGTCCGATCGCCGCGACGACTTCCGCACCGAGGTTCTGGGTCTGGTGAAGGCCCAGCAGGTCAAGAACGCCGTGATCGTGCCCGTCGGCTCCAAGGGCGGGTTCTATCCCAAGCAACTGCCGCGCGGCGGCGATCGTGACGCGATCCAGGCCGAAGCGATCCGCGCCTACAAGACCTTCCTGTCGGGCCTGCTGGACATCACCGACAATATCGACGCCGACAACAGGGTCGTGCCGCCGCCCTCGGTGGTCGTCCATGATGGGGAAGATCCCTATCTGGTCGTCGCCGCCGACAAGGGCACGGCCACCTTCTCCGACATCGCCAATGGCGTGGCCGAGGACTACGGCTTCTGGCTGGGCGACGCCTTCGCTTCGGGCGGATCGGTCGGTTACGATCACAAGGTCATGGGCATCACCGCCCGCGGCGCCTGGGAAGCGGTCAAGCGCCACTTCCGCGAAATGGGCAAGGACATCCAGACCGAGCCCTTCACCGTGGTCGGGGTCGGCGACATGAGCGGCGACGTATTCGGCAACGGCATGCTGCTGTCCAAGCAGACCCGGCTGCTGGCCGCCTTCGACCACCGCCACATCTTCCTGGATCCCAATCCTGACGCGGCTTCTTCGTGGGAAGAGCGCGACCGGATGTTCAAGCTGCCGCGCTCGTCGTGGGACGATTACGACAGGTCGAAGATCTCGGCCGGCGGCGGCGTCTTCCCCCGCAGCCTCAAGAGCATCCCGCTGTCGTCGGAAGTCCGCGCCATGCTGGAGATCAAGGCCGAGGCCGTCTCGCCCGCCGAGCTGATCACCGCGATCCTCAAGTCCAAGGCCGAGCTGCTCTATCTGGGCGGCATCGGCACCTATGTGAAGGCCAGGGGCGAGAGCAACGCCGACGCCGGCGACAAGGCCAATGACGCCGTGCGCGTCAACGGCGCGGACCTGCGGGTCAAGGTGGTGGGCGAGGGCGCCAATCTGGGTCTGACCCAGGCCGGCCGCATCGAGTTCGCGGCCGCCGGCGGTCATATCAACACCGACGCCATCGACAATTCGGCCGGCGTCGACAGCTCCGACCATGAGGTCAATATCAAGATCCTCACCGGCTTGCTGGAGCGTGGCGGCGAGCTGGATCGCCCCAGCCGCAACACGCTGCTGGCCTCGATGACCGACGATGTCGCCCAGCATGTGCTGGAGCATAATTACGACCAGACCCTGGCCCTGACCCTGCTGGAAAGCGACGCGGTCTCCGAGGTCGACAGCCATGTCCGCTACATGGTCGATCTGGAAACCCGGGGCCGCCTGGATCGCAAGGTCGAGGGCCTGCCCAGCAATACGACGCTGCTCGAACGCGGCGCGGCGGGCAAGGGCCTGACCCGGCCTGAGCTGGCGGTCCTGCTGGCCTATGGCAAGCTGGACCTGTTCGACGACATCGTCGCCTCTGACGCCCCGGATGATCCCTGGTTCGAGAAGACCCTGCGCGGCTACTTTCCCAAGGGTCTCGACCGCTATGCCGACCCGATGCAGAAGCACCGCCTGAAGCGCGAGATCATCGCCACGGTGGTCGGCAACCAGATGGTCAATATGTGCGGCCCGACCTTCCCGACCCGACTGAGGGCCGCGGCGGGCTGCGATGTCGACGCCCTGGTCACCGGCTTCACGGCGGCCCGCGAAATCCTCGGCATCGACGCCCTGTGGGACCAGGTCTCGGCGCTCGACAATCACGCCTCGGCGGCTGGTCAGACCGGGCTCTACAAGGCCGTGGCCTACGCCCTGCGCAGCCTGACCTTCTGGCTGGCGCGGCGGGCGTTCCGGGACAAGGCCTCGGTCCGGACGCTGGTCGAAAACTACGGCCCGGCCGTCGCCGAGCTTCGCGACCTGACCCCCGCCGCGCTGTCGGCCTTCGAGCAGAAGGTCGTGGCCAAGCGGGTCAAGACCTATGTCGCCGACGGCGCGCCGGAGGCCCTGGCCCAGGCCGTCGCCAGCCTGCAGCCCCTGACCATCGCCGCCGACCTGGTGGACCTGGCCAATGCGTCCAGCTGGACGGTCAAGGACGTGGCGCGCCTCTATCACCAGACCGGCGCGGCGTTCGGCTTCGACCGCCTGCGCGGCGCGGCCGGCTCGTTCGTCGGCGGCGACGCCTTCGAGCGGCTGGCGGTGCGCCGCCTGATCGAGGACCTGCTCAGTGAGCAGACCGCGATCACCCAGGCGGTGCTGAAGTTCTCGGCCAACGCCCAGGCCGGCGAGGACGAGCTGTCGGCCAAGGCGGCGGTGACCTCCTGGGCCGCCCTGCGCATCGACCGCGTCCGCGCGGCCAAGCGCACGGTGGAGGATATCGAGAACGCCGGCGGTGGCTGGACCTTCGCCAAGCTGACCATCGCCAACGCAGCGCTGCGGGAACTGGCCAGCGCGGCCTAGATCTTCGATGTCTCCGTCAGGGCGCGGGTGAAATAGTCCCGCGTCTGGCCAAACAGGTCGGGGCGATACCGGGAACGCGGATCGTTGGCGCGGTCGTCGTCAAAGGCGTGGGTGGCGTCGGCATGGAAGACCGAGTCCACTGAAATGCCGTCGCGTTTCAGCCGCTCCAGCGCCCTGCTGGGCGCCTTCCAGCCCACGACCCGATCGCGGCCGGCGAGCACAGACCAGACCTTGGGCCCCGCCCCGCCCCAGCCATGCCGGGTGGTCAGGGCGGGATAGCCGGCGAAGGGATAGACCAGTAGCGCGCCCTTGACCTGGGCCCGCAGCCGGGCCGGATCGGCGTCGGCCAGGCCCGTGGCCCTGGCCGCGTTGGCCCCGATCGCGTAGCCGTCCATGATCGTCCAGCCGCCATGGCTCCAGCCGGCCAGGAACACGCGGCTGGCGTCGGCCCAGGGCTGGCGCTCCAGCCAGGCCAGCACCGCAAACAGGTCGGCCGCGCGCTTCAGGCCATGCAGCCGCACGCCGGTGCAGACCAGCAGCTTGGCGTCCAGGGTCGACATCCCGCGCGGCTTCAGCGAGTCGACCACGATGGCCGCGTAGCCCGCGTCCACCGCCGTCTGGGCAGGTGAAGGCCATGGTCAGGCCCAGCCGGTCGGCCGCCTCGATCACCTCGCCATCGCGCATCGAGCCGCCAGGCTGGATGATCGCCGTCGCCCCGGCCTCTGCCGCCTGGATCAGACCATCCGCAAACGGAAAGAAGGCTTCCGAGGCGCAGGCGCAGCCCTTCAGGTCCAAGCCAAAATCAGCGGCCCGAAGGGCCGCGATCCGGGCCGAGTCCTTGCGGTTCATCTGACCGGCGCCCACGCCCAGGGTCTGACCAGCGCGGGCATAGACGATGGCGTTGGACTTGACGTGCTTGCCGACGGTGAAGGCGAACAGCATGTCGCGCACCTCTTCGTCCGTAGGCTGACGTCTGGTGACGATCTTCAGGTCGGCCGCCTTGATCCGCGCGTCGTCGCGCGACTGCACCAGAAAACCGCCAGCCACGCTCTTGAAGGTATCGCCGGTCGACAGGGCGTCGGGCAGGCCGCCGGTCACCAGCAGGCGCAGGTTCTTCTTGGCGGCAAACACGGCGATGGCGTCGTCATCGGCTTCCGGTGCGATCACCACCTCGGTGAAGATCTCGACCATTTGCAGGGCGGCTTCACGGGTCAGGCGGCTATTGACCGCCACGATGCCGCCGAAGGCCGAGGTGGGGTCGCAGGCCAGCGCCCGCTCATAGGCCTCGCGCTGGCTGCCGCCCACGGCCACGCCGCACGGGTTGGCGTGCTTGATGATGGCCACGGCCGGGGTTCTCGCCATAGCGCATCACCTGGCGCAGCTCGCCGGCGATGGCCTTGCGGGCCGGGAAGTCCTGGCCCAGCGCGGCCGCGAACCAGGCCGAGATCGCCGCGTCATAGGCCGCCGTGCGGGCATAGGCGCGGGCCGCCAGCTGCTGGCGGAGTCCGAACGAAGTCGCGCCGCCGGCCTTCAGGGCTTCCAGCACTTCGGCCACATCGGCAGGATCGGTGCAGACCGCCACATAGCCGTGGTTCTTGGCCGCCGAGCGGATCATGGCCGGGCCGCCGATGTCGATGTTCTCGACGCACTCGGCGTAGCTGCCGCCCTTAGCCACCGTGGCCTCGAACGGATAGAGATTCACATACAGGATATCGATGGCCTCGACGCCATGCTCGACCATGGCGGCGACATGCTCCGGCGCGTCGCGAACACCCAGCAGCCCGCCGTGAACGAGGGGGTGCAGGGTCTTGACCCGGCCGTCCATCATCTCGGGGAAGCCCGTCAGGTCCGAGACGTCTTTCACCGGCAGGCCGGCCGCCGCGATGGCCGCCTTGGTGCCGCCCGTCGAGACCAGCTCGACGCCGGCCTCGTGCAGCACCCGGGCCGCCTCGACCAGGCCGGTCTTGTCGGAGACCGACAGCAGGGCGCGCCGGGGCGCAACGAGATCGGGGGCGGACGGATAGTCGGGGGCGGCGGGCACGGCGGGACTCCGGGTCTGGTGGAACGAGACGAAAAGGAGCCCAGGCGCGCGGCGATATGCGTAAGGGCTCCCCGGTGGTTGCCCACCTCCAGCGCCAGTCACCCGAACCGGGCGGAAAATACGGGCGGGGGCGGGGGAGTCAATGTGCCGCTTGCCTCGCGCCGCCGGCGCTCGGTGTCCTGCCGGATCAGCTCGTCCAGCACGGGCGTGGCGCTGGGTTGCAGGATGTCGGCCCGGCCGCCGGCGATCTGGGCGCGGTTGTCGGCCAGCAGGGTCAGCATCAGCGCGCGCTCGCGCGCCGGGATCTGGTCAAGGAAGGGCGCGATCTGCCGATGCAGCTGTTCGGTGACCTCTTCCAGCCGGTCGTAGATCGTCATCGCGCGCTCGGTCGCCTTGTTGACGCGGCGAAGCGGGCGATAGCGGCGGCGGGGCGGTTTGGACTTGGGCATGGGGGCGTTCTCCTTTCGACCCCCTTCCCCCTCGATGGGGGAAGGGTTGGGGATGAGGGTGACAGCGGTTCAGGATGTGGCTCTGGCGGTGTGAGATCGACCGGCGGGGTCACCCCCATCCCCGCCCTTCCCCCATCCAAGGGGGAAGGGAGAAGGCACGGGCTCTCAGCCTCACGCGGCATCAGCCACTGAAGGGGTCGGGGAGGCGCGAAGCGGTCCGGGGCGAACCCGGATGACCGTGATGTGTGTTTTGCGTTTCGGCTCGACCTGTCCGCTTCGCAGAAGCTGTTCTTGCGTGAGGATTGGGCCAAGCGAG
>NCEV01000131.1:0-3034 GCA_002280875.1 Caulobacter sp. 32-67-35 | reverse complement strand
GCGGCCCCGCTCAGCTCCATCCCCATCGCCGCTTTGGGCCGGTACCAGGCGCCCTCCCCCTGCGACGGGGACAGGCTCAAGAATACGGGCGGTTTGAGCTCCGAGGATTGGCGCGATCAACTATTTTACAAGCGATTGATTTCGTTGAACTCGGCTTCGGAAAATGCGGGGATTGAGCGCCCTCTACCCCCATACTCCCGTCATCCCGTGGCTTGTCCACGGGACCCATTTGTCGGCTTCACGGTCGGATGATCGCCGGTCGCTCACTGCGCAACGGAACCATGGGTCCCGTGGACAAGCCACGGGATGACGGTGATCTACTGGAGAGGCCCCGCCCGGGTTCGTCAGGCTTGTCCGGGATGACAAATCTTTGCCGCCCGATCCATACGAGATAGCCCCCCAGAGAGGAGGACCTACGCCGCGCGCCCCGCTCAGCGGCAAGCCTCTTTACCCTGCGCGCCAGGCCCGCTAGCGGTGGACGCTAGGGATGGGGGTCTCTTTCAAGTCAGGCGAACGCTGCATGAGTGCTTCCGAACCGACGTCGCCGGCCCGGCAAAAGGGCTTCCTGGGGGCGGTTGAACGATTGGGCAATCTGCTGCCCGAGCCGGTGATGATCTTCGTCTGGCTGATCCTGGGGCTGATGGTCCTGTCGGCCGTGGGCCAGGTTCTGGGCTGGTCGGCCTCGATCACCTATAGCGGCGACGAGGCCCCGCCGTTCAGCGAGCTGGAAAACGGCGTCCTGACCTATGCGGCCAGCAGCCTGTTTTCCGAGGCCAATCTGGCCCGGCTGTTCACCGAAATGCCCAAGACCCTGACGGGCTTTGCGCCGCTGGGCCTGGTGCTGGTGGTGATCCTGGGGGCGGCGGTGGCCGAGCGCTCGGGCCTGTTCAGCGCCCTGATCCGGGCCAGCCTGCGCGAGGCGCCCAGGGCGATCCTCACCCCGCTGGTGGTGGTGATCGGCATGGTCTCGCACCACGCCTCGGACGCGGCCTATGTGGTGTTCATCCCGCTGGCGGGCCTGCTGTACGCCGCCGTCGGCCGCCATCCGCTGGCCGGCATCGCCGCAGGCTTCGCGGCCGTGTCCGGCGGGTTCGCCGGCAACCTGACCCCGGGCCAGTTCGACGTGGTGCTGTTTGGCTTCACCCAGGAAGCGGCGCGGATCATCGACCCGACCTGGACCATGAACCCGCTGGGCAACTGGTGGTACATCCTGGCCATCGTGCTGGTGTTCACGCCCATCGCCTGGTTCCTGACCGACCGGGTGGTCGAGCCGCGCCTGGGCCCCTGGGGCGGCGAGGCCGATGACAGCCTGAAGGCCGAACTGGCCAAGTCGGCGGTGACGCCGGACGAAAAGCGCGGCCTGAAGCTGGCCGGTCTGGCGGCTCTGGGCGTGGTGGCGCTGTTTGCGGCCCTGACCCTGATCCCGGGCTTCACCCCCCTGATCGACGAGACCAAGACCGGCCCGGCCCAGCTGACGCCGTTCTACAGCGCCCTGATCGCCGGCTTCATGCTGCTGTTCCTGGCCAGCGGCGTGGCCTTTGGCGTGGGAGTCGGCACGGTGCGGTCGGACAAGGACGTGGTGATCATGATGGCCGACGGGGTGCGCTCGGTGGCGCCCTATATCGTGTTCGCCTTCTTCGCCGCCCATTTCGTGGCGATGTTCAACTGGTCGCGGCTGGGCCCCATCGCCGCCATCCACGGGGCCGAGGCCCTGAAGGCGATGAACCTGCCGGCCCCGCTGCTGCTGGTCAGCGTGCTGGGCTTCTCGTCGGTGCTAGACCTGTTCATCGGCTCGGCCTCGGCCAAGTGGAGCGCCCTGGCCCCGGTGGTGGTGCCGATGTTCATGCTGCTGGGCATCTCGCCGGAAATGACCACCGCCGCCTATCGGATGGGCGACAGCTTCACCAACCTGATGACCCCGCTGATGAGCTATTTCCCGCTGGTCCTGGCCATGACCCGGCGGTGGGACAGCAGCATGGGGGTGGGCTCGCTGCTGGCCCTGATGCTGCCCTACGCCCTGGCCTTCATGGTCGCCGGCGTGGCCATGACCCTGGCCTGGGTGGCCTTCGACTGGCCGCTGGGGCCGGCGGCGCAGGTGCATTACACGCCGCCGGGGGGGTTGTTGAAGTAGGGGGTGACGGGGCAATCCCACATACCCCTCCGTCATTCCGAGCCTTCGGCCCGGGAGCTCTCGATCCGCCGCAGGTGCGGAAGGGGCGAAGTGCGCGCGCACTTCGCTGGCGCTTCACGTGCGAGCTGAAACAGAGGTTCCCGCCACGAGGGCGGGAATGACGGTTGGAAGGGGTGTGTGAAACGGAAAGCCGCCAGCGGCGAGGCCCCGCCCTAAATCCTTGGAGGCGAGCTTGCTCTGAGGACAGGCCGTGTCAATGACCGGCCAGAGGCCGGCCGCGCGCGGCGGCGCGGCGCGCCGTCATTGACACGGCCTGACCTCAGAGCTCCAATTCCACCAAGGGTTTCAGGGCGCGCCAGCCTCCGCTGCGGCGGGTGGGGGGGGGTAGCTATCGTCGTGTTCTACTTAAAAAAAGCGTGCGGGAGACGCGGTATAGATGCCTCCATTTTTTATGCGTGCTGAACTCTACAAAGAGCAGTTCGGTCTGCCGCCGTTTCGGAAGTGGGGCTATTTTCCAGCAAGGGAGCGCATTGTGGGATTCCGGTCGCCTCGGATCGACCCTCATCGAAACACGCGATTTGAGCTCGAGCGGATGCTTAGGGCTAACCCAGACGAGTTCTATCCTGGTTGTCGATCCAGTCGGTAACCGACCAATCGAGCGCCTCCCATTGGTTCGGAGTTGGAAAGCAACTCAGGCCCAAGCATAAGACCCACCCTCCAATCCTCACCCAAAACCTAGCCACCACCGCCGCTTCGCCCTATACCGCCCGCATGTTTGAAGGCCTTTCCCCCCTCGCCCGCGACGCACGCGCCTGGCCGTTCGAGCAGGCGCGCGCCCTGCTGGCCCGCACGCTGCGTCTGCGCCTGTCCGACGCCGAGCGCGATCTCGCCGCGACCCTGATC
>NCEV01000130.1 GCA_002280875.1 Caulobacter sp. 32-67-35 | reverse complement strand
GACCCCCGCCATCGCGGTGTCGCGGGCGCGGGTGGCGATCACCGTATAAAGCTTGTGATCGCCGAAATACGCCGTTTCATCAGTGTAGATGCGCAGCAGCTTGATGGGATCGTCCATGAGGGCAGCTCCTATTCCGCGGGCACGAGAGATGGGTCAGTGTCGGGTTCGACCGGGCGCTTTTCGGTATTGCCGAGCATCACCCGCGAGATCGCCGGCAGCACCAGCAGGGTCAGGAACGTCGCCACCACCAGGCCCCCGATGACGACGGTGGCCAGCGGCTTCTGCACCTCGGCGCCGGTGCCGCTGGCGATCGCCATCGGGATGAAGCCGACCGCCGGCACGAGCCCGGTGATGAGCACTGGCCGCACCCGTTCATAGGTACCCTCGATGATGGCGCGGGTGGTCTCGACGCCGCTTTCCATGCGCTGGCGTATGCTCGTCATGACGACGAGGCCGTTAAGGACGGCGACCCCCGACAGGCAGATGAAGCCTACCGCCGCCGACACCGAAAAGGCGATGCCGGTCGCCGCCAGGGTGAAAACGCCGCCGGCAAGCCCGAGCGGAATGGCAGTGAACACCGCCGCGGCGCGCCGGACGCTGCCGAGCGCCAGATACAGCAGCGCGAAGATCACCGCGAAACAGATCGGCACAACGATCGATAGGCGGCGGGACGCCGCCTGCAGGTTCTGGAACTGGCCGCCCCATTCAAGATACGAGCCGGTCGGCAGGGTGACAGCTTCGACCTTGGGGGTGATGTCGGCGACGAACGAACCAACGTCGCGGCCGCGGACGTTGGTCTGGATGACCACCCGCCGCTTGCCGTTCTCGCGGCTGATCTGGTTGAGGCCTTCGGTGAAGCGGAATTGCGCGACCTGCGACAGTGGCACCGAGCGGCGTTGCCCGCTGCCATCGGCAGGCAGCAATACCGGCAGCGCTCCCAATGCATCGAGATTGTTGCGGCTGCTCTGTGGCACGCGCACCACGACATCGAAACGCCGATCGCCTTCAAACACCAGTCCGGCCTCGCGTCCTCCCATGGCGGCGGAAACGGTATCGGCCACGTCCTCGACGGTCAGTCCGAACCGCGCGATGGCCGCACGGTCGAAGCGCACGTCGAGGGTCGGCGAACCTTCGGTCTGTTCAGCCTTGGTGTCGGCGGCGCCGGGCGTTGCCTTGATCACGTCGACGATCTTTGCCGCCGCAGCACTCATCTGGTCGAGGTCGTCGCCATAAAGCTTGATGGCGACGTCACCGCGGACCCCGGCAATCAGCTCGTTGAAGCGTAGCTGGATGGGCTGGCTGACCTCATAGCTCTGGCCGATCAACGCATTCGATTTCGCTTCGATGCGAGCGATAACGTCAGACTTGCTGGTAACGCCTGCCGGCCAGTCGGCCTTCTCCTTGAGAATGACAAAGCCGTCCGAGATGTTTGGCGGCATTGGATCGGTGGCGACTTCGGCGGTGCCGGTCTTGGAGAACATCAGCTTGACTTCGGGCAGGCTGGTGACAGCGCGTTCGACGCCGCGCTGCATCGCCATCGATTGTTCGACGCCGGTCGATGGCACCCGTGTCGATGCCAGCGCCAGGTTCTTTTCATCGAGCAGCGGGATGAACTCCTGCCCAAGCGAACCGAACATGAGGGCCGCGACCGCAAAGATCGCAAAGCCACCGCCGATGAACGGCCATGGTGTCGCCACTGATCGCTTCAGGATCGGCAAATACGCCTGTTTGATGCGGCGGACGATCCAGACCTCTTCCTCCGAAACCTTGCCGCGAACGAGGATGGCGATCATCGCGGGAACGAAACTCAGCGACAGGAAAAACGCTCCGCCCAGCGCCAGCAGCACGGTAATCGCCATCGGCGAGAAGGTCTTGCCCTCAACCCCGGTGAAGGTCAGCAGCGGCGCGAACACGAGGAAGATGATCGCCTGGCCGTAAATCGTCGGCTTGATCATCTCCTGCGCCCCAAGGGTCGTTTCCTCGAGACGTTCGCGTTCTGTCAGCAGGCGCCCGACATGCTCCTGGCGTTCGGCAAGGCGCCGCAGGCAGTTCTCGATGATGATGACGGCCCCATCGACGATCAGCCCGAAGTCGAGCGCTCCAAGGCTCATCAGATTGCCCGACACGCCAAGGAAATTCATCCCCGTCGCCATCATCAGGAAGGAAAAGGGGATGACCAGCACGGCGATGATGGACGCGCGGATGTTGCCAAGGAACAGGAACAGTGCCGCAGCCGTCAGCAGCGCGCCTTCGATGAGGTTTTTCTGAACGGTGCCGATTGTGGCACCGACCAGCGCCGAGCGGTCGAGGACAGTTTCAATCCGCACGCCCGGCGGCAGCGACTTCTTCACCGTCGTCAGCCGCTCATCGACAGCCTTGGCAACGACACGGCTGTTCTCGCCGATCAGCATCAGTGCGGTGCCCACAACCACCTCATGGCCATTCATGCTTGCGGCACCGGTCCTCAGGTCACCGCCAAGCCTGACGGTCGCCACGTCGCGCACGGCGACGGGGACCCCGCCGCGGGTGGCGATCACCGCTTCCTCGATCTCGCCCTGGGTGCGGATCCGGGCGTCGGCGCGGACCAGAAACGCCTCGCCGCCGCGGTTGAAATAATTGGCGCCAACGGCAAGGTTGGCCGCTTCCAGCGCCTTGCCGAGATCGGAGAAAGAAACGCCATAGGCGATCAGTTTGGCGGGATCGGGTTCGACGACATATTGCTTCTGGAAGCCACCGATCGAGTCGATCCCGGCGACGCCCTGCACGGTGCGAAGCTGCGGCCGGATGATCCAGTCCTGCACAGTGCGCAAATACGCTGCCCGCGCAACATCGTCGGTGAGAAGCTCGCGCTCGGGGGTGAGATAGCTGCCGTCTGACTGCCAACCGGGCTGGCCGTCGATGACTTTGGCGCCTTTGCCGCCCGGATTGGCATAGTCGATGGTGTACATGAAGACTTCGCCAAGGCCGGTTGTGACCGGTCCGACCTGGGGCTGAACGCCGGCGGGCAGACTGTCGCGGGCCTGGGTCAGGCGCTCGCTGACCTGCTGACGCGCAAAATACAGGTCGGTACCTTCGGTAAAGATCGCCGTGACCTGGCTGAAGCCGTTGCGCGACAGCGATCGCGTGGTTTCCAGCCCCGGGATGCCGGCAAGGGCGGTTTCGATCGGAAACGAAACCCGCTTTTCCATGTCGATCGGTGAGAGACCAGGTTCGACGGTGTTGATCTGCACCTGCTTGTTGGTGATGTCGGGCACGGCATCGATCGGCAGCTTCAAAAGCTGCCACAGGCCGATAGCACCGATCAGCAAGGTCAGGATGACGACAAACCAGCGGGCACGCACCGAAAGTGCGATGATATTGGCGATCATGGCTTATTCTTCCTCGCCCGCGCCCTTGCCGAGTTCGGCTTTCAGGACAAAGGCG
>NCEV01000046.1 GCA_002280875.1 Caulobacter sp. 32-67-35 | reverse complement strand
TGCCCCCAGGCGAACAGCATCAGCCCCCTCGCCTTCGCCGCGTCGATCAGCCAGGCGCCCGACAGCTGGATCAGCTCATAGGCGACCTCAAGCTCATCGGCGCCGCGCGTCTCGAGGCGGGTGGTCTGGCCGTCGAGTTCGATATCGGCCCAGCCGAGCACATCGCCAGCCTCAACCGACTGCAGGGTCATCAGCAGTGAGCCCCCTTCGTGCTCATCGTCATTGGCGGCGGCGGCGCCCGCGCGCGAGACTCGGCAAAAGGAGATCGCGCGCGGTCCCAGCACCAGATCCTCGATCGCCGCTGTCATGGGCGCGCCGCGAACAGTTGGTGCCATGTGGTCACCGGCGTCTCGCTGCCCGGCAGCAGGGTCAGGCCCGCCTCCTGCGCCGTGCGGATCAGCCAGTCGCCGGCGAACCACAGACAGAGCCGCAGAAGGTGGATGTCGTCGCTGCCCCGAAACGTATGGGCCCAGCGGTGGCCGTCGATCTCGACCCAGAACCGGCCCATCAGGTGGTCAAAAGGCTCGTCTTGCTCGAAGCCTTTCACGTGCTCGAAGGTGCTGAACTCGCGCGCGCCCATGCGGATGCGGACGGACGCCTCGCAGAGGTCGCCGTCCGCGTCCAGATAGGGAATGAACCGGGGGCCGATCACCCGGGGCCGGTGCGGCCATCTCACATAGGTAAACGGCGGCCGCAATCGCCCTGCTCCCATCCCCAGCGGCGCAAGCCTAGCGGGACGAGAACAAAATGGCAACTCTTGAGTGTGTCAGGGACGCGCCGTCCGCTCCACCAGATCCGCCAGCTCCTCGGCCGCGTTCGGCTTGGCCACGCTCCGCGCGCCGTCGGCCATCCGCCCCAGGCGCTCGGGGTTCTTCAGCAGGGCGTTGAGCGCCCCGGCCATGGCGTCCACCGTCAGTTCATCCTCGAAGCACACGGCCGCGCCGCCGGCCTCTTCCAGGAGCTTGGCGTTGAAGCGCTGATGGTCGTCGGCGGCGATCTTCAGGGGCACCAGGATCGAGGGGCGGCCGGCCACGGCCAGTTCGGTGCAGGTCGAGGCGCCCGAGCGGCCGATCACCAGGTGCGACTGGCGCAGATAGCCGGCCATGTCGCGGAAGAACGGCGCGACCTCGCAGTCGACCATGGCGTTGCGATAGACCTTGCGGGCGTGTTCCAGGCTCTCGGCCCGGGCCTGCTGGAACACCTTCAGGCGGCCGCGCATCTCTTCGGGCAGCTTGGCGATGGCCTCGGGGATCAGCTCTGACAACAGGCGCGCGCCCTGGCTGCCGCCGGTGACCAGGATGCGCAGCTGCACTTCCGGCGGCAGGTAGGGCACGTCGAAGAGGGCGCGCACGGGCGGGCGCACGGGGTTGCCGACGACGTGGGCGCGGGCCTTCACGGCGGGCGTGGCCTTTTCCAGGATCGGGAAGGCGCAGGCCACCTCGTTGACCCGGGGGGCCAGGAAACGGTTGACCCGGCCCAGCACCGCGTTCTGCTCGTGGATCACCGTGGGGCGGCCCTGGCTGAGGGCTCCCAGCAGGGCGGGAAGCGCGGGATAGCCGCCAAAGCCCACCACCACGGCCGGTTCCAGTCGCTTGAAGGCGGCGCGGGCCTGCAGCACGCCTTGGGCCACCACAAAGCCGGCCCTGAGCATGCCGATGGGGTCGCCAGCCTTGGCGGTGGCGGCCGAGAGGGCCAGGCGTTCCTCGGCGGGGAACTTGTCGGCGTACAGCGCGCCGCGATCGTCGGTGGCCAGCACCACGCGCCAGCCTCGGGCGGCCAGGGCCTCGGCCAGGGCCTGGGCGGGGAACATGTGACCGCCGGTTCCTCCGGCGGCGACGACGGCGAGCTTGCTCATCTTACTGGTACGCGCCGCCCTGCATGAACTCGTTGGACGGGCCATAGGCGCCGGGGCGCTTGCGCAGCAGGGCCAGGGCCAGGCCCAGGGTCAGTCCCATCGCGAGCATCGAAGATCCCCCATAGCTGATGAATGGCAGCGTCATGCCCTTGGTCGGGATCATGTTCAAGTTCACCGCGATATTGATCATGGCCTGCTGGCCGACCAGCACGAACAAACCGGCGGCGGCCACCTGTTCGAAGGTGTCGTTCAGCTTCATGGCCTTCATCAGGCCGCGCACCACCACAAAGGCGAACAGGCTGATCAGGCCCAGCGAGAAGACCAGGCCATATTCCTCGGCCGCGACCGAATAGATGAAGTCAGTGTGCAGGTCGGGCACGTGGCGCTTCATCACGCCCTCGCCCGGTCCGCGCCCGAACAGGCCGCCGGCGTGGATGGCCTCGGCGGCGCGGCTGATCTGATGGGTGTCGGCCTGGTCGGGGCTGAGGAACTTCTGCACCCGGGCATGCACGTGGTCGAACAGGAAATAGGTCGAGAACAGGCCCGCCATGGCCACGGCGCCCAGGCCCATGATCCAGCTGATCGGCACGCCCGCCATCCAGAACGCCGCGCCGAAGGCCACGGTGATCAGCACGGTCTGGCCCACGTCGGGCTGGATCAGCAGCAGGCCCACGGCAATGCCATACAGCAGGAAGGCGATGGAGACGCCTGGCACCCCCTCGCCCTTCTGGCCCTCGGCGAACATCCACGAGACCAGCACGATCAGGGCCGGCTTCATGAACTCGGACGGCTGCAGGGTGAAGCCGGCGAACTGCACCCAGCGGGTGGCGCCCTTGGCGTTGTGGCCGATGAACGGCAGGGCGATCATCACCGCGATGGCCGCCACATAGATGAAGAAGGCCGCCCGCCGCACGCCCTTGGGCGATAGCATCGAGGTGCCCAGCAGGATCACCGTCGAGGCGCTGGCGAAGACGCACATCCGCAGGGCGAAATGGAACTGGTCGTCGATGCCGATCCGCTGGGCCGCCGCCGGGCTGGAGGCGAACGACAGCAGCACGCCCAGGGTGACCAAAATCGCCGTGGCGCCGAGCAGCCAGCGATCGGTCGTCCACCACCACAGGCCGATCGCGGTGCGGTCGGTGCGGGCAAAGGCGTGGGTGGTCTGGGTCGACATGGACGGAGAGTCGGCGCGCAGGGTTAATGGAACATTGCTGCCACGCTTCCCGGACGGGGATATGCGGCGAAAGGTTGCGGTGCTTTCGGGTGTGGCTGGCGCGGCGGCGGCGCCTTATGGGTGAAGCCGCTGTTTTGCTCGCCGAGGATGCCCATGAACAACGCCTGGATCGCACGCCGCAGCCTGCTGGGCGGGGCCGGACTTCTGCTGGCCAGCCCGCTGGGCGCACAGGCCCAAACCGCCAAGCCCCGGGTGGCGATCCAGACCTCGCACGGCGTGATCGTGGTGGAACTGGAAGACAAGAAGGCCCCGATCACGTCCGCCAACTTCCTGCGCTATGTCGACAAGAAGAAGTTCGACGGCGGCAGCTTCTATCGCGCCTCGCGGGCCAGGGGCGCGCCGGAAAAGGGCTCTATCCAGGGCGGGCCGTCCTATCGCACCCGCCGCTTTGCCCCGATCGCGCACGAGAGCACGCGGCTGACCGGCATCCGCCACAAGGCCGGCGCCATCTCGATGGCCCGCAACGAGCCGGGCAGCGCCACGGCCGACTTCTTCATCTGCGCCAGCCCGATGGCCTATCTCGACGCCAGGCCCGGCGCGCCCGGCGACAACCAGGGCTTCGCGGCCTTCGGTACGGTGGTCAAGGGCATGGACGTGGTGCGCAAGATCCTGGCGTCGAAGACGGACGGCGTGCCGCAGAACCCCAGCATGAAGGGCCAGATGATCAATCCGCCGGTAGCGATGGTGAGCGTGCGGCGGGTCTAGGGGCAGCCGCGATCCTTGCAATGATACCGGTCCCAAAGCTAAGGATGGACGCCTAATCCGTCCTTCCGAGGCGGAGCCAGGGATCGAACGCCATGCCGGATTTGATGCGCCGCGACCTGTTGCTGGCGAGCGCCGCCATGATCGCCCTGCCTGGCGTCGCTCTGCCTGGCGTCTCTCTGCCTGGCGTCTCTGGGGCGACACCGCTGGAGGCCGCCGCTGACCTGCGCCTCTGGTATCGTCAGCCGGCCAAGGCGTGGGTCGAGGCCTTGCCGGTCGGCTCCGGACGCCTGGGCGCCATGGTGTTTGGCGGCGTCGCCAGCGAACGCCTGCAGCTGAACGAGAACACCCTGTGGGGCGGCGGTCCCTACAACCCGGTCAATCCCGAAGCCGCCGCCGCCCTGCCCGAAATCCGCCGCCTGATCGACGCCGGCGACTATGCAGGGGCCACCCGGCTGGCGGACGCGAAGTTCATGGCCACGCCGCTGCGGCAGATGTCGTATCAGACCCTTGGCGACCTGCGACTGACCTTCCCCGGCCTGCCCGAGACGGCCCAGGGCTATGTCCGCGATCTGGATCTGGACGCCGCCACCGCCCGCGTCCGCTTCTCGCACGCCGGCGTCGCCCATGTTCGCGAGGTGATCGCCAGCGCGCCCGATCAGGTGATCGCCGTGCGGCTGGGCGCCGACAGGCCGGGCGCGGTTAGCGTGGACCTGGCCTTCGACAGCCCGCTGAAGCCCGGCATCAGCGTCGAGAACGGCGACACCCTGGTGCTCAGCGGCCGCAATGCCGGCCAGCACGGGATCGCCAGCGCCTTGACGGTGGACTGCCGGGTCAAGGTCGTGGCCCGGGGCGGCAAGGTGATCGCCAGCGCCACGGGCCTGTCGGTGCGCGACGCTGACGAGGTGCTGCTGCTGGCAGCCGCCGCCACCAGCTATCGCCGCTTTGACGACGTGTCGGGCGATCCCGCCGCCGACGACCGCGCCCGCCTGGCCAGGGCCTCCCGCAAGCCGTGGAGCGCGCTGCTGGCCGCGCACCGGGCCGATCATCGCCGCCTTTTCCGCAAGGTCTCGGTCGGGCCGCTACCTGCTGATCGCCTGCTCGCGCCCCGGCGGGCAGCCGGCCAATCTGCAGGGCCTGTGGAACGACCAGATGAACCCGCCCTGGGGCAGCAAGTTCACGATCAACATCAATACCGAGATGAACTACTGGCCGGCCGAGCCCACGGGCCTCGCCGACTGCGTCAAACCCCTGATCGAGATGGTGCGCGACCTGTCGATCACCGGCGCGCGGACGGCCAGGGCGATGTACGGCGCGCGCGGCTGGGTGGCGCACCACAATACCGACCTGTGGCGCGCCACCGCGCCCATCGACGGCGCCAAATATGGCGTCTGGCCCACGGGCGGGGCCTGGCTGTGCAAGCATCTTTGGGACCGTTACGACTACGGCCGCGACACCGCCTATCTGGCCGACGTCTATCCGCTGCTGAAGGGCGCGGCCCTGTTCTTCCTCGACGCCCTGGTGGTGGATCCCAGGAGCGGCAGGCTGGTCACCAACCCGTCAATCTCGCCGGAGAACGATCACGGGCACGGCTCCTCCCTGGTCGCGGGACCGACCATGGACCAGGCGATCGTGCGCGACCTGTTCCACAGCTGCATCGCCTCGGCCAGGATCCTGGGTCAGGACACCGACCTGGCCGCCCAGTTCGCCGCCGCCCGCGACAAGCTCGCGCCCTACCGGATCGGCAAGGACGGCCAGCTTCAGGAATGGCAGGACGACTGGGACGCCGACGCCCCCGAGCAGGATCACCGCCACGTCTCGCACCTGTATGGCCTGTTTCCCGCCGACCAGATCAGCCTGGACACCACGCCCGACCTGGCCACCGCCGCGCGCAAGACCCTTGAGACCCGCGGCGACCTGTCGACCGGCTGGGCCATCGCCTGGCGGCTGAACCTGTGGGCCCGGCTGGGCCGGGGCGATCATGCGCACAATGATCCTGCAAAGCCGCAACGGCGCCGTCCACCTGCTCCCGGCCCTCCCCTCGGCCTGGCCGACCGGCGCCATGACGGGCCTGAAGGCGCGCGGCGCTCTTGATGTCGATGTGTGGTGGAAGGACGGACGCCTGGAGCGCGCCCGGCTGACGGCGGTCAAGGCCGGCCGTCACCGCGTGGTGGTCGGCGGGCAGTCGCTGGTGGTCGACATGCGGCAGGGCGAGACGGTTGAGCTGGGCCTGCAGGGCGGTGAGCTGAGGCGGGTGTAGAAACCACCCTTCTCCCCTTGCGGGAGAAGGTGTCAGCCGCAGGCTGACGGATGAGGGGTCGCACAGGCGGCGCCCCTGCAGCCCACACCCCCCGCCAGATCCGACAGGCCTATCGACCCCTCATCCGGCGCTGCGCGCCACCTTCTCCCGCAAGGGGAGAAGGGACGCTCAAGCGGCCAGGCCGCGCCCTGAAATCCTTGGAGGCAAGCTTGCTCTGGCTGACGGCCTCGTCAACGGCATGCCCTCGGGACGGCGAAGCCGGCCCCGGGGGACGGCCCCTGCGGGGCCGCCGCCTCGCGGCGACGCGAAAGCGTCGTCCTTGACGAGGCCGGCAGCCAGAGCTCCAATTCCACCAAGGGTTTTAGGACGGGCTGCACCCGCGTTGCTCGATTCAACTCAGAGAGATCGACTGATTTTCAGATAACATATGCCGGTAGAGCTTGAACTCGCTCCGTGAAGGTTCTCCTCAAATCCCGCATTTCCTCGCGACTTAAATCGCGCCCCAAAGCGTCCCGGCATTTCGCCATTAGAGGTCGATCTTGTTCCGGCGGAAGACCCGTTCGCTGTTCCCAGAAGGTCTTCAAGATTCCAACAGTGTCAGTTTGGAGGGCCCCGATCGTCTCGTCCAGAACACGCACAGCCTCCGCCGGCAATTCATCGCCAACCGGCGCGGGAACCGGCGCTATTACCGGTGCTGGAACGGCATTCGCGGTTAGGAACGTTCCTACCGTCTGAACATCCCACTCCGAAAGGGTGTCCGCTTCTTGTCGCAGCGAAGGCGACTGCGAGCCTCTTGCCGGAGCCAAGCCCAGAAGGTGGACTGTCACACCGAAACTCTGAGCGATCTGCACTGCAATTCGCAAGTCTTCGTCGCCTGAAACAAGCACGGCTTCGCTGATTGCGCCGTTGCGCGCCAATTCAATGAGATCGGTGACAATTAGGGAATCGACACCTTTCTGCTCTCCAAAGCCGTTGAGGACCCCCAACCGAAGCTTCACATAGTCGATGGAACCAACGGCAATCTGTTCCGCAGTGGGCCCTGTACGAAGCTGCGCATCGTACCAATAGGTCCGCAGAAGGCGGGCATTGTCGCTCTTCTCGCGAGCAAACTGAATCAGGGCGGCCTGCGCGGCGGCCCCATTGAGCCGCAATTCCGACCTTGCTTGCTTGGAGCCCGTAATCGTGACTGACCCTTGGGTCAGAAAGTAGCCAGCATCGACGAAGATTGCGACACGCGACATCGGACGGCCCCAAACGTAGAAAGGGCCCCCGCAGGGGCCCTCAGGTAGGTCACAGATCGATGTAAGTAGGTTCGACCTACGACGGACAGGAAAGTAGCGATCCTGTAGCAAGAGTCAAGGATCTTATGCCCAACCGCCTACGCATATGCCCAGCCCCTACCCCCGCGCCGCCTTGGCCCCGATCTTCCCCAGCCCCTCGACCGCCGCCCGAAACGCCTCGCCGCGCGCTTCAAAGTCCGCGAACTGGTCGAACGACGCACACGCCGGCGACAGCAGGACGATGGCGTCCTCGCCACTGTCCATGGCGTCCGAGAACGCCGCCGCCGTAGCCACCTCGATACTCCCGCACATCCGCACCGGCGCCTTGCCCTCCAGCGTCGCCGCGAAGTCCTCGGCCGCCTCGCCAATCAGATAGGCCTTTTCCACGCGCGGGAAGAGGTCGTGCAGGTCGCTGATGCCGCCAGCCTTGGGCACGCCGCCGGCGATCCAGTAGAACTTGGGATAGCTGCTCATCGCCTGGCGGGCGGCGTCGGCGTTGGTGGCCTTGCTGTCGTTGACGAAGCGCACGCGGCCGATCTTGCCGACGGTCTCCATCCGGTGGGCCAGGCCCGGGAAGGTCATCAGGCCCTCGACCGCGTCATGGGCCGGGATGCCCACGGCGATGGCGGCGGCATAGGCGGCGCAGGCGTTCTGCCAGTTGTGGCGGCCCGGCAGGCTTCTGGCCCGAAGGAGATCGGCCATTTCAGTGACGCGCTCGCCGGTGGCGTCGTACAGCACGCCCTGCAGGGCATAGACGCCCCGGCCCATGGCCTTGCCGGCGCTGATCGGCCAGATGGTGCGGCGGTTGGCGGCGGTGATCTCGGTGCAGATCTGCTGGCACCACGCGTCATCGACGCCGATGATGGCGGTGTCGCCCTTGCCCTGGTTGAGAAAGATCCGGCGCTTGGCGGCGATATAGCCTTCCATGCCGCCGTGACGGTCCAGGTGGTCGGGCGAGATGTTGAGCAGCACCGTGGCGTCGGCCTTGAGGCTGCTGGTCAGGTCCAGCTGGTAGGACGACAGCTCCAGCACGTAGACGGCGCCGCCGTGCATGTCGTCCAGGCCCAGCACGCCGGCGCCGATATTGCCGCCCACGCGGGTGTCGCGGCCGGCGGCGGCGCACAGGTGGCCGATCAGGGCCGTGGTGGTGGATTTGCCGTTGGTGCCGGTGATGGCGATGATCTTGGGCCGCTTGTGGGCCGGGGCGGCGTTGACCGTGCGGGCGAAGAGCTCGATGTCACCCAGGATCTCGACGCCAGCGTCGCGGGCCATCTTCACCGTCCAGTGCGGCTGGGGATGGGTCAGGGGCACGCCGGGCGACAGCATCAGGGCCGAGAACAGGCTCCAGTCGGCCGATCGCAGATCGACCACCTTGAAGCCCTCGGCCATGGCGGCGTCCTGGCTGGCGGGGTTCTCATCCCACAGGGCCACATTGGCCCCGCCGGCCACGAGGGCGCGCGCGGCCGTCAGGCCGGTGCGGCCCAGGCCGAACACCGCGACGGTCTTGCCCTCGAAACCACGGACGGGGATCATGCTCTGGCTCCCTACCGCAGCTTCAGGGTGGCGAGGCCGACGAAGGACAGCATCATCGCCACGATCCAGAAGCGGATCACGACGGTGGATTCAGCCCAGCCCAGCTTTTCGAAATGGTGGTGGATCGGGGCCATCAGGAAGACCCGCTTGCCGGTCTTCTTGAAGTAGCCGACCTGGATGATGACGCTGAGCGCCTCGACCACGAACAGACCACCGACGATGCCCAAAACGAGCTCGTGCTTGGAGCAGACGGCGATGGCGCCCAGGGCGCCGCCCAGGGCCAGCGAGCCGGTGTCGCCCATGAAGATCTTGGCCGGCGGGGCGTTGTACCAGAGGAAGCCCATGCCCCCGCCGATGATCGCGCCGCACAGCACCGCCAGCTCGCCAACGCCGGGCGCGAAGTGCAGGTTCAGATAGTCGGCGAACTTGTAGTTGCCGACCAGATAGGTGATCAGGCCGAAGGTCGCGGCGGCGATCATCACCGGCACGATGGCCAGGCCATCCAGCCCGTCGGTCAGGTTCACGGCGTTGGAGAAGCCCGCGATGGTGACGGCGGCGAAGGCCACATAGAACCAGCCCAGATTGATCACCAGGGCCTTGAAGAACGGGAAGACCAGGCTGGTCTCCATGCCCACGACCCCTTCGGCGCGGGGCGCAAACAGGATCAGCAGCACGGTGGCGGCGATGGCGACCACGAACTGGGCGACCAGCTTCTGGCCGCTGGAGAGCCCGGCCGTGGTCTGCTTGGTGACCTTGGCATAGTCGTCCATGAAGCCCAGCACGCCGTAGCTGCCGGTGATCAGCAGCACCACCCAGACGTGGATGTTGCGCAGATCCGCCCACAGCAGGGCGCCGACGAACAGGCCGGCCAGGATCATGAAGCCGCCCATGGTGGGCGTGCCGGATTTCTCGGTGACGTGGCGAGCGATGCCGTCGGTGCGGATCGGCTGGCCCTTGCCCTGCTTGCTCTTCATCCAGCGGATGAAGCGCGAGCCCATGGCGACGGCGACGATATAGGCCGTCAGCATCGACATGCCGGTCCTGAAGGTCAGGTACTTCAGCAGGTTCAGCAGCGGCACATGTTCCTGCGAACGCGCCAGCCATTCATACAGAAAATACAGCATCAGCCCCGTCCCCCAAGATCGAGCGCCGCCAGGGCCCTGGCGAGAACGCCAGCCCTGGAGCCGTTCGACCCCTTGACCATCACCACGTCGCCCGGCCGGATCGCCCTCGTCAGCGCCGCCGTTAACTTTTCGGTAACTTCGGCGTAGCCGCCCTGCCGAGTCGGCGGAAGCGCCTCCCACAGCGATTTCATGTGGACGCCTGCAAGAAAGACACTGTCCACCTTGGCGGCGTCCAGCGGGACTGCAAGCTCGGCGTGAAACCGGGCGCTGCCCTCGCCCAGTTCGAGCATGTCGGTCAGCACGGCGATCCGCCGGCCTTCAACCTTGCGCGCGCCGAGGGTCTTCAGCGCCGCCTGCATCGAGACGGGATTGGCGTTGTAGCTCTCGTCCACCAGGGTGAAGGCGCCGCCGTCGATCCGGACCACGGTCTCGGCGCCGCGCCCCTCGATGGGCTCGAAAGTCGCCAGGGCCTGCAGGGCGATCTCGCGCGAGACGCCCAGCGCCTCCAGCATCAGCATCACGCACAGGCTGTTGGGACCCCAGTGGACGCCGGTCTGCAGGATCGGAAAGCTGATCGCCTCGCCGCGCAGATTAACCGAGACCGTCGCGCCGCCCGCGTGGACGTCAAAGCCGGTCAGCTGGGCGGTGACGCCCTCGTGCGAGCCGAAGCTCCAGATGCTGGCGCCGGCCTTGGCGGCCTCTTCGCTCAGCAGGTCGAACCAGGGATTGTCGGCGTTCAGCACGGCCACGCCCTGCGGCTCCAGGCCGGCGAAGATCTCGGCCTTGGCGCGGGCGACGCCCTCTTCGCCGTCGGCGAAGTTTTCCAGATGCACCGGGCCCACGGTGGTGATCGCCACGGCGTGGGGCCGGATGAAGCGCGACAGCGGGGTGATCTCGTCGGCGTGGTTCATGCCCACCTCGAACACGGCGCGCTCGGTGTCGCGCGGCATCCGGGCCAGGGTCAGGGGCACGCCGATATGGTTGTTGTACGACTTGACCGAGGCGTGGGCCTTGCCGGCCAGGCGCAGGCCGGCCTCGACGGCGCGGGTGACGCTGGTTTTGCCGACCGAGCCGGTGACCGCGCCGCGACGGGCCTGAGGGGCGCGCAGGCGGGCCGCCTCGCCCAGGCGCTCAAGGCCCCGGAAGGTGTCCTCGACCAGCACGGCCGGCACGGGCACGGGCTTGGAGACCAGAGCCCCGGCCGCGCCCTTGTCGTTGGTCTGGACCACGAACTCATGGCCGTCCCGCGCGCCGGTCAGGGCCACGAACAGGTCGCCGGGCTCGATACTGCGGCTGTCGATCGAGACGCCGGTGGCGGCGAAGTCCTGGGTGACCGTACCGCCCGTGGCGGCGGCGATCTCGCTGGCGGTCCAAAGCGGCTCAGACATGGGCCATCTCCAGCGCGGCCAGGGTCTCGGTCACATCGTCGAACGGGTGGTTGACGCCAGCCACCAGCTGACCCTGCTCGTGACCCTTGCCGGCGACGACGAGCACGTCGCCCTCGACCATCTGGGCGGCGGCGGCGCGGATGGCGGCGCGGCGGTCGCCGATCTCGGTCGCGCCGGGGGCGGCGGCCAGGATAGCGGCGCGGATCGAGGCCGGATCTTCCGAACGCGGATTGTCGTCGGTGACGATGGCGATATCGGCCAGACGCGCGGCGATCTCGCCCATCAAGGGTCTTTTACCGCGATCACGATCGCCGCCCGCGCCGAACACCACGATCAGCTTGCCGGCCGTGTGGGGACGCAGGGCTTCCAGGACGGTCTCCAGACCATCGGGCGTGTGGGCGTAGTCGACATAGGCCTCGCCGCCATGCAGCCCACGGCCAACACGCTGAAGACGTCCCGCTGCGCCTTCCAGGCTCTCCAGCGCCTTGAGCACGGCGGCGGTGTCTTCGCCGGTGGCAATGCACAGGCCCGCCGCGACCAGCACGTTGCTGGCCTGGAAGGCGCCGGCCAGCGGCAGCTCAACGGTATAGGTCTGGCCCGCCGCCTGGACGGTCAGGGTCTGGCCGTGCGGGGTGAGCGTGCGCGAGACCAGCTTCAGCCCCTGCCCTTCGTCACCGACCGAGAACACGCTCTGGCCCGAGGTCACCGCGCTGGCGGCGAAGACCGGGAACGCGTCGCTGTCGCTGTTCAGCACCGCCGTCGCGCCCATCGGCAGCAGGGCGTCGAACAGGCGCAGCTTGGCGTCGCGATAGCGCTCCATCGAGCCGTGATAGTCCAGGTGATCCTGGGTGAAGTTGGTGAAGCCGGCGGCCTTCAGGCTCACGCCGTCCAACCGGCGCTGATCGACGCCGTGCGACGAGGCCTCGACGGCCAGGTGAGTGACGCCGTCGGCGGCCAGCCTGGCCATCATCTCGGCGACATCGGCCGCGTCGGGGGTGGTCAGGCCAGGAGGGGTCAGTTGCTGGTCCGCAAGCCCAGGCCCACTGACCACGACGCCCAGGGTTCCCATGCTGGCGGCCTTGTGACCGAGTCGCGCGAAGATCTGGCGACAGAAGCCGGCCACCGAGGTCTTGCCGTTGGTGCCGGTCACCGCGATGCAGGTCGCCGGCTGGGCGCCCCAGAAGGCGGCCGAGGCCAGGGCGTAGGCGCGGCGGGGGTCTTCCACCTTCACGGTCGGGACCGAGAAGGTCTCCATGCCGACCGGACCCAGTACGGCGGCGGCCCCGGCCGCGATGGCGCCGGGCGCAAAGCTGGCGCCGTCGACCTTGGTCCCCGGCAGGGCGGCGAACAGGGTTCCGGGCCCGACCTTGCGGCTGTCGGCCGTCACCCCGGTAATCACCGGACTTTCGGGCAGGTCGCGCTGAAGAAGATCGGAAAGCGTCTTGGTCACAGGCCGGTTCCGGGGCTGGTGTTTTGCGAGTTGGAGACGGTCATGATCTGCGGCTTGCGATGCACGCCCAGGAACGGGGCGATGCGCTCGATCACCTTGCCGGCGGCCGGCGCGGCCACCCAGCCGCCCGTCGAGAAGCCGAAGGTGCGGGCGTTGCCCTTGGGCTCGTCCAGCAGGATCAGCACGAAATAGCGGTCGGCCTCGATCGGCCCCTCGGTCGGGAACACCGCCGCGAACGACGAGACCTGACGCTGGTGGTTATAGGCGCGGATGGCCGGGTCGTACTTTTCGCCGGTGCCGGTCTTGCCGCCCACCGACAGGCCGGCCACGTCGGCCTTGCCGCCGCTGCCGCCTTCGCCGGGAATGACATTGGCCCGCATGATCCGCAGCATCTGCTGCGAGGTTTCCTCGTTCAGCACGCGCGGACCTTCGGGACGCACGCCCGAGGCCAGCTTGCGGATGGTCAGGGGCGGACGGGTGCCGCCGTTCAGCAGCGGGCCCATGGCTTCGGCCAGGGCCAGCGGCGTCACGTTCATGCCGTGACCAAACGAGGTCGAGGCCACCGCATCCTCGTCCCACTTGCGCGGGGTCAGGGGACGGGCCGATTCCAGCAGTTCGACCTTGGCCGGCTTGGTGAGGCCCAGATTGGTGAAATACTGGCTCAGCCGCTGGGCGCCGACGCCGACCGCCAGCTTGGCGGTGCCGATGTTGGACGAGTGCTTGAACACCTCGACCAGGGTCAGGATCGCCTTGGCGGCGTGATAGTCGTGGATGGTGCGATAGCCCAGCTTGTAGGGCTCGCGGGCGTCGAAGGTGGAGGCCGGGGTGGCGACGCCGGTGTCCAGGCCGATGGCGACCGTGAAGGCCTTGAAGGTCGAGCCCATCTCATAGACCGCGCCGGCCGCCCGGTTCAGCTTCTGGTCGTCGGTGGCGGTTCCGGCCTTGTTGGGATCGAAGTCGGGATAGCTGGCCATGCCCAGGATTTCGCCAGTGTGGACATTGGTCACCACGCCCACCGCGCCGCGCGGCTGGAACTCCAGGGCGGCCTTGCGCAGCTCGTCTTCCAGGGCGGCCTGCACGCGGATGTCGATCGACAGAGCGGTCGCGGCGCCGCCCTCGCCGGCCGAGGCGCGGATCGGCTTGTCCAGGGCCCGCTCGGCGCCGGCCAGGCCCTTGCCGCCGCTGTCGACGAAGCCGACCAGGTGGGCGGCGGTCTCGCCCAGCGGATAGACGCGGCGCCCCTGCTCCTCGAACGAGATACCCGGCAGGCCCAGATTGAAGATGGCGTCCTTCTGCTCGGGCGTCAGGCCGCCCAGCAGGAAGGTGCGACGCTCGCCGAAGATCACCTTGTCCAGACGCTTGGCCGGGACTTCGGGCAGGGCCTTGCCCAGCGCCCGGCGGGCCTGCGGCTTGTCCCAGACCTCCCGGGGATCGACATAGAGGGCGTAGTGGGTCAGGTCGACCGCCAGCAGGCGGCCATCGCGGTCCACCAGATCGCCGCGCGCGCCCTCGGTCGAGGCCAGATAGCCCGGCCCCTTGCCCCCGCCCGAGAACAGGGCCGAGGCGCTGGCGCCGAGGGCCAGGGCCACAAAGCACACGCCAAAGAAGGCCATCACGAAGAAGATGCGGATGCGGGTGTCGTCTTCGGGCTTGGCGGCGGCGCGCGAGCGCTCGAAGGCGTGCTCCAGCCGCCAGACGCGCTCGATCAGCCAGCGCCAGGCGCCAGGCTGAAAGCCGTGGGGGCCCAGATTGGCGAGGCTCATCGCGGAGCCTCCGGCTGCGGCGACGGCGCGACATCGGCGGGGATTGGCTGGGGCGCGTCGGAGGCCAGGGCCTCGGCCGCGACGGGCGCGGTCGGCAGGGCGACCGGGGCCGGAGCTGCGCGATTACGGGCCACGTCGACCAGGGCGTCCTCGGTGGTCTCGCGGTCGGCGGCGATCGGCTGCAGGCCCATGGCGACCGCCAGGGCCTCGATGCGGCGGGGCTGCTCCAGGTGAGCGACCTCGGCCTCCAGCAGGCGCTTGCGGGCCTTCTCGTCCTCGATCTCGCGGACGATGAGGGCGATCTCGTTGCGCTCGCGTCCGGCCACGGTCTTGGCCAGGTAGACGCCGGTGACCAGGGTCAGCAGCACGCCCATGCCCACCACCTCGACCACCCGAAAGCCGCGAACCCGCCGATTGAACAGACCCGAGAGGCTCACGAGGCGGCCTCCCAGATCGGCGCCGTCGTGCGGATGGCGGCGCGCAGCTTCGACGAGCGGGCGCGCGGATTGACAGCCAGCTCGGCCTCGCCCGGCGCGATGGCCTTGTTGGCGATCAGCTGGAAGCTGGACGGGGCGCCGGCCGGGGCCTGCGGCAGATGGCGCGAGCCGCCCGGCGTGCGCCCGGCCCGCTCGGCCAGGAAGGTCTTGACGATGCGGTCTTCCAGCGAGTGGAAGGTCACCACCGCCAGCCGGCCACCAGGCTTGAGGATCTGCTCGGCGGCGGCGAGACCGGCCTCAAGCTCGGCCAGTTCCTCGTTGACCGCGATGCGCAGGCCCTGGAACGAGCGGGTGGCCGGATGCACCTTGGCGCCCTTGCGGCCGCCCAGGGCGCGCTCGATCACATGGGCCAGATCCAGCGTGCGCTCGAACTTGCGCTCTTCGCGGCGGCGAATGATGAAGCTGGCGATGCGGCGCGAGGCATGCTCCTCGCCATAGACATAGAGGATGCGGGCCAGTTCGGTGTGGTCCAGCGTGTTGACGAGGTCAGCGGCCGTCGGGCCGGTGTCGCTCATCCGCATGTCCAGCGGGCCGTCGCGCATGAACGAAAAGCCGCGCTCGGCCTCGTCCAGCTGCATGGACGACACGCCGATATCCAGCACCACGCCGTCGACCGACTGCGGCTCGAAATGCTCGCCCATCCGCGAGAAGCGGTCCTGGATCAGGCGAAAGCGGTCGGTCGGCAGGCCTTCGGTGAACCGCAGAACGGTCGGGTCGCGGTCGAAGCCCACCACGCTGGCGCCGGTGGCCAGGATGGCGCGGGTATAGCCACCCGCCCCGAAGGTGCCGTCGATGATCGTCTCGCCCGGCTTGGGCGCCAGGGCGTCAACGATCTCGTTGAGCAGGACGGAAATGTGGGGGGCAGCCTCGGTCATGCCGCGCCACCCAGCCGCGCCGTGCGCTGCTGAACCCGCATGGCGGCCAGACCTTCGCGGGCCAGGTCACGCTGCGCGGCGCGGTGGGCCTGGAAGGCCTCGCGCGACCAGATCTGAAAACGCTCACCCATACCGACGACGGTCACCCAATCACTGAGACCAAACATCTCGCACAGGTGATCGGGCAGCGTAATGCGACCAGCTGTATCAAAGGACAGCCTGGCCATGCCGCCCAGGACGCTGGTTTCAAGCGCGGTGCGGACCGGATCGCCGAACTCCAGCTCCTCGATCACGCCCAAGTAACGGTCGTACAAGGCTTTTCCGCCACCCTCGAGGCAATCGAACTCGATGGAGGGAAAGCAGACCACGCCATCGAAGGGGCCCGAGATCGCCGCGCGGAAGTCCTGCGGCACAACGATGCGCCGCTTGCTGTCCACCTGCTTCTCGAACGTCGAGAGGAACACCTCGCCCTACCCCTTGAGACCCCGGCCGCGCGGCGAAATTCGATCGCCGCCGACCCAACTGGGTTAACATGGGATGAATTGGGAAACAATGACACCAGCGCCCATTTTGCCGTGAAAACAAAGATGTCGCACTGGTTCGTGACTTGTGATCACAAGCCATCAACAGAACATACACAGAACTGTTAAGTGTTAGGGGCGCGCAAAGGCTTGTCCCGCAAGGGGCCAAATCGTCCGACAACGGGGGATTGGGGACGCCCGCCACCTCCCCGCCACAATCAAGACGGGGAGAGACGGACCAGACGGTCTATAAGCCGGGTTCTGTGCCACCCTTGCCCCGAAAGGCTAGAGCGCGACGATCATTCCTCTGGACCGCCCATTGCTGGACGGTTCTCGCGACCTACCCGGACCCTTCTCAGCCAGTGACGGCCTATCCGACGCGAGGTCGGCGCGGGGTCCCTATTCGGTCTTGCTCCAGGCGGGGCTTGCCATGCCGTCCCTGTCGCCAGGTCCGCGGTGGGCTCTTACCCCACCCTTTCACCCTTCCCGCCCTCGAAAGGGAGGAGGTTTGCTTTCTGTGGCGCTATCCCTGGGATCGCTCCCGGCGGGCGTTACCCGCCGCCTTGTCACCGTGGAGCCCGGACTTTCCTCGACCTTCTTGCGAAGACCGCGACCGCCCGACCGTCTGGTCCGGGACGGTGTTTGACGGGGGATGGGGCGGAGGTCAATTGTAGATCGGCAGGAAATAGACTAAACTAAGCGGACTTAGTTCATGGAGGCGCATCATGCGCACCGTCAATATCCACGAAGCCAAGACCCACCTGTCGCGCTTGGTCGAACAGGCGGCGGATGGCGAGAGCTTTATCATCGCAAAGGCCGGCAAGCCGATGGTCAAGGTGGTACCGCTTGAAGTTCGCGAACAGCCAGCCGTGCGTCGCATCGGCTTTCTTGACGGCGAGTTCACCGTCCCTGACGATTTCGATACGATGTTCGCCGACGAAATCCTGGCGATGTTCGAGGGCGAGGATTGATCCTCCTCCTCGATACCCAATTGCTGATCTGGGCCACCGCATTCTCCCCGACACTGTCGAAGCGCGCGCGCGCTCTGCTGACCGATCCAGATAATCAGTTGGTCTTCAGCGTCGCGAGCATTTGGGAAGCCAGCATCAAACAGGCGCGCGGACGTCCCGACTTCAACATAGACACCCATCTGCTTCGTCGCGCCTTGCTGAGCAACGGCTGGGAAGAGCTTCCCGTCACCAGCGAGCATGCCCTGGCGACGATGAACCTACCGCCCTTGCATAAAGACCCATTTGATCGGCTGTTGTTGGCGCAAGCGATCTCGGAAGGCATGACGTTGCTGACGTCAGACTCGACTTTGGCCGGCTACCCCGGCCCAATCATTCAGGCTTGACGCGCATCATCGCGGCGATCGGATGCTCCCCCAGCCCCTTCGCCGCCTCTAGACGATCCGCCTCACTCTTGTTCTGCGACAGCTTGAACGTCCCCTCCAGGCGGTCGACCAACAACCTTCCGCCTATGATGCCGCGCAGCATCGCCTCGAACTTGCCGGGGGCCATCTTGTGGCGGGTCCAGAGCGGCTTGGGCAGGAGGCGCGCTTCTTCCTGCTCAGACAGGCTGTCGAGCTGGGCGATCAGTTCGGCTTCATCCAGGACAGTCACCGACCCCTCGGCCTCGACGGAGAGGTAGTTCCAGGTCGGCACCTGGTCAGCGCTCTCGTACCCGTCGGGGCTGATGTAGGCGTCCGGCCCCGTCGCCAGCATCACGGCGCGGAAGCCCTGGACGAGGTGCGGGACCAGCACGTTGCCGCGCGACAGGTGGAAGTCGATGACCAGTTCATCGTGCATCTCGCGCACCACGACCGGCGCCTGGGCCACCATCGGCCGGCCGCCGACGCTGGCGGCCAGGGTGACGAACGGATGCTCGCGCAGGAAGGCGAGCAGCGTCTCGCGATCCTCGACCTTGAACGCCCTGGCCGGATGCATCAGTCGCCGGCCCGCAACAGCCCCACCAGCCGCGCGCGGGTCTCGCCGTCGGCGATGCCGTCGAAGCGGGTCTGCAGCCAGTGGCGCTGGAAGGCCGAGACGATGGTGGTGGTGTGAGCGTCGTACTTGCCGGTCGGGGCGCAGTCATAGCCCAGGCGGGTCAGGCCGGCCTGAAGCGCGAAGACGCCGGTGCCCTCCTCGCCCTCGCCCAGCGGCGCGCCGGGCGACGGGGGCGGTTCGATCCACAGGCCATGGCCGCTCTCGGCCAAACGCTTCCACGGGAAGAGCTCGCCCGGATCGATCTTGCGGGCCGGGGCGATGTCGGAATGGCCGAGGATCCGCGAGTCCGAGATCATCCAGCGCGTGCGGATATCGACCAGCAGGTTGATCACCGAGGCCACCTGCGCGTCGGGAAAGTCGCGATAGCCGAACTCGTGGCCGGGATTGACGATCTCGATGCCGATCGAGGCCGAGTTGATGTCCTTGACGCCTTTCCAGAAGGCGGCCCCGGCGTGCCAGGCGCGGCGTTCCTCGGCCACAAGCCGGAAGATGCGGCCGTCTTCCTCGACCACATAGTGCGACGAGACCTTGGCCTCGGGGTCGCGTAGCCGCTCGATGGCCGCCTCGCCGCTTTCCATGCCGGTATAGTGCAGGATCACGCAGTCGGGCACGGCCTTGCGGGCGTCGAAATTGGGCGACGGCGCCTCGATCAGCGGCAGGGTCATTGGACGCGGTTCCGGATGGACATCAGCAGAGGCATCACCTGGTTCTTGCGCAGGGCGATGACCAGAACGCCTAGCAAAGCCAGGGCCGCGCCGACACCCATGCGCAGGTCGAAATAGTCGTGGGTGATCAGCACGCCCAGGCCGATGGTCATCAGCGGCGTCATCAGGGTCAAGGGCGCGATCAGATTGGCCTCATACTTCTGGATCAGGCCGTAATAGGCGGTGTGGCCCACCACCGAGACCACCAGGGCCGAGAACACCACCGCCGCCACAAAGGGCCAGCCGGCGTTGAGGGCCAGACCCGCCGCGCCGGGTTCGGTCAGGCCGCTCAGCGCCAGCAGCGGCCAGACCGACGAGAAGCCAACCCAGGCCTGGAACTGCAGGGGTTTGACGCCCTCCATCTGCTTCATCATCACCGCGCCCAGCGAGCCGGTGAACGCCGCCGCCGCGATCAACCACAGGCCGGCCGACAGCTCCAGTCCGTGCGGGCTCCACATCACCACCACCGCCCCCGCCAGGGTCAGGGCGATGCCCAGGCCGCGCTTCCAGCGGATGCGCTCGCCCAGCATGATCACCGACAGCAGGGTGGTGAACGGCACGCCCAGCTGAATGATCACCGAGGCGGCCGACGGCGAGGCGGTCTTGAAGCCCATGAACAGAAGCGCGAAATTGCCGGCGCCCATCAGCAGGGCCACCAGGATCAGCCGCCAGACCGGGCGCGGGGCCGGAAACAGCCACGGCAGGGTGACCAGCGCCACCAGACCAAACCGCACTGCAGCATAGGCCAGCGGCGGCACGCCCCAGTGGGACACCACGATCTTGGAGATGATGTTGTTGCCGGCCCAGACCAGACAGATCAGGACCAGCACACCGAAATCGCGTAGGGACATGCCCCCGCAATACCCGTCGAAGACGACCGTGCGCAATGAAAACCGACACCCGGCCGTCGCGTCGCAGTTGACGCTAGGTTGAAACGGTCGTTTGCTGGTGAACACTGATCAGATACCAAGACGTCCGGGACAGCCGGACCGATCCATCAGGGGGCGGAAAACGGCATGGCGACCGAGCATTTCGACGTTTTGATCGTGGGCGCGGGCCTGTCGGGCATCGGGGCGGGCTATCACCTGCAGACGCACTGCCCGGGCAAGACCTACGCCATCCTCGAAGGCCGCGCGGCGATCGGCGGCACCTGGGACCTGTTCCGCTATCCCGGCATCCGCTCCGACAGCGACATGTACACCCTGGGCTATTCATTCAAGCCGTGGAAGGCCGCCAAGGCCATCGCCGATGGCCCCTCGATCCTGAACTATGTGCGCGAGACCGCCAGCGAGCATGGCATCGACCGCCACATCCGCTACGGCCACCACGTCAAGCGGGCCAGCTGGTCGTCGGAAACCGCCACCTGGACGGTCGAGGCCGAGCATGTCGGCCACAGCGTCAGCGTGACCTGCAACTTCCTCTATATGTGCGCCGGCTATTACGACTACGCCGCCGGCTATACGCCCGACTTTGCCGGCGTGGAGAGCTTCGGCGGCCAGATCGTGCATCCCCAGCATTGGCCCAAGGGCCTCGACTATGCTGGCAAGCGCGTGGTGGTGATCGGCAGCGGCGCCACCGCCGTCACCCTGGTGCCGGAAATGGCCAAGACCGCCAGCCACGTCACCATGCTGCAGCGTTCGCCCACCTATGTGGTCTCCCGTCCGGCCGAGGATGGCGTCGCCAACTGGCTGCGCAGCAAGCTGCCGGCCATGACCGCCTATGGCATCACGCGCTGGAAGAACGTGCTGATGCAGATGCTGTTCTTCAACATCGCCCGCAAGAAGCCCGAAAAGACCAAGGCCCAGCTGATCGAGCTGGTGCGCGGCCATCTGGGCCCCGACTACGACGTCGAAACCCATTTCACCCCCCGCTACAATCCCTGGGACCAGCGCCTGTGCCTGGTGCCCGACGCCGACCTGTTCGACGCCCTCAAGGCGGGATCGGCCTCGGTCGTGACCGACCATATCGAGACCTTCACCCCCACTGGCCTGAAGCTGAAATCCGGCAAGACCCTGGAGGCCGACATCGTGGTCACCGCCACGGGCCTGCAGATGCAGCTACTGAGCGGCATGGAGATCGTGGTCGACGGCAAGGTCGCCGACCTGTCCCAGTCGATGAGCTACAAGGGCATGATGTTCAGCGACGTGCCAAACTTGGCGTCAGCGTTCGGCTACACCAACGCCTCGTGGACCCTGAAGGCGGACCTGACCTCTGAATATGTCTGCAAGCTGATCAACCACATGGACCGCAACGGCCTGGCCTATTGCGTGCCGCGCCTGGACGAGACCGGCATGGAGGTCGAGCCCTGGCTGGATTTCAGCTCGGGCTACGTCCAGCGGGCCATGGCCAAGTTCCCCAAGCAGGGGGTCAAGAAGCCGTGGAAGGCCTACCAGAACTACGCTCTGGACCTGATGGCCCTGAAGCTGGGCAAGGTGGACGACGGGGCGATGAAGTTCGAGAAGAAGAAGAAGGCCAAGACGCCGGCGTGAGCCCGCCTCATGCGTGACTTTCGCCGCCCACCTGCCCCCTGCTGGAAACTCCAGTTGCGAAACAACCATAACTGGTGCCAAAATTGCTACTCTAGGGGAGCGGCGATGATTTTCATTTCGGTCATTGAACTTTCACCTTTGGTGTGCATTTATTCTGATGCGTCTGGGAAGAGTCGCCTCGCGTCTTTTCTTGGGGTCATGAACCTCAAAAGCCCAGTCGCACCTTACCTCTCAGCAAGATGACATATCTTTGTTACGTCGATGAATCGGGCACACCGGAGTTGCCCGGCACGTCATCTCACTTCGTGCTCGCGGGCCTCGCCATACCAATTGAGCGATGGTCGCAGGCGGATGGTGAAGTCACTGAGATTCTGAAGCGCTACGAACTCGATCAGGAGGAGCTGCACACCGCTTGGCTTCTCCGCTCGTACTCCGAACAAAGCAAAATTTCAGGTTTTGAAAGAATGGACTGGGCAGCACGTCGCTCAGCAGTCCAACGATACCGAGCTGGCGAAATTCTCCGCCTTCGCAAGGCGAAAAATCCCAAACCGCACAATCAAGCCAAGAAGAATTACGCGAAAACTTCTGGGTACACCCACCTCACTATTGACGACAGACGAAAGTTAATTTCCGAAATAGCAGATAAAGTTTCAAAATGGGATTTCGCGGTTCTATTTTTCGAAGCAATAGATAAATTACATTTCGATGAAAATAGAACAGGTCGTACTGTGGGCGATCAAGCATTCGAACAAGTTGTTTCGCGCTTCGAACAATTTCTAACCCGCCAGGGTGACCCAAAAATTCACGGACTTCTCGTCCACGATAACAACGAAACAGTAGCCAAAAAACATACGGCTCTGATGCGTCGCTTCCACGAAGAGGGAACCATTTGGGCCAAAATTCATCACATCAACGAAACGCCCTTATTTGTTGATAGCAAACTTACCCGTATGGTTCAGATCGCTGACCTCTGCAGTTATGCTATTAGAAGGTTTGTTGAGAATTCGGAAAACACTCTACTTGAATCAATCCTAACCCGCGCAGACACAGTTGACCGCGTCGCGGTTGGAGCGCGCCATTACACAAGTTTAAATTGCACTTGTCTCATTTGCAATGCACACACGCCTTGGGGCAAGAAAAAGAATATACGAAAAGCACTATGAAATAGGCTTGAAAAACAGGGATACACACCCTGCTTTACGCAATCTCCAATCCACGCCTCGCAATACTCGCGCCCAACCTTCCCCATCGCCAGGTTCTCCCTCAGACCTCGTCGTCGAACTCTGCGGCAGCGTCATCCTCGACCGGCTTTGACGCCGCCGGCGGCCCCGCCTTGCGCTTGACGAACCGCAGCGCCGAGTGAGTCTTGGAGAAGCTGCACACCTTGGTGTCGACCAGGCCATAGCCCCGCGCCGCCGCCAGGATCTCGGTGTCCTTCAGCGGCGCGCCCTTGCCCTTCTGGGCCACGATCCAGATCGCGCCCTTGGGGCCAAGCCCGCCGATCAGGTCTTCC
>NCEV01000045.1 GCA_002280875.1 Caulobacter sp. 32-67-35 | reverse complement strand
AGCGACCTGGCGCCCATGGCCCTGCACCTGCTGTCGGACGCCTCGGCCACGATCACCGGCGGGGTGTTCACGGTGGATGACGGTCAGTCGCTCTAAGGGCGGCGATACAGCCAGTCCGCCGGCAGCCCCATCCGCTGGCAAGCCAGAGCCGGCGGCGCGCCGGGCACGGCGATGCGGTCGGCCATGCGCCCGGCCAGCTGGATGGCCTTCAGCTCGAAAGGCCGGGGCGTCCATTCGGGCCCCAGCTCCAGCAGGTCGCGAACCTGAGCCGGAACCAGCCCCACAGCCGCCCGGATCAGGGGCCGCTGCAGCAGACTGACCGCCCCCGGAGCGATCTTCGTCTCCCGCATCAGGGTCAGGAACTCCAGGACGATCCCGGAGGGTTCCAGTCGCGGGGTCATGGCCGCCAGCTGAGCCTCCCAGGCGGCGCGGGAAGCTGGGGCGCCCAGCGCGCCATACAGCCGCGCGGCGGGGGCGGCCTCGGCGTAGAACTGGTCCTTCTCGGCGTCGGTCAGGGGCGAGACGAGCGCTGAATAGGCCTCCATGAAGCCAAAGCTGGCGGTGGCCTGCACCCAGTTGAGCAGGTCGACATCATCGGCCCGATAGGCCGCGCCGTCCGGCGTCTGCCCGCTGACCCGGGCGTGCTGGCGACCCACTCCGGCGATCATCGCCTCGGCCACGGACCGCGCCCCATAGACCGTGATCATGGCCGCCAGACCGGTGCGCTTCAGCCGGGTCAGCGGGTCGGTCTTGAAGGTTGAATGATCCCAGACCCCCGAGCGCACGCGGGGCTCGGCCAGCTCCAGGATCACCGCCGCCACCCCGCCCACGAACAGGGCGACGGGGTTCTTGAACACCCGCCACGACACCGAGTCCGGGGCGGCCAGGGCGGGTTCGCCGGCGGGCAGCGTGAAGTCAACGCGCGGGCCGCCGGGGATTTCGATCAGCTTTCGGACGGATCGCGTCAGCATGGCCGCTAAACGCGCGAGGCGGGCTTGACGAACAGGGCGCGGATGGTCGTCATCGTCGGTCCGTTCTCCCCGCGTCGCGCACGCTCAGAAGGGTATGGCATGGCTCCCGATCCAGACAAGGCCGGCGCACGGATCACGCCCCTGTCGCCGGATGCGATCATGCTGCCGGCCAGGCCCGAGCCGATCCCGGTCGATCCCAAGACCACCGCCGTGATCGTCATCGACATGCAGAACGCCTATGCCTCGCCCGGCGGCTATCTGGATCTGGCCGGGTTCGACATCAGCGGCGCGGCGGCCGTGATCGAGCAGATCCAGGGCATCCTGCCCGTGGCCCGCGCGGCCGGCATGCAGGTGATCTATTTCCAGAATGGCTGGGACGACCAGTACGTCGAGGCCGGCGGCCCCGGCTCGCCCAACTGGTGGAAGTCCAACGCCCTAAAGACCATGCGCGCCAGGCCCGAGCTGCAGGGCAAGCTCCTGGCGCGCGGCCAGTGGGACTATGAGCTGGTCGAGGCCCTGAAACCCGAGCCCGGCGACATCCGCCTGCACAAGACGCGCTATAGCGGCTTCTTCAACAGCCAGCTGGACAGCGTTTTGCGGGCGCGCGGCATCCGGCACCTGATCTTCGTCGGCATCGCCACCAACGTCTGCGTGGAATCGACCCTGCGCGATGGCTTCATGCTGGAATATTTCGGCGCGGTGCTGGAGGACGCCACCCATCGCCGCAAACCTAGAGGAAACCGAGCATGCCCAAGACCGTCATTACCCCGCCCGGCACGGGCACGCCCATCGCCCCGTTCTCGCCCGGAACCCTGGCCGACGGGATCGTCTATGTCTCGGGCACCCTGGCCTTCGACAAGGACAACAATGTCGCCCATGTCGGCGACGCCGAGGCCCAGACCCGGCAGGTGCTGGAGACCATCAAGTCGGTCATCGAAACCGCCGGCGGCACCATGGACGACGTGACCATGAACCACATCTTCCTGACCGACTGGGCCAACTACGGCGCGATCAACAAGGTCTATGCCGAGTATTTCCCGGGCGACAAGCCGGCCCGTTACTGCATCCAGTGCGGCCTGGTGCGGCCCGACTTCCTGGTCGAGATCGCCACCGTCGCCCACATCGGCAAGAAGTAGCGGCATGACTTCGGGGACGGTCGACGGCCTGCACTATGAACTGCACGGCGGCCCCGTGGCCGGTCGCACGGCCGTGGTGCTGTCGTCGGGCCTGGGCGGCTCAGGCGCGTTCTGGGCGCCGCAGATGGAAGCCCTGACGGCGAAATATCCGGTGGTGCTGTACGATCATCGCGGCACGGGCCGCAGCGTCCGCGAACTGACCGACCCGCACTCGGTCCAGGCCATGGCCGACGACATCGTCAAGGTGATGGACGCTCTGGGCCTGGCCCGCGCCCATGTCGTGGGCCACGCGGCCGGCGGCAATGCCGGGCTGGCCATGGCGCTGTCGCACCCGGATCGGCTCGCCAAGCTGGTGGTGGTCAACGGCTGGTCGCGGCCCGATCCGCACATCAAGCGGTGCTTCGACACCCGGATCCACCTGCTGAACGACAGCGGCGTTCAGGCCTATGTCCACGCCCAGCCGATCTTCCTCTACCCGGCCAGCTGGCTGTCGGAGAACGATGACCGGCTGCAGGCCGAGGAGCCGCACCACGTCGCCAGCTTCCCGCCAACGGAGGTGGTGCTGGCCCGCATTCAGGCCCTGCTCGACTTCGATATCGACGACCGCCTGGGCGAAATCCCCCACCCCGTGCTGGTCAGCGCCAGCGCCGATGACATGCTGGTGCCGGTGGGGTGTTCCATGCGGCTGGCCGAGGGTTTGCCGAATGGCCAGCTGGAGGTCGCGCCGTGGGGTGGGCACGGGTTTACGGTGACCGATCCGGAGACGTTCAATGCGGCGGTGTTGGGGTTTCTGGAGGGGGACGGATGATCGCCCACCAGATCCTCCCCCTCCGGGGGAGGTGGCCCAGAGGGCCGGAGGGGGCGAGCTCGGCCAACCTCCAGCTATCCCCCTCAGTCGCTCCGCGACAGCTCCCCCAGAGGGGGAGCAGCTTGCCGCAGCGCCTCCACCACATTCTCCAGAGGACTTAATCCCATGCAGGTCGGCGTCTTCATCCCCATCGGCAACAACGGCTGGCTCATCTCGGAGACCTCGCCGCAGTACATGCCCAGCTTCGAGCTGAACAAGACCATCACCCAGAAGGCCGAAAAGTACGGCTTCGACTTCGCCCTCTCGATGATCAAGCTGCGCGGGTTTGGCGGCAAGACGCAGTTCTGGGAGCATAATCTCGAGAGCTTCACCCTGATGGCCGGCCTGGCGGCCGTGACCAGCAAGATCAAGATCTTCGCCACCGTCGCCACCCTGACCATCCCGCCGGCCATCGCCGCGCGGATGGCCTCGACCATCGACTCCATCGCCCCGGGCCGGTTTGGCCTGAACCTGGTGACCGGCTGGCAGAAGGCCGAATACAGCCAGATGGGCCTGTGGCCGGGCGAGGCGCACTATACCGACCGCTATAACTACCTGGCCGAATACACGACCGTGCTGAAGGACCTGCTGGAGACCGGGGTTTCGGACTTCAAGGGCCAGTATTTCCAGATGGACGACTGCCGGGTCAGCCCGCACCCCAAGGAAACCAAGCTGATCTGCGCCGGCTCGTCGAACGAGGGCCTGGCCTTCACGGCGCAATATGCCGACTACAGCTTCGCCCTGGGCAAGGGCACCAACACCCCCGCCGCCTTCGCCTCGGTCAATGACCGCCTGAAGGCCGCCGCCGACAAGACCGGGCGGGACGTGGCCAGCTTCATCCTGTTCATGATCATCGCCGACGAGACCGACGAGAAGGCTTTTGCCAAGTGGCGGCTCTATCGCGACGGCGCCGATCAGGAGGCCCTGGCCTGGCTGACCCAGCAGGCGGCCCCCAACGCGGCGGCGGGCGCGACCACCAACACCACCCAGCTGGCTGCGCCGGAGTCGGCGGTCAATCTCAACATGGGCACCCTGGTGGGGAGCTATGAGAGCGTGGCGCGGATGCTGGACGAGGTGGCCGCCGTGCCGGGCACGGCCGGGGTGCTGCTGACCTTTGATGACTTCGTCGAGGGGGTGGAGAACTTCGGGACGCGGATCCAGCCGCTGATGAAGAGCCGGCAAAAATAAGCCCTCCCCCTTGATGGGGGAGGGTTGGGTGGGGGTGATAGGGCGCTCGCCGGTTGAACCGCCGCGTCACCCCCATCCCCGGCCCTTCCCCCATCAAGGGGGAAGGGAGATTGGATCAATCCACCGCCAGCATGCCCAGCAGCTGCAGCCGGAACGTCATCACGCTGCCAGCCGGGATCGGGCCGACGTCACGGTCTCCGTAGCCCAGCGCGGGCGGCACATAGAGCACCCACTCGTCGCCGACCTTCATCATCGGCAGGGCCTCCAGCCAGGCCTGGACCAGGCCTTCGAGCGGCATGATGGCCGATTGCTTGCGCGCGAACGAGCTGTCGAAGACCGTGCCGTCCAGCAGCTTGCCTTCATAGTGGACCTTGATGATGTCGCCGGGCTTGGGCGAAGGGCCGGTTTTGGGGCCCGAGGTCAGGATCTTGTACTGCAGGCCCGAGGGCAGAACGACCACGCCGGGAACCTTGGCGTTGGCGGCCAGGAAGGTCTGACCCGCCGTCGTGGCGGGCGCGGCGCTGGCCGGCGCCGTCGTCGCGGGCGACTGGGCGGCGGCGATCCCGCCCATGGCCAGGGTCAGGCCCAGCGTCAAACAGGCAGAGCGAAGCATTCGGGATCCTAGCCAAGAGTTTTTCCAGAGGGCGAAACCTAGTCGCTTTCCGCCACGACGCAATACTTAAGTCGGCAAAAAAGACTATCTATATCAATAGTTTATATAATCGAAAATTCAGATAACAGCTTCGCTGAACCTGTTCAGTAGGGTTTCACAGCCACTTGTCGACAATGTGACCAAGATTAACCAAGCCTTAAGATCCATTTTAGGTCAGGTTAGGTCTTGGAAGACCGTCCAGGCAACAAGGCCAGCGACAAGGGAGGTACGCCATGCCCAGACACACCGGCGCCAGCGCCGCCCAGCGCCACTGGTGGCAACGTTATCCGATGTTCGCCCTCGCCGCAGGCTGGGTGATGATCGGCGTCGTCATGATGGCCGGCGTTTCGCAGCTGCATATCTAGCCGCTCGGCGCTTACACCAGCCCCCGCCGCGCCGCCTCCAGTGCGGCTTCCGCGCGCGAGCAGATGTTGAGCTTGCGGTAGATCGCCTTGACGTAGCCGGCCACGGTCTGCTCGGCCACGCCCATCACCTTGGCCGCCTCCCCCGAGCGCAGACCCCGGCCGATCAGCCGCAGCACCTCGGTCTCGCGTGGGGTCAGGGCGGCGGCGGGTTCAAGACTTTCCAGCACGCGCGGCTTGTCGCGGAAATAGCCCAGCATCCGGCGGGCGATGGCGGGCGACAGCGGCGTCTCGCCCTCCTCCAGCCGATGCAGGTAGCGCACCAGATCGTCGGCTCCCATGTCCTTGAGCAGATAGCCGCAGGCCCCGGCGGCGATGGCGTCGAACAGGTGGTTGTCGTCGGCATAGATGGTCACCACCACCGCCCGGGTGTCGCCCGGCCGCTCGGCGATCTGGCGCAGCAGGTCGATGCCGCTGCCGTCGGGCAATACCAGATCCACCAAAGCCAGGTCGGGCGTCCAGGGCGGGCCCGCCACCGGGTCCAGCAGGTCGCGGGCCGTACGCAGATCGCCCGCGCCGCGCGCGTCGATGCCGGGGAAGGCGGCGGCCAGAGCCGACAGCAGGTGCTGGCGGGTCTCGGTCTGGTCTTCCATGACCAGGGCAGTGGCCGGCGCGGCGCTCATGCCGGACCCGCGCCGGTCGCCGCCCGGTCCAGCGGTACGCTCAGCCGCACGGCCGCGCCCTGGGCCGTGTCGGGAAACTCGACCACGCCGCCGATCTCGCCCAGGCGGCGCTCCAGATTGGCCAGGCCGCTGCGGCGTCCGCCCGGCTCGCGCGGCAGGCCGACGCCGTCGTCGCTGATGGTCATCTCCAGGCGTTCCTTCGTATGCAGGACTGTGACAGCGACCTTGCTGGCGCCCGCATGGCGAATGGCGTTGGAGATCACCTCGCGGCAGGCCGAGGTCAGGTTCTTGTAGACGCGATAGGGCGCCGGCGCGCTTGGCTCGTCCAGATCCGGCGGCGGCCAGTCCAGGGAGAGACCGGCAGCGGCCAGACGCTCGGCGGTCTCGTGACGCAGATCGGCCAGCACCTCGTCCAGCGGCAGCTCGTGGCCCGACAGGCCCGAGACGATGGCCCGCAGGTCACCGATCGCCCCGCGCATGGCCTCGTGGGTCTGGTTCAGCTCCTTGCGGTGCAGGCCCGACAGCAGGCGCGCGCCGACATCGTCGTGCAGGTCGCGGGCGATCCGAAGCCGCTCCTCGACCACGCCCCGGGCATAGGCGTCGCGGCCCTGCTCGATCTGGGTCAGCAGGGTCACAAGCTGATCGGCCAGCTGCACCTGGGCGGTGCCGAACAGGCCCCTGCCCCGCGCCGGGAAGCGCAGCAGCAGGGCCGGCGCGCCGGCGGCCGCGGGCAGGCTCATGGCCACGCCCTCGTCGACGATGGTGGCGGAGGGCGGCGGCGGCGAAGCCGTCGTCACTTCCAGCGGCTCATAGATCCTGGCCAGCAGGTCGCGCCAGGCCGCCTCGCGGGCCTGCGCCTGATGGGTCAGGGCCACCTGGGCGACAGCGGCGAACATCTCGTGGTCCTTCATCGTGCGCCGCGCCACCGTGCGCCGCCACAGCACGTCGCGGAACGGCAGATAGGCGAAGGCCACCACCAGCAGGGCCGCCCCCAGAGAGGCCTGCGGGCTGTAGCGCAGCACCGTCAGCAGCACGGCGTCCAGCGCCAGCAGGGCCAGACCGGCGCCCAGATAGAACAGGATGCGGAACGCCCACTGATCCAGCTCGAACAGCTTGTGGCGCCTGAGCCCGAAGGCCATGCCGACATAGATGATTACGAAGAAGCCCAGGGCGAAGCGGGGGTCGATGATCGCAGGCCTGCCGAAAGCCGACGGCACGGCCACCCCGCCGATGAAGGCGCCGGCCCCGATGATCACCGACAGGCCCAGCCAGCGGGTGGCGGCCATGGCGGCCGCGTCCCTGCGACTGGCGAAGGTCTGCACGCCGATGGCGACGATGATCAGGGCCATCTCCACCACGGTGAAGCCCTGGCCCATGCTGGAAATGCTGGGATTGTCCGGTAGCAGCGGCATTGCCGCCCACAGGGCCACGGCGACGGGGGCCATCAGCAGCAGCACCGGCGCCGGGGCCAGACGTTTGGGATAACACAGGAAAAAGGCAATCATCGCCCCGCCATAGGCCACGGCCCCGGCCATGTTCAGCCACAGCACCGGCCCCAGCAGGGCGGTGTCCATGGCCAGCTCCAGCGCTGAATGCACGGCCCAGCCGAAGGTGAAGGCCAGCATGGACAGACCGGTCAGGGCGAACAGCTGTGTGGCCAGTTCCAGCGGCCGCAGCGCCCACACCCAGCCGCAGATCAGGGCGGCGATCAGGCCAAACGACAGATTGGCCCAGAACTCTGCGCCCAGGCTCGAAAGCGGTCTGGGGCGCTCATCCAGGGTGACAGTCCGGCTGTTCCCGGCGGGGTCCTGCACCTTCAGGCGCAGGGGGCGGGCCTTCAGGGCCTGGGCGGCGACATCATGGCGGCGCATGCCGGCGTCGGCCGCGGCCTGGGTCGCACCGTCGTCTTCTTCGAGCATGTCGCCGGTCAGGGGCGTCTGGCGGCCGTCGGGAGCGATCACCGCCAGCAGGCGCTCTCCGGTCCTGACGCCCGCGACCGCCGCAGGCCCCCTGGGGTCCAGGTCCCGGACCACCAGCGGCCCTGCCGCCGAGGACGCGCTGACGCTCAGCCCCAGCCAGGCCGGGGCCGTCGCCAGGCTGATCGCCGCCAGCGCCGCCGCGATACAGAAGAACACCACCCCCAGCAGGAGGGTGCTGGGAGATGAGACCCGCATATGTCGTGGCTCCGCCGAACCTTGGCCAAGCCTAGAGGCATTGGGCCGCCGCCGTCCAGCCGCAGAACCCTGTTCGCCCACCCCTGTTCAGGGGGTTTACGCGGGCGCCGCGCCCTGCTGGCGCGCCGCCTTGTGGAACAACCCGGCCGAGGCCAGCCAGACCAGGACAAAGATCCCGGTCAGGACGATTGTCACGTGTCCCGCGATCAAGGCGGCCAGGCCGGCCAGGCCTTGGGCGACCGCCATCGCCGCCATGGCGCGGGCCAGGCCGCCGGCCGCAAAGCCCGCGACCACCGCCCCGGCCAGCCCCACACCCAGCACGCCGAAGAACATCAGGTTCAGGGGGTTGTTCTCATCCCCCACAAGGCCGACCGCCAGGTTGGCCCAGGTCATCAGAAAGGCGCCGCCCAGAGCGATGACCACAGCGGCCCGGTAGGCCAGGTTGCCTGTCGCCCGGAGCGTCAGCTCCAGGATCGCCAGGGGGACAGCCAGCATCACGCCGAAGATCGCGAAGTCCGAGCCGGTCCAGTTCACGGCGTCGGTGAAGCGCACGGCCACCAGCGGCGCCAGCAGCAGGGCCCCCGCCCCGCCCCACACCGCAATCCGCCACAAGCCCTTGCCCCTGCGCTCTGCATCTTCCGTCATGACCGTGCTCCCGCGCCTTCAGTGAAGCCGCAATACGGCCCCATATGCGCGGTGAGCGTCATGAGCAAGTTGTGAGCAAACGCTGAAATCGCCGGTCTAGGGCGCGACGGCCTCGGGCGGCGGGGCGACATCCTCGACCAGGATCGAGGCCGGCAGCTTGACCGTCATCGTCGTTCCGCCAGCGCCGCTGGCCCGGGCGATGGTGGCGCCCAGCTGCTTGACGAAGGCCTCGACATAGCGCGACCCCAGACCAGAGCGCACGCCGCTGTTGCGGGCCTGGTCATGGCCGACGCCGTCATCCCTGACGATCAGCAGCACCTCCTCGTCACGCCGCTCGAACGACAGGAAGATCCGCCCGCCGCCGCTGGGGAAGGCGTGCTTGACGGCGTTGGTCGCCAGCTCGTTGACGATCAGGCCGACCGACACAGCCTTGTCCGGATCGATCAGCAGGGCCTCGGCCTCGACCAGGATCTCGATATCGGCGGCCTGGCCTATCAGGCTGGAATGCAGGCTGGCGGCGATGCCCGCCAGATAGGGCTCCACCGGCACCGGGCCCAGCGCTGCTGATCGGGAGATCACGTCATACAGCTCGGCCACCGCGCCGATCCGCGCCTGCATGGCGCGATAGCCCTCGACGCAGGGCTCGGCCGCGCGGCGGATCTCGAACGACACGAACGAGGTGATGATCTGCAGGCTGTTCTTGATGCGGTGGGCCAGCTCGGCGGCCAGGATATCGCGATGGCGCTCCAGCAGCCGCGCTTCGGTGACATCCTCCAGAACCACCAGCAGGCGGGTCACATGATTGCCCGCCCGATGAACCTTGCGGGCGTTGAGCTTGAAGATCCGCCGGCCAAGCCCCGGAAACTCGTCCTCGATCTCGAAGCCGTCGAAGGCGGCCTCGTCAGGCACCACCTTGGCCAGCAGCACGCCCAGGGCCGAGACATCCCATTGCCCCTCGCCCAGGTCCTTCAGCTGGCGCCCCACGACCTGGCCTTCGGTGACCCCAAACAGACCCAGAAAGGCGCGATTGACGCTGGCGACGGTCATGTCGCCCTCCAGGATCACCAGAGGGTCGCGCACCGTGTCGACGATCGTCTGGGCCAGGCGCCAGGCGCGCTCGCTGTCGCGCGAGGCTTCCCGCTCGGCGGTGATATCGTCGATGGCCAGCAACAGCGACATGGTGTGATCAGCCGGCCGATAGACCTTGCGGGCGTTCAGCAGCAGCGTGCGTCGACCGATCCCCTCGAAATGATGATCGACCTCATAGCCCTCGATCGCCTCATCGCGCGGGATGATCCGCTCCAGCAGCTCGCGCAGGGCGGGGATGTCCCACTGGCGGTTGCCCAGATCGTAGATCAGGCGGCCTTCGGTCTCGGCCTGCTGCACCTGGAACAGGGCGTAGAATGACCGGTTGGCGGACTTTACGCGCAGGCCCTCGTCCAGCACCACAAGAGCGCTGCGAAGGGTGTCGATCAGATCTTTCGACGAAACGTCGGTGGCAAAGGGGGTCATGCGCGGTCCTTTTGGCGCCGCGCTGCCCATCAGGAGGCGCAGGAGAGGTTTCGACCCTCAGAGGGTCGGGATCGGCCCCGACACCGGCAGGCGGCGTCGGGCAGGCTGAAGATCGTTCAAGGCGGCGGTGGCCGCCCCCGACGGAGGCTTCGACCCGAGCCGTCAGCGCGCGCTGACCGAAAGCCTGAAAGGCTTGGGCGGCGTCAGGGCGTCCTGGTTCGGCGAGCCGATCTCGAAGCCCCGGCGCTGGAGCCGCTCCAGCGCGGCCTCATCGACGCCGCCCACCAGCAGCAGTTGATCCCAGGTTTGATAGGGGCGCCAGAACCCGACCTCGCGCGCCAGTACGGGATCGAAACCCGCCGCAGAGATATCGGCCAGGCTGGCGCTGTTCAGATCCTTCATCGACTTACAGCGCGCGTCCACGGCCAAGGTTCCATGCCGTCCAGGAAAAAGACTGGCGGCCGGCATGGAGCATTTCCACTAGCCACGACGCCCCATCATCGCTAACCGCCCGGTATGATCCAACCTCATCTTTCCGGCGGCTATATTCTGGAAGAGCTCGTGGTCGGGATGGTCGCCGAAAAGCGCGTCATCGTCACCGAGCAGCGCATCCAGCAGTTTGCCGAGGCCTCGGACGACTTCAATCCCGTGCACATGGACGAGGCCTTCGCCTCGCGCACCGCCTATCGCGGCCGCATCGCCCATGGCCTGCTGTCGGCCTCGTTCGGCTCGGCCGTGGTCGGCACCATCCTGCCCGGGGCGGGCGCGATCTATCTGGGTCAGACCCTGGCCTTCCACAAACCGGTGCGGATCGGCGACGAAGTCGTCTCCCGCGTCACCGTCTCGGCCATAGACGAGGCCAGCGCCCGCGTGGTTCTGCGCTGCGAGGCCTTCGTCGGCGAGGATCTGGTCATGGACGGCGACGCCACCGTTCGCGTGCCGCGTCGGCGGCGGCCCGCCAGGGGCTGAAGCCCGCCGCCTGAGCAATCGCGGGGGCCTGGTCGCCGCGGGCTCATGCCGCCTCGAAAGCGCCACGGAAACGGTGCTATAGGCCGATCTCGCCTCCGCACGCTCCGAAGACCGCCTTGCGCCCGATCAGAACCGCCCTTCTCGCCGCCGCCGCCCTGCTGGGCGCCTCGATCCTCGCCAGCTGCGCGACGGAGACGCACCAGACCGTCTACATCCCCGTGGTCGCGCCCACCCCGCCCAGCTCGCTGACGCCGCAGCCGGTGGTGCTGTTCAACCAGACCAAGGCCGGCCGCAAGCTGTTCACCCTGGACGCCGAGTTCCCCTATTGCGACGTCCAGACCGGCAAGGTCATCGTCGTCCCCCGCTGGTACGTCACCGACTTCGCCAGCGTGCCCTGGTACGGCCAGGGCTTCATCGACCCCCAGGGCCCCACCGCCCGCGCCGCCATCGTCCATGACTGGCTGTACGCCGTGGGCGAGCCGGGCAAGCGCGAGGAGGCTGACGCCATCTTCCACCGCGCGATGCTGAAATACGGCGTCTCGCCCTTCCACGCCAATATCGCCTACCAGGCCGTGCGGGCCGGCGGGCAAAAGGGCTATGGCCTGCCCGGCGACTGGTGGTTCGTCGATCCCAAGCGCCAGGACCTGCGCCAGCCCCCGCCCTTCCCCAAGCCGCGCTCCGGCGCCGTGCGGATCCTGCCGCGCTGCCAGGGCTTTGGGGCCCTGATCCAGAGCGGCTGGCGCGCCTATCCGATCAAGGCCCCCACGGTGCGCGTGCCGCCCCCCGTGGTGGTCACCAGGACACCGCTGGACCAGGTCAAGCAGAAGCTGCCCTGGGGCGCCGACCGCAAGAAATAGCGCCCGCCGGTGACCTTACGCCGCAGCCCTGTCGCGCCGGCGAAATCACGTGGCCCTTGCCTTTGCTTGGAATCAGTCGGCTGTGTGGAGGCGTGGGGATATTTGTAACAGGTTGCATGAGATGGTCCCGCGTCACGCTCTGATTATCGAAGACGAGATCCTGATTGCTCTGGAAGTCGAAGCCTTGCTTCGAGAGCAGGGCTTCACCTCGGTCGATGTGGCCGACAACGCACGAGAGGCGCTCGATCTGGCCCTGCGCCGCAAGCCCGACCTGATCACCGCCGACTATCGCATCATAGGCGGCACCGGCGAGGACGCGGTCTCGGCGATCATGGCCCATCTTGGCCCCATCCCGGTGGTCTATGTCACCGGCAACGCCTCGTGCCTCTCCAGCCGCGCCACCAACACCGTGGTGGAAAAGCCGGTCTCGCCCACCCGGCTGGCGCGGGCCTGCCAGATGGCGATCCAGACGGCGGCCTGAGGGACGCGGACAAGCGCTTTCCGGATTGATCTTACAAGTCGCATGGGGTCATCTGACCACCGATGCGAACCCTGATCCAGACCCTGGGCGCCCTGGCGCTGACCGCCGCGCTTTGCGCCTCCACCGCCCTGGGGCCCGCTGCGGCCGCCGAAGAGATCCCCCGCCTGGCGCGCAGGGGCGACGCGACCCAGCTGCTGGTCGACGGCAAGCCGTTCCTGATCCTGGGCGGCGAGCTGGGCAACTCCACCGCCTCCAGCCTGCCCTATCTTCAAAAGCAGTGGCCAACCCTCAAGGCCCTGAACCTCAACACCGTGCTGGCTCCCGTGCAGTGGGACCAGGTCGAGCCTGTCGAGGGGCGCTTCGACTTCACGGTCGTGGATGGCGTGATCGCGCAGGCCCGCGCCAGCGACATGCGGCTGGTCCTGCTGTGGTTCGGGGCCTGGAAGAACAGCATGTCGACCTATACGCCGGCCTGGGTGAAGCGCGACGGTCAGCGCTTCCCGCTGGCGCGGTCGGCGCAGGGCCAGGCCCAGGAAATCCTGTCGCCCGCCGCGCCCGCCACCCTGGCCGCCGACGCCCGGGCCTTCGCCGCCCTGATGGCGCATCTGAAGGCGGTGGATGGCGACCGCCACACCGTGATCATGGTCCAGGTCGAGAACGAGATCGGCATGCTGCCCTCGGCCCGCGACCACTCGCCGGCGGCCGAGGCCGAGTTCAGGAAACCCGTGCCCGCCGCCGTGCTGAAGGCCACAGGCAAGACCGGCTCGGGCAACTGGGAACAGGTGTTCGGCAAGAGCCCCGCCACGGACGAATTGTATCAGGCCTGGACCTATGGCCGTTTCGTCGAGGGCCTGGCCCGCGCGGGGGCGAGCGCCTACCCGCTGCCGATGTACGTCAATGCCGCCCTCAACAAGCCGGGCGTTGCGCCGGGCGGCTATCCCAGCGCCGGCCCCCTGCCACATCTGTACGCGGTCTGGAAGGCGGCGGCGCCGTCGGTGTTCCAGGCGCCGGATATCTACTACCCCGACTTCACACACTGGGCGGCGCAGTACGACCGGCCGGATAATCCCCTTTTCCTTCCCGAGGCCGACAGGGCCGGCAAGGTGGAAGCCCCAGCCAACGCCTTCTGGGCGATCGGCGAGCACGACGCGATCGGTTTCTCGCCATTCGCCATCGAGACGATCAGCGATCCGGCCGGCAATCCGCTGACCGGCGCCTACGCCCTGCTGGACGAGTTGACGCCCGTGCTCCTGGCTCATCAAGGCAAGGGCGTGACGCGTGGCTTCCGCCCGCCCGTGAGCTTCGAGGGCGTCGTGGATGAGACGCCGCAGACCGCGAAGATGGGCGACTGGACCGTGAAGGTGTCATTCGTCGATCCGTGGACGCCGCGCGACAAGCAGGTCTTCACCGCGCATGGCGGTCTGGTGATCCGGCTCTCTGCCGACGAGTTCCTGGTCGCGGGTTCGGGGATCACCCTGACCTTCGGCGAAGGCGTCGGGCTGGAGAAGGTGACCGAAGGCCGGTTTGTCGACGGCGCCTGGGTCGAGGGCCGCTGGCTCAACGGCGACGAGACCCACCAGGGCCGACATGTGCGACTGGAGCCCGGGAGGTTCCAGACGCAGCGGGTGAAGCTCTATCGGTACTGAGGCTGTCAGCTCAGAACGCCCCCTCCGTCACGTCGCTTCGCGCCGCGCCACCTCCCCCGCAAGCGGGGCAGGAGAAGAGCAACTTTACCCTCCTGCCCCGTAGCGAAGCGTGCGGGGGAGGTGGCGCGATGCGAATACGCATCGTGACGGAGGGGGCGTTCTGCGGCAAAATCAACCTATGAGCTCATCAAGAGAAACTCACGCCAAGGCCAAAGCCCTCCGCAAGGCTCTAACTCCGCCAGAGGCCATGCTCTGGTCGCGCTTGAGATCACGCCAGACGGACGGCCCGCGCATTCGCCGCCAGCACGCGGTCGGCCCCTACATCGCCGACTTCTATTGCTCGGCCGCTCGTCTGGTGATCGAGATCGACGGATGGGGACACAACCTGGGAGATCAGCCTCAGCATGACGTGCGGCGAGACGCGTGGATGGAGGCTCAGAGGCTGACAGTTGTGCGCTATCCGGCCTCAGAGGTCCTAGCAGACCCCACCGGCGTGGCCGATGGGATCTGGGATACGTGCATTGATCTGATGCGAGAGCGGCAAACTCCGCACGCCCCCTCCGTCACGTCGGCTATCCGCACCGCGCCACCGCCCTCGCAGGCGGGGCAGGAATAGAGCTATTTCGCCCCGTTGGCATACACCCCGAACATCGCCCCGACGAAGCCGCCGGCCTTCCGGGTCGACAGCATCGTGCCGTCGGCGCCGGCCTTGAGCACCTTCCAGTCGCCCGGCTTCACCGCATAGGCGAAGTGATACTCTCCGGCCCGCGCGGTGATCTTCAGGTCGACCGGACCAGCGCCTGCCAGGGGCGTCTCGGCCACCACCACGCCGTCGACGGGGTCGCTCGCTCCGGCCCTGCGCTCCAGTCGCAGGACCGGCTTGCCGCCCGAGCGCACCACGCCCAGGAAGTAGTAGAACTCGTCGCTCTGCAGCGCCGTCAGGCCGGCGCGGTCGCCGTCGGCCTGGGGCTTGAAGTCGACCGTCACCTGGGCGGCGGCGTTGATGTGCTGCTGGCGGCGGCCCCAGAACGAGGGCTGGTCGGTCAGCTTGTCGGGCCGCGCCTGCAGGGTCAGGGCGCCGTCGCCGACGGTCCACCAGCGCTCGGTCGGAATGCGGATGGTCATCCAGTTCAGCGGCAGGTCCGGCCCCTTGAAGGTCTCCACAGCCTTGAAGGCCCCGGTCGTCGGCGGCGGCAAGACCTTGGGCGCGGGCAGGTTCGGGGCCGTGGCGGCATAGGGGATGGTCTTGCCGTTCTCCAGGATCACCGGCCAGCCGTCCTTCCACTCGACCGGCAGCAGGAAGGTCTCGCGGCCGGTGTTGTAGAGGTCGTCGCCATAGGGCCGCACGGCCAGGAAGGTGGCCCACCACTGGCCGTCGGGGGTATCGACGATGTCGGCATGGCCGGCCGAGGTGATCGGCAGGGGGCGGTCCCTGGGCAGGCCGCGCTGGGTCAGGATCGGATTGTTCTTGTACGGAACATAGGGGCCCAGCACGGTCCTGGCCCGTAGCACCACCTGGCTGTGGCCCTCGGCCGTGCCGCCCTCTGCGGCGGTCAGATAGTACCAGCCGTCCTTCTTCAGGATATGCGGGCCCTCGGGCCAGATCGGCTTGGTCGACGGATCGACGCCCTTGTCCAGCAGCAGGGTGCGCGGGCCGATGATCTTCTGGGTTTTGGCGTCATATTCCTGGATCCAGATGGCCCGGTGACCCGGATACTCCGCAGGCCCGGGCGGCTCGTCATTGTTGAGGATCCAGGCGCGGCCGTCATCGTCAAAGAAGATCGAGGCGTCGATGCCGCCCACGGTCGGCAGCCACACCGGGTCTGACCAGGGCCCCTTGGGGTCCTTGGCGGTGATCAGGAAATTGCCCTGGCAATCGACGCAGGTGTTGAGGATATAGAACGTGCCCTCATGCTCCTCGATGGCCGGCGCGAACACGGCGCGCGACAGGCCCAGGCGCTTGAAGTCCAGCATGCCGGGGCGGTCGATGGCGTTGCCGATCTGGGTCCAGTTGACCAGATCGGTGGAGTGCCAGACCGGCAGGCCGGGGAAATAGGCGAAGGTCGAATTGACCAGATAGAAGTCGTCGCCCACCCGCGTGATGCTGGGGTCGGGATAGAAGCCCTTCAGGATCGGGTTGCGGTACTGGCCCGGGGCCAGCTTGACCTGCGCGTCGACGGGATCGGCGCCTTCATAGGTGAAGTTGCGGAACTGGGCCTGGCCCGGTTTGGGCGCGGCGTGAGCGGCGGTCACCGACAGGGCCAGGGCGAGCGCGATCAGGGTCGGGCGGATCATTGATTTACTCCAGACATTTCGGACAGCCACTTACCCCCTCCGCTGCGCGCCCCTCCCCCGGGAAGGGGAAGATGAGAGCGCCTTCCCCCTCCGGGGGAGGACGAGCGCGTAGCGGTCAGGAGGGGGCCTGCGGCATTTGCAGTTATCGCACCGGCGCCGCCTTCAACGCCGCGGCCACCGCCTCGCGCAACGGCTTGGGCTGGTAGTTGTCATCATAGAGCGTCGGGCGCTTGGGCTTCTTGTCCTCGCGCAGCCACTGGTTCTGCAGCCACGAGTATTTGTCGACCATGCCCCAGGCCAGAAGCTCCTTGGTCTGACGATAGGACAGCATCATGTCGAGATAGCCCTTGGCATAGGCCGCCACCGCCGCGTCGCGGGGCGCGAAATCATAGACCAGGCCTTTGTCGTGGACGTCGAACTCGGTGATCATCAGATCATAGCCCATGCCGGTGGCCTCATCGATGAAGGCCTTCCACTCCTTCTCCTGCGGCTTGCCGAAACCGGTGAAGCTGTCGGCGTTCTCGGCGCCGATATGGGCCTGCACGCCCAGGGCGTCGACGGGCGTGCCGCGTTTTCTGAAGCCTTCCAGCAACTTGAGCACGCCGTAGCGGTGCTTCTCGTTGCCGACCTCCCAGCTCATATAGTCGTTATAGACTAGGCGAGCCTTGGGCGCTGCGGCGCGGGCGGTGTGGAAGCACAGGTCCAGGGTCTCGTGCTGGCCCAGGATGTCGGAGAAGACGGTGCGACGGATCGCGCTGTCAGCCGGATCGACCGTCTCGTTGATCACGTCCCACGAGATCATCTGCGGGTAGCGCTCGCAGGTCTTGTTGATGTGCTCGACCAGCATGGCCTCGGCGGCCGCCTTGGGCTGGGGGCCAAAATCGTGGGTCTTGATCCAGGCGGGGAACCACTGCGGATGGTGCCAGACCAGGGTGTGGCCGCGCAGGGCCTGGCCGTTGGCCTTGGCGAAGGCGGCGATGCGGTCAGCGCGCGAAAAGTCGAAGGCCTGAGGGCCGGCGGCGCGGATCACGTACCACTTCAGCTCGTTCTCCGGCACCAGAACGCTGCACTCGTCCTTGAGGATCTGGCGCAGGCGGGCGTCCTCGAACGAGCTGGTCAGGGAACCGACGGGGCCCGCGCCGACGGCGCTGCCAAAGTGCAGGCCCTTGTCACGGGCCAGGCTGGCCAGGGACGGAGTCCCGGCGGCCAGGGCCGGAAGGGCCGTCATGGCGCCGGCGGCGGCGCCCAGACCCAGAGCCTGACGGCGGGACAAAGCCGTGGGAAAGCAACGCATCGCTCAAGCCTCCAAAAAAAACGCGCACCGCCGGAGACGATGCGCGGAAAGAAGAACTGCAAGTGTCGAGCCCTCCGGGGAGAACCCATCCGAAAGTCGCGCCGGCCCGGGGGAGACCAAACCGGCGCGGCTTTCGAACCTAGAAGCTGGCGCGCACCACGAAGGTGTAGCGCCGGTCGTTCATGAACCAGGAACGGCCAGTCTTGAGCAGTTCGTCGTTCAGGACCTGGCTGGTCATGGTGGTTTCGTTGAGCAGGTTCACGCCCTGCACGCCGATCTTCATCTTCGGATTGACCGTGTAGAACAGCGAGCCGTCCAGCTGGCCGGTGGCCTCGTTCATGATCGGTGCGAAGGGCACGATCACGTCGCGGACCGTCAGCAGGAAGTCCGAGCGCCAATTGTAGGCCAGACGGGCCGAGATGGCGCCCTTCTCATAGATGGCCGCGAAGTTGGCGTTGTGCTTGGACAGGCCCTGCAGCGGCAGCAGGCTGGTGTTGACCGTCGTAACGCGGCCGGCGGCCACGTCGGGATCGGTCGCCGACAGCGTGCTTTGCGGCACGCCCTTGCTGTCGATGTAGCTGTAGTTGGCGTTGATGCCAAAACCGTCCAGCGGCTTGGGCAGGAAGTCGTAGAACTGCTGGTAGCCGATCTCGAAGCCCTTGACCTTGGCCTTCTGGTCGGAATTGCCCGGCGTGGTGACCAGCACATCGAACGTCGCGCCGTTATTGGTGAACGGCAGGCGCGCGGTCGTGTTGGTGGCGACGTCGGTCAGCTCTTTGTAGAAGGCCGCGAAGGTCAGCGAGCCCACGGCGTCGAAGTACCACTCGACCGAGGCGTCCAGGTTGGTCGACTTGGTCGGCTTCAGATAGGGGTTGCCCACCGTGACGTTGCCGCTGGGCTGGCCGTTGCTGATGCCGTCGGCGTTGGTGTTCAGCGTCAGGTTATAGTAGTTGCGCGTCAGGCCGATATCGGGCGGCGTGACCGTCTTGGACGCGCCAAGACGATATTGCAGCCCGCCCGGCATGGCGATCTTCAGGTTGAAGCTGGGCAGCCAGTAGTTGAAGTCACCCTTGGCCGTGGTCGCATTGACCGCGCCATTGGCCCACAGCCGCGCCGAGGCCCGCACCGCCGGAGTCAGCGCGCAGAACGGGGTCGGCTGTTCGCCCGGGGGCACGATGGCGCACTCTGCGTCGGTGGCGAAGTTGATGTTCGGGAACGCCTGGAAGCCGTCGGCCTCGCGGGTGGTGGTGGTGTAACGCAGGCCGATATTACCGCTCACCCGCGCCGCGCCCATGTCGCCCTTGAAGCGAGCGACGACATAGGCCGCCTTGTTGACCTCGTTAACCGGGTTGATTTCCTGCGGCAGGAACGGCGAGCCGGCGACGACATTGCATCGCATGGCCAGCGGCACCCAGTTCTGAGCGCAGCCGTTTGCGCCGTTGCGGGCGCGCCATTCGTCGCCGACCGACAGGGCGAAGTCCGAAGCGGCCTTGTAGTTTACCGCCGTGTTGTCGCCGTAGAACAGACGCGAGTCCGTGCCCGTGGGCAGCGGGGTCTGGCCGCGCATGAAGTTGGGGAAGCCGTTCAGCATCGCGATGGCG
>NCEV01000044.1 GCA_002280875.1 Caulobacter sp. 32-67-35 | reverse complement strand
ATGCGAAAGCTCATCGAGGCCGCCAACCTCGTTCTGACCAGACAGCAGCCCTGGACCACCCAAACCGCATAAACAACATAGTTGCTCACCCGACCCGCTTCGCGGGCCACCCTCTCCCGCAAGGGGAGAGGGAAAGAGCCCGCCAGCGGCGAGGCCGCGCCTTAAAACCTTGGAGGCGAGCCTGCTCTGTCTGAGGGTTTAGGGCGGGGCGGCGCCTACGATGACTGACCTGCTTGTTAGGAGCCGGCGGCAGCTAGAAGGGTGCCTAGCCAAGGTAAGAACGGTGCGATGACCGTGATATGGTCGGATGCTGAGCTAACGAACTTTTGGTACACATCCAGAAAACGGCTGGTGCCCACAGCAGCTTTTAGCTCATCGACTTGGGTGGAAATTTCCTGCCGCCGCCCCTGGTCGGCGATCCCTTGTAACGCGCTTTTGAGTTCGTCGAACTTCTTCTCATGCTCCTGAACAATGTTCGTCGAATTATCGGTGGAATTGTTATTGATCCGGGCATTTGGGCCGTTGGCGACGCCAGTGTTGAGCGTTCCAGTGAAATTTTCGATCTGCAAAGCCATGCTCAACGCTCTTTCAACTTCCTGGTTAGTGAAGCTGACTCCCTCCCCCGTTATTCCCGCTAACTCAAGCTCCAATGCCCATTCCAAGACTTTTCCACGGACCCGATCAAGCAGACCAATTATGGCACTACGGTCAAGTTGCACACCCATGCGGGCAAACGGAATATCCACGCCGCTATTGATCCAATCGATCATCGCGGGCGAATATTGAAAATATATTGTTCCATCGCCAGGAATTAAAGCCTCTAGGCTCGCTATAGACTGGCGAATTTTCAATCGCCTTAGACTATCCATCTGCTCAACTGAGGTCTGGATTGGGATCCAGCCATTATATGGATTGTGTGCAACCGGCGCACCCGCGACGATCCGGTAGTCCGGGACAGGCGCATCACCGTAGCCATCGATCTCATGGTCCACCCAAGCCGCGACGGTCTTGAGCTTGAGCTTAACTGCCGCCAACTTTACGCGGCGAAGCAGCTGAGAGACGGGGGTCTCGCTCGACACGGCTTCGAGCTGAATTTGTTCGACCACCGTTGGCATGCTCACTCCTGTTCTCAGGCGCTCAATGGACGCGATCCGGACTACCTCGTCACCCCTCCGCCGGCGCGTCATACGCCGCCATCATCGCCATATTCAGAATCCGCGACACCGACGCCGACAACGGCGTGATCTGCACCGACTTGCTCAGGCCCAGCAGCACCGGCCCGATCACCGTCGCCCCGCCCAGGCTCTGCACCAGCTTGGTCGAGATCGAGGCGGCGTGGATGGCCGGCATGATCAGGATGTTGGCGCTGTCGGTCAGGCGCATGAACGGGTAGTTGGCGCGCTTTTCGGGGTCGAGCGCCAGTTCGGGCGGCATTTCGCCCTCATATTCGAAGTCGACGTCCATCTCGTCGAGCATGGCGACGGCCTCGCGCACCTTTTCCGAGCGCAGGCCCATCGGGTTGCCGAAGGTGGAATAGCTCATGAAGGCGACGCGCGGCTTGAAGCCCAGGCGGGTGACGGCGCGGGCGGCTTCGCAGGCGATCTCGACCAGCTCCTCGGCCTCGGGCAGTTCGGTGACATTGGTGTCAGCCACGAAGATGGTGCGGCCCTTGGCCAGCACCACCGACATGCCCATGATCCGGCCGCCGGGGGCGGGATCGACGACGCGCAGCACGTCTTCCAGGGCCTGGTCGAAGCTGCGGGTGACGCCGGTGACCATGCCGTCGGCCTCGCCATGGGTGACCATCGAGGCGGCGAAACTGTTGCGGTCCTGGTTGATCAGGCGCTGGACGTCGCGCTTCAGATAGCCGTGGCGTTGCAGACGGGCATAGAGGGCGTCGACATAGTCAGGATTGCGGTCGCTGAGGCGGGCGTTGATGATTTCCAGGCCCGCCGTCTCGGGGTCCAGGCCCACGACGCGCATGTTCTCGGCCACCAGGTTCTCGCGGCCGCACAGGATGGCCTTGCCGTAGCCGCCGGTCTGATAGGCGTAGGCGGCGCGGATCACCGAGGGATCCTCGCCCTCGGCGAAGACGATGCGCTTGGGATTGGCCAGCACGGCGCCGGCGATCTTCTGCAGGAAGCCGGCGGTGGGATCCAGGCGCTGGGCCAGGCTGGCGCGATAGGCGTCCATGTCCTCGATGGGCTTCCTGGCCACGCCGGTGTCCATCGCCGCCTGGGCGACGAAGGGCGGCACGTACCAGATCAGGCGCGGGTCGAAGGCCGAGGGGATGATGTATTGCGGGCCAAACTTCAGCTGGCGGCCGTGATAGGCGGCGGCCACTTCATCCGGAACGTCCTCGCGGGCCAGCATGGCCAGGGCGTTGGCGCAGGCGATCTTCATCTCGTGATTGACGCGGCGGGCCCGCACGTCCAGCGCGCCGCGGAAGATGTAGGGAAAGCCCAGGACGTTATTGACCTGGTTGGGATAGTCGCTGCGGCCGGTGCCCATGATGGCGTCCTTGCGGACGGCGTGGACCTCCTCGGGCGTAATCTCGGGATCGGGATTGGCCATGGCGAAGATCACCGGATTGGGCGCCATGCTGGCAATCATTTCCGGGGTGAAGGCCCCCTTGGCCGAGAGCCCCAGCAGCACGTCGGCGCCCTTGACCGCTTCAGCCAGGGTGCGCTTGTCGGTCTCGACGGCGTGGGCGCTCTTCCACTGGTTCATGCCCTCGGTGCGGCCGCGATAGAGCACGCCCTTGGAGTCGACGGCGATGCAGTTCTCGGCGCGCACGCCCATGGCCTTGATCAGCTCCAGCGAGGCGATGCCCGCCGCGCCGGGGCCGTTGAGCACCACCTTGACGTCTTCCAGCTTCTTGCCGGTGATGTGGCAGGCGTTGATCAGGCCGGCGGCGCAGATGATCGCCGTGCCGTGCTGGTCATCGTGGAACACCGGGATGTCGAGCAGTTCCTGCAGCTCGGTCTCGATGCGGAAGCATTCGGGGCTCTTGATGTCTTCCAGATTGATGCCACCGAAGGTGAGGCCAGCGCGCCGAGATCACCTAAACCCAGAATGGCGGTGCCGTTGGAGATCACCGCCACCAGGTTGCCCTTGGAGGTGTATTCGTAGGCCATGTCCGGGTCGGCGGCGATGGCGTGGACGGGTACGGCGACGCCGGGCGAATAGGCCAGCGACAGGTCGCGCTGGGTGGCCATCGGCTTGGTTGGGACGATCGCGATCTTGCCGGGGGTCGGATAGCGGTGGAAGGCCAGCGCTTCTTCGTCGGTGAAGGTCTTCTTCTCGGTGTCGCTCATAACCCGCGTTTCCGTCCTGCATGCCAGTTGAGGGGACGAGCCGGTCAATGCGGAGCGCCCTTATGGGCGGCACCGTAGCGAGGGCGCGGCGCCCTCACAACCTGCGGCGCGGCATAAAAAAGCGCGCAAACGCTTGTTGGGCTTGGCGTTGCGTCAACCTGGGGCAGGCCCGCGCAGACGATCCGCGATTGACCGAAGGCCCAGGAATGGGTGACTAGGCGGTCATGACAACGCCTGTGAAAATCGCCGTCGCCGGAGCCCTGGGCCGCATGGGTCAGGCCGTGCGACGCGGTGATCGACTTCACCCTGCCCGAGGCCTCGGTGCTGCTGGCCGAGACTTGCGCGCAGCGCGGCGGGCCCGCCGTGGTGATCGGCTCGACCGGCTTTTCGGCCGAACAGATCGCCCGTATCGACGCGGCGGCGACGAAGATCGCCATCGTCCGCTCGGGCAACTACTCGCTGGGCGTCAACATGCTGATGGGCCTGGTGAAACGGGCCGCCGCCGCCCTGCCGGCGTCCGAGTGGGACATCGAGGTCTTCGAGGCCCACCACAAGCGCAAGATCGACGCCCCCTCGGGCACGGCTCTGATGCTGGGCCAGGCCGCCGCCGACGGCCGGGGCGTGGCCCTGTCCGACGTCGAGGAGCGCGCCCGCGACGGCGTCACCGGGGCGCGCACGCAGGGCGCGATCGGCTTTTCCGTGGTGCGCGGCGGCGGCATCATCGGCGAGCACAGCGTGATCTTCGCCGGCGAGGAAGAGGTGCTGACCCTGTCGCACTCGGCCACCGACCGGGGCCTGTTCGCGCGCGGCGCGGTGGCGGCGGCTGTCTGGGCCGTAGGCAGACCGCCGGGTCTGTACGACATGCAGGACGTTCTGGGCTTTCGCGAATAAACGCCGCGAACTAGACATTGGGTTGAGCCGGGGGGCTTGGAACCAGACCTAGGACCTGATGGCCGAGCCGACGCCCGATCCCGCTCCCCCGACCAGAGCTTTCCGCCGTCGAGAACGGTTGATCGACGCCGGGCTGGAAGCCGTCTCGCTGTCGATGCTGGCCTTCATCGCCGTCGGCCTGCTGGCGCACGGCGGTCGCCGCGAGATCAGCCGCGAGCTGGCCCAGAGCTGGCTGCGCGAACGCGGCATCGACGCCGTGGTGGTAGTCGACGACCTGGACGCCAGCGGCTTTTCCGGCTCGGTGCTGCTGGGCTCAAAGAGCGACCCGATCTTCGCCGCCGACCGCATCGAGGTCGCCTATGACCTGACGACGCCGTGGAATGGCGACGGCTTTGCTGTCGACACGCGCGCCGTGCGCCTGGTGCGCCCCCGTATCAAGGCCAGCCTGACCGAGCAGGGCGGCCTGAACTTTGGGGCCCTTCAGCCCCTGATCGACGAGGCCCTGGCCTCGCCCAAGGATCCGAAGGCCACCGGCCCGGCCATCCTGGTCGAGAACGCGCGGCTGGACCTGCGCACCCCCGGCGGCCTGGCTCGCGTCACCGGCGACGCCAGTCTCGACAACGGCAAGCTGCTGCGCTTCGACGGCCGGCTGGCGCGGATGCGCTACGCCACCGGCGATCTGGTGATCGAGGCGCGCGGCGCGCTGCTGTCGGCCCGCAAGCGCGGCGAGCGCCTGACCGTCGCGGCCAGCTTTGACATCGATGCGCTGGTCCAGCCGGCCCTCGAGCTCGACGACGCCCAGGGCCAGATCGACGCCGACCTGGCCTATCCCGACCTCGTCAAACTGTCGGCCACGGGCCCCGCCGAGGTGCGGCTGGCGCTCAAGGCCGCCTCGGCCCGGGCCGGCGCGACCCGGATCAACGACGCGGCGACGACCCTCGCCCTGCTCGGCGTCCTGGACGGGACCCTGACCCAGGGCCGGTTCGAAGGGCAGGTGACCGGCAAGGCGCGGGGCGAAACCCTGCGGACCCAGGGTCTGGACGCCCGTGACATCAGCCTGGACCTTAATCTCACCCAAGTGGCCGCCTCGAGGCTGGGCGAGAAGATTGCCGTCCAGACCCGGGGCCACGTGCAGGCCGAGGCCGGCCACGCCCTGGCCAGCGGCGCGGCCCTGCGCGAGGTTTCCGCGCGACTGGACCTGGCCGGTCTGATCCTGTCGGCCGACAAGGCCGGCGCTGTGGTCAGTGGTCCGTTGGCGCTGCAGCTGGGCGCGAGCCGGCTGGCCAGCGGCGGCCTGGCCCTGAACAGCCTGGCGGTCGAGGCCAGGGGCCGCGTGGCCGGCCCGCTGACCCATCCCATCCTGACCGCCAGCGGCTCGGCCGGCGCCGATAGCGGTGTCGCGGGTCCCGACGCCGAGCGGCTGGCTGCAGCGCTGCCCCTGACCCTGCGCGATGGCCGGACCATTCTGGCCCTGCCCCGCCCGATCACCCTGACCGCCGCCAATGGCGTGCGGGCCAGCCTCGCCGCGCCGCGCGGGCCGCTGCTGGACGCCCTGGCCGGCCAGATGCGCGGCGGGCTGGTCGCCGACCTGTCCGGCGGCGGCCTGCCGACCCTGCGCCTGGAGGCGCCCGACTGGCGGATGGAGGGCGGCGCCCTCAGCAGCCGTCTGGCCATCACCGGCGACGGCGTCGACTACGCCCCGCTGGACGGCCTGGCCGGCCGGATCGAGGGCGTGGCCACGATGGCCGGCTCGCGCTTCAGCTTCACGTTGGCCGGCTGCCAGCCCCTGACCGCCAAGCGCATCCTGATCGGCGAGACGCCACTGAGCGCCCCCAAGGTCACCGTCTGCCCGGGCGCCGGCCCGCTGCTGACGCTCAATGACGGCGCCTGGACCGCCTCGGCCCGGTTTAGCGACCTGACCACCGCGCTCGACGAGGCGCAGGTCGCTGTCGAGGACGGCGGCGGCGGCCTGAACGCCTCGGGCGGCGGCGGCGCGATGCGCGCGGACGTGAAGCTCGACACGGGCCGGCTGCGCGACGCGGCCGAGACCCGCCGCTTCAACCCGATCAACGCCGCGGGCCGCCTGTCTCTGTCGAATGGCCTGTGGACCGGGGCCATCGATGCGACCACGCCGGTCGGCCAGCCGCTGGGCCGCATCATCATCCGCCACGATGTCGCCCAGGCGCGCGGACGGGCCGAGATCGACGCCAGTAAACTGGCCTTCGTGAAGGACGGCCTGCAGCCGGGCGATCTGTCGCCGATGGCGGCCTGGGCCACCCAGGCCTCGGGACCCGCCAGCTTCACGGGCCTGTTCGCCTGGGACGCCGACGGCATGAAGAGCAGCGGCCGGCTGGCGGCCAACAGGATCGACTTCACCAGCCCGATCGGCTTTGTCGCTACCCTGGACGGGACCATCGACTTCATCAGCCTGACCCCGCTGGTCAGCGCGCCCGACCAGACCCTGAAGATCGTCCGCATCGATAGTATCATCCCGCTGGAAGGCTTCGCCGCCGCCTTCAGCCTGGGCGCGGAGGCGCTGAACATCTCCTCGGCCGCCTTCGAAGCCGCCAAGGGCCGGATTTCGATCGAGCCCACCGAGGTGTCGCTGGATCCGGACAAGCCGATCCGCGGCGTGATCGTCGTCGAGCACCTGGACCTCGGCGAACTGATCGCCGCCTCGTCCCTGGTCGAGAAGATCCAGCTGGACGCCGTGGTTGATGGCCGCCTGCCGTTCGAACTCAGCGCCAGGGGCTTCCGGTTCCTGGACGGCAGGATCAGGGCCATCCAGCCCGGCCGGCTGGCGATCTCGCGCGAGGCCCTGACCGGCGTTCAGGCCGGTGTTCAGGGCCAGGACAGCGACAGCCCCGGCGCGCCTGCGCCGCCGCCGTCTCCGGACGCCCCGGTCAACGCGATCCAGGATTTCGCCTACCAGGCCATGGAGAACCTGTCGTTCGCCACCCTGGAGGCGGGCGTCAACAGCACCGATCAGGGCCGGCTGGCGATCCTGTTCCACATCAAGGGCGAGCACGATCCCAAGGTCGCCGAAAAGGCCCGCATCGGCCTGCTGGACCTGATCCGCGGCTCGGCGTTCAACAAGCGCATCGCCCTGCCGGCCAAGACCCCGGTCGAACTGACCCTCGACACCTCGCTGAACTTCGACGAGCTTCTGCAAGCTTGGCGACGCGCCTATAAGGGCGAGGACCCTGAAGCTTCGCGTTCAGCCCCGGTTCAGCCGTGACCGATCACATTCCAACCGAACTGGAGACACCCGCATGAGAAAGCGCGCCCTGCTGATGGGCCTGATCGCGATGGGAGCGCTGGGAGCCTGCACCCCGACGATCCGCGTGAAGGTCGACCCGATCAATATCTACGCCAAGCTGGACGCCGACGTCCGGGTGCGGCTGGACAAGGAAGTCCAGACGCTGATCCAGCAAAACCCCAACCTGTTCTAGACAGAGGAACCGACATGATGCGCAAGACACTGACGGTTCTGGCCATCGGCCTGTCACTCGCCGCCGCAGGCGCGGGCGCGGCCCTGGCCCAGACGGCCGCCGCCAAGGCCGCCGTCGACGCTGGCAAGGCCGCCGGAACGGTGGGCGAGCAGGCGGACGGCTATCTGGGGATCGTGTCCGGGGGCGACGCCGCCCTGCGGGCCTCGGTCGCCGAGATCAACACCGGCCGCGCCGCCGCCTACAAGGACATCGCCGCCAAGACCGGCGTGACCCCTGAAGCCGCCGGCCAGGCCACCGCTAAGCAGCTCTACAGCCGTCTGGCGCCCGGCCAGTACTGGAAGCCGCTGGATGGCGGCTGGATGAAGAAGTAGGCGATCAAGAAAGCTCCTCCCCCTCTGGGGGAGGTGTCGCCGGAGGCGACGGAGGGGGCCATCTGGGCGAAAGCCGCGCTAGCCCCCCCCCCGGCCCTTTGGGCCACCTCCCCCAAGAGGGGAGGATCTCGCGACTGGAACCCCCGCCTCCGGTTCCCTAAGAACGGCCTTATGGCCGCCCCGCTCAAATCCCTGACGCCCTACGCCGCCCTGTTCGGCGCGATCATGACGCTGTGCATCGGCACGTCCTTTGCCAAGCAGCTGTTCCCGCTGGTCGGCGCCCAGGGCACGACCGCCTATCGCGTAGGCTTTTCGGCCCTGCTGCTGCTGGCCCTCTGGCGGCCGTGGCGACACCCGCTCAGCCGCGCTGATCTGACGGCCGTGGCGCTGTACGGCGCGGTGATGGGGCTGATGAACCTCTGCTTCTACATGTCCCTGCGGACCATCCCGCTGGGTCTGGCCATCGCCATTGAATTTACCGGGCCGCTGGCCCTGGCCCTGCTGCATTCGCGCCGGCTGATCCATTTCGTCTGGATCGGACTGGCCGCCGCGGGCCTGTTGCTGCTCCTGCCGCTGAAACCCGGCGCCGACGCCCTCGACCCCGTCGGCGTGGCTTTCGCGGGCGCGGCGGCGGTGCTGTGGGCGCTCTATATCGTGCTGGGCAAGCGCACCGGCCATATGCACGCTGGCCGCACCGTGGCTCTGGGCATGAGCACGGCGGCCCTGATCGTGGCGCCGATAGGCCTGGTCTCGGCCGGCGCCGAGCTCTTCCATCCCCGCGTGTTGATGCTGGGCCTGGTGGTGGCGGTGCTGTCCAGCGCCATCCCCTATTCGCTGGAGATGATCGCCCTGAAGGGCATCCCCAAGCGCAGTTTCGGCGTGATGCTCAGCGCCGAGCCGGCGGTGGGCGCCCTGGCAGGCCTGCTGATGCTGGGCGAGCGCCTGGCGCCGCTGCAGTGGCTGGCCATCGGCTGCATCATCGCCGCCTCGGCCGGAACGATCCTGACGACGCCGGCTGAGGTCGAGCCGGCGCCCTAAAGTCCTCTCCCTGAAGGCCGGGCGTTTGCATACGGCGCTGTGAGGGAAAAACTGTCATCCCGGACAAGCCCGGCGAAAGCCGGGCGCAGATCCGGGACCGCCGGAAGCGTTGAGCCCAGGCGTCGGTCCCGGATCGGCGCGCTTCGCGCTTGTCCGTCCGGGATGACATCCGTTTTGGTCAGAGGTGATAGCCCTTAACCGCCCCGCGCCACGAACCAGCCGTTGCGGAAGCCCTGATCGGCCTTCCCGTAGACGAACGCCCCGCCGTCCGGCTTGGTGAACCTTCCGCCGGCGGCAACCAGGATCGCATGGCCGGCGGCCGTGTCCCATTCCATGGTCGGACCATGGCGCGGATAGATATCGGCCGCGCCCTCGGCGATGCGGCACAGCTTGATCGAGCTGTCCATCGGAGTGCGGAGGTCAAAGCCATATTCGACGGCCAGTTCGGCCGCGCGGGCCTCTGTCATGGTGTGGCTGATCAGGGCCACGGCCTCGCCCCTGGGCCAGGCGCGGACCTCGACCCCCGTCTCCGCGCCGCCCGCCTGCAGGCGCTTGAGCACGCCGTCCGAAGTGGTGAACCAGGTCTCGCCCGTCACCGGGGACACTATGGCGCCAGCGACCGGGACACCGTTTTCGATCAGGCCGATATTGACGGTGAAGCTGGGATCGCCGCGCACGAAGGCCTTGGTGCCGTCGACCGGGTCGATCAGGAAAAAGCGCGGCCCGATATCCTCGGGCGCGCCGAATTCGCTGGCATGCTCCTCGGAGACGGTCGGCACGTCCGGGAAGACCTCGGCCAGTCGCTGCAGGATCAGGCGCTCGCCGGCCTGATCGGCCTCGGTCACCGGGCTGGAGTCGGCTTTCCGGGTGACGCTGAGCTCGGTGCGCCAGAACGGCAGGATGATGCTCGCGGCCTCCTCGCAGATCCCGGCGAGGGCGCGGCCCCAGTCTGCGAGCGGCAGGTCGGAAACAGTCATTCAGGACCCTCTGGGATCGTCGCCGACGAAGACGAGCGTCACGCGCTGGGCGTCGATCGTCTGCTTGCCGGCGTCTTCGAAGTTGACGGTGACGCGATGGCCGATCACCGATTGCACCTGGCCCAGGCCCCAGTCGGGCTGGTCGGGATGGCGCACGAGGACGCCCGGTTCAAGAAACGGATCCATAACGCGCCCCTGATAGGGCCCACGCCCCGTTTGCCAAAGCCTCAAATCACGCCAGAGTCTGCGACCATGACCGACACGCCCCCCGAGCCCGCCCCGACCACGACCGTTGACGTCAACGGTCCCGACTTCGCCGCGATGCTGGCGGCGCGCCTGTGTCACGACTTCATCAGCCCGGCCAGCGCCATCGTGTCGGGGCTGGACCTGCTGGAGGATCCCTCCGCCCAGGACATGCGCGAGGACGCCATGAGCCTGATCGCCTCGTCGGCCCGCAAGCTGGCCGACCTGCTGCAGTTCTGCCGGGTCGCCTTCGGCGCCTCGGCCTCGGCCGAGGCCTTCGACTCGCGCGAGCTGGAAAAGCTGGCCCAGGGCGTCTTTGACCATGTGCGGCCCACCATGGTGTGGTCCATCGACTCCCAGCCGATCAACAAGGCCGCCGCCCGCGCCCTGCTCAACATCGCCCAGCTGTCGGCTAGCGCCCTGCCGGCCGGCGGCGTCGCCACCCTGAAGGGCGTCACCGCCGAGGGCCGGTTCCTGATCACCGCCGATTCCGTCGGCCCCCGCGCCCGCCTGCGGCCCGAAGTGCTGGCCGGCCTGCGCGGCGAGGCCCTGACCGAAGGTCTGGGCGGACCCTGGGTGCAGGCGGCCTATTTGCACGCCCTGGTGCGCGCCGCGGGCGGCCAGGTCGCGGTAGAGGCGGGCGAGGATCGCATCAGCCTGGCCTGCTGGGTCCCGGCCTGACCCTGATCGGGGACGAAGGGCGCCTTTCGGGGCTTATGCTCACCGCTCCTTAACCTCGGCGCCCGACGATGGGCGCTTGGGATTGGAGCATGCCGTGAAGACCTGTCTGGTGGTCGACGACAGCCGGGTGATCCGCAAGGTCGCCCGCCGAGTCCTTGAGGACATCGGCTTCGAGATCGCCGAGGCCGCCGATGGCATGGAGGCGCTCGCGTGGTGTCGCGCCGCCATGCCCGATGCTGTCCTGCTCGACTGGAACATGCCCGTAATGAACGGCATCGAGTTCCTGCGCCAGCTGCGCAACGAACCGGGCGGCGACACGCCGACCGTGGTGTTCTGCACCGTCGAGAACGACGTCGACCATATCCGCGCAGCCCTCGAGGCCGGCGCCAACGAATACATCATGAAGCCTTTCGACGGCGAGATCATCGCGGCGAAGTTCGCCGAGGCGGGCCTGCTGTGACCCCCGAGGACATGGACCTTCTGGCCGCCCTTGGCCGCGCCCGCGCCGGCCTGGCGGTCGACGTCGACAAGACCTACGTCGTCGAAAGCCGCCTGGCGCCGCTGGCTCGCCGCGAGGGCTTCGACTCGATCGAGGCCCTGATCGCCGCCCTGCGCGCCAAGCGCGAGGAACGCCTGATCTGGGCGGTCGTCGAGGCCCTGACCTTCAACGAGACCAGCTTCTTCCGTGACCGCGAGGTCTTTACTCACCTGCGCGACACGGTTCTGCCGACCCTGTCAAAGGCGCGCCGCGACCAGCCGATCCGCATCTGGAGCGCGGCCTGCTCGACGGGCCAGGAAGTCTACTCCCTGGCCATGGCCGCAGGCGAAAGCCGCGAGGTCGAGCCGGGCGCGAAGTTTGAGTTCTTTGGCTCCGACCTGTCGGAACGCTGCCTGGAAAAGGCCCAGAGCGGCCTCTACACCCAGTTCGAGATCCAGCGCGGCCTGCCGATCACCCAGTTGGTCAAACACTTCGCCAATCAGGATGACACCTGGGAGATCTCGCCGCGCATCCGCCAGTCGGTGCGCTGGAAGCGGATCAACCTGCTCAGCGACCTGTCCTCTCTGGGGCGGTTCGACGTCATCCTGCTGCGTCATGTGCTGGCCGGCATCGACGCCTCGCTGCACGGCCGACTGATCGAGAGCCTGGCCGCGCGCCTGGCCGATGACGGGGTGCTGGTGCTGAGCCCGGACGACCTTTTGACCGGCGCCGCCGCCACCCTGTTCGAAGCATCAGACCAGGCTGGCGTCTTCGCACGTCGCCCCGCCGACCAGGCCGAAGCGGCCGCCTGACAGCCTTGACGCGACGCACGAAAAAGCCCGCCGATCCCAGAGGACCGGCGGGCTTTCCTGTTCTGGCCTGAAGGGGCTGAACTAGTTCTTGGCGTCCTGGGCGGTCTCGGTGACAGCCTTGCCAGCCGACGAGACATCCTTGCCGGCGCCTTCGACGGTGTTGCAGGCGGCGACGGAAAGGCTGGCGGCGATGGCGGCGAGTACGATCAATTTGCGCATGGTGTTCTCCGGTGTTTTGGCCCGATGGGGCATGGAACCTGTTCGAGTCAGACAACGCCCCCGGCGAAGCTAGGTTCCGGCCGAAGGCGGCGCTTGTGGCGTGGGGAACACCAGGCGCACAAGCAGGCCGCCCTGGTCGCTGGTTTCGAAGGTCACCTTGCCGCGAAGCTGTCGCGCGAAAGCGCTCATCAGGGTTCGCCCGACGCCTTCGCCCGGGCCCTGATTGGCGCCCGGTCCATCATCGCCGATGGACAGTTCGGCTTCATCGCCGCGCACATGGAAGTTCACCGACAGAATCCCGCCCCGTTCGGCAAAGGCGTGCTTCTGGGCGTTGGTGATGGCCTCAACGGCGAACAGGGCGATCGGCGCCAGGCGGTCGGGGTCGATGACCAGGGGATCGGCGTGGACCTCGGTGCGCACCGCCCCTGATCCGGACATTTCGCCGGCCAGCAGCTGGGCTGTCAGCTCTTCCATGAAAGGCCGCAGATCCACCCGCTTGAGGTCGGGTCCCTGATAGAGCGCGCGGTAGATCTGGGCCAGGGCCGTGATCCGCTGGCGCGTATCGTTCATCGCCGCCTTGGCGGCCGGATCGGTCAGGGCCCGCTGCTGCATGTTGAGCAGCGAGGTGATGATCTGCAGGTTGTTCTTCACCCGGTGATGGATTTCGCGCATCAGCGCGTCTTTCTCCGCCAGGCTGTCCATCAGGGACGCATCGCGCGCCACGATCGCCCCGGCCATGTCGTCGAGGGTGGCGGCCAGTTCGCGGATCTCGGGCGGCGCCCGCTCGGCCTGCAGGGGCCGTACGGTAAAGCGACCCCTGGCATAGATCGCCGCAATGCGCTGCAGATAGATGATCCAGCGGATCACGGCGCGCTCGGCCGCGTAAAGCACCGCCCCCAGGGCCAGGCCGAAGGCCAGGAGCGGCAGGATCAGGCGCGAGATCGGATTGATCCAGGCCCAGGACAGCAGGCCCGGCGCCGGCGCCGAGAGCAGGACGAAGACGCCGCTTTCGGTCAGGGGCGCCGCCGAATAGGCCCGGCTGCGCTTGTTGCGATCCTTGCCCGACCACAGCACTGCGCCGCGCTCATTGGCCTTGGCGCGCCAGCCTGGGGGCGGGGCGTCAAAGGCGCTGGGATCGGTCGAGGTAAACACCACGCCTTGCGAGTCGGCCAGGGCGATCTCGGCGCCGTTTGGCATGAACCGGTTGGCGGTTTCGAGGCGGAGGCTGCGCAGGGTCAGCACGGCGACCATGGCCCCGTCGAACTTGTCGCCCGGACCAGAGGCCCGCACCGCGGCCAGCACCGAGGGCTCCGTCGCATAGATCACGCCGGGCGCGCTGGCGACGACCAGATCAGAGCCGGCGTCCAGCTCGCGAAACCAGGCCCGGCCGGCGCGTGTGGGATCGGGCGGTGTCGTCGCGGCGGCGCAGACAACCCGGCCCCGGGCGTCGAACCGGACAAGATTGGCGTAGCCGGGCAGCCGCGCCCGCACATCCGCCAGGCGCTGCGCGCATTCCAGGCCTACCGAGCCCGGGCCAAGGGTCTGCAGAAGAACCCCTGCCGCCGCGATGCGCGCATGGGCGATGGCCGCGCTGCGACCCGCCGCCAGCTCAAGACTCTGGCGGCGCAGGTCCGCCTCGGCGCGGAACGCAAACAGCGACTGCAGGCCGCCCAGCAACAGGACCGGCAGGAGGGCGACGACCAGCGCCGCCGCCAGGCGGACGCGGATCGAGGTTACAGCCTCCGCGCCCCGGCTTTTGAAAGGTCTCACCTTAAGGAGCTCAATCGCTCCGCGTCGGCCAGAATCGAACCCATCGCATCGCCCGCCGATCTGCCATCCCGGTCATAGGCGCCGGCTTCCAGGATCGCCTGCAGCGCCCGACGGGCGCGGCTGACGCGGCTTTTGACGGTGCCCACGGCGCAGCCGCAGATCACTGCGGCTTCCTCATAGGCAAAGCCGCCAGCGCCGACGAGAATGAGGGCTTCACGCTGTTCGGCGGGAAGCATGCCCAGGCTCATGCGCAGTTCGTCCAGCGCCACGGGCGCCTCGGGATCATCGACCGCGACCAGGGTCCGCTCGGCGGCCTCCTGATCAAGCTGGCTCTGACGCCAGGAGCGGCGTTTTTCCGAATAGAACTGGTTGCGCAGGATCATGAAGGTCCAGGCCTTCATGTTCGTGCCAAGCTGGAAGCTGGCGCGGGCGTCCCAGGCCTTCATCATGGCGTCCTGCGCCAGATCGTCGGCCGCGGTGGGATCACCGGTCAGGGTGCGCGCAAAGGCGCGCAGATGCGGGATCAGGGTCACCAGCTCGCGCTTGAAAGCATTGTCGCGCGGCGGGTCGAACGGCGAGCGGCCGACCTGAGCTTCGGTGTCCGTCATGCTCATTCCTCGCCTGCAGGCTTCTCGGCCTTGCGCAGAATTTCGAGAAATTCGTCGGGAACCTGCTCGTTGACAACCTCGTCGAACAGCTGGCGCAGCTTCACGCCAATAGCCTGCTGACGCAGGCGAGCTTCGTCGAGCGCCGCAGCGCCTTTGCGGTGATCATCCATGGGTACGTGTTCGATCATGTCCTCGACGCCGGTGTAACGCAGCGCCCGCCCCCTTTGGCCGAATGAGTGTCTGCCAGACGACAACGCGGTTTTCCGTATCGGGTTCCACAAGCTTGGGCATAAGATGCCAAAATTCCGCGTGGGGCGGAACCCGCTGGATAAGGCGGCGTTTAAGACCCTGATCGAATGGCCCAGCTTGGCCATTGGATCGCGTTTTTCACGAAGACACCGCATCGGGAGGGGTCATGAGTCTTCTTGCTCGGCTGGCGCCACATCTACCTTATATCCGTCGCTACGCCCGCGCCCTTACTGGCGATCAGAATACTGGCGACCATTATGTCCGGGTCGCCCTGGAAGCGCTGGCCGCCGGGGAGCGTTCGCTGGACGCCGACCTGTCGCCCCGCGTCGCGCTCTATCGCGTTTTCCATGCCATCTGGCTTTCCACAGGCGCCCAACTTGAAGCGCGTCACGACGACAGCGGTTCCGCCGCTGACGACGCCACGCAACGGCTGATGCGGATCGCGCCGCGATCTCGCCAGGCCTTCCTGCTCACCGCCCTGGAAGGCTTCACGCCGACCGAAGCCGCCCAGATTCTCGATTGCGAATTTGGCGACATCGAACGCCTGATCTCCGAGGCCCAGACCGAGATCGACGCTGAACTGGCCACTACCGTGCTCATCATCGAGGACGAACCGGTCATCGCCGCCGACATCGAAGCCCTGGTTCGCGAACTGGGCCACGAGGTCACCGACATCGCCGCCACGCGCGGCGAGGCCGTGGAAGCGGTCGCTCGCAAGACCCCGGGTCTGGTGCTGGCCGACATCCAGCTGGCCGACGGCTCGTCTGGCATCGATGCCGTCAAGGACATCCTGGCCCGTCTCGACGTGCCCGTGATCTTCATCACCGCCTTCCCCGAGCGTTTGCTGACCGGCGAGCGCCCGGAGCCGACCTTCCTGATCACCAAGCCCTTCCAGCCGGAAACGGTGAAGGCGGCGATCGGCCAGGCCCTGTTCTTCCATCCCAGGCGCACCCGCAAGGCCGCCTGATCAGGGCCTCCAGAACGTCAACGGCCGCCCGAGAGGGCGGCCGTTTTGGTATGGGACTGGCCACAGCGCTTCCGCGCCAGACCGCTCTGTCAGCGGATGCAGAAACGCTCTAGTTCGCGGGCGCCTGGCGCACGGGAGACTGTTCGGTGTTGTAGCGGCTGGCCTCGGCGGGGGTGTCCACGCCTGTGTTCTGCTCGACCGACGCCAGATCCCCGGACCGGAAGCCCCAGGCGCCAAACAGCGCGACGGCGGCCAGTACCGTTGAAATGATCAGGATCCAGAAGATGTGCTGTCCCCGACGTCCCTGACGCGCGCGCGTGGCGTTGAGGCGTGGGGCAGGATGATCCGTGTCGGCGGGCATATCGCTCTCCTTCAGAAAGTCACTGGGTCGGCGCGAGCATCTCGATCGGCATGGATCGCGCATTGAGGTTGTGGACAACGCCGGCCGACGCGGCGACGACCGTGATCACCATCAGCGCCATGAGGCGCGTGCGCCTCGTCTTCTGACGCCGGCTGGGCGCCGCGTAGAAAACCGTTCCGCCATGTTCAGCCTGGTAGCTCCGGATCACGACGTGCTCTCTTGGTTGGAATGCGGCCCTGCTTGGCCGCGCCAGAACAACGTTTGCGACCCCCGACTGTTCCATGGCGCCCAGGCGGACGGCGATTTCCACCGGCCGCAAAAAAAAATCGCCGCCGCCGGGAACCAGCTTTTGGAGATCGCGTTTTCCTCAGTGCGGAGGCGGCGACGCCCCCCCGACTTGAGGCCGGCGCAAGCCAGCCTGCCGCCTCCGCACCCCTCCCCCCTTTTCCGTCACGGCTTCAAGCCCGCACGTCATGCGCCCGGCAGGAAACCCGCCCCAGCTGACCAGGGCGGGCGTCTCGGCGTTTCAGGCCTCAGGGCTTGCTGACGTCAAAGAAGATATCGGCCCGTCGGCGCAGCGGGGCGGAAGCCCCGGCTGTGGTTGTTGCGCCGATATCCCCGGCCGCGGCGACATCGAACTCTACCTGGCCAAAGCCCGCCCGGGTCAGGGCCTTGGTGACCGAGACCGCCCGCGCCCTGGACAGATCCATATTGACGTCCGCCGCGCCGACGGCGTCAGCCAGGCCGACAACACGAGCCTTCTCAACCTTGCAGCCGCGCGCCATGGTGCGGGCGCTGTTCAGCACCGATCGCGCCTCACGCGTCACCTTCACCTCGTCCCGCTCAAAATAGATGGAAACCTGGAAATCGGCGCAGGCCGGCGGCTGGGTTTCTATCGCGGCGCGGCTCGCGCTCCAGGGCGCGGAAGCGCAGCCCGCGAGCATCAGCCCGGCGCCAAGCGTCGCCACAGTCATCTTGATGGTCATAGTGCCTCCCCGTGTGATGGACATGACAAGGGGCGACCAGCAATCTGCCGGCCGCCCCTTGGGTTTTTCATCGGCGCGATCGCTCCCTAACGGGGACGACCGTCTTCCCAGAAGTATCGGCCGCTGCCAGCGTCGTAATAGTAATAGCGGCCCGCGCGTTCATCGTAGTACTGGCGGCGATTGACCGTGTTCGCGCCGCAACCGCCGTCTTCACGGCAGCCCTTGACGGCGCCAGCGGTGCCGCCGAGGGCCGCGCCGATGGCTGCGCCCGTGCTGGCGCTGCCGCTGCCCACATTATTGCCGATCACAGCGCCTGCGAGCGCGCCAAGCGCTGCGCCGCCGGCGGCATTACGTTCTACATTGCCGGTCGATGTGCAGGCCGTGGCCATCAAGCCGACACCCAGCAGGGCGATCATGGTCATTTTCATAGTGGGTTTCCCATCGAGCTATCCCGGTCTGACTAACGACCCGCCGTATGCAAGGTTCCGTTGTGAGGCTCGGAACCGCCGAAAAGCTTGGCCGTTAACCGACTCCCCATGCAGCGAGGATGCCCGTGCGTCGCGTCGAAATTATCGCCAACACCGCTTCGGGATCAGTTGGCGCCGATGCGCCGGCCATCGCCGAGCGCATTCTCGCTGAACAGGGCGTAGCCGGAACGGTGCACACGCCCGATGGCGATCTGGCCGCCTGCCTGCGCCGCGTCATCGATTCCGATCCTGACGCCGTCTTTGTCATCGCCGGCGACGGCACGGCCCGGGCCGCTGCGGAGATGTCAGGTCCCGACGGCCCGCCCATCGCGCCCCTGCCCGGCGGGACGATGAACATGCTGCCTCGCGCCTTCTACGGCGAGCGCTCGTGGCCCGAGGCCATGGCGGCCTGCCTGACGGACGGCGCGCCGCGCATGGTGTCGGGCGGCGAGGTGGCTGGACGCCTGTTCTTCGTCGCCGCCATCCTGGGCAGTCCCGCCCTTTGGGCGGACGCCCGCGAGGCCGCGCGGGCCGGACAGATCCGGCTGACCGCCCTGCGCGCCCAGCGGGCCTTTCGCCGCGCCTTTTCAGGCCGCCTGCGCTTTACCCTTGATGGTCGACCCAAGCAGAAGGCTGAAGCCCTGACCCTGATGTGCCCCCTGGTCTCCACGGTCCTGGACGAAGACGACCGGGCCCTGGAGGCGGCGGCCGTCGATCCGTCCAACGCCATCGAGATCTTCCGCCTGGGGGTCAGCGCGCTGAGCGGAACCTGGCGTGATGATCCTTCGGTGAGCATGGGTCGCTGCCGCGTCGGCCGGGTGTGGGCCGGCGGCCGGATTCCCGCCCTGCTCGATGGAGAACCGATGCGGTTGGGGCCGGAGATTCAAATCCGTTTCCGTCCCAAGGCCTTCCGCGCCGTGGCTTTGCCCGAGTGACCATGACCATCAAGATCATCCAGGTTTCCGACATTCATTTCGGTGGCGAGAACCAGGCCGCGACAGAGGCGGCGCTGGCGCGGTTTCATCAGGAAAAGCCCGATCTGATGGTGGCGGCAGGCGACCTGACCCGCGACGGCGTCGTGGCCGAGTTCGACGCGGCCAGGGCCTGGCTCGATCGCGCGCCCACACCCCTGTTCACCACGCCCGGCAATCACGACACGCCCTATGTCGGGCCAGGCGAACTGCTGGAGCGGTTCATCGCGCCCTGGCGGCGCTATGAGGCGCGCTTTGGCCCCGCCGATGGCGGCGTCTGGCGCGCCCCGGGGGTGTCGGTATTCGGGGTCAACACCGCCCGGCGCGCGCAGTTGCGCTGGAACTGGTCGAAGGGCGCCATCTCCGGCAGCCAAATCCGCCGACTGGAAGGCCAGCTGGCCAGCGCGCCGGGCGACGCTCGCATCGTCGTCTGCCATCACCCCCTGATGGAGCTGACCGGCGAGCCGATGACCAGCGAGGTGCATGGCGGAACCCGGGCCGCCAACAGCCTGACGATGGCCGGGGCGGACCTGGTCCTGTCTGGCCATATCCATACGCCGTTCGTGTCGCCCTATCCTTTCGGTGACGGCAAGACGCGGGCGGTGGTGTCGGGTACGCTGTCGGTGCGCGAGCGCGGCGTGCCGCCCAGCTTCAACATCATCGAGATTGATCCGACCCAGATCCGGGTCACGGCCATGGGCTTTGAGCGCACCGATTTCGTGACGCTGCGCAGCTGGGCCTTCGACCGTCGGCAGGCCTGAAACGCAAAACGGCACGGCCATGGCCGCGCCGTCCCACACTTCAGGCCGCTGTGGCTATTGCGGAGCCGGATAGGCCCAGACCTCGCCCGCGCCCTTGGACGCCGCGAACTGGCTGTCGGCCAGGGTCCAGTTGGCCAGGGTGTCGAACCAGGCTTCCAGGAAACCCTTCCGGTTGTTCTGGTGGTCCAGATAATAGGCGTGCTCCCAGACGTCGCAGACCAGCAGCGGGGTCACGCCGGCTTCCGTCACCGTGGTGGCCGCGTCGTGGGTCGAGATGACCTTCAGCTTGCCGCCTTCGGCGACCAGCCACACCCAGCCCGAGGCGAAGTGGCCGACGCCCTCGGTGACGAAGGCGGTCTTCAGGGCGGCCAGATCGCCAAAGGCTTCATTGATCGCGGCGGCCAGCTCGGCGCCCGGCGCGGTCTTTTCCGGGCTCATGGCGTCCCAGAAGAACGCGTGGTTCCAGGCCTGGGCGGCGTTGTTGAACACCTTGCCCGGGGCGGCGGTCTTGATGACCTCTTCCAGCGAGCCCTTGTCGTCACCGTTCAGCAGGCCGTTGAGGGCCGTGACATAGGCGGCGTGGTGCTTGTCATGGTGGAAATGCAGGGTATTGGCCGAAACCGTCGGCTCCAGCGCCTCATAGGCGTAGGGCAGCTCAGGCAGGATGTAGGACATGGTCACTCCATGGGATGGCGTTCCCAAGGAGGGGAGGACGGGAACGCAGGCAGAAGGGTATTTAGCGTGGCGGTTGCCGCGGTTCCATGAAGGCCTTGAAAACAGCCGCCGTCAGAACCGGATTCTTCAACGCGAAGACACCCGCTGCGAGCCCCGCGCCGATCGACAGCAGGGGACGATCGCGAACAATGCCGACAATCTTTTCCGTCAGACCAAACGAGTCCGGCGTAGCGCCCTGGCTGGGAGCCTGGCGCTGTTCGACCTTGCGAGCAGCGATCAGACCGGCGATCGCGACGATCAGAGCTGCGACCGCTGCAACAACGGCGGCGGCGCCCGCAGCGCCCAGATAGACCTGGACAACCGCATAGAGGGCGAAGGCTGCGGCGAACACGCCAACGGCGGCCGCAGCCGCTATGGCCGCCGCCGCCGCAAGCGTCATCAGGGTTTTTTCGAAGATCACCGGTGGGTATTTCGGTTGCCGGCAATCAGCAGGCCGATGAGCACGCCAACGCCGAGACCGGCGAGGGTGGCCGTCAGCGGACGTTCGCGAACTCGCTCGGTGACATAGCGCTGGGCGTCGTCCAGTTGCTGGCCTGCGGTGTCGGTATAGGTGCGGCTCTGGGCGCGCAGGGTGTCAAAGCCCTCGGCGACCGACTTTTCAACCCGCTTGGCGGCCTCGGCCAGCGACACCTTGGCGGCGTTGGCGGCTTCGACGAAGCTGTGCTCGGCGTGATCGACCGCGGCGGCGGCGGCGCTCTTGACCTTGTCAGCGTCTTTCGCGGCGGTCTTCAGGACATCAGCAGGCATGGTCATCTCCGGTTCGCGGGCGCAACCAGCGGCGCGCGCTGGCGATCTAGCTTAGCCCCGTCAACGCGGAGCCTCGGCGTGCAGTTCCATAATAACGCGCGGCGGAAGCTTCACCACTGCAGAATTTTTATCGCCACTCGCGCCTGACGCGAAGCGAGTCTATGGTCGGAATATGGAGGAGCCCCGTTCCGCGCAAGACGCCGACAAGGAAGCCGTTCGGCTGCGCGCCACCAAGGCGTTGAAGGCCTTTGACAAGCTGGGCGATGATCCGCGTTTCCTGCGGCTGGTGCGCCTGGCGGCCACGCATTTTCAGGCGCCTCATGCGGCCCTCTGGCTGATCGGTGCGAGCCGGCTGCATTGCAAGGCCAGTTTCGGCGGCGGCGGCGGCGTGACGCCCCGGCAAGGCTCGGTCGCCGACCTGCTGATCGCCTTGCGCGAACCCCTGATTTGCCCGGACGCGCGCTCGGACGCCCGGCTGGCGTCCCTGTCGCTGAAGACGATCGGCTTTCTGGCCTGCGCGCCCCTGATCGATCCGAATGGTCAGGTCGTGGGGCTGCTCAGCGTCGAAGATTCGCAGCCCAGAACCTCTGAGCGGCCCGATGCGCGCCAGTCCCTGATCGATCTTGCAGCCCTGGCGATGGAAACGCTCCTGCAAGACCGCGAGAGCGGGGAGCCGGCAGGCGCTCGGACGCCGGACGGCGAACGGCTGGCCCTGGCCATCAGCGCGGCCAGCCTGGGCGAGTTCGAGTGGGACCGCGCGCTGGACATCTATCGGATCAGTCGACGGCTGGCCAAGATCGCCAACCTGCCCGAGGGCGTTGTTCCGGCCGAGGATGGCCAGTCCCTGTTTCGCTACGTCCATCAGGACGACCGCGCCCGCATCCAGAAAAACGTCGACGAGCAGCTGCGCAAACGCGGCCGCTACGAGGTGGAGTTCCGGCGCAATCCCGACGAGAACGGGCGCATCCAGTGGAACCGCGCCGCAGGCGTGATGACGTTCGATGAAGAGGGTGAACCGACCCGCCTGATCGGCGTGATCCAGGACATCACCGATCGCAAGCAGCAGGACGAGCAGCGCGAGAGCCTGCTGGCCGAGCTGGACCACCGCATCAAGAACCTGCTGGCCGTCGTGCAATCGGTGGCCGCCCAGTCCGCCCGCAAGTCGGCCTCGCTGGACGTCTTCCTGAAGACCTTCGCCGCCCGGCTGAAGTCCATGAGCTCGGCCCACGATCTGCTGAGCGCCGCCCGCTGGCGTGGGGCTACCCTGGCGCGGATCGCCGCCGCCGAGCTGGGCGGCGTGGCGCCGACCCAGACGCGATGGGACGGCCCCGAGCTGTTTCTGACCCCGCGCGCGGCCTCGGCCCTGTCGCTGACCCTGCACGAACTGGCGGTCAACGCGGTCAAGTACGGCGCGCTGTCGAGCGAGAACGGCAAGGTCGAGGTGGTCTGGCGTCGCTCGCCCGAGGGCGGCTTTGCGCTGGAGTGGCTGGAAACCGGCGGACCGCCGGCGACCGAGCCGACCAAGCGCGGTTTTGGCGCCACCCTGATCGAAGATGTCGTGGGCCGCGAACTGGGCGGGCGCGCTCGCATGGAATACAAGCGCGGCGGTCTCAGCGCCCTGATCCAGGCCTCGCCCGAGGCCCTGGCCGACGGCCCGCCGCCCGAACCTGAGAAAGCTGTCCCCGAACGGATCGTCGAGACCCTCATCGCCGCCGACGAGAACGTCCGCCCCGGGGCCATAGCCGGCCTCAAGGTGTTGATCGTCGAGGACTCTCTGTTGCTGGCGCTCGAGCTGGAAGCCGGTCTCGAAGACGCCGGGGTCGTGGTGGTCGGCTGCGCGGCCGAGCTCAGCGAGGCCCTGTCGATGCTGGACCAGGTGTTCGACGTGGCGGTGCTGGACGCCGACCTCAACGGCCAGTCGGTGGCCCCGGTGGCGGAAATTCTACGCCGCGAAGGCCGCCCGTTCGTGTTCGCCACGGGCTATGCCGACAAGGCCGCGCCCATGGGCTTCGACGCGCCGATCGTTCGCAAGCCCTACAATGTGCACCAGATCGCGCGGGCCATCGCGGATGTGACGGGGCGGCACTAGAGTGTGAAACGGTTATCGGATCGAAAAATGCTCTAAACTTTTGATTTAGAGCCCTTTTCGCCCGACCCTGATGAAACAATCAGGTCGGAAAGGGCTCTAGGCAAGCGCGTGATAGCTGCTCCCCCTCTGGGGGAGCTGTCGCGGAGCGACTGAGAGGGCTAGCCGGACATCGGCCGAGCTGGCCCCCTCCGGCCCTCTGGGCCACCTCCCCCAGAGGGGGAGGATCTAAGCTAGAGAACCTTGCGCGCCCGCAGCCCGGCGATAGCCTCCTCGCTCAGGCCCGCCACCTCGCGCAGCACGGCGTCGGTATGCTCGCCCAGCGTCGGGCCCGTCCAGCGCACCGCGCCGGGGGTTTGAGACAGGCGCGGGAAGGCGTTCTGCATCTTCACCTGGCCAAACACCGGATGGGGCACGCTGACGATAGACTCGCGCGCCGCGAAGTGGGGGTCGGCCAGCATGTCGGGCGCGCGATAGATCCGGCCGGTGGCGATGCCGGCTTCCTCCAGGCGCGGCAGCAGGGTCTCGATCTCCTGGTCGGCGGTCCAGGCGGCGATGCGGGCGTCCAGCTCGCCCTGATGCGCGCCCCGCGCCGCATGGTCGCGATAACGGACATCATCGACCAGATCCGGTCGACCCATCAGCTCGCACAGACGCTTGAACAGGGTGTCCTGATTGGCCCCGATCAGGATCAGCTCGCCGCTTTTCGTTGGATAGACATTTGATGGCGCGATGCCGGGCAGCACGGCGCCCGACCGTTCGCGGATATAGCCGGTGAGGTCATATTCGGTGATCAGGTTCTCCATCACCGTCAGCACGCTCTCATAGATGGCGGCGTCGACAACCTGGCCCTTGCCGGTGCGGTCCCGCGAATGCAGGGCCATCATCACGCCCAGCGCCGCGTTGAGGCCCGACAGGCTGTCGCCGATCGAGATGCCCGCCCGCGCGGGATTGCGATCGGGCTCGCCGGTGATGTGGCGAAGCCCTCCCATGGCCTCGCCGACCAAGGCGTAGCCGGCGCGGTGTGAATAGGGACCCGTCTGGCCAAAGCCCGACACCCGCGCCATCACCAGACCCGGATGGGTGGCCGACAGGGCCTCATAGCCCATGCCCCAGGCCTCCATTGTGCCCGGGCGAAAGTTCTCGACCACGACATCGGCCTGGGCGATCAGGCTACGGGCCAGGTCACGGCCTTCCTCAGTGCGCAGGTCGATGGTGACGGATTTCTTGTTGCGGCCGATCACCGGCCACCAGGGTGACAGGCCCTGAGGCTTGCTGCGACCCCACTGGCGCATCGGGTCGCCGACCTTGGGGTCTTCCAGCTTGATCACCTCGGCGCCGAAGTCGCCCAGGATCTGGCCGCAGAAGGGCCCCGCGATCAGCGAGCCCATTTCGATGACCCGCAATCCGTCCAGCGGCGCCCTAGCCATGTCGATCTTCCCCAGCCTGCTCGGAACCGATCACGGCGCCGTGATGTTCTTATAGCCATACAGCGCCGCGCGACGCTGACCAGACTTCAATCCTCTATAAAAACGCGCAGGGAAAGACAGCCATGACCCGTCATCTCCTCATCGTCGGCGCCGCCTTCGCCGCCCTCAGCCTCGCCGCCTGCGGTGACAAGACCGAAACCAAGGGCGCCGCGACGCCGGCCGAACAGGCTGCAACGCCGGACGCCAACCCAGCCGCCACCGTCCCGACCATGGCCGACGAGACCAAGGCCGACGTCTTCGCCATGAAGGCCGCCGACCTGAACATGTTCGAGATCGAAGCCGCCAAGCTGGCCGCCTCGCGCTCGACCAATGCCGAGGTCAAGGCCTTCGCCGCCAAGATGGAAACGGCTCACGGCAAGACCGGCGACAGCCTGAAAGCCGCCATCGCCGCCTCGGGCGCGGCCATCACCGTGCCGGCGATGCTGTCCAAGGACATGCAGGATGACCTCGACGACCTGACCAAGGCCAGCAACGAAGACTTCGACAAGGCCTACGCCGACGCCCAGGTCGACGCTCATCAGGCGATGCTGAACCTGCTGCAGCGCTATGCCCAGGACGGCGACACCCCGGCCATCAAGGCCTTCGCCGCCGCCACAGCCCCGACCGTTCAGGAACACCTGAACATGGCCGAAGGGCTCAAGAAGGGCTTCGTAAACTAAGGATCTAGGGAATCGCGTAGGCGACCGTCGCCTTGGCGGCGGCTCGCTCGCGCGACTCCGTCCACAGCAGGATATCGTCACCGCATAGGCGGCGGTGTCGGCCATGGCCATCAAGGTCGGTCCCGAGATCACCCCGCCCGGTCGCAATTGCCGCGACGAGAACGGCTGGCGCATCAGAACCCGCCCCTTAGACGCCTCGATCGCCTCGGGCATCGAGGCCGGATCGCCTTCGGGAAAGGCGCGCTGCAGAAAGGCGTTGAACGCCGCCGCATCCAGCTTCAGTCCGCCCTCGCTCATCCGCCGACCCTGACCGTATTGTCATCGCCATTGCGGTCGATGACGGTGTTGTAGGGATCGATCCCGGCCCACTTCGGCGCCTTGGCCACCGTGAAGGTCAGGGTCTGGACGCCCGAGCGGATCGGCCGGCGCTCATACAGCAGAACATCCTGGGCCTTGAAGGTCTTCTTGCCCGGCTCGGCGGTGAACAGGCCGATATCCATCGTCTCGTTCAGCGGGCTTTCCGTCTCCTTGCCCTTGCCGTCGGCATACATCTTCCTGGCCTCGACGGTCAGGGTCACGTCGAACCGGCCGTCGGCGCGTTTCTTCACCGCGGCGGCCTTGGTCTTGATGTCGTAGAGGGTGATCTTCTCGAACAGGTCGGTGATCAGGGCCTGCTTGTCGGCCGGCGCCTCCGCGCGGATCGCCCGCATGAAGTCCAGGGTCGTCGGATAGGGCGCGCCCTTGAAGGCGTGGTTGGCGATCAGCTTGCGCAGGGCGCGGTTGACCGCCGCCTCGCCGATCTCGCGCTGCAGCCGGTACATGACCAGCGAGCCCTTGCGGTAATGGATGTAGCCCTGGTTTTCGACCTTGTAGAGCGGCTGCTCCTCCAGCGGATCGCCGCCCCGGGCCCGCAGATAGCTGTCGAGCTCGAACTTCAGGAACTTGCGGATCTGGCTCTCGCCATAGGTCCGCTTCATCACCATCAGGGCCGCGTACTGGGCAAAGGTCTCGCTCAGCATCGAGCCGCCCTGCTGGTCGGCGCCGATCACCTGGTGGGCCCACCACTGGTGGCCGATCTCGTGGGCGCCGACATAGGTGATCATGTCGATCTTCTCGGGGTCGCGATAATCGGAGATGAAGAACAGCCCCTCCGACCACGGCATGGTGCCGGCATAGGCCTGGGCGAACTGGGCGTAGTCCGGAAACTCCAGGAACCGCATCTGGCGGAACTGATACGGGCTAAATTCGGCCTGCATATAGTCCAGCGAGCCCTTCATGCTGGCCTTCATGCGGTCGATGTTCCAGGCGTGCTGGGGGTCGTAATAGATCGCCAGATCAATGCCCTTGTAGGTCTCGCGCGACACCGCATAGCGGGCTGACTGGATCGACAGGAACGGCAGGATCGGCGCCTCGGTGACGAAGCGCACCGTGCGGCGATCGCCCTCGCCCTTCACCGGACCCTTGATGTCGTCCCGCAGCGACCAGACCTCTTCGGAGACCTTGTATCCCGGCGCGATCGGCGTCTGGTCGGCGTCGGTGGTGACGGTGATGTCCGACGACACGAAATCGGCGTCCTTGCGCAGGCCGTTGAACTGCATCGAGGCCACATCGCCCAGCCTGGCCATGCGGCGCTCGGCCGGCAGGCCATATTTGCGGCGCTTGGCGCGGTCGACCAGCAGGCCGTCGCGGGCCATGCCCAGGATCGGCGCGATCTCCAGATTGTTGATGAAGGTCCCGTTGGCCACCACGCGGGTTTCGGCGCCGCTGTTGGGGAAGCCCTTCTGCGAGCGCTCGGTGATGAAGCTCATCTTGCGCCGCTCGCCCGGGACCATCGGCGTGTCGAAGGCGAAGATCCGGTAGTTGAACCGGTCATAGGTCTTCTTCGCCCAAGCCCCCTGGATCGAGAGCCCCCTGACCTTCAGGTCGCGGTCGAACCGGTCCAGGGTCATGGCCACGATCTTGGGCTGCGGCATGGTCTCGAACGGCAGCAGGGTCTTTTCGTAGTCGGCCTGCCAGGTCTCGTTGTCGATACTGGTCCGGTAGGTGTTCCAGACATTGGTGTTGACGTAGATGAAGACGCCCGTGCCCGCGAACACGGCCAGCGCCGTCGCCAGGGTCATGCCCGCCTTGCCCGTCATGCGGGGCGGCAGGCGCACAAGACGCGGCCACAGGCGGCTCTCTGTTCCGCGTCGCCACAGGCCGTAGGACAGGACCAGCAACACCACCGCGAAGGCCGTCCAGTACAGCCGCAGCCACCAGGCCCCGATCCAGAACTTGCCCTGGCCGTTCATGTCCGAGAACGGCGTATCGGTGACCGCGCCGTAATTGTAGAGCTTGTGCTCGAAACCCAGGTTCGTGAACGTGATGGTGGCGACCATGTAGATCACCATCAGGCCCCAGCCGACGAACTTGTGCGGACTGACCGCCTGCAGGAACACCGCCAGCACAGCCAGCAGGATCCAGTCCACCGATTGCGGCAGCACGTACCAGAGCAGGTACTTGCCCAGCTCCAGATGGGTGTAGCCGTGGGCCAGCTGGCTGATGATCGCCGCCAGCACGCTGACCAGCAGGGTCGAGATCAGGACCAGCGAGATGGCCAGGGTCTTGGGGACGACAAACGCCCAGTCTGGAATCGGGGTGGCGTCGATGATCTCGTGGGTCTTGCGCTCGCGTTCACGCCAGACCAGCTCGCCGGAATAATAGATGGCGATGATCATCGGGATCAGGCCAAACGACCCCATCAGCGGCATCAGCAGCACGCGGGTGAGCGGATAGATCTCCCCACCATAGCGACCGGCCTCGGTGGCGAACCACAGCGAGCCCATGGCGTTGGCCAGGCCCAGGGCCAGCAGCACGAAATAGGCCGGGCTCTTGAACACCTGGCCCATGTCCAGCCGGGTGCGGACCCTTAGTTGGGCCCAGGCCGTCTGGCGGTCATGACGTGGAACGATGGGACCGCTGGGCGCAGCCGGCAGGATCTCGACGGGGGCGGGACCGGCCTTGGCCTTGACCTTGCGGTCGCCGGCCAGCTCGGCCGACTGGATCTTGAACAGCCAGTAGGCCGCTCCCAGGAAAGCCGCCGACAGGGCCACGGCGAAGACGCGGTTGAACAGCAGGGCGCCGGTCAGGGCGGGGGTGAGGGTGTTGCGCTCGGTGGCCGTCCAGTACTTGGTGGCCAGGCCGAAGGCCGCCGTGCCCAGACATAGGTCCACATCATCGAGCGGGTCACCGTGGCCAGAGCAAAGAAGATCGCCGAGGTCAGCAGGATCGAGGGCAGGGCCAGGGCGAAATAGGAAAACAGATAGGCGTCCAGCAGGTTGGGGCCCAGCCGCTCGGGGTCGATCCACGGCATGAACGAGCCGATGAAGATCGCCAGGGGCACGACCAGGAACGAGATCGCGGCCGCCAGAAACGCGCCCGTAAAGCGGCCGTACAGATAGTCGAACTTGCCGATCCGGGTGGAGCGCAGGATCGGCCCAAAGCCCGTCTCGTCGTCGCGCACCACCACATTGGCCACGAAGGCCGTGGTCACGAACATGTAGAAGATCGACAGGATCAGGTGGGTCTGAGCGATCGCATAGGGCGCGTTCTTGTGGATCTGACCGCCGCCGCCGATGCGGATCTGGTCGATCGTCGCCGCCCCGAAGGTCAGCAGGAAGAATACCGTCGCCACCACCCAGAACACAGGCGACTTCAGCTGGTAGCGGAGCTCGAAGCCCGCGATCTTGGCGAACATGGGCTGTCCTCCTACGCCGCGCGGCGGGTGGTGGACAGGGTCGAGAAATAGACGTCCTCCAGACCGCCCTCGACGGCGGCGAAGCCCTCGCCAGGATCGCTGTCGGCCAGGATGTGGATCACCGTGCGGCCGCCCAGCAGGCGGGTGGAGATCACCTGATACTGCGCCTTGGCCGCTTCGAGATCGGCCTTGTCGATGGTCTTGCGCCAGACCCGGCCGGCCAGCTGGACCACCAGATCATTGGGGGCGCCCTGCTTGACGATGCGGCCATCGCAGATGATCGCCATGGCCGGACACAGGTCCGACACGTCCTCGACGATGTGGGTCGACAGGATCACCACCACGTTCTCGCCGATCTCGGCCAGCAGGTTGAGAAACCGGTTGCGCTCTTCAGGGTCGAGGCCGGCCGTGGGCTCGTCGACAATGATCAGGCGCGGATCGCCGATCAGGGCCTGGGCGATGCCGAAGCGCTGACGCATGCCGCCCGAGAACCCGGCCAGGGCCTTCTTGCGCACGCCCCACAGATTGACCTGATTGAGCAGGCTCTCGACGGTTTCCTTGCGCGCCTTGGCGCCAGCAATGCCCTTGAGCACCGCCATGTGGTCGAGCATGTCGTAGGCCGAGACGCGCGGATAGACGCCGAAATCCTGCGGCAGATAGCCCAGGGTGCGGCGCAGAAGCTCCGGGGTCTTCAGCACGTCGATATCGTCGAAACGGATATGGCCCGAAGTCGGGGCCTGCAGGGTGGCGATGGTGCGCATCAGGGTCGACTTGCCCGCGCCGTTCGGACCCAGCAGGCCATACATGCCGCGCGGTATGGTCAGGCTGACCTCGTCCAGGGCCCGAACGCCGTTGCCGTAGACGTGAGTCAGGTTCTCGATGATCAGCATTCGCGCGCTCACAGCCCCCGCTTGGAAAGACGCCCAATATTCCCCGCAACCGTCATGACTCGGCTACGCGGACGGGGGCAAGTGAAAGAACGTTTAGCCGCCCGCGGTGTCGCGATGATTTCTGACACGCGATAACCTGGGCAGGGCGCTTTTGAACCGCGCGGTTTGGCGCTAATCAAGCGCCATGATGACGTACACCTTCCCCCCGCCCGCCCGTCCCGTGGTCCCGGTCGAGGGCTCGTCCGATGTCTTTCCGGTCCGGCGCATCCTGTGCGTGGGTCGCAACTATGCCGCCCACGCCCGCGAAATGGGCGACGACGCCCGCGATCCGCCGTTCTTCTTCGCCAAGCCGGCCGACGCCGTGGCGCCCCTTCCGACCACCGTGCCCTATCCGTCGGCGACCTCTGACCTGCATCACGAGATCGAGCTGGTCGCGGCCCTGAAGGCCGGCGGCGAAAACCTGACGCCCGAACAGGCCATCGACCTGGTGTTCGGCTACGCGGTCGGCGTCGATCTCACCCGCCGCGACCTGCAGGCCGCCGCCAAGGCCAAAAGCCACCCCTGGGAAGCCGCCAAGGCCTTCGACGCCAGCGCGCCGATCTCGGCCATCCGCCCGATAAGCGGACCACCGCCGCAGGGCGCGATCTTCCTGTCGGTCAATGGCGTCGAAAGGCAGCGCGGCCAGATCGCCGACATGATCTGGAACGTCGCCGAGGTGATCGCCCAGGCCAGCCAGCTGTGGCGGCTTGAAGCCGGCGACCTGATCTTCACCGGCACCCCCGAGGGCGTCGGCGCCATCGTGCGCGGCGACAGGGTCGAGGGCGAGGTCGAGGGCGTCGGCAAGCTGTCCTTCACTGTGGTCTAGGAGAGCCCCATGAAGCTCACCCTGCACAGCGCCTGGCGGGCCAGCGCGCCCTATCGGGTGCGGATCGGCCTGAACCTCAAGGGCCTGGACTACGCCATCCAGCCCGTGGATCTGGTTTCCAGCCAGCATCACGGCGAGGCCTATCGCGCCCTCAACGGCCAAGCCCTGGTGCCGACACTGGACGTGGATGGCCGCCCCCTGACCCAGAGCCTGGCGATCCTGGAATGGCTGGACGAGACGGTTCCGCAGCCGCGCCTGCTGCCCGCCGATCCGTTCGACCGGGCCACCGTGCGCGCCATGGCCGAGATCGTCGCCTGCGACATCCACCCGGTGAACAATCTGCGCATCCTGCGCGCCCTCACCGGTTTGGGCGTCGATCAGGACGGCCGCGACGCCTGGGCGCAGCGCTGGATCGTCGACGGCTTCACGGCTCTTGAGCCGATGGTGGCCCGGCACGGCAAGGGCTACGCCTTCGGCGCGGAGCCGGGTCTGGCCGATTGCTGCCTGGTCCCGCAGGTCTATAACGCCGCCCGTTTCCACGTGGACATGACGCCGTTCCCGGCGATCAGCGCCGTCGTGGCCAGGGCGCTGGAACACCCGGCCATCGCCGCCGCCCACCCCAACCTTCAACCCGACGCCCAAAAGGCCTGAGGAAATCATGCTTGAAGATTTGAAGGCCAACAACGCCGCCTGGTCGAAGGGCAAGACGGAGGTCGATCCGCAGTTCTTCAAGCGGCTCGAAAACCAGCAGAGCCCGGAATATCTGTGGATCGGCTGCAGCGACAGCCGCGTGCCCGCCAACGAGATCGTCGGCCTGGATCCCGGCGAGCTGTTCGTCCACCGCAATGTGGCCAACCTGGCCCCGCCGCAGGACGCCAACTATCTGAGCGTGCTGCAGTTCGCGGTCGACGTGATCAAGGTCAAGCACATCATGGTCGTCGGCCACTATGGCTGCGGCGGCGTGGCGGCGTCCATCGACGGCCAGCGACGTGGCCTGGTCGACCATTGGCTGCATCCGATCCGCGAGGTCCATGCCGAGCACCGCCACGAGCTGGACGCCCTGCCCACCGAAAAGGACAAGCTCAACCGCCTGTGCGAACTGAACGTCATCCGTCAGGTCCGCAACGTGGCCTCCGACGTCTTCGTGCAGGACGCCTGGGCGCGCGGCCAGTCGCTGTCGGTGCACGGCTGGGTCTATTCGTTGGCCAACGGCCTGGTGAACGACCTGAACGTCGGGATTTCCAGCCTTGAGGACTATGAGCGCGTGGCCGGCGGGCCAGGCTGAGACCCACCAAACTCCGCTCTCCCCGGCCTTCGCCGGGAAGAGCGGAGATGGGGGAGGTCAACCGCCCTTGATGCGCACCCGCGCCGACGCCTTGCGCCCCTGCCCGTCCACCACCGACAACCGGTAGAACCCCGGCGCCGCCGGCCTCCAGACCACCCGACCGCTGACCGGATCGGCCGCCAGAGGTGCGCCACCGACATACCAGGTCAGGTCCTCACCGCCCGCCGCCAGCACCAGCCCGCGCGACCTTGGCCCCAGGGCCTCGACCTGCACGGCCGCGCCGTCCGGCGGGAAGATCAGGCGCGGACCTTCGGTCTGGGCGCGCAGGGTCTGCAAAGCCTGAGGCGCCGACTTCGGCGCGATCGGACGCGGCGCGGCGGCCGGGGCGCCCACCACGTCGGCCACGTCGAACAGCAGCGGCAGGGCCGCGTCTCGCCCGGTCAGCCCACCCCGCGCGCCGCCGTCGGCGCGGCCGGTCCAGACGATGATCGCATAGCCGCCGACCACCCCAGCCGCCACGGCGTCGCGGAAGCCGTAGGAGGTACCGGTCTTGAAGGCCATGGCGGGTCCGCCCCGGGTTAGGGCCGAGGGCGCCCGGCCACGCGGCGCGGGGGCCTCGCGCAGGATATCCAGCACCTGTCGCGCCGCCTCCGGGCGCACCAGCCGGGTTCCGCCGGACGTCTCCCGCAGCCGGGCGTCGGCTTCCGTCCAGGCCAGCGGCTTGGCGAGGCCGCCGTCGCCCAGGGCGGCATACAGCAGGGCCAGGTCGCGCAGGGTGATCCCCTCCCCGCCCAGGGCCAGGGCCAGGCCCGCCGCCTTCAGCTCCGATTTCGGCCGGGCCAGATGGGCGCCGGCCGCCTCGATCCGGCCGGCGAAGGCCTCGGGACCCAGCCGCTCCAGCGTCGCCACGGCCGGCACGTTCAGCGAATGGGTCAGGGCCTCGCGGACCGTGACCTTGTCGTGGAACACGCGGTCAAAGTTCTCGGGCTGATAGTCGGCAAAGCGCGTGGCGCTGTCGGCCAGCTGGGTGTCGGCGGCGACCAGGCCATCGTCCATGGCCATGGCGTAGATGAAGGGTTTCAGGGCTGAACCCGGCGAGCGCAGGGCGCGGGTCATGTCCACCCAGCCCCCGGCCCGGTCGCGGCCTGCCGATCCCACCGCGCCGCGCACCGCCCGGCCCTTGATTTCCACCACCAGGATCGCGGCGGTGGCGTCGGCCCCCTGCGAGGCCGCGATGGCGGCGGCCATCGGCTCCAGCCGCGCCTGCAGGTCGGCGTCGAGGGTGGTGATCACACTGGCCTGAGAGGCTGGCGCGGCGCGGGCCAGTTCGCCGGCCACATTCCAGGCCAGGGCCGGGAACGGCGCACGGCGCGGCAGGGGTTCGGCGTCGGCTTCGACAGCGGCGGCCTCGGTCAGAACCCCGGCGCGGACCATCTTGTCCAGAACCGCCCGCCGCGCCAGCCGCGCCGCCTCGGGCCGGCGATCTGGACGGCGGGCTTCGGGCGATTGCGGCAGGGCGATCAGCAAAGCCTGCTGGCCGTCGGTCAGGCTGCTCGGCTCCTGGCCGAAATAGGCCAAACTGGCGGCGCGCACGCCTTCCAGGTTGCCGCCATAGGGCGCCAGCGTCAGGTACAGGGCCAGGGTCTGGCGCTTGGTCAGCCGCGATTCCAGCTGCACGGCGCGGATCATCTCGATCAGCTTGGCGCCCAGATTGCGCGGGCGCGGCTCCAGCAGGCGCGCGGTCTGCATGGTCAGGGTCGAGGCGCCGGAGGTCGGGCGACCGTTCAGCACCGCCGAACCGAACGCCCGGACCACCGCCAGGGGATCGACGCCGAGGTGCTGGTAGAACCGGCCGTCCTCCACCGCGATCAGACGCTTACGGAAGGTCTGGTCGGTGCGCTCCAGATCAGCCCGGATCCGCCAGCGGCCGTCCTCGACCGGCAGGGCCCGCAGCCACGTCCCGCGCCGGTCCAGCGCCACGGGCGAGGACTGCCGGGCGCGGGTCATGTCCGGCGGGAAGATGGCGCTCAGGGCAGCGAGGACGACCTGGACGGTGAGGAAGCCGACGAGCGCCTTTGACAGAAGCGGAACGTATTTCGCTCTCCTCTCCCCCTTGATGGGGGAGAGGTCGGGAGTGGGGGTGACAGCGTCGGACGATTTCACGAAGGCCGCGCCTCAACCGGACAGGCTTTCACCCCCATCCCCAACCCTTCCCCCATCAAAGGGGGAAGGGAGCCCACATTCGACATCACTACTGCCCCGGCGCGATCACCGCCCGGCCGGCGTCCGACCGTGCGGTGATCGCGGGCCGGTACATGTCCTTGGCCACGGCGCCGGGCAGGAAGAACTCGCCCGGGGTCACCGCCCGCGCCACATAGGCCAGGGCGAAGGGCTTGTTTCCTTCCAGGTCCATGGCCGCGATGAAGCGGTCGTCGCGGCTTTCCTGCACGTCGGCCCCCGTCAGTTCGCCCAGGAATCTGTAGGGCCCGTTCTGGGCGTCGTCGGCGCCGAGCGTCGTCTCGATCTCGAAGCCGGCCGGCAGGGCGTCGTCGACCACCAGGGCGGTCGAGCGGGCCTGCATCGAGCGGCCCGAAACCAGCACGATGATCCGGTCGCCCTGGCGGATGGTGGCCGGATCGACCGCCGCCCCGGTCATCGACAGCAAGCGCTTGTTAACCGAAAGGCCATTGGCTTCCGCCCCCGGCGCGACCGTGGGCGTGCCGCGAACGCTGACGGTACGCCACAGGGCGCCCTTGCCGGTGTTGACGAAGCGACTATCGGCCAGCTTGCCCACCGCCCAGCGCGGCGCGCCGCCGGCTGGCGGCAGGGCCAGGGCCCCCGTGGCGTTGATCGAGATCGGGCCCGCCCGCAGCCTTCAGCAGGGCGTAGGCCGCGTGAAGCACGGCAGCCTGTTCCTGGGTGTTCAGCGCGTCGGGATCCTTGACCACATTCTCCAGCCGGCCCTGCAGCTGGCGGGCGACATCACCCTGGCCCGCCTCGACGGCCAGGGCCGTCAGTCCCGCCACGTCGCGCAGCGGGCTCTGGTACCAGTCCTGCTCGTCACGATAGCCCAGCGACCGGACCGCCTGGCGCATGGCCGAACGGGCCCGGGCATTGTCGCCCATCCGGGCCAGACCGGCGGCGACATAGGCCTTCGCCATGGGCTGGTCTTCGTCCTTCATCTGCACGTCGTGCCACCAGCGCAGGCGGGCCAGGTCGCCCTTGCCGCCCTTGGCCATCACATACAGCGCATAGGCCGAGGCCCGGCGACGCATCCGTTCGGTGGCCTTCTTGGAGGCCTCCGGCGAAGACGCCCACCACTCGGGATATTCCATCCGGTACGAGACCGAGGCCCAGCCGTCGGGACGGCTGATCTGGCGCATGGCGTTCATGGCCTTGTCGATTGCCGCGTCCGGCACGGCCACGCCCTGGGCCCTCGCTTCCAGCAGGAAATCGGTCGTATAGGCGCCCAGCCAGGCGTCGGCCTCGCCATCGCCCACCCGCCACAGGCCAAAGGCCCCGTCGAGGGTCTGGCGATCCAGCAGCTTGCCCACCGCATTGGCCAGGGCCGTCGGGGTGCGTTTCAGCTTCGGGTCGCTGGTCAGGCTCTGGGCGTAGAGCAGCGGATAAGCCGTCGAGACCAGCTGCTCGGTGCAGCCATAGGGATAGCGTTGCAGGGCCACCGCGATCGCCGCCGGGTCGAAGCCCTTGAACGGCGAATAGCTGACCTGCAGCGTCACATCCCCGGCCGCCAGACCGCTCATCAGATCCGCCGTCGGCGTATAGGCCGCGCCCGGCTGCTGCAGCTGCGTGGTGGTGCGAACCACGTCGCCCCAACCGAGGCGCGTCTGGATCGGATAGTCCTTGCTGGTCGTAAAGCCCGGCCCGGCCACCTTGAAGCCGATCTTGCCGATGCCGGTGACGTCGGGGGCCAGGAAGGGGATCTTCTCGGCGATCCGTTGTCCCAGGATTAGCTGGAACACCTTCTTGAAAGCCACCTTCAGCCCGCCCGACGAGAAGGCCTCGGCGGTATAGGCGCCGGGTTTGCCTTCCACATTGTGCAGTTCCAGCGTCGCCATGGCCTTGTCGCCGGGGGCCAGGAAGCGCGGCAGGTTCAGGTCGGCCACCACCGGCTGGCGCACGGTCAGGGGCTTGGAGCCCGAGCCGACGGCGGTATCGGTCCAGGCCACGGCCATCAGACGCAGCTCACCGTTGAAGTCGGCGGCGGGCAGCCTGATCACCGCCTTGCCATCAAGGCCGGTCTCGACCACGCCCGACCACAGGGCCACGGTCTTGATCGGGGTGACGGTCAGACCCTCGCCCCCGACCTCGTCGGCGCCGAAATTGACATTGGCGGGCGCGCCCAGATTGGGATCGAGCAGGCGGCCGTAGTCGTCGCGATAGTCGACGCCCAGGGCGCGCTTGCCGAAATACCATTTCACCGGATCTGGACTGTCCTGGCGGGTCAGGCGCAGAATGCCCTCGTCGACCGCCGCGATGGTGACGTGGGCGCGCTGGCCCAGGCCCAGGCCCTTCACCGCCACGGGGATTTCGACCGGCGCCTTGGAGTCGATCTTCACGGGCGTGCCCAGATCGACGGTCAGTTTCCGGTCCTTGGGATCGAGCGGCACATAGACCAGGCCCAGGGCCCGGCGCGGCTTGGGCGAGGCGACCGGGTCGCGCGGCTGGATGACGCTGACCATCACATAGGCCCCGCCGCCCCAGGCGGCCGAGGTCTTCAGGCGCACGGTCGTCCCGTTCTCGCCGACGGAGACGGTCTTCAGGTCGATCAGGCGGTCGGTGGCGACGGCGATCTGGGCTTCACCCGCATAGGGCGGCTTCAGCGTGATCTCGACCGTATCGCCCTGGACATAGGCCTTGGTCCCGGCGCTGACGCGCACGAAGTCCGGCGCCTCGGCGTCCTTGGCGGGCGAGCCCCAGCCGGCGGCGAAGCGGGTGACGGTGCGCGAACCATCGGCGCCCTCGACCACGAGGCGATAGTCGCCCCAGCCCAGGCGGCGGGTGAAGCGGGCCGGAGCGCCGGCGCCGATATTGACGCTGGCCTTGGCCACCACCGCGTCGCGGCTGGTGCGCCGCCACTGCCAGCGGCCGTCCTGCTGGAACCAGTCATAGTCCCAGTTCTCGCTGATCAGGGTGTAGGTCGCGGTCGCGCCCACCCGCTGGCCGGCGGCGTTGACGGCGATGATGTTCAGGCTGATCGGCGGGTCGCCCCTGGCGCTTTCGCCCTGGTCGATCTTGACCCCGTAATAGAGGGATTTGCCGCGCACCTTCAGGTCGAGGCTCTCGCGCACCGGTCGGCCGCCGGGCTCGAACACCGAGGTGGTGACCGCAGCGATCAGCGGCTGGGCCGTGTCGCCGGCCAGCTCCGAGCCGACCGAAAGGACAGCCCTGCCCTCGCCGTCAGTGACCGTTGTGCCCAGCTCCAGGAACTTCTCCTCGAACGGCTTGTCGGCGTCGCCCCAGCGATAGTCCTTGTAGGCGGGGAACGGATCGCTGTCGGCGCGCAACCGCGCCTCGCCCTGCGTCTGCAGGCCAGCGCCCGGCGCGCCATAGAGGAAGCGGGCCGAGACATCGACCTTGCGGGTCTCACCCACACTGAGGGGGACAGACTCCTGGCCCGTGGCCGTGACGGCCAGGCGTTGCGGCGCGAAGTCCTCGACGCTGAAGGTCAGGCTGCCCGAGGCGGCCTCGATGCCCTCGATCTTCAGCTCGGCCACCCAACGCCCGCGCGGCGCTGAGCGCGGCAGGGCGATGTCGGCCAGCACGGCGCCGGCCTTGGCGCCGCTGAACGGATAGCGCTTGAACTCGACGCCCGAGGGCCGCTTGACGATGATCTCGCCCTTGCGGTCGTTCACCGCCTTGGCCAGCCGGTCGCGGACCATGGCGGTCAGATGCACCGTCTCGCCGGGCCGATAGATGCCGCGATCGGCATAGAGATAGCCGTCGATATCGGTGCGGGTCGAACGGCCGGCGGTGGCGCCTTCGCGGCCGCCGACGCCCTGCTTGGACAGGTCGACGGGCGAGCGGTCGAGATCCAGCACCGCCAGATCGCCCAGCGGCCCATAGGCCATCACCATCTTGGCGCGCTCTGAGCCTTCGCCTTCCAGCAGTGGACGCAGGAAGCGCACCCGGCCGTCGGCGTCGCTCTTGGCCTCGGCCAGATCCTCGCCGTCGCGGGCCACCAGGGCCACGCGGACGCCGGCCATGGTCTTGGCGCTCTTCAGCGAGCGGACCACCACGTCGAGGGATTCGGAGCCGTCATAGGCGATCATCGCCATGTCGGTGAACACGATCCAGCGGCGGGCCTGGGCCGGCGGGGTGTCGCCCTCGGCGTCGGGGTCACGGCCGCCCGAGGCGTCGCGCGCCTTGATCAGATAGCCCCCGGCCTTCATGTCCTTCAGCACCGCGCCCAGCGGGAAGACGGTGGTCGCCTTCTGGCCGGCCGCGCCGGTGACGGGCACGACGCCCTTCCAGACGCGGCGGCCGTCTTCGCCCACGCTGTCGTCGCCATAGTCGCCGGCCCAGTCGCCCTCGCCGGTGGGGTCGGGGGCGCTGATCGACTTGCGCACCAGATTGCGGTCAGAGACGCGCCAGACCTCGATGGCCAGGGTCTGGACATTGATGGTCTCGATGCCGACGCCGTCGGATTCCTCGCGCGGCAGGACCACCCCGTCGCCGGCGAAGCCGACATAGGGCGGCTTTTCGCCAAAGGTGAAATCGACATCGGCATTGGCGGCCAGGGTCTCGCCGCCCCTGGCGGGCAGGCCCTTGAGCAGGGTGACGCGATGATCGGTGAAGCCGACCCCGCCCACACACAGCTCGTCGCCCTTGACCCGCACGGCCGGCGTGCGGCCGGTGTCGGGCGAGATCAGCACATAGTCTGCATAGGGCTTGGAGGGATCCAGCGCCTTGCTCATCCGCACGCAGGCCATGGGGTCGGCGCCGCTGCTGTCGATGCGGCTTTGCCAGACGGCGAAGCCTTCGGGCTTGGGAATGCCGCGACGCGGCGCATTGGCCGAGCGAGGCTTGCCAAACAGCGACCAGGCCTGGCCCTTGACCGGCGCCGAGGCCACCGCGCTCTTGTTTCCGCCAAACCAGCCCAGCTCGCCGGCCTTGCCCGCGAGGATGCCGCCGCCGAAGCCTACCACGAGGGCCGCCGCCGCTACGGCGATCATCCGGGTCTGGCCGCGATCGGGCCGCCAGGCCTTCAGCCGGTCAAGAAACGCCGCGCGGGCGCCGGGAGTCGAGTCGTCCGAACCGCTCGCGGGCGGTGTCTCGTCCGTCGACATGCAGCATCCCCCGGTTCACCACGTTCAGAGGGGGATGTGACGCCAAGGCCCGCGCCGGGTCAACGGGCGGGAGCCCGTTGTCGCACAAGCTTATACGTTGAACTCGACCTGAGCCGTCGACAGACTGTAGCAGGCCGAAACGATCTTCAGGCGGCCCGAGGCGATACGCTCCGACAGAATGTGATCGGCGGACTTCAGGCGCTCGGCCGTGTCGTGAACATTCTGACGGATCGCGGCGTCCTGCAGATCGACGGGGGACTTGGCCTGAGCCTCCAGAACGGCCGGGACGATCGGCAGGGCCATGTCGAACAGCGCGCCATGCAGATGGCTGTGCTTGGTGACCACGTCCACCGCCGCCCCGACGGCGCCGCACTTGGTGTGGCCCATCACGACGATCAGCGGCGCGCCCAGGTGCTCGACGGCATAGAGGATCGAGCCCAGACCCTCGCGGCTGACGGTCGAGCCGGCCACGCGGACCACGAACAGCTCGCCCAGGGTGCAGTCGAACACCAGTTCCGGCGGCACGCGGCTGTCGGAGCAGCCCACGATGATGGCGAAGGGCTTCTGGCCGCCAGCCAGCTCATTGATCCGCGTCCAGCTGGGCAGGGCCATGCTGGCGCCGCCGCGCGCGAAGATGGCGTTGCCGTGCTTGAGGCGGCCCAGCGCTTCATCGGGATTGATGATCACTTCGGGCGCATGGGTCTCGACCGGCTTGGGATATTCGGCGACCGTCGAGCGCACCGGCGCGGGCGCGGCGCGGGCTGCAGCGGCACGGGGCTTGGGCGCGGCCTTGCGCGGCGCGGGCGCGTGATGATCATCACCCTCGGCCAGGGCGGCCAGCGGCGCGCCAGCCAGTCCGGACGCCAGAACGCCCAGTAGAAGTCTTCTCGAAACCATCTCGTCCCCCGACGTGGATTTTCGCGTCGGGACAAAGGACTAGAGAGACAAGGTTAACCGACCGTAGGTATTTGAAGCACTGTCACAGCGGCAATTCAGCGCGCTTGACCACCGCGCGCAGGGCGATGCTGGAACTGACCCTGACAACGCCTGGAATTCGCGTCAGCTCCTGGGCGTGAACGCGCTCCAGATCATCGACATCCCGCACCACCAGCCGCAGCAGATAGTCCGATCCGCCGGTCATCAGATAGCATTCGGCCACCTCGCGCACATTGGCGACGGCCTTCTCGAAGGCGCTCAGCGTCGCCTCGGCCTGGGACGACAGGGTGACGGTGACAAAGACGCTCAGCGGCAGGCCTACCGCCCGCTCATCGATGACGGCGGCATAGCGACTGATGACCCCGGCCTCCTCCAGAGCCCGTACACGGCGCAGGCAGGCGGACTCGGACAGATTCACCGCTTCAGCCATGTCCACATAGCTGGCCCGACCCCGTCTCTGCAGCAGGTTCAGGAGCTTCCGGTCAAAGCCATCCAGTTCGACGACGGGTTTCTTCATCAGGACACCAGGTGACGCAGGATTCCTGCATATCATGGTTCTCGCCGGATGAAATGCCCAAGGAACCTGCGCGAAGAGAGGCGTAAACCGGCGAGAAAGCACCCTTGGAGGAAACCATCATGCGCGTAGGCGTCCCCTCAGAGATCAAACCGGGCGAACACCGCGTGGGTCTCACCCCCACCGCCGTCCGGGAATATGTCGGCCATGGGCACAGCGTGCTGGTCCAGTCCGGCGCCGGCCTCGGCGCGGGCTATGCCGACGGTGACTATCTGAAAGCTGGCGCGACCCTCGCCGCCGACGCCGCAGCCGTGTTCTCCGGCGCGGACATGATCATCAAGGTCAAGGAGCCGCAGAAGGTCGAGTGGGAGAAGCTGGAACCCCGCCACATCCTCTTCACCTATCTGCACCTGGCGCCCGATCCGGCCCAGACCGAGGGCCTGCTCAGCAGCGGCTGCGCGGCCATCGCCTATGAGACCGTCACCGACGCGCGCGGCGGCCTGCCGCTGCTGGCGCCGATGTCGGAAGTGGCCGGCCGGATCGCCGTGTTCTCGGCCGCCGAAACCCTGCTGAAGCACAATGGCGGCATGGGCCTGCTGCTCTGCGGCGTGCCGGGCGTGCCCCCGGCCCGCGTGGCCGTGCTGGGCGGCGGCGTGGTCGGCTCCAACGCCGCGCGCATGGCCGCTGGCCTCGGCGCGGAAGTCGTGGTGCTGGAACGCTCTATCCCGCGCATGCGCGAACTGGACGACCTCTATCAGGGCCGCATCCTGACCCGCTATTCGACCTTCGCGGCCGTGGAAGAAGAGATCCTGAAAGCTGACGTGATCATCGGCGCCGTGCTGACCGCCGGCGCCGCCGCGCCCAAGCTGGTGCGTCGCGAGCACCTCAAGCAGATGAAGCCGGGCTCGGTGCTGGTCGACGTGTCGATCGACCAGGGCGGCTGTTTCGAGACCAGCAAGCCCACCACCCACGCCGAGCCGACCTATACGGTCGACGGCGTCGTCCACTACTGCGTCGCCAACATGCCCGGCGCCGCGCCGCGCACCTCGTCGGAAGCCCTGGGCAACGCGACCCTGCCGTTCGGCCTGGCCCTGGCCGACCACGGCCTGGACGCCCTGAAGACCAACGTCCACCTGGCCCGCGGTCTCAATGTGCTGAAGGGCGAGCTGACCCACCCGGCCGTCGCGCAGGCGCTGGGCAAGCCGTCGGTCGATCCTTACGGCGCCTGGACGTAACAGACGCTGTCATCCCGGGCGAAGACCCGGGGCCGCCGCAAGCACTGGGGTCGGCCGGACGTCTCGCGCCGAGTTCCCGGCGGTCCCGGCTCGGCGCGCTACGCGCTGGGCCGGGATGACAGTTTTTAAGGTCAGGCCGCGAACCGCGCCAGGTCCTGATGGCTTTCGACCAGGTCCAGCACGTCGTTCATGCAGAAGCCGGGATCGACCGGATGCAGGGCGTCGTAGATCGACCGCGCGAAGGCCAGGTCGGCGGCGGTCTTGACCCGCCAGTTCAGGTGCGACCAGTCGCGGCGGGCCTTCAGGTGAGCCTGCGAGAACCGGGCCGGATCGTTGCGAATGGCGGCGGTGGGCGACACGCGGGCCATCGGATCACGCGCCTGTGCGGCCGAGACCCGCAGGGCGTTGGCTGTGACCACCTCGACCTCAAGCCCGGCCGGATAGGTGCGCTGAACGTGGTTGGATGTGTAGTCGGCGCCGCTGGCCAGGGCCAGGCGGACCGCCTCGTCCACGATACCGGGATCGACAAAGGGCGCGTCGCCCTTGATGCGCACGACGTGGCTGACCGAACTGATGGTTTCGGCGCAGCGGGCGATGCGGTCGAGAATATCGGACCCGGCTCCGCGATAAACCGTATAGCCGCGCGAGACCACGAAGCCGGCCAGGGCGTCATCGGAAGCGTCGGTGCTGGTGGCGACGATGATCTTGCTGGGACAGCGCGCGCTGCGCAGGCGCTCCAGCTGGCGGATGATCATCGGCTCGCCCTGGAGCGTGGCCATGGCCTTGCCCGGAAGACGGCGGGACCCCATGCGGGCCTGCAGGACGGTAAGGATCACGACGCTCTCCCCTGAAAGCTGTTGTTCCGCAAGCCTAGCCGTAATTCATAAAATCCGAATGAATCAAAGACTTACGCGGCATAAACCATATTCCGGCGCCGCTCGCGCGACCGCTGGACCTGGGCAGGCTTCGTACTGTCGGGCTTGATTCGGGGAGTCGCCTAAGCGACCCAACGACGCGGGTCGAGCGCGACCGGATCGTCGATGGCCATGTCGTCCCAGTCCAGATCCGGCGGCGGGCTGGAGGCGGCGGCGACCACGGCCGAAAGCTCGGCGGCGGAGGTCACGCCCACCAGGACGGCGCTGGCTTCGGGGCGCGACAAAGCGAAACCCAGAGCGGCCTGAAGCGGATCGGAACGACCCTCGGCGATCATCCGGCGCACGCGCGACAGACGGCCCGAGGCGCCCTTCAGCTGGGCCGGCACGCGATCGGGCGGCAGGAACAGCAGGCCATTGCGGCCAGCAGGCGCTGGTCCAGCAGCGAGGCCGGAGCCTGCAGAATATCGGGCTTGAAGCGACGGGCCACGCCCACCGGATCGTCGCTGGCATGGGCCGAGACACCGATCTTCTGGAACAGGCCTTCGTCGCGCAGCCTGGCCAGGCGGTCCCACAGGGCGGCGCCATGCGGGCCAAACAGCTCGGACGGCGACTGGACGATGATGGCGTCGGCGCGCTCAAGGCCCAGGCGGCGCAGGCTGGCCCGGGCTTCGGCCTCGACGAAATCAGGCCCCCGGTCCGCGCGGGCGGTCGACAGGGTCACGCGAAAATTGACGGGGCGGGGAATGAGGTCGCCGAGGATCGACTCGGCCCGGCCATAGACGCCCGAAACGTCCAGCACCGAAAGGCTCGAGCGGTCGGCGATGTTCAGGATGTCGCGGGCTTCGGCTTCAGGCGAGCGCCCGCGCGGCGACGACGTCATGCCGTCGAGCCCGAACTGGGCGGCCGCGAGACCGAGCTTTGAGACCGAAATGGGCATGACCATCCGTACGGAACGACACTTTGTCGGGTGACCGTACGACCAAAGGTTTGAAGAACCCGTTTCTGGAACCTTGCCGAGGGGTTAAAGTCGCGGGTGATGAACAGCTCTCAAACGGCCGCCGACTGGCCCCTCTACGGCATGGCCGATGACGTCCGTCCCGCCTTGCGGGCGGCGCTTTTGGCGGGTCCGGCGGCGCTCGCCACCATCGTCGACCTGGGCGACGGCGGGCCGCGTCCGGTCGGCACACAGATGGTCTTCGGAAAAAATAGTGTTTCCGGCTTTTTGTCCGGCGGCTGCATCGAGGCCGATGTCGAGGGCCATGCCCTGGCCTGCCTGGAGGATGGGGCGCCGCGGCGGCTGGTCTATGGCCGGGGCAGCCCGTGGCCGGACATCCAGCTGCTGTGCGGCGCCAGGATCGAGATCCTGGTGGAGCGCATCGAGCCCGACGATCCTGCCGTCGCGA
>NCEV01000043.1 GCA_002280875.1 Caulobacter sp. 32-67-35 | reverse complement strand
GACGAACTGGACGGGGTAGTGGTTCAGACGCGGAACTGGGCCAAGCGCGGCGACGTGTTCGCCTATTTCATCGCCGGGGCGAAGGTCAGGAACCCGGCGGCGGCGATGGCGCTGATCGAGAAGCTGAAAGGCTGACCCTTTCCCCCTTGCGGGAGAGGGAAACATGGTTAGCCAAACCTTAACCGCCCCCGCGCTAGGCTCCGCCCATGCGCCGCGTCCTCGCCCTGCTGCTTGTGTCTCTCGCCCTGGCCTCGCCGGCCAGCGCTGACCAGAAACCCGCGCCCAAGGCGGCCCCGCCACCGGTCGTAGTCGCGGCGCCGCAGACGGCCCTTCAGCCGCTGATCCCGTTGGCCTCTGGCCGCTCGGGCGGCGACACCGGCCAGTGCCGGGCCGCCTGCGCGCGATCCTATTATTTCTGCATGGCAGGCGGCGACGATACCTGCCCCGGCAATTGGGCGCAGTGCAATGCACGCTGCACCTCGACCTACAAGCGGCTGGGCTCCTAAGCCCGCGCCTACTCGTCCAGGCAGACCCGGGCGATCTCGGCCCGCAGTTCCGGCATGCCCAGGCCCTTTTCCGACGAGGTGGCCAGCACGCGCGGGAAGGCCGCGGGACGCTTGGCGATGGCCTTCTGCGTCTCGGCGGTGACCTTCTCGACCTCGTGCGGCTTGATCTTGTCGGCCTTGGTCAGGATGATCTGGTAGGAAACCGCCGCCGTATCCAGGGCGTCCAGAGCCTCCTGGTCCACCTTCTTGAGGCCATGGCGCGAGTCGATAAGCAGATAGACGCGGCGCAGGGTTGCCCGGCCGCGCAGATAGGCCCGGCCCAGGTCCTGGAACTTGCTGACCGTGGTCTTGGAGGCGCGCGCGAAGCCATAGCCCGGCAGGTCGACCAGGCGCAGCTTCTCGGCCAGCAGGAAGAAATTGATCTCCCGCGTGCGGCCCGGCTCGTTGGAGGCGCGGGCCAGGTACTTCTGCCCCACCAGCCCGTTGATCAGGCTGGACTTGCCGACGTTGGAGCGACCGGCAAAGCACACTTCCGGCGCGATCGGATGGGGCAGGCCGTCCATGTTGACGGCCCCCATCATGAAGGCCACCGGCTGGGCGAACAGCACCCGCGCCGCCTCGATCTCTTCCTCGGTGAAGACGGGACCGGCAGGCGGCGCGAAGTTGGGTTCAGTCATCAGGTCGCCGTTACGCTCTTGCCCTTGAAGCGGGCGATGATCTGGTCGATCGGGTTCTCGACCTTGTAGCGGCGCATGATGATGTACTGCTGGAAGATGGTCAGGACGTTGGACCAGCACCAGTAGATCACCAGGCCCACGGCGAAGCCCGACAGGGTGAAGGTGAAGATCACCGGGAACCACTGGAAGATCTTCTGCTGGATCGGGTCGGCGGCCGGCGGGTTCATGGCCGTGGTCAGCCACATGGTGAAGCCGTACAGCAGCGGCCAGATGCCCAGGTGGGCGATCATGGCGCCGATCAGCGGCAGCGCGCCCGGATCATAGGGCAGCAGGCCAAACAGGTTGAACAGGCTGGTCGGCTCGGGGGCCGACAGGTCCTGGATCCATCCGAAGAACGGCGCATGCCGCATTTCGATGGTGACCGTCAGCACCTTGTACAGCGAGTAGAACACCGGGATCTGCACCAGCATGGGCAGACAGCCCATCATCGGATTGATCTTTTCCTTGGCATACAGGCCCATCATCTCCTGCTGCATCTTGGTCGGATCGTCCTTGAGCTTGGCCTTCAGCTTTTCGACCTCGGGGGCGATCTTCTTCATCTTGGCCATCGACTCGTAGCTCTTGTCCGCCAGCGGATAGAGGACGAGCTTGAGGGCCACGGTCAGCAGCAGGATGGCGACGCCGAAGTTGCCGACCAGCTTGTAGAACATCTCCAGGATGTTGAAGATCGGGCGGGTGAAGAAGCTGAACATGCCCCAGTCGACGGCGTCGTCGAAGCGCGGCACCTGGGCCTGGCGGCGGTCCCAGAACTTCCACCAGGCGGGCGGCTGACCGCCGAACTCGTACTGGCGCAGCAATGGCACGGTCTTGGCGCCGGCAAACAGGCGGGTGTTCTGGGTCAGGGTCTGGCCGGGGGCCAGCACCTTGGTCGGGCCCACGATATTGACGTCATAGATGTCGACCGGGCCAGCCTGGGTGACGCGATACTGGGCCGCCACGTCCTGCGACTGGTCGGGGATCAGGGCCGCCAGCCAGTACTGGTCGGTGACGCCGGTCCAGCCGCCCTTCGAGGTGAAGGTCTCCAGCGGCTTGTCCTTCTTCCACTTGCCGTACTTGGACTGCTTGAGCTCGTGGTTCTTGCCGTCCGCGCCGCCGAACACGCCGATGGCGCCTTCGTGGATGATCTGGTTCTTACCCAGCTTGTCGGGAATGCCCTGGCGCTGGACCGAGGCGTAGGGGGCCAGAGACAGGGTCTGGCCGCCCTGGTTGCGGACGCTGTCGGCGACGGTGAACATCGCATCGCTGGTCCAGACGGTGCGGCTGTCGGGCAGGCCCGGCAGGTTGGCGCCGGCCCAGCCGAAATCGGCGAACCAGGCGTGCTCGGCGCCCTCGGGGCGGAACAGCTCGACCGGCGGCGAGGTCTTGGAGGTGGTCTGGTCGTAGCGCTTGAGCCACAGATCGTCGATCCGGGCGCCGCGCAGCGAGATCGAACCCGACAGCGCCGGCGTATCCACCGACAGGCGCGGGCTCTGGGCCTTGGCCGCGTCGCGCGACAGCTTCAGCGGCGCGGGACGACCATCGGGGCCGATCACCACGCCCGGCTGGGTAGCGACGATCTTGGCCTCGGCCGCCTTCCTGGCGCGCAGCTCGGCCTCGGCCTGCTTCTGCTGCGGACCCAGGATGAAGAACTGGTACCCGATCAGGATCGCGAACGCGCTGACGATGAACATCAACGTGTTTTTGTTGTCGTTCTGCATGGATGACTTAACCGGAAACAGAGGAATCGGGCGCGCCTGGGGTGGCAGGTAAAGCGTCTGAAGATGGGTCTTTGGGAAGATCGACGGATTGAGCCAGCCTGGCCCGAGCCTCCGCGCGATCATGTTCGGCCGCGAGGCTTATCAGCGCGGTTTTCACATCGTCAAGCAAACGCCCCCATTCGCGGGTGCGGGTGCCGCCGCGCGCGATGAATACATAGTCGTACATGGGACGGCCATGAAGGGGTAGCAACAGTCTCGCGGCCTCGCGCAGGCGGCGCTTGGCGCGGTTGCGCTCGACCGAGCCGCCGACCTTCTTGGTGGCGGTGAAACCCACGCGGATCAGGGGATCGTCATCGAGCCGGGCGCGCATCTGCATGAAGACCGCCCCGCGCGACAGGGCCGGGGCCTTGGCGGCCAACAGGAAGTCGGGGCGCTTCTTGATGCGCTCGATCTTCACGGGCAGGGCCTCAGACATGAAAAAAGCCGCCCTTCCGGCGAAAACCTGAGATCAGGTCTTTGGAAAGGGCGGCTTTTATCATGGTTCAAAGCCTCCCGCCGGAGCGGGAGAAAAGAGCGGGGTAAGCCGCTCCCTAGGCCGTCAGGCGCTTACGACCCTTGGCGCGGCGACGCGCAACGATCTTCTGGCCGTTCTTGGTGGCCATACGCGCGCGGTAGCCGTGACGGCGGGCTCGCACGAGCTTCGACGGCTGGAATGTCCGCTTCACGAGGTGGCTCCGATAATAATGGGACGCGAGGGCCGCAAGGCCTCCGCGAGTGAGGGGCGGTGGATAAGGGAAGGGGCGGCGGCTGTCAACCTGAGTCGGCCGCTGAAACTGTCATCCCGGCCAAGCGAAGCGCCGAGCCGGGACCGCGGCGAGCGCCGGCGTTTCCGGCGGTCCCGGCTCTTCGCTACGCTACGGCCGGGATGACACCGTTATGGGTCCGGCCGAATGATGGCCTTGCCCACCACCTTGCGCTCCGCCAACAACTCAAACGCCTCGCGCCAACGCTCCAGCGGAAGCTCTGCGTGGACATGCGGCGTGATCACGCCCTCATCGGCCATCTTCCATACCGCCTGCGCGTTCTCGCGGCCCTTCTCCGGGAACTGGCGGCCATATTCGCCGGCCCGCACGCCCATCACCGAGAAGCCCTTGATCAGCGGCATATTGACCGAGACCGTCGGAATCCGCCCCGAGGTGAAGCCGATCACCAGCAGCCGGCCGTCAAAAGCGATGCAGCGCACGCTCTCGTCGAACACGTCGCCGCCGACCGGGTCATAGATGATGTCGGCGCCGCGCCCGCCGGTGATGGCCTTGACCTGGTCGCGGAACCCGCCGGTGACGTTGACGATGGCGTCCGGCGCATACAGCCCCTGGATCGCCGCCAGCTTGTCGTCGGAGGCCGAGGCCGCGATCACCCGCGCGCCCAGCGCCTTGGCCAGATCGACGGCCGCCAGCCCCACCCCGCCGGCCGCGCCATGCACCAGAACCCAGTCGCCGGGCTCGATCCGCGCCCGACGCACCAGGGCGACATAGGCGGTGAGATAGGCCGCGCCATAGGCGGCGGCCTGCGCGAAGGACAATCGCTCGGGCTTGGGCTTCAGGGCGTCGGTCGACACCACCGCGTACTCGGCGAAGGCCCCCAGCCGCGCGCCGCCGACCACCGCGTCGCCGATCGCAAAGCTGGTGACGCCCTCCCCCAGCGCCGCGACCTCGCCGGAGAGGTCCAGGCCCGGCGTGAAGGGCGTGGGCGGCTTGAACTGGTATTCGCCGCGGGTCATCAGCAGGTCGGGGAAATTGACGCTGGCGGCGCGGACGCGGACCAGCACCTGGCCGGGGCCGGGCTTCGGGACGGCGACCTCACGCACCGCGCAGCCGGCATAGTCGGGGGCCAGGGCCTCGACGACGAGGGCGCGCATCATGCCCCCTTCCCCCTTTGATGGGGGAAGGGTTGGGGATGGGGGTGACAGCGGCTCAGGATATGGCTCGACCGCGCGAAATCGGCCGGCGGGGTCACCCCCATCCCCGCCCTTCCCCTATCAAAGGGGGAAGGGAGAAGAAGAGCGCCCATCTCGCTAAGCCTTCGCGGCGTCGAATGCCGCCCGCACCAGCCGCGCCATCTCGCGACACGCCTCGTCGGCCGCCGGCACGGCCCCGGTGAACGCCGTGAAGCCGTGGGCCAGGCTGTCGTAGCAGCGGTAGGTCACCGGCACGCCGTCGGCCTGCAGGCGCTTGGCATAGGCCTCGCCCTGATCGACCAGGGGGTCGAAGCCGGCGGTGATCACCACGGCGGGCGCCAGGCCTGTCAGGTCGTCGCTCTTGTTGGGCGACAGGCGCGGATCGGCGGGGTTGGCGTCAGGGCCCATATAGTGACCCATGAACCAGTCCATGATCGGCCGGCTCAGCGGATAGGCGTCAGCATAGGTGCTCATGGACGTGGTCTCGCTGGCCACGTCGACGGCGGGATAGATCAGCAACTGCAAGGCGGGCTGAGGCTCGCCGGTGCGCTTCATCTCCTGGGCGACGATGGCCGCGAAATTGCCGCCCATGGAGTCGCCGCCAATGGCCGCAGCGCCCGGCAAGGCCCCAAAGCGGGCCGCGTTGTCGCGGCCCCAGCGATAGGCGGCCAGCACATCGTCCAGACCGGCCGGGAAACGGTGATCGGGCGCCAGGCGATAATCCACCGACAGCACTGCGGTGCGGGCGAGGCGGGCCAGGATGCCGCAAAAGGCGTGGCAGGTCTCCAGGTCGCCGATCACCCCGCCGCCGAAATGGGCGAAGACGATCAGGGGCGCGCCGCTGTCCTGGTCGGCCGGGCGATAGGCGCGGAGAGGCAAGGACCCACCCGGCCCGTCAATCGACAGGTTCTCGGTGCGTACGCCGGGTTCCGGCGGGCCGGACACCGCGACCAGGCCCTTGGCGCTGGCCTCGCGCGCCACGCCGGGCGGCAGGGTGGTGATCGACGGCATCTTCTTGGCGGCATGGGCGAAGAACTGGAATCGCGGGTCCAGGGTGCGGCCGCCGCGATAGACTACCCCTCCCCCCGACATGGCCCGCAGGATCGGGCTGGGCAGGGACAGGATGGTCTTCAGAATGAACTTCTGGACAGCGACGTCAGCCATGCGGGCTCCGGATAAGGATTACAGTTTGGGCAAGGCGGGCAGGCCGCCCAGGATCAGTTTGACGGCGAAGTCGGCCGCGCCGGCGGTGTCGACGGGGCGGCGCTCCAGCATCTTGTCGCTGACCTCGCGGGCCACGGCGATGCAGGCGGCCGTCAGATAGTCCAGGTCGACCGCGGGCGCGTGCTCCAGCTCCAGCACTTTCGCAAAGCCTTCGCGCACCTCGTTGAACACCGCCACGATCTCGGGCGTGGCGCGGGCGTGAGGGATCTGCTCGCCGGCTGGCCGGTTCAGACGCCAGTTCTCCTGCTCGGTGGCCACGAACTGGAAATAGGCGGTGATGGCGCCGCGCAGGAACGACTGGAAGTCGACGGCCTTGTCGACCTCGACCCGCAGCAGGGGCCGGAAGCGCCGCGCGCCGTCGTCGGCCAGGGCGTCGAACACTTCCTCTTTGGACTTGTAGTAGTTGTAGAACGTGCCCGAGGCGAGGCCGGTGCGGCGGATGATGTCGCGCACCGTGGCGGCGTCATAGCCCAGGTCGCCGAACACTTCCCGGGCCGCATCAAGGATGGCCTGGCGGTTGGCGACCTTGGTCCGCTCGCGCTTGCCGGGCCGGTCGTCCACAACCGGCGCCTTGGGGAAATAGGCGATATTCGACATCGAACGCGACTCATGGACGAGGCGATCGTGACGCCCCGTCATGATTTGAGCCTCATTCCGCCTCACGGGGCAAGACTTTCGCCGCAGGCGGACGGATCGGCCATGCTGTTCCTTCCCCAGGCGTCGCCGTCGTGCGCGGACTTATCGCCGATCACGATGATGCGCAGCGCGGCCTTAGCGTCAATGCTGACGCTGGGGGAACGGCTCAAAACCCCTTCGTCGGCTGCTCCAGCTCGTAAACCGCATCGGTGATGCTCTCGATCTTCTTCTGGAACAGCGCCTGGGCGTCGTGGAGGCCCTGATTGTAGTAGTATGGCCCCAGCCGCTCGGTGATGAAGTCGAGCAGGAACTGGGCGTCGAAGCCTTTGACCTCCAGGTCCAGCTCGTCCTTCAGATAGCGCGACAGGCCGTCGGTCAGCTTGGCGCGGGTGTCCTTGTCGAGATCGATCCTGGGCATGGGCGGGCTTTCGATTCCTGTCAGCGCACCCTAGCCACTCGTCCCCTCCAGGCCTACGGCTCTCAGACGAGGACGACCCTGTCCGCCCGCGCCGCCACCGGCAGCCGGTTCCCGGCCGCCCGCGCCCGCTTTTCCCCGCGCGCGATCTCCTTTTTCAGATCCGCGCAGTAGACGTTGAAATCCACCTGAATGGTATGCCGCGCCGAGGCGTAGAACTGGCCCAGATGGCGCTCTTCATCCCTGGCGGTGATGCGAACCATCTCGTCGGCCGGCGGCGGCGCGTACTGGCCGGCCAGATAGGCCGCCGCCAGCTTGGCCTGCTGCTCGGCGAAGTTCACCAGGGTCGGCAGAGGCTGGGCCAGGCCCATGAAGAACAGGTTGGGGACGTCGGGCTTCATCATCCGCTTGAACAGCGGGAAGCGATGATCGGGGCCGGGGACCAGATCCTTGTCGTCGAAGAACGGGAAGCTGATCTTGTAGCCGGTGGCGAAGACGATGGCGTCCACCTGCTCGACACTGTCGTCGACGAAGCGGACGCATCTGCCTTCCAGCGCCTGGATGGCCGGCTTGAACTTGATGTCGCCGCAGCCGGCCCTTGTCAGGAACTCGCCGGAGACCGAGGGGTGGGCTTCGAGCGGCTCATGGTCGGGCTTGGGCAGGCCGTAATCTTCCATGCGGCCGATGGACTTCTTCAGCACCTTGCGGGTCAGGGACAGGCCCAGCTTGCGCGGCATCCAGGCCGGCAGGGCCGACTTGTCGGCCGGCTTGCCGTTCAGATATTTCGGAAACACCCACACCCCGCGCCGGGCCGAGACCCAGAGGTTCTTAGCAATGGGGCGCTGGGACAGCTCGCTGGCGATATCCATGGCCGAATTGCCCATGCCCACCACCACGACGTTCTTGCCGCGCATGTCGACGGGATCGAAGGGGTCGCTATAGGCATGGGCGTGGAAGGCCGGACCGTCAAACTCGCCGGGATAGTCGGGGATGCGCGGGTCCCAATGGTGGCCGTTGCAGACAAACAGCACGTCGTAGAGGCGGGTCTCGCCGGTTCCCAGGGTCACAGCCCACAGGCCGTCATCGGTACGGCGGGCCTTCTCGACCCGGGTGTTGAAGGTGATGGTCTCTCTCAGGCCGAAATGGTCGACATAGTCCTTGAAGTACTGGTGCAACTGGGCGTGGTGGGGGAAGTCGGGCCAGTCGGCCGGGACCGGGAAATCCTCGAAGGCCAGCCGCCATTTGCTGGTGTCGATATGCAGACTCTCGTAGCAGGCCGACAGTCCGTTGGGGTTCTTGTAGTACCAGTTGCCGCCCACCTCGTCGGACATCTCGAAGCAGTCATAGGGGACGCCGTAGTCCTTCAACCGCTTGGCCGTGGTGAAGCCGCTGCAGCCCGCGCCGATAATGCACGCCTTGGGAAGCTTGCCCGTCATGTCCGCCCCTGACTTATCGTTGTTCATGAAAGCGTATCAGCGTTATGCAGGCGGTCAAACGGCGCCCCTACGTCACAGCGCTCCACAGTTGGACGTTGCTGGGTTAATCCTCCGCTAGGACGTTCGGGGAGAAACCCCGCGACTGATCCGTGTCCGACTCGAAAGCCAAGACCATGACCCGTCACGAACTGAAGACCTGGCCCAAATATTTCGCTGCCGTGCGGTCGGGCCACAAGCGGTTCGAGATCCGCCGCAACGACCGCGACTTCTCGGTCGGCGACATCCTGGTGCTGCGCGAATTCCACCCCGAAGACGACGCCTATACCGGCCAGGTCGAGGAGCGTCAGATCACCTTCCTGCTGTCGGAGGAGGACTACGGCGTCATCCACGGCTTCGTGGTCATCGGTTTTGGCGAACTGCTGCCGCATCCCGACGCCCCGGTCGATGGCGTGCTGACGGCTGACCAATTGGCCGCCTGGCACGAGACCCAAGCCTCCAACGCCGCCCTGCGCGCCGCCGACGCCCGCAAGGTCTCGCAGAGCTATGCGGCGCCCACCACCGGCCGCGCGGCCATGAGCGTCGCCGCTGATCGCCACGCCGGCGTCGCCGCTGCGGCCGAAGCCGAGGCGGGTTTCCACGCCGCGGCCGCGAAGATCGTCCGCAAGGGTTAGGACACGAAAAAGCCGCCGCCCGCGATCAGCGGACGGCGGCTTTTTAGAATGCGGGAAAGCCGGCTTCTTAGGCCGCTTCGCTGATCAGCGCCGGGAACACGTCGTTCATGCGCAGATAGGTGATCAGGCGGTTTTCCATCGAGATGATCGCCTGGATGAAGCGCAGCTCCTCGACGCCCAGATCAGGCGCCGGCTGCAGATGATCGCGCGACACGGTGAAGGTCTCGGAGACGGCGTCGACCAGGATGCCAGCCAGGCGGTCCTGGCACTCGACGACCACGATCACGTGGCGGGTCTCGGGAACGGTGAAGCCCAGGCCCAGGCGGTTGCGCAGGTCGATGACCGGCATGATCGCGCCGCGCAGATTGATGACCCCGCGCAGATAGGACGGTGCGTGCGGGATCGGCGTCGCCGGAGTCCAGCCGCGAATTTCGCGGACGGTCTTCACGTCGATGCAGAACTCCTGTTCGCCGATGCAGAAGGAGATCAGCTCCAGGGCCGGCGCGGCTTGGTCGGTCATATCGATTACCCCGGGATCGAAGGTGTCAGGCGTGTCTCGGGTTCGCGTATTCGACGCGCTCCAGATCACGCATCCACAAGACGCGATTGGCCCTTTAACAACGGTTAACGCTGACGCCGAAGCCGCGCGCCGGATTGTCGCAATCGCGTGAACGGCTCAGGGCTCAGACAGACCTTCGTCGCCATCGTCCGACAGGTTGAATTCGTACCAGACGCCGTTCAGCACACCGAAGGCGACGGCCAGGCCCAGGCCCAGCATCCACGCGAAATACCACATCGTTGCGTCTCCCTCAGTAGAGGTCGGGGTTGGTGGTCAGGGCCGTCGTGCTGCTGCGTCCCCACAGCACCTTATAGACCCAGGCGGTGTAGATCAGGATCAGCGGCAGGAAGATCACCGTGACAATCAGCATGATGAACAGCGTCAGGTGGCTGGACGAGGCGTTCCAGGCCGTCAGGCTGGAGCGCGGATCGATGGCGCTGGGCAGGATGAACGGGAACATCGAAAGGCCAACGGTCGAGATGATGCCCAGGGTCGCCAGGGTCGATCCGGAGAACGACAGCGCCGCCCTGTCCATCCGCAGGCCCAGCAGGGCGACAGCGGTTCCGACAAAGCCCAGCACAGGGGCCAGGATCATCCAGCTGTGGCGCGCATAGTTGTCCAGCCAGGCGCCGGGCGCGGCCACTACGACGGTGCGCAGCGGGTTGGACGGGCCGGCCGCGTCGGTCAGACCCTCAAGCCGGAAGCCCATCCCGCCAAACGCGACATAGAAGCCGCCAGCGGCGAAGAGCACGATGCTGGCAAGGCCGGCGATCTCGCCAAAGCGGCGGGCGCGTTCGGTGACTGGCCCCACCTCGGCCTTGACGGTCAGCCAGGCTGCGCCGTGCAGCACCAGCATGGCCACCGACAACAGGCCGCATAGCAGGGCGAACGGTGAGAACAGGCCCAGCAGCGATCCCAGATAGGAAATCCGCAGATCACTGTCGAAGCGGAAGGGCGCGCCCTGCAGGACATTGCCGACCGCCACGCCAAACACCAGGACCGGCACGAAGCCGCCCGTGAACAGCGCCCAGTCCCAGAAGGACCGCCAGCGCGGATCGGGCCGCTTGGAGCGGTACTTGAAGCCGACCGGCCGCAGGATCATCGCCGCCAGCACCAGGAACATGGGCAGATAGAAACCGGAGAAGCTGACCGCATAGACAAAGGGCCAGGCCGCGAAGATCGCGCCGCCGCCGAGGACGAACCATACCTGGTTGCCCTCCCAGGTGGCGCCGATGGTGTTGATCACCATACGCCGCTCCTCGTCGGTCTTGGCCACGAAGGGCAGCAGGGCGCCGACCCCCATGTCAAAGCCGTCGGTGAGGGCAAAGCCGATCAGCAGCACGCCCATCAGCGCCCACCAGATAATCCGCAGGGTCGCGTAGTCGATTGGAAGGTCCATGACGCGCTCCTTAGGCGACGGCCGGTTCGACCGAGGCGGGAGAGGCGAACGCCTCCTGCTCGGCGAAGGGGCCCTTCTTGATGTGACGCAGGATCAGCCCGACCTCGACCACCGCAAGGGCGCCGTACAGCAGGGTGAAGGCGATGATGGTGGTCCACAGCTGGGCGACGCTGAGATCGGAAGCGCCCAGGAAGGTGGGCAGAACGCCCTCCACCGCCCAGGGCTGGCGCCCCAGTTCTGCCAGGACCCAGCCCAGCTCCGCCGCGATCCAGGGCAGCGGGATGGCCGCCACGGCCAGCACCAGGAACCACTTGGTCTGATGCTTGCGCAGCGTAACCAGAACAAAGGCCGTGGCGAAAAGCGCGATCATCAGGAAGCCGATGCCGGCCATGACGCGGAACGCCCAGAACATCACCGGCACATTAGGCACCGTATCCCACGAAGCCTTCCTGATGGTGGCGGCATCGGCCATGCGCGGATCGGCGACATAGCGCTTGAGCAGCAGGCCGTAGCCTAGGTCGCGTCGATGCAGCTCGAAGGCGGCGCGTGCGGTCACGTCCTTGGGATCAGCCTTGACCCGCTCAAGGGCGTCATAGGCCTTCACGCCGGACTCGATCCGGTCCTCGGCTATGGCGACGAGCTCGAAGATGCCCTCCACCGGCTTGTCGATGCTGCGTGTGGAGATCAGGCCCAGCACATAGGGAATCTTGACCTCATAGTGGGTCTTGCGCTCAGCCAGACTAGGAATGCCAAAGGCGGTCAGGCCGGCCGGGGCGGGCTCGGTTTCCCACATGGCCTCCAGGGCCGCGAGCTTCATTTTCTGGTTGTCGGTCAGGGCGTAGCCGCTCTCGTCGCCCAGTACGACCACCGACAGGGACGAGGCCAGGCCGAAGGCGGCGGCCACGGTCATCGAGCGCTTGGCGACCCCGATGTGCTTGCCCTTGAGCAGATACCAGGCCGAGATCCCCAGCACGAACACGGCGGCGATGACGTAGCCGGCGCTGACCGTGTGGACGAACTTGGCCTGGGCGACCGGGTTGAAGAGCACGGCGCCGAAGTCCGAGACCTCCATGCGCATGGTGTCGGGATTGAAGGCGGACCCGACCGGGTTCTGCATCCAGCCGTTGGCGATCAGGATCCACAGGGCCGAGAAGTTGGTGCCAACCGCGACCATGAAGGTCACGAACAGGTGGCCCACCCGCGAGAGCTTGTCCCAGCCAAAGAACATCAGGCCGACAAAGGTGGCCTCCAGGAAGAAGGCCATCAGGCCCTCGATCGCCAGCGGCGCGCCGAAGATGTCGCCGACATAGTGCGAGTAGTAGGACCAGTTCATGCCGAACTGGAATTCCATGGTCAGGCCGGTGGCCACGCCCAGGACGAAGTTGATGCCAAACAGCCCGGCCCAGAACCGCGTGACCGTTCGCCAGATTGGGCGCTTGGTCATCACGTAGATGCTCTCCATGATGACGAGCATGAACGAGAGCCCCAGGGTCAGAGGCACGAACAGGAAGTGGTACAGCGCGGTCAGCGCGAACTGCAGCCTCGAGAGATCGACGACAGCGGGGTCCATGCACAGCTCCGAAACGGACGGCGAATGATCACGCCAGCCGAGAGCACTGCCCTAGACCGGTCGAACCCTGCGGGCCTTGATAAAAATCAAGGCGCGAAGGCGACGCCATCGTACACTCAACCCATGCAAGCTCGTCCAGCGCTTATCGCTGGCCAAAACCAGGTCACGACAAGACTGAACGACGTCGCGCGGTCCGGCGCAGCGCCCCTGCGCCTGGCGCGTCTGCTGGTGCTGCTGGACGGCGCAGCCGCGATCGCCTTCGCTGCCGGGCTGGCCTGCGCCATCGACGCCCTGGCCGCCGGGCGAGAATTCCGGGGATGGCTGGCGCTGCTGGTCGTCGCGACCCTCGCGCGCGGCCTGATGACCAAGCTGGCGGGAGAGGCCGGCGCGCGGGCAGCCGCCCAGGTGAAAGCCGCTGCTCGAACCGACGCCGCCTCCGCCCTGGCCGGCCGCAAACCCGGCAGCGCCCTGTCGAGCAGCGATGCGACAACCGCTCTGGTTGAAGGGGTCGAGGCGCTGGATGGCCATGTCTCGCGCTTCCTGCCGGCCCGGTTCGCGGCGGCCGCGACGCCCCTGGCCCTGATCGCCGTGGCCGCCCTGGCCAGTCCCATCTCCGCCGCCATCCTCCTGGGCGCCCTGCTACCCTTCATCATCGCCATGGCTCTGGCTGGGACGGCGGCGGCCGCCGAATCCCGCGCCCAGTTCACGGCGCTGGAGCGACTGTCGGGTCTGTTCCTCGACCGTGTCCGCGCCCTGCCCGTGGTGCTGGCCTTCCAGGCCGAGCAGCGGATCACCCGCGACCTCGCCCGCTCGGCCGACGAGCTGGCGACCCGTACGATCCGCGTCCTGAGAGTCGCCTTCTTTTCGTCAGGCGCGCTGGAGTTTTTCGCCGCCCTCTCTGTGGCTCTGGTCGCGGTCTATTGCGGCTTCAACCTGCTGCGCCTGCTGCCCTTCCCGGTTCCCGAGCAGCTGGATCTCAAGCGCGCCTTCTTCGTGCTGGCCCTGGCGCCGGAGATCTATCTGCCGATGCGCCGCCTGGCCGCCGCCTATCACGATCGCCAGGCCGCCGAGGCCGCGACCGCCAGCCTGATCGCCCTGCCCCGCCCGCAACCGCGTCCGGCGGCCGCGACCTTCGCCGCCCCGCCGGCCATCCGGTTCAGCAGCGTAACCCTCCGCTATCCGGACGCCGACGCCCCGGTGCTGGAGGGCTTCGACCTGGACGTTCCGGCTGGACAGACCGTCGCCCTGCTGGGCCCCAGCGGCTCGGGCAAGACCTCGCTGCTGAACCTCCTGCTCGATCTGGCCCCGCTGAGCGCCGGGGCCGTGCTGATCGATGGCCGGCCGCTGAGCGAGCTGGGCGCGCTGTCGGGACAGATCGCATGGGCTGGGCAACATCCGCTGATCACGCCGGGCTCCATCGCCGACAATATCGCCCTGGCCCATCGCGTCGCGACCCGCGCCCAGATAGAGGCCGCCGCCCGGCGGGTGGGTCTGGCCGGCGCCCTGGCCATGCGGCCTGGCGGCCTAGACGCCTGGCTGGACGAGCGCGGCTCTGGCCTGTCGGGCGGTGAAAGGCGGCGGCTGTCCCTGGCCCGCGCCCTCCTCAAGCCCGCGCCCATCCTGCTGATGGACGAGCCGACCGCCAATCTGGACGCCGTCGCAGAGACAGAACTTCTCGACGCGATTCGGGAAGCTGCGCGGGGCCGCACCACCCTGATCGCCACGCACTCCCAGGCTGTCGCCGATCTGGCCGACCATGTGGTGCGGCTGACATGAGCGCCTCGCCCCTCCAGACCCTGATCCGCGTCCAACGCCGCCGGCATGCCGAGGGCCTGCTGCTGGCCGCTGTCTGCGCCGCCGTGGTTGGTGCGGGGTCGACCGTGTTGCTGGGCCTGTCTGGCTGGTTCATCACCGGGGCCGCTCTGGCGGGGGCGGTAGGTCTTGGGGCGGCCCAGGCCTTCAACGTGCTGCTGCCGGGAGCGACCATCCGGCTGCTGGCCATCTTGCGAACCGGCGCGCGCTATGGCGAACGATTGAGCGGCCATGCCGCCGCCCTGCGCGCCCTGGCGGCGATCCGGCCGGTGCTCTTTTCTTCCCTTGCCGCCGCTCCGCCCGCCGAGGCCCTGGCCCTGTCCGGCGGCGAAGCCTCCGCCCGGCTGGTGCAGGATGTCGACGCGGTCGAGACCCGCTTCGTGCGGCTTTCGGCGCCGTGGGGCGCGGGCGCCGCCGTGGCCGCCGGTGTGGCGCTTGGCCTGCTGGCGGGCTGGGCGGCTGGTCTCGCGATTCTGGCGTCGGCCTTCGCCGCGATCCTTGTGGCGCGCGCCCTGGCCCAGCGCCTCTCCGCCCCGGCCGGCCGCCAGATCCAGATCCGCATGGGGGGCCTCAAGGACGCCGCCGCCAGCCTCGCCGCCGCAGCCCCCGAGCTCCGCGCCTATGGACTGGAAACCTGGGCGAGTGAAACCCTGATGGCGCATGGCCAGACTGTGGACGCCGCCCGTCAGGACGCCGCCCGCGCCAGGGGCTGGATCGCCGCCTCGCAGGCTGTGATCCTGGGGTTGGCGACGGCCGCCGCCGTGGCCCTCGCCGCGCCGGCGGGAGCGGCCCTGGCGGCGCTGGCGGGGCTGGCCGCCGCCATGGCCGTAGACGGCGTCGGCAACCTGGCGGCAGCGTTCGACCAGGACGGCGCATCCACCGAAGCCGCCCGCCGCCTCGACGCCATCCTGCGCCACACGCCGGCGACCCCGGCAGCCGCCGCGCCGCAGGAGCCTGACCTTGGCCTGCTGGGCGAGACTTTCGCCCCCGGGGCTTGCATCGCCATCATCGGTCCCTCGGGCGTGGGCAAGACCACGCTGCTGGAACGCCTGGTGGCCCTGCGCCCCAGCCCGCGAGGCGCGATCACCGTGGGCGGGGCCGACCTGGCCGACCTGCGCCCCGCCGTCGCCCGCGCGGTCTTCGCCCATGCGCCCCAGGATGCGGCCCTGATCGCCGGCACGGTGGCCGACAATCTGCGTCTCGCCGCCCCCGATGCGTCCGAGGACGACCTGTGGGCCGCCCTGCGCGACGCCGCGCTGGACGAGCGTATCCGCGCCGCGCCGGCCGGCCTGACGGCCTGGCTGGGCGACAATGGCGAGCGCCTCTCCGGCGGCGAACGGCGGCGGCTGAGCCTGGCCCGCGCCTATCTGCGTCCTGCCCCCTGGCTGCTTCTCGACGAGCCGACCGAGGGTCTGGACGCCGCGACCGAGGCGCTGGTGCTGCAGCGCCTGGCCACGCGTCTGGATCGCACCGGCCAGGGCCTGGTGCTTGTCAGCCATCGGCCCGCCCCACTGACGATCTGTGATCGAAAGCTGTCGCTGTAGACCATGATGAGAGGTCTCCCCGCGGGAGACGGCCGCGACGACCAGCGGGCGCGGGGCCGTGCAATGCGACCGGCTTGGGCTATAAGGCGCGAGGCAACAGAGACGAAGACACCATGACGGCGGCGCGGCCGACCTCCTATCCCCTGTTCAGCGATCCGCGTCCCGGCCCCTATATGGTGGCCGCCGTGGCCGTGGCGGCCACGTTCGTGGTGCGGCTGTCGCTGGGCGAGGCCTTCACCGCGGCCTCGTCGTTCATGCTGTTCATCCCGGCGGTCCTGGTCAGCGCCGCCCTGGGCGGCCTGATCTGCGGCCTGTTCGCGACGGTCTGCGCGAGCCTGGTGGTCGGGGCCTTGAGCCACAACGACGCCCAGACCCTGGTCGGGGCGCTGAGCGGCGTGATCTTCCTGCTGGTTGGCATCGGCATGGCCATTGGCGGCGGCTGGTTCCATGCCGCGCGGCGGCGGGCGGCGGCGACCAACGCCCACCTGCAGTCGATCCTCGACACCGTGCCAGACGCCGTGGTGGTCATCGACCGCGACGGGGTGATGACCTCGTTCAGCCCCGCGGCCGAGCGCCTGTTTGGCTGGGCGGCGGCCGAGGCTATTGGTCAGAATGTCACCCTGCTGATGCCCAGTCCCTATCGTCAGGCCCATGACGGCTTTCTGCGCCGCTACGCCCAGACGGGTGAGAAGCGGATCATCGGTATCGGCCGCGTGGTGGTCGGCGAACGCAAGGACGGCTCGACCTTTCCCATGGAGCTGGCGGTCGGCGAGACCCGCGGCCCACGCCCCTCCTATACCGGCTTCATTCGCGACCTGACCGACCGCCAGCAGACCGAGACCCGCCTGCAGGAGCTGCAGAACGAACTGGTCCATGTGTCGCGCCTGACCGCTGTTGGCGAGATGGCCTCGGCCCTGGCCCACGAGCTGAATCAGCCGCTCTCGGCCATCGCCAACCTGTTGACCGGGTCGCGCCGATTGATCGACCGGGGTCGCCCGGCCGACCAGGCCAAGGTGCGCGACGCGATCGACCGCGCCGCCGCCCAGGCGCTGCGGGCCGGTGACGTGATCCACAAGATGCGCGACTTCGTTCGGCGCGGCGCCAGCGAGCGCGAAGTCGAGAGCCTGTCCAAGCTGGTCGAGGAGGCCAGCGCCCTGGCCCTGATCGGCGAGAAGGAACGCCAGGTCGATGTGCGACTGTCGCTGGATCCCCAGGCCGATCAGGTCTTCGCCGACCGCGTCCAGATCCAGCAGGTGCTGCTGAACCTGATCCGCAACGGCATTGACGCCATGGAAAACCTGCCGCGGCGCGAACTTGTTATTTCCAGCGACCTGAACGAGGAGGGCTGGACCCGGGTCAGCGTCGCCGACAGTGGAAGCGGCATCACCGATGCGGTGCGTGAAAAACTGTTCCAGCCCTTCATGACCACCAAGCCGCAGGGTATGGGCGTGGGGCTTTCGATCTCGCGCTCGATCATCGAGGCGCATGGCGGACGGATCTGGGCCGAAGTCAAAACGGGGGGCGGGACGATCTTCCGTTTCACCCTGCCGCCCGCCGACCAGGAGGACGATATTGATGACTGAGGCCGTGGTTCATGTGGTCGACGACGATGAAAGCGCCCGGGAGTCCCTGGCCTTCCTGCTGGAGTCGGCCGATTTCCAGGTCGTCAGCTATGAGAGCGGACCCGCCTTCCTGGACGCCCTGCCGACCGCAAGACCTGGCTGCGTGATCACCGATGTCCGCATGCCCGAGATGAGCGGTCAGGAGCTGGTCGCGCGACTGGCCGCGCTGAACGCCCGCATGCCCGTCATCATGATCACCGGCCATGGCGATATCCCGATGGCGGTCGAAGCCATGCGGTCAGGCGTCGTGGACTTCATCGAAAAGCCCTTCTCGGAAGGCCGTATTCTGGATGCTCTCAGGCGAGCCCTGAACGCTCTGGAAGCGCCCTCGATGTCCGATGATCAGGCGGAGATCCAGCATCGCCTGGAGACGCTGTCCGAACGCGAGCGCCAGGTGCTGGACGGCGTGGTCGCCGGCCATCCCAACAAGGTGATCGCCCGCGAGCTGGGTATCAGCCCCCGGACGGTCGAGATCTATCGCGCCAAGCTGATGACCAAGATGCATGCCGACAATCTGGCCGCCCTGGTGCGGATGACCCTGTCGGTGCGCGGCTAGAGCATTTTCCGATAAGTGTGAAACGGTTATCGGATCGAAAAATGCTCTAAACTTTTGATTTAGAGACCTTTTCGCCCGACCCTGATGAAACAATCAGGTCGGAAAGGGCTCTAGACGCCCGCGAGGGCCGCCGCGATCTGTCGACTGAGGGCGTCAGTCATCAGCGGCTTGTCGACGATCCGAACCTGGCCGCCGCCCCGCGCGTGGCGTGTCTGCCCGGCCGACATCAGGATCACGGGCGCACGCCGCCGCGCCAGCTGGCTGCGCAGGCGAGGCGCGCAGGCCGACTCGTCCAGCACGAAACAGGCCGCGCCCAGACAGTGCGAACAGGCCAGCAACGCCTCGGCTTCGCCAAAGACGCTGACACGATAGCCCTCGGTCTCCAGGGAAAAGCGCAAGGCCTCGCGCAGGGCCTCGTCTTCATCAAGGACCACGATCAGGGGGCGCCGGGCGAGCTCGGCGTCGAGGGCGTCAGAGGGACCGCACATACCCTAGCCCACCACGCCACGGCCGGGCTCGCCTTGATCCAGCGCAAGCTGACGCTTCAAATGGCTCCGCAGCCGCGCTTAAGTAAGGTCCCTTAGGCGTCACAACCGAATTTACCGGGCGCGCCGCGCGCTCCAGAACGGGTGGCAACAAGGAACCGCCACATGCTGTCCCCGTTTCACCAATCCGACGCGCCGGCCCAGATCGCCGCGCCCTTCGGCTTCACCGGCCCCTGCCTGCGCCACGCCCGCGACGAAGAGATCTTCGGCGAAGGCGAGACCGCCGACCACGTCTATCAGGTGATCTCGGGCGCGGTCCGCACCTGCCGGAGCCTTCGCGATGGTCGGCGGCAAATCGACCAGTTCCACTTCGCCGGCGACTATTTCGGCATTGAAGCGGGCGATGTGCATCGGGTTTCGGCCGAAGCGATGACAGACGCCACGGTGCGCATGGTGCGTCGCTCCGCGCTCAGCCAGCTGGCCGCCCAGCGGCCCGAGGTGGCCCGGGCGCTGTTTCGCCTGACGGTCGAAGGCCTGCAGCGCAGCCAGGACCATGTGCTGATGCTGGGCCGCAAGTCGGCGCGCGAACGCGTGGTCAGCCTGCTGATCGATCTGGCCAACCGCACCGGCGCCGACGGGGAACTGGATGTGCCGATGTCGCGCCAGGACATGGCCGACTATCTGGGCGTGACCATCGAGACGGTGTCGCGCACGCTCACCCAGCTGCAGGTCGACGGCGTGATCGCCATTCCCACCACGCGCCACATCGTCCTGCGCGATAGCGCGGCCTTGCGCCGGTTCGCGGCCTAGGCTTTCCAGCCAGGCGGAACGTAGCACAGGGGGACAAAGGCCTAGCCGCCCTCGTCGCTGCGCTCGAGGCTGGCCAGGGTCGCCTCCTCCTGGGGATCGGCTTCGCTGACCTTTCGCAGAGCCGCCTGACGGAATGTGTAGACCAGCAGGCCTGCCAGGATGACAGCGTTGAGCACGAACGGACCCCAGCCGATCCAGCGATAGAGCATCACAAACAGCGGGCCGAACACCACATTGAGGCCGTTGATCGCCGCGATCGCCCCGGCGGCGCCGGCCTGATCCTTGGCCCCCACCGACAGCGAGGCCCCGGCGGTGAAGCCCGGCCGCGCGAAGCCGTAGCCCAGATTGGCGATGGCGAAGCCGATGGCGACGGCGGCGTAGTCCGGCGCGAAGGCGACGATCACATTGCCTACAACCGCCGCCCCGGCGCCCCAGCGCATCAGGTCGCGCGGTCGCATGGCGAACATGCGGATCAGGCCCCACTGGGCCAGCAGGCCGGCCACCGCGCGGAAAGCCAAAGCCGCGCCGGGGCGGCGTTTCGCCGCGGCTGGGCTTGAAGGTCTCGGGCAGGCCCCGTTGAACGATGATCACCATCACGCCGGCCAGGATGGCGAAGGCGAACATCGGGCCGGCCAAGCCCACGATGGGAAGCACAAACAGCGGCGCCAGGAGCGGTCCCACCACCGTGCCCAGGCCAAACGCCCCGGCCAGGGTGGCCATGCTCTGGGTGCGCTCCTCGCGGCTGGTGCGCTCGGCCATATAGGCTTGGGTGGCGGGGTTGGACGCCGAGCCGAACAGGCCAAACAGCGCTCGCGCCATCAGGAACAGCACGAAGATCACCATCGGCGCGGCGAAGTGGTGCAGCCCGGCGCTGACGACGATCGCGCACAGGATCATCGACACGCAGAAACCGACCAGACCCAGCAGGATCAAGGGCTTGCGGCCGTGGATGTCGGACTGCCGGGCCCAGAACGGCGAGCTGATCGCCCACAGCACGGCCGACAGCGAAAAGATCGCCGCCACCAGGACGTCCGGAATGCCGATTTCCCGCCCGATGGCCGGCAGCACCGACCACATGCCGCTATTGCCCATGGCCGAGACCACCGACACTCCAAAGAGGATCGCGAACGCGCCCCGGTTGCTCCGGGCGTCTGGTGCGGCGGTGGACATCAAACAACTGTTAGGCCGCTCGCCGCCGCCGCGCAACTCGGCGAGCCGCGTCCGGGAACCTTGGATTAATCATTAACCGGGATGATGCGGGATCACTTCTCGGGGTCGGCCTTACGTCATGTTCCAGATCATTGGCATCGTCCTGCTCTTTGGCCTCGTGTTCGGCAGCTTCATCATGGCTGGCGGCAAGATGGACGTGATCATCCACGCCGCGCCGCACGAACTGATGGCCATTCTCGGGGCCGGCGTCGCCGCCTTCCTGATCGCCAACTCGATGACCGTGATCAAGGCCACCGCGGCCGGCTTCGGCAAGATCTTCGCGGGCCCCAAGTGGAAGAACTCGGACGTCGACTTCATCTGCGACACCCTGCGGATGATGACCATGAACCTGGAGGATCCCCACCAGGTCGAGGACGCGATGGAGAAGCAGCTCGAAAAGCACCATCACGAGGCCCACGCCCCGGCCCACGCCCTGACGCAGCTGGCCGACGGCCTGCCGGCCCTGGGCATCGTCGCCGCCGTGCTGGGCATCATCAAGACCATGGGCGCGATCACCGAGCCACCGGCCGTGCTGGGCGGCATGATCGGCTCGGCCCTGGTCGGCACCTTCCTGGGCGTGTTCATGGCCTATGGCCTGGTCGGCCCGATGGCGACGCGCCTGGCCGCCGTGGTCGATGACGACCACGCCTTCTACAAGATCATCCAGGCCGTTCTGGTCGCCCACCTGCACGGCAACGCCGCCCAGATCTCGGTCGAGATCGGTCGCGGCAATGTGCCCACCGCCGCCCAGCCCAGCTTCCTGGAGCTGGAAGAGGCCCTGTCGCAGATCCCCAACGAGGCCTGATCGGGGTCTGGTCGTCCGGCGCTTGCGAGTCTGTCGTCGATGTAATCACGGACGCGTGACCTGACGCTTGCGCGCCTGTTCGAACCGGTATTCCCTGCCAGCTGAAGGCGTCGCCTGCGAACCGTGGGCGACCGTCCAGAACAACAGCCGCAAGGGGTTTCCCATGAACACCACCGTTCTTCGCACGCTTCTGATCGCCGGCGTCGCCGTATCGGCCCTTTCGCTCGCCGCCTGCGGCAAAAAGGAAGAGGGCGCGGACGCCTCGACCGCGGCGGCCGAAGCCGCCGCCGCCGGCGCCAGCACCGTGACCGACGCCGCAGCCGCCCACGACCAGGCCGTGGCTGACGCCAACAAGGCCGCCGCTGACGCCGCCGCCGCTCCGATGGCCGAAGGCGACGACGCCGCGACCACCGCAACCGCCGAAGCCCCGGCCTCCACCGCCAAGGAACCGGCCCAGCCCGCCGCCGCGCCGGAAAAGCCCGCGCACTAAGCCGCGCCCGGCGTCGAGATCAAAGGGGCCGTCCTGGCGGGCGGCCCCTTTTTCGTGTGCGCTTGACACAGGCGCGGCTCGCACGGCTCTAGCGCCCATGACCGACGCCTCGCCCGATGACGCCTCGCCCCTCGTCTGGAACGAGGACGGCCTGCCGCGCTCGCGTCTGTATGGCGACGTCTATTTCTCCAGCGCCGACGGACTGGCCGAAACCCGCGCGGTGTTCCTGACCGGCTGCGGCCTGCCCGAGCGCTTCGCGGGCCGCGACCGGCTGGTGGTCGGTGAACTGGGCTTTGGCACCGGCCTCAATATCGCCGCCCTGCTGGATCTGTGGCGTCGCGAGGCGCCCGCGCAAGCCCGGCTGCATATCTTCTCGATCGAGGCCCATCCGATCAGCCGCGAGGACGCCGCCCGCGCCCTGTCGGTCTGGCCCGAGCTGGGCGAGGCCGCCCAGGCGCTGCTGGATCACTGGCCAGGGCAAGCGCGCGGCTTTCACCGGGTTGACCTGCCAGGCTTCCGCGCCACCCTGGATCTGGCGGTCACGGACGTGCGCCAGGCCCTGGAAAGCTGGGACGGCGCGGCCGACGCCTGGTTCCTCGACGGCTTCTCGCCCGCCCTCAATCCGGCAATGTGGAGCGAGGACATTCTGGCCGCCGTCGCCGCCCGCTCGGCGCCCGGCGCGCGCGCGGCCACCTTCACGGTCGCCGGCGCAGTGCGGCGCGGCCTGCAGGCGGCCGGCTTCGAGATCGCCAAGCGCCCCGGCTTTGGCCGCAAGAAGGACCGCCTGGAGGCCTGGCTCCCCGACGCGCCGTCCGCGTCGCCCAGCCCCGCCCGTCTGGCCATCATCGGCGGCGGCATTGCCGCCGCCGCCCTGGCCCGCGCCGCCCGCGCTCAGGGCCTCGAGGTCTCGGTCATCGACGCTGACGACGCGCCCGCCTCGGGCAATCCCGCCGCCCTCGTCACCCCTGCTCTCGACGCCGGCGGGGGCCCGCGCGCCGCGCTCCCGGCCCAGGCCTTCGCCCGGGCGGTCGACCTCTATGAAGCCCTGCCCGGCGCCGTGATCGCCCGCGGCGTCCTGCAACTGGCCCAGAGCCAGCCGGCCGAAGAGCGCTTTGCGGTTGTGGCGGGCCAGGACATCTTCGAACCCGGAACCATGACCCTGCTGACCTCGGCCGCCGACCCGCTGGGCGAGCCCGCGGGCGCCGCCCTGGTCATGTCCAGAGCGCTGGTGATCGAACCGCGCGGGGTGCTGGACGCCTGGCGGGGCGAAACCCTGGCGGCGCGGGTGGCCGGCCTGGAGCGACATGCGGACGCCTGGCGTCTGCTCGACGGCAATGGCGGCGAGATCCTGCGCGCCGACGCCGTGATCATCGCGGCCGGCGCGGGGCTGGGCGACCTGTGGCCCACCCTTGGCTATCGACCGGTGCGCGGCCAGGCCAGCTGGACCGCCGTTGCCGAGCCAGGCTGCACCCCGGCGGCCTTCGGCGGCTATGCCATTCCGACCCGCGACGGCGTTCTGTTCGGCGCCACCCATGACCGGGGCGTGCTCGACACCGACGTGCGATCAGAAGATCACAGGCGCAATCTGGAGATCCTGGCCAAGGGCTTGCCGCAACTGGCCGAGCGGCTGGGCCGCGTTCCGCTGTCGGGGCGCGCCGCGACACGGGTCGCCACCCCCGATCACCTGCCATTGGCCGGCCAACTGGCTGAAGGCCTGTTTGTTCTGAGCGGTCTGGGCGGACGCGGCTTCTGCCTGGCGCCGCTGCTGGCCGAGCACGTGGTGGCCCGGGTGACGGGCGCGCCCTCGCCGCTCCCGCGCGAATTGTCGCGCCTGCTCATGCCGGACCGTTTTGACTCGCCCGTGGCGAGAGCCGGCGTATAATCAACCTCGAAATTGGACAGGTAAGTCCGCGTGAACGAGCTTTCGTCGGGCCCTGAGGGCCTCTGACGGACGGCGTCCGCCCGCAAGACGGCGCCCAGTGACATGAGGCCGGCAACCCCCCAAGGTCGGTCCATGACGACGGCCTCTTGCCCTCCAGGCCGTCCGTGTTGACGCTCCCGACGCCCCATCGGGAGCGTCTTTCGTTTCAGGGTCCCGGCCAAAGAAAAGGGCCCGACCTTTCGGTCGAGCCCCAAACTCCGATGAACGTTCGATCTAGAAGTTGATCGAGATCGTCGAACGACGGTTCAGCGGTTCCTTCACACCATCGCCAGTGGCGACGGCGGGAGCGCTTTCGCCCTTCCAGTCGACAGCCACGGCAGTGGCGGCGACGCCCATGCCGACCAGACCATCAGCAACGGCCTTGGCGCGGCGTTCCGACAGACGGGCGTTGTAGCGATCCGAACCCGACGTATCGGTGTGACCCGTGATCGTCAGCTTGGTCGCCATGCCGGCCTTGGCATAGTCGGCGGCTTGCTGGACCACCGCCTGGGCTTCGGGCGTCAGCACGTACTGATCAAACGGGAAGTAAACCACGAACTCGCGCGCTTCATAGACCGCGGCAGGCGGCGGCGGCGGGGGAGCCGGCGGGGCCGGGGGAGCGGGCGGCGGGGCCGGCGGGGCCGGGGGCGGCGGCGGGGGAGGCGGCGGCGCGCCGAAGGTATAGCGCACGCCCAGGGTCACCGAGGCGTCCTTGTACTTGCCTTCATAGATGCCGGTGTCGGTGATCGAGCCAACGCCCGGACCGGCGTTCTGCGTCACCTGGCCCCACTTGAGATCCTTGGTGGCCAGATAACGGCCCGTCAGGTCCATGCTCCAGTTGGGGGCGAAATCCCAGGCCAGGCCCAGCAGACCCTGATAGGCAAAGGCCTGATCAACGTCGTCGAAGCTTGCGTTCTGGAACGGCGCGCCGCCAGCGGGAACGCCGCTCAGCTGGCCATAGACCTTGTTATGCACCCAGGCCATACCGGCGCCGGCGCCGATGAAGGGGTGGATGCTCGACTCGGGCATGAAGTCATAAATGACATTGGCCATCAGGGTGGTGGCCTTCATCTCGCCGTTCGGCTCGCCACACTTGGGTGAGGAGGCGGTGCGGATCGGGCCGGCGGTGCAGAGCCCGATCGGCTGGGCGCCGGAAAGACCCGAACCCCGAACGCTTTCGATGTCGGAGCCGCGATAGCCGTATTCGCCTTCAACGCGCCAGTTGGGCGAGAACTTGTAGCCCAGGCGCCCAAAGGCGGCCCAGTCTTCCTTTTGGGAAAAGTCCCAGTTGTAGCCCTTGGACGACGTCGCCTTGACGTCTTCGGGCATGTGGTAGCCGACGTCGCCGGCAACGTACCAACCGCTCGTCGCGCTTTGGGCGGACGCGCCTGTGGCGGCGCAAAGCGCGGCCACCGCGACGCCGGCCAACAATTGGAATCTCATGGTTTGCACCCTCGCTTGAATTGTCGTGGGGCCGACCCAGAGGCGGACCCGACAGGACAAACGCAGCAAACCGGAATTCGTATGTGGCAAAGGCGCCACATTGGAGGAAAAGGACCTATTTGGTTCCGGAACCGCATCGACGAGGTGTCGATCGGCGTCGACTGCCCGAACCGAAACGCGCGCTAGACCAAACAGTCCGCGCGATCAGAGATTTAAATTTGGGAGAGGAATGGTGGACGCGACAGGGCCGATTAGGTGGGTTTTCTCACGGTCGTCCACCGGTCCCGTCTGACCGTCCTCCACCGGCTCTGCGGCAGCGCTGATGATGACGTCGTTGGCCATGCTTGGACTCCTAGACTGAGGTGCGGGATTAGCCGTCAGGCTGCTGATCCGGGCGGTGCGAGGTCAAGATCGGGCTGATAGCGGAAGCGACCACTGGTGTGCTGGACGCCCGTCCGGCGCCATTAAGTCCAGTCATATCGCGACGACGGTCTCGCCACCGTCGGCCTGGACAGTCTGCAGGGACCGTTTGACGGCGGTGACGGTCATTGGCGAGGCGGCGTGCAGCCGGGCGGTGGCGCGGATGCCCAGACCGTCTCTCAACGACTTCCTGATCGCGGCCAGGCGGTCCTCGGCCATCGGCTTGCGACCGCTCTTCTTGGTGGTGCGACGCAGGCCGCTCAGGACCCTTTCCCGAACCATGGATCGTTCAAATTCGGCAAAAACCGACAGCATGCCGAACATCATCCGGCCCGAAGGCGTGCTGGTGTCGAGCCCTTGCTGATGCAGGTAGAGGTCCACGCCCTTGGCCTGAATGTCGCCCAGGAAGGCCACCAGATCGCTCAGGGACCGTCCGAGACGGTCAACAGACCAAGCTGCGATCAGATCGATTTCCCGGCGGCTGACGGCCTTCAACAGGGCGTCGTAGGCGGGGCGTTGATCGCGGCCCTTGGCGCCGCTGATCCCTTCGTCGGTGTGGACGCCGACCACGATCCAGCCGGATCGTTGCGCCACGGTCTGAAGCTCTCGCAGTTGGTTCTCGACCGTCTGATTACGGTCGGTGCTGACCCTCGCGTAGATCGCCACTCGTTTCAGGGATGGTCTCCAGGGCCGTTGATGACGGTGCCGAGATTCTCACGGATCGGCAGGGCGTCAAGGAAACGGGGACGACGTGCCGTGATCTGGCCGGGTCTGCTGTTCCTGCAAACGGATGATGTGGGGAACGCCTTAGGCGTCGTGGTCGCCCCTCGTCCTGCAAGGGCTTTTGGAGACCGATGAGCGGGACATTCCAGGGAGGTTTGCAGGAACGGTTGCGCGCCGATCTGCGCGCCCGCCGTCAGGAAAAACCCCTCCGGATGTCTCCCTGCTTACTGAGGCTATAAAGGAACGAGACATCGGAAGGGGAAATCCCCCGTTCGATCTCCCCCAGCAACGGGCGCGCAATCGTCAAGACCGACGATCAGGGCGAGACCTGGCTGTCCGCTGGGGCAGCCGTAGCGGGCAATGCCTCATCGCCGGTGCGTGCGACGGTAGCACCACAGTTCGACGATGATCCGCCGTTCATCATCGAGGCGCTCGGCGGAGTCGATGGCGATCTCGATGGGCAGGACGCGACAGACGTGCCCGGTCTCGCTGGCGAAAAAACTTCGCCGC
>NCEV01000002.1 GCA_002280875.1 Caulobacter sp. 32-67-35 | reverse complement strand
TAGCTCCGCGCGCCGGCCTCTTGCCACCCACCAACACCAAGGCTCAAATCAACCCAGGACTCTCGTTATCGCTGGATGAGAAATGGGGGTCACGTCACAAGCCACAAATGGCTACAGTGATCCATTGTGGCCCCCGTCAAAAATGAATGACGAATGTCACGTTTCCGGCAAAACGCGAAGGTCTGCAAATGGCGCCGAGCGGCCGAAGCCTTCAGATTGTCGGCATGTCCGATCCGCTGTCTCCCGCCGCGCGTACGTCCCCCTCCACGGCCCGAAACCGCGATCCCATTCTGCAGGTCCTACGGACGCGCCTGCCGGCGAACGGTCTGGTGCTGGAGGTTGCGGCGGGAGCCGGCGAGCACGCAGTTCACTTCGCCGCAGCGCTGCCCACGCTGCAATACCAGCCGACCGATGCCGATCCCGGCGCTCTGGATAGCATAGCCGCCTGGCGCGAGCATGCCGGCCTAGGCAACCTTCTGTGTCCGCTGGTGCTGGATGCGTCGCAACCGGACATCTGGCCCGTCGAACGAGCCGACGCTGTCCTCGCCATCAACATGATCCATATCTCGCCGTGGACGGCCACGGCCGGCCTGATGGCGGGCGCTGCGCGTGTGCTGCCTGCGGGCGGCGGCCTGTTCCTGTACGGCCCGTTCATCGAGGGCGACACGCCGACAGCGCCCAGCAACCTCGAGTTCGATCAGAGCCTGAGACGACGCAATCGCGAGTGGGGAATTCGCCACCTGGACCATCTGGTCGCCTTGGCGGCTACCCATGGCCTTGGCCTTTCCGAACGTCTCACCATGCCCGCGAACAACCTGGTACTCGTGTTCCGAAAGACGTAGCCGCAAGGCACGCTCGGCCAAGGTCCGTTTCTCCGAGGCGAGCGACGGTCCGTTCCTGATGCACCCTGAGCTAGCCAGCACGGCCTCATCGTCGTCGACTTCTTTCTCTACGCCATAGCCCTACGCCCATCATCCCGCTGTTGCCCGGCCGCGAAATGACGCCCCTTTAGTCGTCCCCATCGTCAATGGGGATCGCCGTGGGCCAGATCCAGGATCAGCATCAGGGACAAGAGCGCGGCGCCAAGATGCTGCGCACGGCCATGGGCGCCGACATCTCCGACTGGCTGGCCGAACCCGCTGTCGTCGAGATCATGCTCAATCCCGATGGCCAACTGTGGCTGGACCGGCTGGGGGAGGGGCTATCGGCCGCCGGCGTGGCGATCAGCGCCGCCGACGCCGAGCGTATCATCCGTCTGGTCGCTCATCATGTCGGCGAGGAGGCCCATGCCGGCCGGCCGCGGATCTCGGCCGAGTTGCCGCTGACCGGCGAGCGCTTCGAAGGCCTGCTGCCGCCCTTGGTTCGTGCCCCGTGCTTCGCCATCCGTAAGGCGGCCGTGGCGATCTTCGGCCTCGACGACTATGTCGCCGCCGAGGTCATGAGCGCCGAGCAGGCTCAGATCCTGGCGCAGGCGGTGCGGCGTCGCGACAACATCCTGATCGCCGGCGCCACCTCCAGCGGCAAGACGACCCTGGTCAATGCTTTGCTGCGCGAGATCGCGGGCGGCGAGGACCGCGTCATCATCCTGGAAGACACCCGCGAGCTGCAGTGCGCGGCGCCCAATCAGGTCTCCCTGCGCACCAAGGAGGCGGTGGCCTCGCTGCGCGATCTCGTCCGCTCGGCCATGCGGCTACGGCCCGACCGGATCCTGATCGGGGAGGTGAGGGGCGCCGAGGCGCTGGACCTCATCAAGGCCTGGGGCACCGGCCATCCCGGCGGCGTGGCGACCCTGCACGCCGGCTCGGCGCAAGGGGCGCTGCTGCGACTGGAGCAACTGATCCAAGAGGCCACGATGACTGTGCCCCGCGCCCTGATCGCCGACACGGTCGATCTGATCGCTGTCCTCGCTGGTCGGGGCGCCCAGCGCCGCCTGATCGAACTGACCCGCCTCAACGGCCTCGCGCCCGACGGCGCCTACCAACTCACCCCCGCCTGATCCCGCAATCTCAGAGGAGATCGTCATGGTCTATCGCCAGCCCAGGTCCGATACCGGACCCGCCCATCGTCAGCCGATCCTCGGCGGAGCGCGCCTTGGCCCGCCGATCGCCGCGGCGAAGGCCGGGCTCGCCGGTCTGGCGGTCACCGCTTTACTGACGCTTGGCTCGGCCCAGGCGGCGGGCTCGTCCATGCCGTGGGAAGCGCCCCTGCAGAAGATCCTGGAGTCGATCGAGGGGCCGGTCGCCAAGATCATCGCGGTGATCATTATCATCGTCACCGGCCTGACCCTGGCGTTCGGCGACAGTTCCGGCGGCGCTCGCAAGCTGATCCAGATCGTGTTTGGCCTGTCGATCGCCTTCGCGGCCAGTTCCTTCTTCCTGTCGTTCTTCTCGTTTGGCGGCGGGGCGCTGGTCTAATGGAGGACGCCGCTTCCGTGCCCGGCTTTCTGGCCCCGGTTCGCCGGGCTCTGACCGAGCCGATGCTGCTGGCCGGCGCGCCCCGGTCCGTGGCGCTGCTCAACGGCACCCTTGCCGCCGCCATCGGGCTTGGCCTGCGGCTTTGGCTCGTGGGGCTGGTGGTCTGGGCTGTCGGCCACGGGTTGGCGGTCTGGGCGGCGCGTCGCGACCCGTTGATCGTCGAGGTCGCGCGCCGCCACGTCCGCATTCCCGCGCATCTTTCGGTGTGAGGCGATCATGCTGAACCTCCGCGAATATCAACGCCGCCCCGCGAGCCTGGCCGACTTCCTGCCCTGGGCCGCCTTGGTCGCGCCCGGCGTGGTGTTGAACAAGGACGGCGCCCTGCAGCGCACGGCCGGGTTTCGGGGGCCGGATCTGGATTCCGCGACCCCGGCCGAATTGGTCTCGGTGTCGGCGCGTTTGAACGGGGCGCTGCGTCGGCTGGGGTCGGGTTGGGCGGTGTTCGTCGAAGCCCAGCGCGATCCGGCTCAAGCCTATCCCGACAGCGATTTCCCCGACCCGCTGGCCGGCCTGGTTGACGCCGAACGGCGCGCCGACTTCCTCGCGGCCGGGGCGCATTTCGAAAGCGACTACTTCCTGACCCTGACCTGGCTGCCGCCGGCCGAGCGCGCTAGCCGGATCGAAGGGCTTCTCTATGAAGGCCGTCGGGACCATGGCGTCGACTGGCGCGCGGCGCTCGCCGGATTTGTCGACCAGACCGATCGGTTGCTGGCCCTGCTCGACGGGTTCATGCCGCAGGCGGCTTGGCTGTCCGACGCGCAGACCCTGACCTATCTGCACGCCTGCGTTTCCACCCACCGACACGCCGTCCGGGTTCCGGAAACCCCGATCTATCTGGACGCGCTGCTGGCCGATGAGCCTCTGATCGGCGGTCTCGCGCCGCGACTGGGCGCGGCGCATCTTCGGGTCCTGACCATCAGCGGCTTTCCGACGGCGACCTGGCCGGGCCTGCTCGATGAGCTCAATCGCCTGGCCTTCGCCTATCGTTGGTCGACCCGGGCGGTCTGCCTGGACAAGACCGACGCCTTGGCCGTGCTGGGCAAGATCCGACGCCAGTGGTTCGCCAAGCGCAAGTCGGTCGCCGCCCTGATCAAGGAGGTGATGACCAACGAGCCGGCCAACCTTCTCGACGGCGACGCCGCCAACAAGGCGATCGAGGCCGACGCGGCGCTGCAGGACCTGGGCGGCGATGGCGTCGCCTTCGCCTATGTCACCGCCACGGTCGTGGTCTGGGACGAGGATCCCGCCCTGGCCGAGGAGAAGCTGCGGTTGGTGGAGAAGGTCGTCCAGGGGCGCGACTTCACCTGCATTCGCGAGACCCTGAACGCGGTCGAGGCCTGGCTCGGTTCGGTCCCGGGCAACGCCTACGCCAATGTCCGCCAGCCGCCGATCTCGACTCTGAACCTGGCCCACATGATCCCGCTGTCGGCGATCTGGGCTGGGCCGGCACGCAACGATCATTTGGGCGGGGCGCCGCTGCTGCTGGCCCGCACCGAAGGCTCGACGCCGTTTCGGCTTTGCCTTCACGTCGGCGATGTTGGCCATACGCTTGTCGTCGGGCCAACCGGCGCGGGCAAGAGCGTGCTCCTGGCCCTGATGGCCTTGCAGTTTCGGCGCTATGACCGCGCCCAGATCTTCGCCTTCGACTTTGGCGGTTCGATCCGCGCCGCCACCCTGGCCATGGGCGGCGATCATCACGATCTTGGCGCAGCCTTGGCGCCTGACGAGGACGGGGCTGTCCGGCTGCAGCCTCTAGAGCGTGTCGATGACCCCGCCGAACGGGCCTGGGCGTCGGCCTGGCTCGAGGCGATTTTCGCCCGCGAAGGCGTGGCGCTCGATCCGGCCGCCAAGGCCCTGGTCTGGAGCGCCTTGGGCAGCCTGGCCTCCTCGCCGGCTGCCGAACGGACCCTGACCGGCTTGGTCGCCCTGCTGCAATCGGCGTCGCTCAAACAGGCCTTGCGGCCCTATTGCCTGGGCGGACCGTTCGGCCGGCTTCTGGATGGCGAGTTCGAGCATCTGGGCGTCGCGGATGTCCAGGCGTTCGAGACCGAGGGGCTGCTGGGTTCGACCGCCGCGCCGGCCGTCCTGGCCTATCTCTTTCATCGCATCGAGGGGCGCTTGGATGGTCGGTCCAGCCTGATCATCATCGACGAGGGCTGGCTGGCTCTCGATGACCCGGCCTTCGGCGCGCAGCTTCGCGAGTGGCTCAAGACGCTGCGCAAGAAGAACGCGTCGGTGGTTTTCGCGACCCAGTCGCTGTCCGACATCGAGGCGAGCCCCCTGGCGGCGGCGATCATCGAGAGCTGCCCGACCCGTATTCTGCTCCCCAATCCGCGCGCCCTGGAGCCGCAGATCGCCGCGATCTATCGGCGCTTCGGGCTCAACGATCGGCAAATCGAAATCCTCAGCCGGGCCACGCCCAAGCGCGACTACTACGCCCAGACCCGGGCCGGGAACCGATTGTTCGAACTGGGGCTGGGTCCGATCGGTCTGGCGGTTTGCGCCGCATCCTCCAAGGACGACCAAGCCGCCATCACCGAGGTTTTGACGACGTCCGGGCCGGCCGACTTCGCCGCCGCCTGGCTGCGGCGTCGCGGGCTCGACTGGGCGTCCATACTTCTGAGTTCCCACGCCGTCGCCTCATTGCAATCGGAGAAGCAGTCATGAAATCAGTGATCTCACGGCGAAATCTCATGTTGGGCTTGGTGTCCCTTGGAGCCGTAGCCGCGCCCGCGGCGGCCCAGCTCACCGTCAACGACCCGATGAACTACGCGCAGAACGTGGTTCAGGCGGCGCGTAGCCTGGAGCAGATCAATCACCAGATCGCCTCGTTGCAAAACGAAGCGACCATGCTGGTCAATCAGGCCCGCAATCTCGAAAGCCTGCCGGTCTCATCCCTGACCCGGCTTCAGGCGCAGGTGTCGCGCACCCAGGCCTTGCTCGGCCAAGCCCAGAGGCTGGCCTATGACGTCGACGCTGTCGAAACCGCCTTCAAGGGTCGGTATGGCGCTGCGCGCCTCGGCGCCACCGAGCAGGATCTAGTGGCGCGCGCGCAAGAGCGCTGGGCGACCTCGGTCGGCGCTTTTGAAGACGCCCTGAAGGTCCAGGCCGGCGTGGTCGGTGGGCTGGAGACCAGCCGGGCCGAGATGCAGACCCTGGTTACGGCCAGCCAGAACGCCACAGGCGCGCTGCAGGCCGCCCAGGCCGGCAATCAACTGCTGTCCCTGCAATCGCAGCAACTGGCGCAGATCACCGCGCTGCTCGCGGCTCAAGGACGCGCCCAGGCGCTGGAAGCGTCCGATCGCGCCGCCGCGCAACAGGACGCCAGGGCGCGCTTCCAGGCCTTCATGGGTAAGAGCGGTGCAACGCAGGCGCCCAAGCCATGACCGGGCGACCTGATCCTTGTCGTCTGGCCATCGCCATTGGACTGATCGTGGCGCTGGTCGCGGTCATGGCCGCGATGGCCCTGGTCCATGGGCGAAAGGCCTCAGCGCCGAAGGCCGATCGTTCGGCCAGTCCTTTGTCGGGCGAGCTTAGGCGCTGCGGCGACCTTGGGGAGAAGGCCCGCGGCGACGCGCGCTGCCGGGCGGCATGGGATGAGAGCCGGGCGCGCTTCTTCGGGGAGAGGGGCTCGTGAGCGGCGACAGCAGCGGCGTCGTCAATCGCTTCCTGGAGGTCTTCAGCCGCTACATAGACAGTGGGTTTGGACTGGTGGGCGGCGAGGTGGCGTTCCTGGCCACGACCCTGGTCGCGATCGACATCACCTTGGCGGCTTTGTTTTGGGCCTGGTCGCCGGGTGAGGAGATCCTGGCCAGGCTCGTGAAGAAGACACTGTTCGTGGGCTTCTTCGCCTTCCTGATCGGCAACTTCCAGGCCTTGGCCAACATCGTCTTCGCCAGCTTTTCGGGGTTGGGGCTCAAGGCGACGGGCGGGGCGATGTCGGCGGCCGATTTCCTGCAGCCGGGCAAGCTGGCCCAGGCAGGGATCGACGCCGGACGGCCGCTGCTGGAGAACGCGGGCGAGCTGGCGCGCTTTCCCGGCTTCTTCGACAACTTCGTCCAGATCGTCGTGCTGCTCGCGGCCTGGTTGGTCGTGATGGTCGCCTTCTTTGTCCTGGCGGTTCAACTGCTTGTCACGATCATAGAATTCAAGCTGACCACCTTGGCCGGCTTCGTGCTCGTGCCGTTCGGGCTCTTTGGCCGCACGGCGTTCCTGGCCGAGAAGGTGCTGGGCAATGTCATGGCCTCGGGGATCAAGGTCCTCGTCCTGGCGGTCATTGTCGGCATCGGCTCGACGCTGTTCGATGAATTCGTCCACGACTATGCCGGCGCCCAGCCGACGCTCGAGGAGGTGCTGGCCATCGTCCTGGGCGCCGTGACCTTGCTGGGCCTGGGCATCTTCGGGCCCGGTATCGCCACGGGGCTCGTCTCTGGCGGCCCGCAATTGGGCGCCGGCGCGGCGGTCGGCACGGGGCTGGCCGTCGGCGGCATGGCCATGGTCGGCGCGGCCGGTGTCGGCGCCTTGGCCGGCGCGGGCGGGGCACTGGCGGCCGCTGGAGCCGGCGCGGCGGGTCGGCTGGCGCCCTCGGGGCGCGGCGATGCAGGTCTCGGACCGGTTGCGCCTGGCGGCGGAGCGCCGCCCCAAGGACCGGCTGGGGGCGCGCTTGGCGCCGCCGCGACGGGCCACTCCGCCGGATCGAGGCGCGAGCCCGCTGGGCCCAAACCCGCCGCGCCAGACCCCAGCGCCAAACCTGAGGCCGCGACCTCGCCGACCGATGCCAACGGGCCGCCGGCCTGGGCCAAGGACCTGGAGCGCCGACAAGTCCTGACCCATGGCGCGGCGACGACGGCCCATGCGGTCGGTGGCGGCGATCATGGCGGCGGCGGGGCGACCGTTTCCCTGACGGAGGATCACTGATGAACCCCTTCAAGCGCAGCAGCGCCCGCTATGGCGCGACGCCCATTCCCGAGACGCCCTATCAGCGCGCCGGTCAGGCCTGGGACGAGCGACTGGGTTCGGCTCGGGTACAGGCGGCCAACTGGCGGCTGATGGCCTTGGGGCTCTTGGGCCTGAGCGCCGCCCTGACCGGCGGTCTGGTCTGGCAATCGGCGCGCGGCACGATCACGCCCTGGGTGGTCGAGGTCGATCGTCTTGGACAGGCCGTGGCCAGCGCGCCGGCCAGCGCCGGCTACCGGCCGACCGACCCCCAGATCGTCTGGCACTTGGGGCGTTTCGTCGAGCAGGTGCGCTCGATCTCGGCCGATCCGGTGGTGGTGCGTGACAACTGGCTGTCGGCTTATGACTACACCACCGAGCGCGGCGGCCTGGCCCTCTCGGACTATGCCCGCGGCGCCGATCCCTTCGCCAAGGTCGGCCGGACCCAGGTCGCGGTCGAGATTTCCAGCGTCATCCGCGCCTCGCCCGATAGCTTCCGCGTCGCTTGGATCGAGCGACGCTACGAGGACGGCCAGCTGGCGGCCACCGAGCGCTGGACCGCGATCCTGACCGTCGTCCTGCAGCCGCCCAAGACCGCCGAAGCGCTGCGCAAGAACCCTCTGGGCGTCTTCATCCACGCCCTGTCCTGGTCAAGGGAGATGAGCTGATGTTGCGTCCCTACCTCCTTCTGTCTGCCGCCTTGCTGGCGGCGGGGTCCACGCAGGCCGAACCGCGCGGTCAAGACAAGGCGCCGACGGCGGCGCAGATCGCGCGGGTCAACCGCGCGGCCCGGGTCGAGCCGTCGGTGGGACCGCAAGCCGGCGCCTCCCAGGTCTATGTCTATGCGGAAGGCGCGCTCTATCAGGTCTATGCGACGCCTGGCCGGATCAGCGACATCGTGCTGGAGCCCGGCGAAGCCCTCGTCGGAAACGGCGCGGTGGCGGCAGGCGACACGGCGCGGTGGATCATCGGCGACACCATCAGCGGCGCGGGGGCGGGTCAGCGCGTCCACGTCATGGTCAAGCCGACCCGGCCGGATCTGGCCACCAATCTGATCATCAATACCGACCGCAGGACCTACCATCTGGAGCTTCGGGCCACGGCCGCCGCCTATCTGTCGTCGGTGTCCTGGCGCTATCCGGCCGGGGAGCTGGTCGCGCTCAGTGGCGGACAACCGTCGGGCGGGTCACCAGCCAGCGCGCCCGCCGCCGCAACATCGGACGCCGTGGATCGCCTGTACTTTGGCTACGCGATCGGCGGCAAACGCGCCGCCTGGCGTCCGACCCGCGTGTTCGACGACGGGGCGCAGGTGTTCATCGAGTTCCCGCGCGCCGTCGCCCAAGACCAGCTGCCGCCGCTCTTCGTGCGGGGCGCCGACGGCAAGACCCTGGAACTGGTCAATTATCGGGTGCGGAGCGGGCGCATGGTGGTCGATCGCCTGTTCGACATCGCCGAGCTGCGCATGGGAACCGGCAAGCGTCAGAAAGTGGTCCGGATCAAGCGCGAGGCGCGGTCATGACCGGCTCCTTAGCCGACGACGAAAAGGAGATCGCCAAGGCCATGCGCCTGCGGGCTCCGGCGCCGGTGGTGACGCGACTGTCACGCAAGGTGCTGATCGGCCTGGGCGCGGCCTCCGTGTCCGGCCTGGCCGGCGCTCTGGCCTGGGGGCTGACGGCCAAGTCCGGGCGGTCGGCAACGCCGGAGGTCTATGCGGTCGGCGGCCAGCCCCCCGAACGGCTGTCGGCCTTGCCCAAGGACTATGCCGGACGAGCCAAGGACGTGCCGCCGCTAGGCCCGCCTCTGCCGGGGGATCTGGGCCGGCCGATCCTCAGCGCGCAGCAGGCCGGCGTCGAGGTCTCGCCGCCGGCGATTGCGCCGATCGCGCCGGAGCGTGCGACACCCGACCCGCGGGTTCAGGCGCGAGACGCCGCGCGCGCCAGCGGACTCTTCCTCGCCAGCGCCGCGCGATCTCCCGGCCCGGCGTCCAGGGCGGACGAGGCGGTCTGGACGGTTGCTCCTGACGCTTCATCGGTGGGTGACCCGCGTCTGGTTAGCGCCGAGCGGCTGCAGGCCCCGGTCTCGCCCTATCTCCTGCAGGCCGGAGCAATGATCCCGGCGGTGATGATCACCGGCATCCGCTCGGAGTTGCCGGGCATGGTCATCGCCCAAGTCACCGAAACCGTGCGTGACAGCGTCACGGGCGAGCATGTGTTGATCCCGCAAGGTTCGCGCCTGGTCGGCGACTATGTCAGCGACATTGCTCACGGCCAGAGCCGCGTCGCCCTGGTCTGGACGCGCCTGACCTTGCCCGATGGTCGCGCCATTGTGCTCGATAAGCTCCCCGCGAGCGATCTCGAGGGCTATTCGGGACTGCAAGATCGTGTCGATCGGCACTGGCGAGCGACGTTCGGCGCGGCCCTGCTCAGCACCATCCTGGCGGTCGGCTCCGAGACGGGGGCCGACGACGGCGACAGCGATCTAGCCCGCGCCATACGGCGCTCGGGCGCCCAGTCGCTCAATCAGGTCGGTCAGCAGGCTGTGGGGCAGGGGCTGTCGCTGACCCCGACCCTGAGCATCCGACCCGGCGCGCCGGTGCAGGTGATGGTCACTCGCGACCTTGTTCTTGAACCCTTGATGGCGAGGAGATGATCATGGCCACCCTCAGGCTCTCGACCCTTGAAGACGACACACCGGTGAAGGTCAGCCTCGAAGTTCCGGGGCCGGTCTATCGCAACCTGACGGCCTATGCCGAGCAGATGGGTCAGCAGGCCGGCAAGGCCGCCGAGCCAGCCAAGTTGATCGTGCCGATGGTCGAGCTGTTCATGAAATCGGACCGCGCCTTCAAGCCCAAGCGTGAGCGGGGCTAAGCGCTGTCGGCCTCGGCCTTGTCGTCGGCGGCGTCGATGTCCAGCGCGCGGGCCAAGGCCAGAATCTGGCGGCGGTGGGCCGGCTTGATGCGCGACAGCCGTAAGGCCAGTTCCGCGCCGTCGCGAGAGGCCAGGAAGTCGTTCACGGTCGGCGGCCGCATAGAGCTTGGAGGCGCTGATGCGGTTGGAGCCCAGCTCGTATTTCTGCATCTGCTGGAAGGTGACACCGAGCGCGTCGGCCACCGCGCGCTGGCTGACATGCAGCAGTTGGCGGGCCAGGCGCAGACGCGCGCCGACATGGCGATCGACGGGATGAGGCTGTTGATCAGTGGCCAAGGATCAGGTCCGTATGAGGGTCTCAAGTCTCGCGGCGCAGCGGGGCGTTTCAACCCGGCGGAGCGCGACGGCTTTTACACGTTATGAGAAGGTCGCAAACGGCAAGGTTGAGGGGCGCGAAGATTTGCGCTCCGGTCGCCGGGCGACTCGTGGTCACCATTAGGGTCTTGTGCCCCGCTCGGATGAGAGCCGATGACGCCCGACGCTTTCCACGCCCTGGTCCTGCAACTGGCCGCCGTCCGCGCCAAGCCGGTTCTGGACACCATTCAGTTCCAGGTCGCGGCGCGTACCTTCGCGACCTTGGGCTGGCCCGCCACCGGCTGGGCGGTCATCAAACTCTCGGAAGCCGATCAGCGGCGCGCGCTGAGGCTTGACCCAGCATTTCGCGCCGAGGCCGGGCCGCGTGGGCGGCGAGGTGTGACCCTCGTTAGCCTCGAAGCGGTGCGCCAAGATCATCTTGCGGAGGTTCTCGCCTGCGGTTGGCGTCAGGCTAGCGGAACGCGAAAGGGCGGGGCTCTGGCCGGGCAGGACATGGCGCGCAGCGCTTAGGATCTTAGTGGGGGGAGTGGGCGGCCCGGCAAGTCGGGGAGCGATGGCCGGGCCGCGCGGTCCTGACCATGGGGGTGCGTGGCCGGACATCTGTCAAAACACGCCGATCGCCGTCGCGTTCCAAAGCGCTAGGAAGCCCGGCGGCCTAGGCGAACTTGCTGATCACCGTGATGACGACGAAGCCCACCAAGCCCGCGACCGCGGCCAAGACAAAGAGCAGGCCCATTGATGACAGCAGGCGGGGGGCGGGGCGTTGGCGAGGCGGCATGTCGCCATCCTAGCGGTTTGCCAGGGCCAAAGCCATGTCGGCGAGGATGGATTGATCTTACCGAGCGGGAAGAATTTGCGTCATCTGCAGACATGGCGCATCGATCTTACCGATCGGGAAGTTGCTAATAAGACGGCGTTCTTCCCGATCGGTAAGATTTTGGTTGCAAAGAGTGTTCAAGGTGTCCAATCTTACCGAACGGGAAGATTTTCATGATCGACACAGCCGAAGAGTTTGGCGCCACCCTGGCGCGGTCACGCAAGGCCTTGGGTCTGACCCAGCGAGAACTCGCGCTCGCCATCAATAGCGGCGAGCGCTTCATCGTCGATCTGGAGGCCGGCAAGCCAACCGCCCAGCTGGGCAAGGCGCTGGCTGCGGCCAAGGCGGCGGGCATGGTGCTGATCGACTCCGCCGAGTTCTCGATCTCGCCGCCCAGGTCGACACGCTGATGGTTCTTCCCGTCTTCAGCGACGCCATCGCCGTGGCTGTCATTGACGCCGACGCCGATGGGCCGCGCTTCCAATACGATCCGGCCTGGCGTGAAGCCGCCGACGCATTTCCCGCTTCCCTCACCATGCCCTTGGATCGAGAGGTCTGGGGGGCGGAGGTGGCGACGCCTTGGCTCATGAACCTGTTGCCCGAGGGCGAGCCCCTGCGCGCGATGACGCGCGCCTTGGGTGTCTCGCGCGACGACATTCTGGGTCTGATCGCGGAAACCGGGCGCGATCTAGCCGGCGCATTGACCATCGGCGCTCCGCGCCCCGGCGACACGCCGGGCTATCGTCAGATTGGATCCCCTGCCGATCTCGAGCGCATTTTGGAGGAACTTCCGGCCAAGCCTTTCCTAGTGGGGGAAGACGGCGTCTCCATGAGCCTCGCCGGCGCGCAGGAGAAGCTGCCGGTCGCCCTCGTCGGCGACCAAGTCGCCGTTCCCGTCAATGGCGCGGCCTCGACGCGGATTCTCAAGCCGGACAATTCCCGCCTTCCGGGAAGCGTGCAAAACGAAGCGCTGTGCATGGTCCTGGCCCGACGCTGCGGACTTTCGGTCGCGCCGGTCACCACGGGTCTGGCCGGAGCCAGGAGTTATCTCCTGGTCGAACGCTATGATCGCATCCTGGATGGAGGCCTGATCCGCAGGCTTCATCAGGAGGATTTTTGCCAAGCGCTCGGCCGTCCGCCCGTGGCCAAGTACGAGCACAACCAATCTGGTGTCCGAGGGCCATCGCTGTCCGACATGTTCGCGCTCGTGCGAACCCACATGACCGCGCGAGAGATCACCGGACTGCTGGACGCGGCGATCTTCAACATCGCCATCGGTAACGTCGATTCTCACGCCAAGAACTATTCGGTCCTCCTGCCGTCACGACGGCCCCAACTGGCGCCGCTCTACGACCTGATGTCGGGCTTGGTTTGGCCCAACATCACGCAAAACCACGCCCAAGATGTCGGCGGGCAGCGGCGCGGCCGACACATCCTTGGCCGCCACTGGCGACGCATGGCCGAAGATTGCGGGCTCTCCCGTCCCGCGACTTTGCGGCGTGTCGTCTTGCTTGCCGGACGCGTTGTCGCCGAGGCGGCCGCAGCTGCTGAGGAGGTCGCGGCCATGCCGGCGGGGGGCGGCCCGATGCTGCAGACGTTCGTGGAGGCCATTCGCGAACGCGCCGGCCTGGTCCTGGCCAATGTCGGTCGGGAGGGCGGAGCGGCCGATGACGAGCCCCTCGCCGAAAACACCGGCGTCACTTACGGCGATGTCTAGGGTCACTGACCAGAGGCCTGCTGATTACGATCAAGCCTCCATTCCATGCCCCAGCGACGCGCCAGCAATCTCGCCTGTGGCGGGCTAAGCTACCCGGCGAGCGGCGATGTCATGCAGGGCTTCCGGCCGCAGATGCGTGTAGCGGCGCAGCATCTTCCAATCCTTGTGGCCGGTGACGAGCGCGACCTGTTCGATCGAGAAGCCGGCCTCGAACAGGCGGCTGGTGCCTTCGTGCCGGGTGTCATGGAAGTGGAGGTCTTCGATCTTCAACGCCGTGCAGGCGCGTGTGAAAGCCGCACTCACCGACTTGCCGCAATAGGGGAAGATCCGACTGTCGTCGTTGGCGCGGATCGCGCGCTGCTCTTCGATCAGATCCATCGGATCGTAGCCCGAGACCGACAATAGCGGGATGCGTTGATCGTTGCCCTGCTTTTGCCGAGGGTCCTTGCGGTCGCGGATCAGCAGCATCTTGGAGCGGACGTTCAGATCCCCCCAGGTTACCTGGCAGATCTCGTCTTGGCGCATGGCGGTGGCGATCGCGAACTTGATGATGCGCGTGAACGGGATCAGGCGGCGCTCCTTGCCATCGAAGAAGGCAAAGAGCTTTTCGAGCTCTTCCTCCGTCGGGCGCCGGTCTCGCTCCTTGCTCTTGCCGATCAGACCAAGGTGCTTGAGGGCGTGGCGCGCCAGATCGATCGGTTCGATATTGACCGGGATCTCGTGGACCGCGGCGGCGTGGGCCATGACCAGCTTGATCGCGCCAACATACATGCCGACGGTCACCGGGCCGGCCCCGGCCTTGGCGCGGCGACGGCCAAAGGCGATCACGGCGGCGCGGTCCAGATCGGTGAACCTCATGGGGCCAAGCTCGCCGCGGAGCATCTCCAGCATGGCCAGTTTGGTGCGGCGTAGCGGGTGACCGACCTCCTTCATGTCGGCGATGTGCAGATCGATCAGCGAACCAAAGGTTTTGCGACCGGCGACATGGGAGCGCTTGGGGGCCTGACCGCGATCGATCTCACGTTCGGCTTCCGTGGCCCATCGCCGCGCGTCCTCGCGCAGGAGGAAGGTCTCGCTTATATACCGCCGCTTGCGCCGCACCACAGCGCGCCAAGACCCGGAGGGGAGCTTCACGAACGTGGCCAATTTTCGTGTACTCCCTGTGTACAGACAGCCGGCGAAACGTAGCGAAACACGGCGTAAAGCGTCGTATTTTAGTGTACACGCCGAGCGAACAACGTTTTGAATCTACAAGAAAAATGCAGAAATATCAATCACATAGATTCAGTATTGCGCCGATGATGGACTGGAGCGACCGGCATTGCCGGTCCTTGCACCGCACGCTCTCGCACCGCGCCTTGCTTTACTCCGAGATGGTGACCAGCGGCGCCGTCGTGCATGGCGACCGCGAGAAACTGCTGGGCTTCGATGTCGGACAACATCCTGTGGCGCTGCAACTGGGCGGTTCCGATCCGGCCGAACTGGCGCTAGCCGCGCGGATCGGCGAAGACTTTGGCTATGACGAGATCAATCTGAACGTCGGCTGCCCGTCAGACCGCGTCCAAAGCGGCCGGTTCGGGGCCTGTCTGATGCGCGAGCCGCAGTTGGTTGCCGAGTGCATGGCGGCGATCAAGGACGCGGTTTCCGTTCCAGCCACGGTGAAGTGCCGCATTGGCGTCGATGATCAGGATCCCGAGCACAGCCTGTTTGCCCTGGTCGACGCCAGCGCCGCGGCGGGGATCGAAAGCTTCGTGGTCCATGCCCGCAAGGCCTGGCTGAAAGGCCTGTCGCCCAAGGAGAACCGGGACATCCCGCCGCTGGACTATGAGCTGGTCTACCGGCTGAAGCGCGAGCGCCCGAACCTGACGGTCGTGATCAATGGCGGCATAACCGACCTCGACGCGGTCTCGGCCCATCTTCAGCATGTGGACGGCGTGATGCTGGGCCGCTCGGCCTACCATGAACCCGGATTGCTGGGCGCAGTCGACCGGCGGGTGTTCGGCGAGGATGTCGCCGATGTTTCGGAATTCGACGCCGTCGAGCGCTTCAAGCCCTACATCGCCGAGAAGCTGGCGGCGGGCGTGCACCTGGCGGCCATGAGCCGGCACATGCTGGGTCTGTTTCATGGTCTGCCAGGCGCGCGGGCGTGGCGGCGGATCCTGACCGTCGAGGGCGTGCCGGCGGGAGCCGGGATCGAGGTGGTAGATCGGGCTCTGGACGCGGTGCGTCAGGCCCTGGAGGCGCGGGAAGCCCGGTTCGCCGAGAGCGCTTCGGCCTAGAGCATTTTCCGATAGGATGCAGGATCAGCGCGCGGGGCGTGGCCTCGAAGCGCGACAGGCGGCCCAGATAGCTCATGCCCAGCAGCGAGGTTTCGAGACCCTTCTCGATGACCAGGGCGTCGACGTCTCGCACGCGGGCGCCGGCGATGGCGACGCTGGCCAGCTTTACCGAGGCGGCGCGGGTGCGGCCGTCGGCGGTGATGACGGTGTAGTCATAGGTCAGCTTGTCAGTGTCGATGCCCAGGCGCTGGGCGTCGGCCAGGCTCAGCGAGACGGCAGTGGCGCCGGTGTCGACCAGAAAGCGCACGGCCTTGCCGTCGACGGCGGCTTCGGCCCAGAAATGTCCATCGGCGCCCTTGGTCAGCTGGGCTGCGCCGTCGGCGCTGCCCAGCGTGGCGCTGGCGGCCGTCGGCGCGCGCAGCTCCGGATGGCGCAGGTCATCCAGGGACACCACGGCCTTGGCTGCTCCTACAGCCGAGAGCGCTCCCACCATCGCGATCGCCGCGAACTTCAACATCGAACACACCCCGCCTTGAAGGCTTTGTGACCGTTTTCTTCGGCCGTTGGAGCAGACCTTAAGGCGTCAGGCGTTTGCAACCGATGAATCAAGCGTCGAATTATTGCGTATAGTTAATGATGCGGTAAGGCTGTTTGTCGTTTTCCGATAAATATTGTGATTAAACTTGTGTAATGAAATACATTTCCTCGAATTAACTTCAGCTATGTTTGCATTGGAAGTATCTCTGCGCCGGGCAAAGAGTTGCTTATCGAGGGAACGCACAATGAAAACGATCATCATCGCCGCCGTCATTGCTTCGGCGCTGACGGGCGTCGCTCAGGCCGCACCGAAGGTATCCGACAACCAGTTCCTGCAGGCGGCGCGCTGTCGCGGCCTCGCGTCATCGGAAGGGCTGGGCCGGCTGGACACCGCCGCGATCGACCAGCTCCTGCGGACCGAGGGGCAGACCCGCACCCTGGCCGTCAAGGCCTCGGCCAATAACAAGATCAACGCCGCTCAGGCGCAGGGCGACAAAGCGGACGGCGCCAAGAAGGAGAAGCTGCTGGCTGAGCGGCAGGAGGCCTGCGCCACCTGGATGCAGGGCGGTCAGTAAGCTCTAACCCTGGCTCGCCATCAGGCTGGCCACGGGGTCGGGGCGATCGGGCAGAGCGGCCATGATGTCGGCCCTATCCTGATCGCTCAGGCGGCCCCAGCCGGCGATTTCCGCCAGCGTGCGACGACAGCCCAGGCAGTAACCGCTTGCGCCGTCCACGGCGCAGACCTTCACGCACGGCGTGGCGATGGGGCGGGGCGGGGCGGCGGTCGAGTTCATATCCAATTGTCTCCGCTTCACGCTCGCGAAGCAACGTCGCCGGCCTTCGGACTCATCATTTTACTTTGGAGCGATCCATGATCACGACCCGTTTTGCCTGTCTCGCCTTGACCCTGGCCGTTGCAACGCCCGCGCTGGCCGCGCCTCGGCTGACCGATAGCCAGTTCGTTCAGGCCTCGCGTTGCCAGGCCCTGGCCAAGGCCTCCAGCCTCGGCGCCGGGGACGCCGCCGCGTTCAGCGCCTTGATCAAGACGCAACGCCAGGGGCGCGCCGACTATATTGTCGAGAAGGCTTCGGGCGCCGCATCCGCCGCGAGTGGCCAGGCGCGGCGGGCTGACGACGCCGCCAAGGCTGACCTGATCGCCGAGCGCGATGGCGCCTGCCAGGCCTTGCTGGCCCGTTAGGCGCCAACCGACTTTACAAGACCGGACGCGGGCGCCAAAGCCCGCCCTATGACCGCTTCACCGTTCGACGATATCCGCGCCCTGGCCTACAGCCCTCCGGCCGCCAACGCCGCGCCCGCCTTGGGTCAGTCCGACCGACTGGCGGACATCTCGTCCTGGCTCACCGCCTGGACCGGCAAGACGCCGCCCGCCGTGAACCGGCCGGTGGTGGCGCTGTATGCCGGGGCGCGTCAGGGCGTGGGTCCGCGCGGCTATGCGCGCGACCGTCTGGAGGCTGTCGCTTCCGGCGGCGCGACGGTGTGCCGCCTGGCCGGCGTTCAGGGCGCGGGCCTGGAGGCCTTTGATCTGGCCGTGGATCGGCCAACGCCCAACGCTGTCGACAAGGCCGCGATGAGCGAAAAGGAATGCGCCGCCACCATGGCCTTTGGCATGGAGGCCCTGGCCAAGCAGCCCGACCTGCTGGTTCCGGGCGTTATCGCCGCCGAGACCGACATGATCGCCTCGTCGATCGCGCTCGCCCTTTTCGGTGGCGAGGCCAGCGACTGGACCGATGCGCCGGATCTGGTGGTCGCCGCCGTTGAGCGGACCCGAGAGGAGGGGGGGCTGGATGATCCCCTTCAGGTGCTGCGCCAACTGGGCGGACGCGAGACAGCCGCCGTGGCCGGCGCCATCCTCGCGGCGCGGGTCCAGAAGATCCCGGTTCTGCTGGACGGCTACGCCGCCTGCGCCGCCGCCGCCGTCCTTTATCAGATCGATGCGGCCCTGCTGGACCACTGTCTCGCCGCCCATGTGGGAACGGCCAAGGGCCACGGCCGATTGCTGGCGGCCATCGGCAAACGGCCGCTGCTGACGCTTGATATCGGCGAGGAGGAGGGCGTGGGCGGGGCCAGCGCTCTGGCCTTGGTGAAGCTGGCTTGCGAGGTTCGCTAGGGCGCTAACTGAACGAGGATCATATTCGCTTCCGTTGACGCTAACGTCATCTTTCCAAACGTCCGTTCGACATCTATCGTAGCGCCCAGATCAATCGGCCCCTCATCAAAGAGGCCGAAACCGGGAGCCCGCCATGAATCTCGACTTTTCGCCAGAAGACGTCGCTTTCCGCGACGAAGTCCGCGCCTTCATCGCCGAGAATTACCCTGCTGGCCTGCGTGAAAAGCAGGAAGAGGGTGAGGAAATGGCCAAGGAGGACTTCCTGTCATGGCATCGGGTCCTCGCCAAAAAGGGCTGGGTCGCGCCGGCCTGGCCTGAAAAGTTCGGCGGTCCGGGCTGGACGTCGGTTCAACGCTACATCTGGTCGGAAGAGACCGCCCGCGCCGACTGCGTGCCGATCCTGCCCTTTGGCATCAACATGGTCGGCCCGGTGATCTACACCTTCGCCACGCCCGAACAGAAGGAGCGGTTCCTGCCGCAGACCCTGTCGGGCGACATCTGGTGGTGCCAGGGCTATTCCGAGCCGGGCGCGGGTTCCGACCTGGCCAGCCTGAAGACCAAGGCCGAGCGCTTCACCGGCGACGACGGCAAGGAATATTACCTGGTCAACGGCCAGAAGACCTGGACCACCCTGGCCCAGCACGCCGACTGGATCTTCTGCCTGGTCCGCACCGACCCGACCGCCAAGATCCAGGAAGGCATCTCGTTCCTGCTGATCGACATGAAGTCGCCCGGCGTCACCGTGCGCCCGCTCATCACGCTCGGCGGCGAGCACGAGGTCAACGAGGTCTGGCTCGAGAACGTCAAGGTGCCGGTCGAAAACCGCATCTTCGACGAGAACAAGGGCTGGACCTGCGCCAAGTTCCTGCTGGCCCACGAGCGTTCGGGCATTGCCGGCGTTGCGCGCTCCAAGCGTGGCATCGAACGGATCCGCAGCATTGCGGCCGCCGAGCTGTCCGATGACGGCGAAAGCCTGCTGGCCGATCCGGTCTTCAAGCGCAAGGTTGCCGAACTCGAGATCGATCTGACCGCTCTGGAGTTCACCGAACTGCGGACCCTGGCGGGCGAGGCCTCCGGCAAGGGACCGGGCCCGGAATCCAGCGTCCTGAAGATCAAGGGCACCGAGATCCAGCAGCGGATCACCGAACTGGTTCTGGAAGCCGCGGGCCACTACGGCGCGCCCTATTTCCGGGGCTTCCCGAACGATGGCGACAACGCCCATCCGATCGGCCCGGACTTCAGCCATCGCGCGGCGCCCACCTATTTCAACGTCCGCAAGACGTCGATCTATGGCGGCTCCAACGAGATCCAGCGCAATATCATCGCCAAGATGGTTCTGGGGCTCTAGCGCCACAATGACGGTTTTCCCCGGACCGCTGCGGCGGTCCGGGGCTTTCGCACACGACCTTGATGATCCCGGCTCTCCTAAGCGCCGACCGGGATGACAAAAGAAAAAGACGGGAAACCCTGGGATGGACTTCAACTTCACCGAAGAGCAGTCAATGGTCCGCGACACGGTCGCGAGCTTCCTGCAGGACAAGTACGACTTCGAGACCCGTCGCAAGATCGTGGCCTCCGAAAGCGGCTGGCGCGCCGACTACTGGAAGGCCTTCGCCGAGGAACTGGGCATCCTGGGTGCGCCGTTCAGCGAAGAACTGGGCGGTCTGGGCGGCGGCGCCATCGACAACATGATCATCATGGAAGAGTTCGGCAAAGCTCTGGTCATCGAGCCCTATCTGGGCACGGTGGTGATCGGCGGCGGGTTCATGAAGCATTCCGGCTACGCCCACGCGGCCTCGGTCATCGAAGGCATTGTCGGCGGAACCACCACGATCGCCTTCGCCTATGCCGAGCCTCAGGGCCGCTATACCTGGCGCGACCTGAAGACCACCGCCAAGAAGGACGGCTCGGGCTACATCCTCAACGGCCATAAGGCCGTCGTGGTCGGCGCGCCGTTCGCCAGCCACCTGATCGTCACGGCCCGCACTGGCGGCGCCCAGCGCGACGCCGGCGGCGTGTCGGTGTTCCTGGTCGACAAGAGCCTGCCGGGCATCGTCACCCGCGACTATCCCACCGTGGACGGCAACCGCGCCTCGGAAGTCTATTTCGAAAACGTCTCGATCCCGGCCGACGCCCTGATCGGCGGCGAGGGCGAAGGCCTGCCGCTGGTGGACAAGGTGATCGACGAGGCCACGGCCGCCGTTGGCGCCGAAGCGGTCGGCGTGCTGCGCAAGCTGCACGAGAACACCCTCGACTACGCCAAGCAGCGCAAGCAGTTCGGCACCGCCATCGCCAACTTCCAGGTGCTGCAGCACCGCATGGTCGACATGTTCATCAATGTCGAGCAGTCGGTGTCGATGGCCTATATGGCGACGATCAAGATCGATGAGAACGACGCCACCCGCGCCCAGGCGATCTCGGCCATGAAGGTGCAGATTGGCCGGGCCTGCAAGTTCGTCGGCCAGAACGCCATTCAGATCCATGGCGGCATGGGCATGACCGACGAGCTGGCCATCGGCCATTACTTCAAGCGCGCCTCGATCATCGAGGGTCAGTTTGGCTCGGTCGATCACCATCTCAAGCGCTACGAATCCCTGTCTTTTGCCGCCGCCGCTTAAGGTGTTGGCCGCTTCGGGGTGGTGACGCCCACGGAGCAAGGACCGAAGTCTTGAAAGCCGCCCGCGTCACGCTGACGCGGGCGGTTTATCGTTTTGGAAGGGTCGAGAAAGATCGCTGGCCGCCTGACAGGCCTGGACGGCGATCCCGGCTAGATGCGCCTTGTACGGAGCAAATTAAGGGTGCAGTCCAACGTGCCAGAAGGGGATGTTCCGTGCGCTGAACTGATCCGCCTACAGACTAAAAAGGCTTGCTCGGGCCGGTATTGGGCGCATCATTCGGCTTGACGCGCTGACGACTAGGAGGGGAACGCCCCTGTAAGCCGCGCGTGTCTCCTGGTCCCATCGGCCTAGTCTGGGAGACGCCGCCATGAACGTAACGAAAATGAACCACGCCATGCTGTCCTTCGCCCTGTTGGGCGGGATGCTGGTCGGAGGGCGCACAACGCCGAAGCCGCCGGCGTCACCGTCGAAGCCGGGCAAACGCAAGCCTGCCTGATCACAAACGCAATCAGGCGGCTGGCGTTTTCGCCAGCCGCCTGATGTCTGCATCGATAGAGCGACGCTGGATTAAGGCTTGGCGGCCGTGTTGCAGTCGGCAATGCCGGCCGCGTCGAGATCAGCGCCGCGATAGTTGAACGCGACAACCGCGCCCAGCTCGGCGGCGATCTTGCGGCAGGCGCGACCGATCGGCAGCGCCTTGACCTGCGGAGCGGCGCAGACATCGCCGTTGCAGCGCCAGGCGGCGCCTTCGTGGATCAGGGTGGCGACCGGGGCCGGCGCCTTCAGTTTGATCACGGCGCCCTCAGCAGCGAAGGCGGCGGTCGACAGCGCGGACACCGCGATGAGCGTGGTCAGAAAAATACGCATGACTGTTTCCTTTATCCCCTCGGCCGCCGGGGAGGTCGGCCGAGCCATGAAAGTGCATTGCGTTTCGAAACTAAGTCAACAGCCGAACGCTCGTTTGAGGGCCGCTTTGATAGAATTCCGCATCCCATGACAAGAGCGCAGATGTCACATCCTCGGCCTTTTCGACAGACCGCCAGCATTCGGCGAGGGCCGGCGGCGTGAGACCTTCGTTGATCGTGTGCTGCAGCAGGGCGAACAGCGGGTCCCAGAAGCCGCGCGGATTGTGGAAGACGATGGGCTTCTGATGCAGGTCCAACCGCCGCCAGGACAACAGTTCGATGATCTCTTCCAGCGTGCCGATGCCGCCGGGCAGAACGACAAAGGCGTCGGCCTGCTCAAACATCAGCATTTTGCGCTCGTGCATGTTGTCGACAACGATGGTCTCAACGTCGTCAAAAGGCTGTTCGCGCCCGGTCAGGAACTTGGGAATGATCCCCAGCACCCGGCCGCCGGCCTCATGCGCGCCGCGCGCCGTCGCCCCCATCAGTCCGACGCCGCCGCCGCCATAGATCAGCTTCCATCCCGCCTGCGCGAAGCTTGCGCCGATCTGGCTGGCGGCGGCGAGAAAGGCGGGATCGGCGTCATTGGAGGAACCGCAATAGACGCAGACGGAGTCCAGGCGCCTAGACTCATCGGGCATCGTCGTCCACTCCAGCAAAAGAAAGGGCGCGCCGCAGCGGCGCGCCACCTATGTAAACGTCGGCGCGGTCCGTCGCGCTGACAAGAGCGACGCATGATCAGGATTCGTAGCCCCCGTTTCAAGTCGCCGCTCGCCCGGGGCGGTGTTGTCGGACTTCTGGCCGGGATGAGCCTTGCGCTGGTCGCTTGTGACGGGTCGGGTCAGGACGAGTGGCGCCCCAAGACCGCGCCGCCCTCGACCCAGACCGACGCCGCCGAGGCTGGCTACATCGCACCGCCGCAGATCCTGGGCGCCGAGCGCGGTCCGGCGGGGTTGGTGCTGAAAGGGGTCGGGACGCCGCAGGCCAGCGTACGCCTGGGCGCGCCGACGGGCGAAAGCGTCGTCGGCCAGATCGACGCCAGCGGCGGGTGGAGCCTCGCCGTGCCGCAGACCAACGGCGTGGGCCTGTACGGGCTGTCGATGACGCGCGGCGGCCGGACGGTCCAGGCGGAAGGCTATGTAATGGTCACGCCCGAAGGTGAGCTCGCCCTGCTCCGGGCCGGGGCGGGCGCGTGGCGTCTGTCGCCGGGATCGGCTTCCCCCAACATCCTGGCGATCGATGTGGACCAGGAGGGCGGCGCTGTGATCTCGGGCGTGGCCACGCCGGGCGCCGGGCTTGGCGTCCGCGTTGACCGCACCCCGCGGGCCGTCGGGCAGGCTGGCGAGGATGGTCGCTTTTCGCTCTCGCTCAGTGAGCCGGTTGGGCCGGGTTCGCATGATATTCAGGTGAGCGGCGAGGGCGGCGAGCAACGGATCACGGTCACGGTTTCGCCGGCTGCGCCGCTGATCAGCGGCCCGGTGCGCGCCCAGCGCGTGGATGTCGGCTGGCGCATCGACTGGATGACGCCGGGCGGGGGCGTGCAGACCACCTTAATCATCCTGGCCCCGGCCCGGTGAGGGGCTTTGGTTCGGCCCCGTCGGCGCGCGAGGCGGTTGCCGGCGCCGTCGCGCCGCCAGCAGTGCGCGTCCGCTTCTGGAGCGCGATGGGCGATCTCTTCCGGCTGGTCCTGAGGTCGAACGCGCCGGGTCTGCGCTGGCGTGTCGCTCTGGCCCTGGCCTTCACCCTGATTGGCAAGGCCCTGGGCGTTCTGGCGCCCCTGCTGCTGGGCGCGGCAGTCAACCGGTTGGCGGCCGGGCAAAACGTCGTCACTACCGTCAGCTGGACCTTTGCGGGCCTGGCGACCGGCTGGGCCCTGGTTCGCTTCATCTCGGCGGCGGCGCCGCAGGCGCGGGATGCGGTCTTCACGCCCGTGGCCCAGGCGGCCCAGAACCGGGCGGCGGTCGAGACTTTCGCCCACGCCCTGTCATTGTCGATCGATTTCCACCAGTCCAAGCGCACGGGCTCGCTGTCGCGCGTGATCGATCGCGGCGCGCGGTCGATGGATTTCCTGCTGCGCAGCCTGGTCTTCAACCTGGGTCCGACGGCGATCGAGCTGCTGATGGCGGCCGCCGTGCTGGCCAAGGCCTATGACTGGCGGTTCGCCGCCATCGCTCTGCTGACGGTCGGCGTCTACGGCTACATCACCTTTGCCATCTCGGACTGGCGCATCGGCCATCGTCGCGCGCTGAACGAGGCCGACGCCGAGGCCGCGGGCAGGGCAGTCGACTCGCTGATCAACTACGAAACGGTGAAGTCCTTCGGCGGCGAGGACCGCGCGGTGGGCGGCTACAAGACCGCGCTGGATGTGTATGGCGACGCGCAGGTCAAGGCGACCAATTCCCTGACCGTGCTCAATACCGTGCAGGCGGCGGTGATGAGTCTGGGTCTGGGCGCCATGGCGGTGCTGGCGGGCATGGAAGCTTCGGCCGGGCGCATGGGGCCGGGCGACGTCACGGCGGCCGTGCTGATCCTGATCAACCTGTATGCGCCGCTCAACATCCTGGGCTTTGCCTATCGCGAGATCCGCCAGTCCTTCATCGACATGGAGGCCATGCTCGACCTGCGCCGCCAGAGCCCCGATGTGGCCGATGCGCCTGACGCCATCGACCTGCCGCCCCGCGCCGACCAGCGCGGCGGCGCCGTGGTGTTCGAGGCGGTGTCGTTCCGGCATGGCGCACGCTCGGAAGGGCTGAAGGACGTCAGTTTCTCGATCCCGCCCGGAACCACCGTGGCCATCGTTGGGCCATCGGGGGCGGGCAAGACCACTCTGGTGCGTCTGGCGCTGCGGATGATCGACCCCCAGGCCGGCAGGATCACCCTGGACGGCTGCGACCTGCGGGACCTGCGTCAGGCCTCGCTGCGTCGTGCGGTCGCCCTGGTGCCGCAGGACGTGGCCCTGTTCAATGACACCGTGCTCAGCAATATCGGCTTCGCCAGACCCGAGGCCACCGAGGCCGAGATCTGGGCCGCCGCCGAGGCCGCCGAGCTGGGCGAGTTCATCCGCAATCTTCCCGAAGGCATGGCCACGAAGGTTGGCGAGCGGGGACTGAAGCTGTCGGGCGGCGAGCGTCAGCGTGTGGGCATCGCCCGGGCGCTTCTGGCCCAGCCGCGCGTGCTGATCCTGGACGAGGCCACCAGCGCCCTGGACAGCCGCACCGAGGCGGCGATCCAGGAGACGCTGCGCAAGGCCAGGGCAGGGCGCACGACGCTGGTGGTGGCGCACCGGCTTTCGACGATCGCTGACGCCGACGAGATCGTGGTGCTTCGACGTGGCAGGATCGTTGAGCGTGGCCCCCATGCCGCCCTGCTGGAAGCGGGCGGAGAGTATGCGGCCCTGTGGCGACGCCAGACGCGCGAGAAGCCCGCAGCCTGACGGCCCTTCGCGAGATCGCGCCGAACCGCTATATCCATCGCACACAGTTTGGGAGTCCCGCCTTGCGCTATCTGCACACCATGGTTCGCGTCCGCGATCTGGACGCTTCGCTGCGCTTCTATTGCCAGGGCCTGGGCCTGACCGAGATGTACCGCATGGAAAACGACAAGGGCCGTTTCACCCTGGTCTTCCTAGCTGCGCCTGAGGACGTTGAGCTGGCCAGGGAGCGCAAGGCGCCGCTGGTCGAGCTGACCTACAACTGGGATCCCGAGGACTATGACGGCGGCCGCAATTTCGGCCACCTGGCCTATCGGGTCGATGACATCTACGAGACCTGCCAGCGTCTCATGGACATGGGCGTGACCATCAACCGCCCGCCGCGCGACGGGCACATGGCGTTCGTGCGCTCGCCGGACAATATCTCGGTCGAACTGCTGCAGGACGGCAGCCTGCCGGCGGCCGAGCCCTGGGCGTCGATGCCCAATACCGGAGCCTGGTAGTCTGGTCAGGCCCGCGCCGAAGCCAGTTCTTCAAGCCGCCGACGGGGGTGGTCAGCAATGGCCGCCCAGACCAGCTGTTCCAGGCGCAGGCGATAGGCGGCCTCGTATCCCGTCGTGAAAGGTGATCGAGCGCTGCCTGGCGGTTCAGTCGCCAGTGCGCGCGCCAGCTGTTTGCGAGCCAGCACGGCTTCGCGATCAACGGGGATCTCCATGCGCTCCACCGCAATCCAGTGATCCAGCTCGATGGTCGCCTTGACGGCGGTCTGGATGAGAGCGGGCAGGGAATGGATATCCTCTCGCACCTCGATCTCCATGACCGGTTTGAGCGCCTTCTGGTCCATGACCTTGAAGTGGAGCGTGGCGACGACGCGTTGCAGGGTCGCGGGCCAGTGGTCATCGGCAGTGATCATGGTTAAGCCATAGCGCCGACGGTGGCGTCGGTGAAGCTTCGCGTAGCGGTGTTCTCGCGTCCATGGAACCCGGTGGCCATGGAACAGGTCGTCCACATCCTCATACTGAGGAAATGACGCGCGCCGGGGGCGACGGCCGAGGCTCGAAAAGTTTGAAGGGGGAGAGCGCGACCTCCGCCGATGCGAAGGTCGCTGCTCAAGCCAGAGGTGGCTCCCCGGGATCGACGAAACTGAGAAATACGAGTTCGCTATTGCCCTACGCCAGAAAGCGCCACAGCCGTTGAGACAGCGCAAACGTGACCGAGACCACGCTGAAGCTCTACGCCTCGCTGGCGGCCCGAAGCCTTCGTTGCGCGACAGGGCCGTCGCCCTCGCCAGAGAGCGCGGGTTTGTGAGGACGCGCGAGTTAACCGAGATCGGCGTTCCCCGCTGCTATTTGGCCCGCATGTGCGAAGAGGGTCTGCTCGTAAAGGTCGGCTATGGCCTTTATCGCCCCGTCGAGCGCAAAGCGGCCTAACCGATGGGACTCAGCGGTTTCCGCGAGCATGGTGGGCGTGATGACTTCGCCGCGTTCGGACTCGAACGCCTGGAAGCCCCCACCGCTCGGCCGATCCCCGCGCAGCTTGAGGCATTAGTGTCACGCGGCCCGTGCCATCAGCGGATGATGGTCGAGACATCGGTGTGGCTCGACCGTAACATGGACCAGTTCCTCATGAATCTTGACGCGGGCGGCATAGTCCTTGGGCGACAGCGGCTCGGCTGCGACCAACGAGATGATCGCGGCATAACGGCCCGGACCGACACGCCAGACATGTAGGTCCGTGACCTGCGCGTCACCATCCTCAATGGCTTCGCGAATTTCGGCCTCGAGACTGGAGTTCCCTGAGGCATCCAGAAGCACCGCGCTCGTATCGCGCAGCAGGCCCCATGACCAGCGCGCTATCACCAGCGCGCCGACTACGCCCATGGTAGCGTCCATCCATCCCCAACCGAGGTATCGTCCGGCGAGCAATGCTCCAATCGCCAGGACGGAAGTGAGCGCGTCGGCCAGAACGTGAAAATAGGCCGAGCGCAGGTTGTTGTCGTGGGCATGTCCATGACTGTCAGGCTGGTGGCCATGGCCGTGAGCGTGCGCATGGTCGTGCCCGTCGTGATGCGTTCCACCGAGCAGCCAGGCGCTGGCCAGGTTCACGAGCAGCCCGAGCGCCGCGATCCAGGTCGCCTCGCCATAGGCGATGCGCGTGGGCACAAAGAAGCGTTGCAACGACTCGACCCCGATCCCAAGCGCGATCATCGCTAGCACTAGCGCGCTCGCGAACCCGGCCAGGTCGCCGACCTTGCCGGTGCCAAAGGTGAAGCGCCGGTCGTGAGCATGGCGACGTGCATAGGCGTAGGCCCAGGCAGCAACTCCGAGTGCACCAGCGTGCGTGGCCATATGGAACCCATCCGCAAGCAGCGCCATTGAGCCGGTCATCCAGCCGGCAATGATCTCGACAACCATCATCGCTGCGGTGAGCGCAACTACGTAGCGGGTGCGCCGCTCGTGCACATCGTGCGCGTCGCCCAGAAAGAGGTGGTCGTGACCGTACTTGTTCAAAGGGTCGTGATGCATAGGCTCTCCGTGAATGCGGGCTATAGCCGATCTGCGCATGGCATGCGACGGCCTATGGCTGCCACCTGTCGGCCATCAGCTTCAATCGATGGATTCAATGGTAGAGCTTCATCGCTGATGCCTCCGCCGCTTCAAGAAAGAAATTGGTTTCTGCTCGGCGGGCTGGGCTCAACCGCACACGCGAGGGGGAACTCAACTCAGCACGAACATTGTGATCGCCGCTGTGCCCATGCAGGCGGTCGCAAACCACCCGACTACGCGCAGCGGAAGCGGGGCGACGAATTGGCCCATCTCATCCTTGCGCGACACCAGGATCATCATCGCCGCCATCAGCGGCACCGAAACCACGCCGTTCAGTACCGCACTCCAGAATAGCGCCCTTATCGGATCGAGCGGCGAATAGTCGACCGCGACGCCTACCAAGGTCGCGAGACCGATGATGGTATAGAACCCAACCGCCTCGCGCGGCTTGCGCTCAAGCCCGATACGCCAGCCGCGAGACTCGCACACGGCATAGGCGGCCGAACCCGCCAGCACCGGCACCGCCAGCAGCCCCGTGCCGATGATCCCCAAGCTGAACAGTGCGAACGCGAGGTCGCCGGCGATCGGCCGCAACGCCTCCGCCGCTTCGGCGGACGTCTGGATGTCGGTCAGGCCGGCGGCGTGCAGCGTGACTGCGGTGGTCAGAATAATGAAGAAAGCGATTGTGTTGGCGAAGGCCATGCCAACATAAGTGTCCCAGCGGATGCGGGCGAGCTGATCGGGTGCCTGCTCGGGGTGGTCGATTAGTGGGTCCGTGGCCGGATCTGCTTCATCATCCTCAACTTCCTCCGACGCCTGCCAGAACAGGAGATAGGGGCTGATCGTGGTGCCGAACACCGCAACGACAACGGTTGCGGTCGCTCCGGTCAAGGCGAGGTGCGGTGTCAGCGTCCGCAGTGCCACCTCAGCCCAGTCGATCTCGACGGTGAGGACCACGCCGGCATAGGCGAAGAGAACGAGGGTCAGCCATTTCAGGTAGCGGACATAACGGTGATAGGGGACCAGCACCTGCAGGGTCAGCGACAGAACGGCGAAGAACAGCGTGAAGACATGTTCTCCCCATCCGAGCACCAACTCGGCCGCCGCGCCCATCGCGGCGAGATCGGCGCCGATGTTGATGGTGTTGGCGATGAACAGCAGGGCCACCAGGCTGGTGACCACCCAACTCGGAAAGATTCGGCGCATGTTGGCGGCAAGCCCGTGTCCGGTGACCCGTCCGATCCGCGCGCTGATCATCTGCATGGTGGTCATCAGCGGGTAGAGGAACACCATCGTCCACAGCATGTTGACGCCAAACTGGGCACCAGCCTGTGAATAGGTCGCGATGCCGCTGGGGTCATCGTCAGCAGCGCCGGTTATGAGGCCAGGTCCAAGGCGTCGTATCAGGGCGGCGCGACGAAACCGGCCGCGAGGCGCCTTTTCGGTCGTCTCCGATGGTCCTGGCGAGGCCATCCTCAAATCCACCGCGCTCGCTTGAAGCGATAGTAGAGAAGACTGCACAGGACCAGGATCACACCAACCACGATGAAGTATCCGTATCTGGTCTTCAGTTCGGGCATGTTATCGAAATTCATGCCGTAGATGCCGGCGATCGCGGTCGGCACCGCGAGAATGGCGGCCCAGGCCGCAAGCTGCCGGGTGGTCGCGCCTTGGCGCTGTTGCTCGAGCAGATGGCTTGTCTCAAACACCGACGTCAGCACATCGCGCAGGCCTCCGATCATGTTCTCAACACGGCGGACATGATCGAAGACGTCACGGAAATAGGGACGCGCCTCGTTATCGACGCACGGCAAGTCGAGACTGGCGAGCTTGCCGCACAGTTCGGTCATCGGACCGAGGATGCGTTGAAATCGAACAAGCTCTCGACGAAGCGTGAACAGGCGTTTCGTTTCATCGCGGCTGAGAAACGTGTCGAGCGCGCGATGCTCCATCGCCAGTACATCCTCTTCGATCGACTCTACGATCGGAAGATAGCCATCGACGACAAAGTCGAGGATCGCGTGCAGGACATAATCGACACCGTGGCGCAGCTGCGACGGTGCAGCCTCGAGCTGGTTACGTAGCTCGGTATGCGCACGGGCCGATCCGTGGCGCACCGTAACGATATGGCTTTCTCCAACGAAAATCGCGGTCTCGCCGTAGCGGATCTGGTCATCGCCAGGCTCGAGGTGGGCAGTTCGCGCGATCGCAAACAGCTGGTCGCCATAAACATCGACCTTGGGAAGCTGGTGCGCCTTCAGCGCGTCCTCGACCGCCAGCGGATGCAGGCCGAACCGCTCCTGCAGCGTCCTCAGCTCCGCTTCGGATGGCTCGACCAGGCCGATCCAGACGAACTCGGACTTGTCGGCCGCACACGACACGGGCTCGTCAAGCGAAATCGGTCCGACTCGCTTGCCGTCACGATACAGAAATGCAGCGACCACGCTCATGTAGTACCTCACAAACAGTTAGTGAACTTCGTCTAATGGAACGCTGCGGAATTGTCGTGACATGAGCAAGAACGCGCCCGGCTCCACAATGTGCTGTATAGCCATGGTCAGGCCTCACCGTCTGTCGTCACGAACCGCCAACGCGCCGAAGTCACCAAAGGCTCAAGGCTGAGACGGCCGATGATCTGTTCGAGCAGCCGGTCCTGTCGGTCGTCGGCGCGGACTGACGCCGTAACTTCGACGCGATTGCTGTCCTCGATGTTGCTGCTCTCGAGTTCGCGGACGTGGAGCACCGAACCCATATCGCGCAGCAACAGCGCGCGCACATGCGCCTCCGCTTCACCATGGCAGACGATGGCGATCGCATAATTGCTTTCGATCTCGCTCGTCGGGATCGGCTGGCGTCCGATCAGCCGCACAAGCGGACGAAGCAGGAGATTGACCGCGATGATGAAGGCGGCCGCGAGCGCGGCATGCGCATAGAAGCCCGCCCCGCAAAGCGTGCCAACGGCGGCCGAGCACCAAAGTGTCGCGGCGGTGTTGAGGCCGCGCACATTCAGGCCCTCTTTGAAAATGATGCCGGCCCCGAGGAAGCCAATCCCCGACACGATCTGTGCGGCGACGCGGGTCGGGCTCGCCTCGCCGGGGACCAGGCCCGCAAATAGGACGAATGTCGCAGCACCTATCGCGACTAAAGTGTTGGTACGCAGCCCCGCCAGGCGCTGGCGCCACTGGCGCTCGAAGCCGATGAGCCCGCCAAGCAACAGGGCCGTCAGGAGGCTAAGGAGGGTATGACCGAGGCTCACAAAGTCCATCATTTCCTCCTTCTGCCCCACTCGATATCGGAGCCATTCCGCACGTCAAAAGCTCAGCTGAGTGCGCAGCCCGATCACGAGCGCGTCACCAATGCCGGGGTCGCCGCCCGGATTGACGACATATTGGACATCTGGCTGGACGGTCAGCCAGGGCCTGAGCACGGCGCGGTAGCTCGCCTCGATATTGATCTCCGAGCCTGTGCTCGGAGTCATGGCCGCCGCCCTCGCCGCCCTGTAGGGCTCGCCGAATTGCGCCAGGCTGACTGCGATGCCGAGTTGGTCCTCGGGCCGCCCTGCGGTCGGCCCCGTGTAGACAAGGCCGCCGCTCAGATGCTGGTCGATCGGATTGAAGCGATCATTGGCCAGGCCGAGCCGTACCCACCCAGACAAACCGCGCGCGCCATCGGTGCCGGCGCGCGACAATCGCCGCTCGACCATCATGTAGAGACCGTCATTGCCCGGACGTTTGCCAGGCAGAGCGGCATCAAAGGGAGTGAAGCTGGCGGTATAGTGCCAGTATCCAAGGATAGCCTTTGTGTCGGCAGTCCGATATTCCGCTTCGCCGATAATAAGCGCCCCGTCCTCGCTGCTCAGCTTGATGGCCGTCCGGCGCGGACGGTCCGGATCGCCGGGGACGCCATCGAGCACTGCAAGGCGCATGAGCCACTGATCGTCAACGCGATAGTCGGCGCGCAACGCCAGCGAAGTGACGGGAAAGATTGAGGGCCCGTTGCGGCCCGATTGCGCAAAATCCGAACCGATCCCGTGGCTCGAATTGAGGAACAGAGATCCGGTATCGTTCGTGTCGAACTCCGAATTGAGGTCGTAGAGGCCGAGCTTGACCGACGTGCGGCCGATGCGCTGCTCGATCCAGGCTTCGTAAACACGTGCCGCGCGCACGCCCGTTTCGATGTTCGATACGCCCTGGGCATCTCCGACGAGATCGTCGGAGAACCCTTGGCCATTGTTATAGAGTCCATAGAAGAACAACGCCGCCATTGGGCATCAGGGCCGCAGCCCGCCTTGCGCATTGCCCCAGACATCGAAGGTATAGACCACAGAGAGGTCGACCGCGGCCGTTTCTTCGGCTCGCTTCGCGGACTGTGGGGGCATTGCCTGCGCATGCCCTTCGGTTTGTGCAAGGGCCGCGGCTGGCAAACAAAGCAGGATGCCAAGTACAGAAACGGAGAGAAAGACATTATGAAAATCGAGAATCATCGGCGACCTCCCTGTCGTCCGGCGTGCGCCGAGCACGCCCGACACAATCTGGCCGCGGGCCGCGCTCTGCGAGTTAGTTTGGATTGATCGAAGGCGGCGTTCTTGCACCACCGCACCTAGGTCCATCGTCCATGTGTTCACTCCTTCATCAGACGGGGTTGTCGAGGCTGAACAGGTCCGAAGCCTCGTCATAGGCGAAGGCTTCGGCGTATCGGCCCCATTGGATCACCGACTTCATCGTCAGCCCGGCATCCTCCTCCGACATGAAATCCTCGATCTCGTCGCGGAACCGGCTCGCGGGTGCCTGATGACTCGGACGATCGTCGAGCACGCGCCGGACATGCGCCGCCAGCGGCACATATTTGAGCAGATGCTGGGCGAAGAGCTGCTTGCGGTCGTCGACCTCGGCCTCGACATAGCGTCGCGCTGCGGGAAGCAGCTTCAGATCGCCACCCTCAAGCTCGGCGAAGCGGAGCAGTTGCAACACCTCGGCGATCGGGAAAAGCTCGTCGGCCTCATATTGCAGCTCGCGCGCAAGCTGCGGCAGGTCGGCCTTGCCGTCATAGGGTGCGGCGGCGACCGCTTCCATCAGACCGGCAAGGGTGTTGGTCGAGACGCGCGGTAGCACCATGCCGATCCCTGTGCCAGGGAACAGGCCCTCACGCGGCTGGCCGGGTTCGGCGCGCGCGGTCATGCGCACATAGATGTCCTCAACCAGAGCCCGGAATGCCGGAGCCTGGCGGTTGCGCGGCTGGGGGAGATCGACCTTGATCTCGGCAACGACGCGCCCGGGATTGGACGAGAAGACGAGGATGCGGTCGCACATCAGCACTGCCTCCTCGATATTGTGCGTTACCATCAGAATCGACTTGATCGACATCCGGCCCTCGCACCAGAGATCCATGAGGTCGGTGCGCAGCGTCTCGGCAGTGAGCACGTCGAGCGCAGAGAAGGGCTCGTCCATCAACAGGATCGACGGATCAACCACCAGTGCGCGAGCCAGGCCGACGCGCTGGCGCATGCCGCCTGACAGCTCCTTGGGGTAAGCGCTTTCAAAGCCGTCGAGGCCGATCAGGTCGATCGCGGCGAGCGCGCGCTTGCGGCGCTCCTCGGCGGGCACGCGCTTCGCCTCGAGCCCGACCTCGACATTCTGAAGCACGGTCAACCAGGGAAAGAGCGCGAAGCTCTGGAATACCATGCTGACCGTGACTGGTTCTTTGTCGTCACCTGCGAAGCGGATGTTGCCCTCGGTCGGCTCGATGAGCCCGGCGATCGAGCGGAGCAGCGTCGACTTGCCCGAGCCCGAACGGCCGAGCAGTCCGACAATCTCATTGTCGAACAGCGCCAGATCGACATCGTCGAGCACGACGAGGCCCGATCCACCGGCCTTGCCATAAACATGACGGACATCGCGCAGTTCGACGAGGGGAGGATTCTGGATGAGAGTGGCCATGGCTGTTCCTTTCCCGCCTCAGTCGAGACGCAAGCGGCGTTCGGCGAACCGATACATCGGCCGCCACAGGGTTCGATTGAAGGCAATGACGAAGACGCTCATCACCGCAATGCCGAGCGCGACGCGGGGATAATCCCCTTCCTGTGTCGCACGGGCGATGAACGCGCCGAGGCCGTGCGCCTCGAGATGGCGGTCGCCCCAGCTCACCGCCTCGGCGACGATGCTGGCGTTCCACGATCCCCCCGAAGCGGTGAGTGCGCCGGTGACGTAATAGGGAAATATCCCGGGCAGGATCACCTGCCGCCACCATTGCCAGCCGCGGATGCCGAAGATGCCGGCGGCTTCCTTCATGTCGGTCGGGATCGCGCTCGCGCCAGCGATGACGTTGAAGAGGATGTACCACTGCGTGCCGAGCACCATCAGTGGCGAGAGCCAGATGTCGGGGTTGAGATCGAACGCGAGGATGCCGATCACCGCGACGGGGAACAGGACATTGGCCGGAAAGGCCGCGAGGAATTGCGCCAAGGGTTGGAGCCGCTCGGCCCAAGCCGGGCGCAATCCGATCCAAACGCCGATTGGCACCCAGATCAGGCTGGCGATGGCGATCAGCACCGCGACGCGCAGCATCGTCACCAACCCAAGTCCGAACGTGGTCACCGCATCGTTCCAGGTCAGATGGCGAGCGATGAAATCAAAGAGGATCCACGCCGAGCCGAGCACGCCGGCAATGACCAACGCGATCCAGAGCGCATCGAGAACGCGCCCGCCTGTCTGTCCGACGTGAACCTGTCGCGGAACCGCGAGCTTCGGTAGCCGGCTTGCGGCGACAGGCTGGAATACTTTGCCGAGTGCGGTGAACAGCCGCCCAATGATGCGGGTACGGCGGACGAGGTCGTAGAGCCATGAGCGCGGCCGGTTCTGCGAGGCGGTCTGCTCGAAGCGGAATTTGTCGGCCCAGGCGACGATCGGGCGGAACACGAGCTGATCATAGAGCAGGATCACCACCGCCATTGCCGCGACCGCGATCCCGATCGCGCCGAAATCCTCGCGCGCGATCGCGAGCGCCAGCCACGATCCGATGCCGGGTAGCGTGACCGTCGTGTCGCCCACCGTTATCGCTTCGGAGGCGACAACGAAGAACCAGCCGCCCGACATCGACATCATCATGTTCCAGACAAGGCCGGGAATGGCGAACGGCAGCTCAAGCCGCACGAAGCGGCGCCATGGCGAGAAGACGAATTGCCGCGCGACCTCGTCCAGATCGTTGGGCACCGTCCGCAGCGACTGATAGAAGCTGAACGCCATGTTCCAAGCCTGGCTGGTGAAGATCGCGAAAATCGCCGCGCACTCGACCCCGAGTTGCTTGCCCGGGAACAGGCCCATGAACAGCGTGACCGTGAAGGTAAGGAAGCCGAGCACCGGGACCGACTGCAGAATATCGAGCGCAGGGATGATGACCAGCTCGGCCTTGCGGCTCTTGGCCGCGAGCGTCGCCACGACAAAAGTGAAGAGCAGCGACGCGCCGAGCGCCGCAAACATGCGCAGCGTGGTGCGCAGGGCATATTCAGGCAAGCGCGCCGGATCGAGGGTAACCGGCGCTGACTTGAGCTGGGCGAGCGGTGCGCCCATCTGCTCACCACCATGGAACACCAACACGGCCGCGGCTGCCAGCAGCAGGAAGATGATCAAATCCGCCCAGGGCGGTGCCCCACCGCCGCGCACAAAGCGCGCCAACGGACGGCCGTTCCCGGAATCCTCGAAGAAGAAGACCATTTAGCTCACCTCGTATGCAGCCGCCTCGGCCGCCACGAGCGAGCGCTAGGAACTAGGCTCGGCCGGGCGCCCTTGACGGCGCGTTAGATCGACTACTGTCGCTGGACATTGTTAGAGTTCCTCTGGAGCCTTCCGCATTGCAGCAAACAAGGCTTGGGCGAGGCGGGAGATAACAGCTTGGACGCCGACGCGCCACTGCGGAGTAACTCATGTTGCTCTGTCGATGGCATAGCTCGGATATACTTTGGTATAGTCCCAATGATTACTGCGCCCTAGCGCTCTTGCCCAATTCGTCCCCGTCGCATGTCTCTGAAAATATCCGATCATGAATACGAACCAGATCGGGAACTGAATTTGCGTTCATTTTCCGCATAACATGCCCTCGCCGAACCTTAACTGTGATTTCACTCACACCCAATTGAGCAGCGATTTGCTTGTTCAGTAACCCTTGAACGACCAGCTCCATTACATCGCGCTCCCCGGCGTTGAGTCTCCGATAGAGCTTCTGAAGCTCTCCAAGTTGGGTAAGCCGCCTGTGGCGGGCACGATCCCGCTCGATGCCGTCATTGATCGCATCGATCAGCGCCTGCTCGTCGAAGGGCTTGGCAAGGAACTCGATCGCGCCGGCCTTCATCGCGCGAGCGGTCATCGCGACATCGCCGTGGCCGGTAATGAAGATCACCGGCAGGCCGATACCGAGCGCTTTCATCTGACGTTGGAAGTCGAGCCCGCTTTGCCCTGGCATGCGGATATCGAGGAGCAGGCAACCAGGAGAATCAAGCTTTTCGCAAGCCAGGAATTCCTCAGTCGAACCAAATGATCGGCTGCTGAGGCCGATCGACGCTAGCAGATCTTCGATCGCATCGCGGACGGACGGATCATCGTCGATGACATAGACGATCGGTGCCCCAAGCTCAGTCCGAGCAATCGTTTCGGTCATCATATCCTTTCTCCCCAAGCCGGTAGGCTGACATGGAAAATCGCGCCGGCTGGCACATTTTCGCTTGGCCAGATGCGGCCGCCGTGTGCTTCGACGATCGAACGGCTAATCGTCAATCCGATGCCCGTGCCACGCTCCTTCGTCGTCCAGAATGCCTCGAAGAGATGGTCCTGCGCCGTGCCGAGCAAACCTGGCCCAGAATCTGCCACTGACACCGTAACCATTCCCGCGCTGTCTATCGTCGAAACGATTTCGAGCGATCGTCGTGATTGCGGAACCTCGCTCATCGCCTCGATCGCATTGAGTAGCAAATTGCCGATCACCTGTTGAAACTGGATGCCATCCGCGCCGACCGGTGGCAGCGCATCGGCGAGGTTCAGCCGTAACGCAATCCCACTCCGTTCGATCTCGCTTCTTGTCAGCGCGATCGCTTCAGCGACGGATTCGTTGACGTCAATCGGTTCGCGCTTAGGCGCCTCGCTTCGGGCGAGACTGCGAACCCGCTGGATGATCTCGCTTGCCCGGTTGGCATCGCCGATGATTCGCTCGACCGACCGTCGCGCGTTGTCGATGTTGGGCGGACTTTGGCTCAGCCAGCGCAGACAGGCATTGCCGCTCGTGACAACGCCAGTGAGCGGCTGGTTGACTTCGTGTGCGATCGAGGTGGTGAGTTCGCCAAGGCTTGTCACGCGTGCGATTCTGACCATCTGCGCGCGCGCCTCATGCACCGCCGCTTCAGCCGCGACCATCTTGAGTGCGAGATACGTTGTAATGACGATCGCAGAGACGCTGATGCCCATGTTGATGAGTCCGGCCTCACGCGAGCCCTCGGCCGTCAGGAAGGCACTGAGTAATGTAAGAGCGGAACAGGCGGTTGCCAGCACAATAACGTTGGGGCGTTTAAGTCGGCCAACGGCAAGAAGAATGACGATAATGTAGAAGACGGCTGCAGCGATTTCCAAGTTGGTGAGCGTATCCAAAATGAAGATGCCGAGCGTTAACATCAAGATTGTTCCCGATCGCAACATGGGCTTCCATCGATCTGTGGCGCTGATGTCTTCTCTCATGTCTATATCTTTCCAAGCGAATAGTGCCTGATATACGAAGTTATATCCAATATATACCAAGATATCGAAGATGGAACTTGCGCATGATGGCTTCGTCGTGACTCTATTCGTTCATTGCCTCAAGGGGTATATCGGCAGGACCAATGGTAAGTGCTACATGGGTTGATCATCAAGGCTGCTGCCAGGAACGGTTCTGTTCGCAGAGGCCTGTATCGACTCTCGTTCAACTTGCTGCGCCTCTCCTTCGCGCTGCTGCGCGCGGGGTTTGTTGACGACGCGAAGATCATCTTACGCGCTTCGCATTGGATGCGCCGCGCGGCCGCAGGACGGCCCAAACGGTAGTGCGCTCCCAGTTTGCACAGAACGCCCGAGCGTGGAGAGTGACGCGATGCTATGGAAGCTCGAATTGAACTGAGACACCTGCGCTATGCGGTCGCCGCCGTCCACTATAGGAGCTTTCGGCGGGCAGCTGAGGCGCTTGGTGTCAAGCAATCCACCTTGAGTCGCTGCATTTCGCAATTGGAAGAGCGTCTGGGCGTCGTGTTGTTCGAACGAACCAGCGGTGGCGTTCGGCTGACGACGGCCGGCGTCGAGATATTGCGAACGTCCCGCCATCTTGTCGAAGCGGTCGATCATATGGCCGCGACCGCCAAGGCCATCGGCAGGGGCGAAGCCGGCCGCCTCACGGTCGGATTCTACACCTCTTTGTCGGCGGGGAACCTGCGGGCCAGCCTGATCGAGTATGCGTCGCGGTTTCCGAAGGTCGAAATCCAGACATATGAAGGCGCACGCGCATGCCTGTTCGCCGGCGTCGATGCTGGTCGGCTCGATATCGCCATCGTGACAGGTGATCCGATCTCTCGCGAGGGGAAGGTCATGGGTCTCTGGAGCGAGCGCATCATGGTCGCGCTGCCCGAAGGTCACCGATTGGTGGGCAACAACATCGTCTATTGGACCGATCTGAAGGACGAGACCTTCCTATTTAGCCAGCGTGATCCCGGGCCGGAGATCCAGGACATCTTGCTGGCGAAGCTCGCCGCGCCGGGCGAGCGGCCCAAGGTCATTAGCCACGATGTCAGCCGCGAGAACATCAAGAGCCTCGTGGGAGCGGGCTTCGGCGTCAGCCTGATGTGCGAAGCCTGCATAGGGGCCACCTACACAGGCGTCGTCTACCGCGAGGCGCGGGACGGCAATGGCCCGAGCCGGATCAATTACGCGGCCTATTGGCAGAGCGACAATGACAATCCGGCGCTGGCGGGTTTCATCAACCTGCTGCAGGAGCGCTATCCCTCGCTGCCTGCCGGCGACTGACGCGGCCGGCGCGCCTTCGCGAAGCCGCGATCCGTGGCCATGAATCGCTCCACCATGGGGACGATCAGCTTGGCCGGGTCGCTTACCGGATGGCCGGTCTCGCGGGCCAGAATCTCCGCGTAAGCGACCAAGTCGCGATGAACGGTCGCTGGAAATTCGATCGCGAGCTTGACCGGTTTGTCGTCGGCGACCACCCCGAGTTTCAGCTTTGCCATGTCAGCCTGCGTAGGGTTCGAGGACGAGGTCGCGGGTAACGATGACGCGAACGGGGAACCCGGGGCGGATCGTCAAGGTCGGGGCGACGTTCAATTGGCGGCGAACGATCTGCTGACCGGCATCGTTGATCGTGTCTTGCCCGCCGTTGCGGATCGCCTGGATGAGGCGGCGGTCGTCGTTGGTGGCGAGTTCTGCCCCGATGCTCAGCAGTGTTGACAGGCCCGCCGCCTTGGCGAGATCCCACCAGTGATAATCGACGCCATCCTGAAGGCCGGCATAGCCCTCGGCGTCGGCGCCGGGCTGGCGCTCGAGAACAATCGAACGCCCGTTAGGGAAGATCAGTCGGTTCCAGACGAGCAGCACTCGGCTTTGCCCGAACTGGACGTTGTTGTCGTATTGGCCGATGACCCGCGTGCCTTGGGGCACGAGAAGCATACGGCCGGTCGGGCTGTCGTAGATGTTCTCGGTCACTTGCGCCGTGATCTGGCCGGGAAGATCGGAGCGAATCCCGGTGATTAGCGCGGCCGGGATGACGGCGCCCGCCTGCAGGATATTGGGCGATGCCGGCGCGGTGATGCGATCGGGCGCGACGGTGCGCCGATCGGCGGCGGCGTTGAGGAAGGCGTTTTGCCGATCCTGGGCCGTCGGCGTCGCCGGAGGCGGTGCGAGACCGAGCCCAGCGAGATTCGGGATAGCCGGGGCCACGGCGCCAGTTGGCGCCGCGGGCGCCGGATTGGCCGTGCGGGTCTCGGTCGCGGCGAACAGGCGCGCGGTTCGTGCCGACTCCAATTCTTGGAGCCGGCGTTGCTCTTCCGCGCTGAGGCCAGGATTGGGAGCGGCCACGCCCGGCGTGGGAACGGGTTGGCCTCTGTTCTGCGCGCCGAGCATCGGTCGGCCGAGGTCGCCGGGAAGCGGCGGGCCAAGCTGCGGCACACCGCTATAATCGCGTGGCAGACCGGCGATGCCGTCAGCGGTTGGACGGTTCTCGGTCGAGTAGAGTTCCTCGTTCGGACGACCGCCATCGCTAGTCTGAAGCGCATAGACGAGCGCGCCGCCGATCCCGACGCTGGCGAGTAGGCCTAGACCTGCCAGCACTTTCCGCGACAGGCGGGTGACGCGCGGCGGCTCCGCGCGCAGCCGCATTGGCGCGGGACCGGCAGGCTCGCCGGTCAGCGGCCGGGCCTCGTCGTCCGGCCCTTCTTCGTTCCGGGGCTCGGACTCGCTCACGATGCGGGCCTCCCATCGGTGCGCACGATACGGACGCGCTTCTGGCGGTCACCGGAGCCAAAGCGCAGTTCGGCGGCGGCGAAGAGCCGATCGACGATCATGTGATGGCCGCGAACGCGGTAGTTCACCAGCTCGGACGTATTGCCCTCGGAGCCGACGACAAAGAGCGGCGGCATCTCGCCCTGGCCGATGCCGCGCGGGAATTCGATGAAGACCTGGCGGCCGTCGTCGAAGGCGCGCAGCGGCCGCCAGGGCGCGCGATCTCCATCGATCGCGTAGCGGAAGTTGACGTTGGAAAGGTCGACGCCGGTCGCGACCGGTTGTGCGGCCTGGGCCTCGGCGTTCTGTCTGCGCAGTGCGATGAGTTGATCCTGCGGATACTGCCAGGAGACCGAGGCCATGTAGGTCCGCTCGGTCGAACGCAGCTCCATATGGTAGGTGCGCAGGTTGGTGTTGATGACGAGGTTGGTCATCAAATCCGGCCGGGTCGGCTTGACCAGGATGTGAACCTGCAACGTCGGCCCGGCGCCGCTCTGCGTGTCGCCGATGATCCAGCGCACCGTGTCGCCGGCTGCGACCGGTCCGGAGCCGACGAGCTGTTCGCCAGGCTGCAGCGCGATGTCGGTGATCTGCCCGACGGCGGTGTAGACCTGATAGAGGGCGCCTTGCGTGAACGGATAGACCTGCATCGAGTTGATGAAGCCGTTTCGCACGGGCTGGATGCGGGCTGCGGCGTTCGCCTGATTGACGCGCGCTGTCGGATCCGCCGGTTCGGGTGTCGATCGGGACGGCTCGACGCGCTGCATTTGCCCGGGCAGCGGCAGCGGTCGCGGTATCTCGACGACGGTTACCGGCGCGGGCGGATCGACCGTCTGCACCGCTGGCGCGGCGTTGTCGTAGGAGATCTCAGGTGGCGGATTGGTGGTGGCGCAGCCGGTGAGCGCGGACGTCGCGAGCAGCAGGATTGGCAATGCGCCTCTGCGCAGAGCCGGGACTGCGGAAATATGCGAAGCCGGGTTTCCGGCTTTACGGAAAGACGGCTTCATTGACCAAGCTCCCGTGACCAGTTGATGGCGTTGACGTAGATGCCGAGAGGGTTCGCCCTGAGCCGGTCGGCGTTGCGCGGGACCTGCACGACGATCGTCAGGATCGCTGTCCAGCGCTCGGTCGTGGCGAGCTGGCCATTCTCGTAACGGCGCTCGATCCAGGCGACGCGGAAGCTGTCCGGGGACGCGCGGATGACACTGGAGATCTCGACGGCGATCTGCTGGCGGCCGACTTTGGTGAAGGGGTCGTTGGTGCGCGCATAGTCATTGAGCGCTGCCGCGCCCCGATCGGTCGTGAAGTCGTAGGCCCGCAGCCAGTTCTGCCGAACGATGATGGCGTCGGCGGGGATCGATCGGACCTGCTCGATGAAGCGGGCCAGGTGGAAGGCGATCTGCGGATCGGTCGGGCGATAGTCGGCTACGGCGGGCGCTACGGCTTGTGCCTGGCCGAGCCGGTCCACCTGCACCACCCAGGGAACGATCGTCCCGCGCGCCGATTGCCAGACCAGGGCGGCGGCGAAGCCGGCCGACAGAATCAGCGAGCCGAACGCCATGAGCCGCCAGTTCTTCGCCTGGACACGCGAGGCCCCGATGCGCTCGTCCCAGACCTGCGCAGCGCGCTGGTAGGGCGTCTCGGGTTCGGCGGCCTTGCCGTAGTGGGTGGAAGGTCGTTTGAACATCAGCGGTCGCCTTCGGAGAGATTGACGGAGGAGCCGCCGCCATGGGCGTCGCCTGAGCGGACGGCGTGGGCAGTGGCCTGGACGGCGTGGGTCATGCGCTGCGAGCGGCGCATGCGCTGCGCCCAGTCCGGCGGCCCGGCCGCGGGTGAGGGAGCGGCTGAACCGCCACTGTCTCCGGCTGCGTCACCGCCGACCGAACCCATCGTCGAGGAACCGCCGGTGGCTTCGAACGCGGCCTTACCGCCGGCATCAAAGCTCAAGCGCATGCTGTCGGTGGCGCGAGAGGCGGCACGGCGGAGCGGCGACACGGCCGCGCTACCGCCGGCTCGGGCGACGCCAGCGAGCCCTGATGCAACGCCGCTGGCGCCCGATTGGCCCGCAGCGCCGAGACTGTAGGCCGTGGATGCTCCGCCAGCCATCGCGGCGCCGCCGCGGGCGGCGGCAGCGGCACCTCCGGCAAGGGCGGCACCGCCGGACGCGACCGCGCCGACCGCACCGGCGCCGGCGGCGACCATGCCGCCTGCGGCGAGGCCCGTGCCGACCGCCGCGCCGGCGCTGAGCTGCGGGCCGCCCGAGACGATGCCGCTGGCGATGCCGGGGCCGAAGATGCCGAGGCCGAGCAGCGACAGCGCGGCGAGCACGATCGCCATCGCCTCGTCGATGGAGGGCGTCGCGCCGCCGAAGCCGGCGGTGAATTCGGAGAAGAGCGTCGAGCCGATGCCGATGATGACGGCGAGCACGAGCACCTTGATGCCAGAGGAGATGACGTTGCCCAGCACTCGCTCGGCCATGAAGGCGGACTTGCCGAACAGGCCGAAGGGGATCAGCACGAAGCCGGCGAGCGTCGTGAGCTTGAATTCGATGAGCGTGACGAAGAGCTGGATGGCGAGGATGAAAAAGGCGAGCAGCACCAGCGCCCAAGCCAGGAACATGCAGGCGATCTGGATGAAGTTCTCGAAGAACGACCAGTAGCCCATCAGGCCGGAGATCGATTCCAGGAGCGGGCGGCCGGCATCGAGGCCGGTCTGCGCCACCTTGCCGGGGCGCAGCAGGTCGGCGGTTGTGAAGCCCGTGCCGCTGGCCTTGAGGCCAAGGCCGGCGAAGCTCTCGAAGACTATACGGGCGAGATTGTTCCAGTTGCCGATGATGTAGGCGAAAACGCCGACAAACAGCGTTTTCTTCACCAGCCTCGCGAAGATGTCGTCGTCGCCGCCCCACGACCAGAAGAGCGCGGCCAGTGTCACGTCGATTACGATCAGCGTCGTGGCGATGAAGGCGACTTCGCCGCTCAGCAGGCCGAACCCGGAATCGATGTAGCGGGTGAAGACTTCGAGGAAATGGTCGATGACGCCGGTGTTGCCCATGGTGCTACCGCGTCTCGGCCGGCGAGGCCGGAGCTGGCTGGGGGTGAGGCGCTGCTTCCGCCGGCGAGTGCGGAGCGGGCGCGGCCTTCGGCAAGTGCTCGGCTGGTCGAGCGCCGGGGGCGAGAAAGCGGTTGCGGTTCTCCGCCCAGGCCCGCAGGCAGGCAGGATCACGCGGCCCGGCTTCGCCGAGTGCCTGGCAGCGGAACAGCTCGTCGCGCAGCGGGTCGGATGGAGCCGTGTTCGGCCGCGAGGACGCCCAGCTTTCCGCCGGCTCTTCGTTCCGGCTCATCTCGATCGCGGTCGCGGTAACCGCGATCGCCACGAACACCACGGCGCCGAGACGGGCGAGCATCTTGCCGTCCATGGCCGCGCCCTCAATTGCCGCTATTCGGGAACATGCGGGCGTTGCCCGCCTGATAGCCGCTGCCGGGGGTGAGAAACCGGCGGCGCTGCTCGCGGCCCTGTTCGGCAGCCGCGGCCCGTTCCGCCTCGGAGAGCGCCTGTGCGCGGCCGTTCGCTGCGACGACGGCCGTGAGGTCGGCGAGCTGCTGCGCCTGAAGCGCGAGGAGCTGGTTGCCGGCCTGCGTCGCCTGCAGTGCGCCCGTGGCCCCCTGGCTGCGGCCGATCAGCGAGGACATCTCGGCGCGATTGGTGTCGATGTTGCCGACGACGCCGGCCTGCACCCGCATCGCGTCCTGCAGGCCGCCGACCGTGTTTTGCCAGCGCTCGCGCGCCTGGGCGATGAGCTGCTGATCTGAGGCCGACATTGAGGCGTTGCCGTAGGTGGTCTGGAACGCCTGATCGATGTTCTGGACGTCGTAGGCGATGCGCTGTGCCTGGCTCAGAAGCTGTTGGGTGCGCTGGACCGACTGCTGGAGTTGCTGGAGCGACGAATAGGGCAGGCTCGCTAGGTTGCGCGCCTGGTTGATCAGCATGGTCGCCTCGTTCTGAAGCGAGGTGATCTGGTTGTTGATCTGCTCAAGCGCGCGGGCGGCCGACAGCACGTTCTGGACGTAGTTGGTGGGGTCATAGACGACCCACTGTGCCGCGGCTGGCGTGGCGAGGATCGGCGAGAGCGCGAGCGGCGCGGTGAGAAGAACCGCGGCGACGCGCCCCACGCGCGAGCGGGAATGAACGGAACGGGTCATGAGCGTACCTCCGGATCAGGTTGGGGGATGACGTTGGTGAGATCGGCGATGAGGTCGGCCGCCCAGGCGAGCCGGTTCTCAGCGAGCCATTCGTGGAGGAAGCCGTCGGTGCCGCTGCGGGCATGCACCGCGGCGATCAGCGCCTGGTGCCGTTTCGAGGAGGCGGCGCAGAGCGCGAGGGCGACGTCAGAGAGCCCCAGCTCGAACAGGCGATTGCCGCGCCGCGACTGGCAGTAGTAGTCGCGTTTGGGCATGGCCCGCGCCAGGATCTCGATCTGGCGGTCGTTCAACCCGAACCGGCGATAGATCGCGGTGATCTGCGGCTCGATCGCGCGCTCGTTCGGCAGCAGGATGCGGGTCTGGCAGCTTTCGATGATGGCGGGCGCGATCACCGAGCCGTCGATGTCGGAGAGCGACTGGGTGGCGAAGATGACGCTGGCGTTCTTCTTGCGCAGCGTCTTGAGCCATTCGCGGAGCTGTCCCGCGAACCCTTCATCGTCGAGGGCAAGCCAGCCTTCATCGACGATCAGCAGCGTGGGCCGACCGTCGAGCCGGTCTTCGATGCGGTGGAAGAGATAGGCGAGGACGGCAGCGGCAGCGCCGGTCCCAATCAGGCCCTCGGTCTCGAACGCTTGGACCGAGGCTTCGCCGAGATGTTCGGCTTCGGCGTCGAGCAGGCGACCATAGGGGCCGCCGACGCAGAATGGCCGCAGGGCCTGCTTGAGGTCGTTCGACTGGAGCAGAACCGACAGGCCGGTCAGCGTGCGTTCGCCGATCGGCGCGGAGGCGAGCGAGGACAGCGCCGACCAGAGATGCTCCTTCACTTCCGGCGTGATGGGGACGCTCTCCCGCCCAAGGATCGCGATCAGCCAGTCTGCCGCCCAGGCGCGTTCGGCGACGTCATCGATCCGGGCCAGCGGTTGGAGCGATACGCTGTCGTCAGCGCCTTCGGTGAGCCCGCCGCCGAGATCATGCCAGTCGCCGCGCATGGCGAGCGCCGCCGCCCGGATCGAGCCGCCGAAATCGAAGGCGAACACCTGAGACCGTTCGTAGCGGCGGAACTGCAGCGCCATCAGCGCCAGCAGCACCGACTTGCCGGCGCCGGTCGGCCCGACGATCAGCGTGTGGCCGACGTCGCCAACATGGATGGAAAGCCGGAACGGGGTCGAGCCTTCGGTTTTGCCGAAGAGCAGTGGGGGCCCTGCCAGATGCTCGTCCCGTTCCGGTCCCGCCCATACCGCCGAAAGCGGGATCATGTGGGCGAGATTCAATGTGTTGATCGGGGGCTGGCGGACATTGGCGTAGACATGGCCGGGCAGCGAGCCGAGCCAGGCGTCCACCGCATTGATCGTCTCGGGCATCGCGGTGAAGTCGCGGCCCTGGATGACCTTCTCGACCATCCGCAGCTTCTCGGCGGCGATGCGCGGATCATCGTCCCAGACAGTGATCGTCGCGGTCACATAGGCCTGGCCGGCATAGTCCGCGCCCAGCTCCTGCAACGCCATGTCGGCATCGGCCGCCTTGTTTGACGCATCGGTGTCCACGAGGACGGAGGCCTCGTTCGTCATCACCTCCTTCAAGATGGCGGCGATCGATTTGCGCTTGGCAAACCATTGCCGCCGGATCTTGGTCAGCAGTTTGGTGGCGTCGGTCTTGTCGAGCAGCACGGCCCGCGTCGACCAGCGATAGGGAAATGCCAAGCGGTTAAGCTCGTCGAGGATGCCCGGCGTGGTTGCGGTCGGGAAGCCGACGATGGTGAGGATGCGGATATGCGCGTCGCCGAGCCGGGGCTCCAACCCGCCGGTCAGCGGCTGATCGGCCAGCAGTGCATCGAGATACATCGGTGTTTCGGGCACACGGACCCGATGCCGCTTCGTCGAGACCGTCGAATGCAGATAGGTCAGCGTCTCGCTGTCATCGAGCCAGGCGCATTCCGGCATGAAGGCGTCGATGAGCTGGAGGATGCGATCGGTGCGGTCGGCGAAGCCGCGCAGGATCTCGTGCGCGTCGACGCCGGCATGATCGCGGCCCTCATAGAGCCAGGTTTCTGCCCGCGCAGCGTCCTCGGCTGGCGGCAGATAGAGGAACGTGACGAAGTAGCTAGACTCAAAATGCGCGCCGGCTTCCTCGAAGTCGGCCTTGCGTTCGGCGTCGACCAGGGCGGACGCGCTGTCGGCGAACATGCTGGCCGGATAGGTCGCGGCGCCGTGGCGTTGCGCTTCGACGAAGATCGCCCAGCCAGAGCCAAGGCGACGGAAGGCATTGTTGAGCCGGCCGGCGACGGCGACCAGCTCGGCTGGCACAGCGCTATCGAGGTCGGGGCCGCGGAAGCGCGCGGTGCGCTGCAGGCTGCCGTCCTTGTTGAGCACGATGCCTTCGCCGACCAGCGCGACCCAGGGGAGGAAGTCGGCGAGCCGGGTGTTGCGGTTGCGATATTCGGCGAGGTTCATCATCGTCGTCGCTCCTCAAACCGACAGGTGGCCGGGGATGCGCAGGTGCTTGCGCACGACTTCGACGAACTGCGGATCGCGCTTGGCGGCCCAGACGGCTGCGAAGTGACCGATGGCCCAGAGCCCCAGGCCGACTAGCCAGAGGCGGAGGCCAAGCCCGAGCGCGGCGGCGAGCGTGCCGTTGAGGATCGCGATCGAGCGCGGAGCGCCGCCGAGCAGGATCTGCTCGGTCAGCGCCCGATGGACCGGGACTGAGAAGCCCGGCGGCTCGCCGCCATGGTCCGCGCCGTCGGCCATCAGACGAGCGCCCCGCCGCCGAATGAGAAGAACGACAGAAAGAAGCTGGATGCGGCGAAGGCGATGGACAGACCGAAGACGATCTGGATCAGCTTACGCGCGCCGCCCGACGTGTCGCCGAAGGCGAGCGTCAGACCGGTGATGATGATGATCATCACGGCGATGATCTTGGCGACCGGTCCCTCGATGGATTCGAGGATCGACTGCAGAGGAGCCTCCCACGGCATCGAGGAGCCGGAGGCGTGGGCGGCGGGCGCGAGCGCGAGCGAGACGAAGGTGACGGATACCGCCGTCGCGATATGGCGGCGGAAACGCAGGGCATGTTGGATCATGATGGATCTCCTGTGAGGGGCTGGCTTGCGGGGGTGACGCGGTAGTCGCCGTCGGGGCCGAGCCCCTCGATGCGGGCGAGCTCGGCGAGCCGGCGCGAGGCGCCGCGGCCCGACAGGACCGCGACAAGATCGATCGTCTCGGCGATCAGGGCGCGCGGGACCGTGACGACGGCTTCCTGGATGAGCTGCTCCAGGCGGCGCAGCGCGCCGATGGCGGTGCCGGCGTGGATCGTTCCGATGCCGCCGGGGTGGCCGGTGCCCCAGGCCTTGAGCAGATCGAGTGCTTCGGCGCCGCGCACCTCGCCGATCGGAATGCGATCAGGGCGCAGGCGCAGCGAGGAACGCACGAGATCCGAGAGCGAGACGACGCCGTCCTTCGTGCGCATCGCCACGAGGTTCGGCGCCGCGCATTGCAGCTCGCGGGTGTCCTCGATCAGCACCACGCGGTCGGAGGTCTTTGACACCTCGGCAAGCAGTGCATTGGTGAGAGTGGTCTTGCCGGTCGAGGTGCCACCGGCGACGAGGATGTTGCGCCGGTCGGCGACAGCGACCCGCAGCGCCTCGGCTTGGCCCGCGCCCATGATGCCGGCCGCGACATAGTCGTCGAGGGTGAAGACGGCGACGGCGGGCTTGCGGATAGCGAAGGCCGGGGCGGCGACGACCGGCGGCAAAAGTCCCTCGAACCGCTCTCCCGTTTCCGGCAGCTCGGCCGAGACGCGCGGGGCGCCCGGATGGACCTCCGCGCCGACATGGTGAGCGACGAGGCGAACGATCCGCTCACCGTCGGCCGGCGAGAGCCGCTCACCCGTATCGGAGAGCCCTTCGGAAAGCCGGTCGATCCAGAGCCGCCCATCGGGGTTGAGCATCACCTCGACGATCGCGGGATCTTCCAGAAACTGGGCGATCGCCGGCCCGAGGGCCGTGCGCAGCATGCGCGCGCCGCGAAGGATCGCCTCCGATTTCTGGTGAGTGGCCGCCACGTCGTCCCCGTTCTCTTGCGGGACCGCGATGTGCGGCCCTGGATCGGGGTGAGTAGAAGAGGCAGAATTCAGGGCATGACAACAACCGAAATGTGGTCGTCGTACTGTGGCGTACAAAGACAGGGGAACGGCGGTAGTGATATTTACTTGCGAAGACTGCGTGAGCGACTATTCCGCATCGCGCGCGGGGCTGAGGTCTTCCGAAATTTCCTGCCGCAGCTTCGGCCCGTTTGCGAGTCGACGGCCGAGCGCGGCGATGAACGCCTCGTAGCGTTCGCCAGCCTTGGCGCGGGCGGCCTGCGCGGCGGGTTCCGGCAAGGCCGGCGTCGTCTGAAGCCAGAAGCGCACGAAGATCGCCAGCGTTTCGACGGCGATGCCGACGTCGCGTTCCATGCGGGTCATGCGCCGGTCGATCTGGTCGAGCCGCTTAGTGATCGCCGCCTCCTGGCGCTCAGCCGCGTCAGGCGACAGGAAGGACGCGATGCCAGCCTCGGCAACCAGCGACAGGGAATGGCCGCGCCGCGCGGCATGTGCCGAAAGGGCCTTCATGACCTCAGGCTCGAGATAGACGGAGAGCCGCTGCTTCTTCGGTGATTTCGTCATGGTGCGGGTCCTACAGCTCGATGCCGTCGCCGGGATCGAGCGAAGCCTGGCGCGCGACCTGCCGCATGGCGTCCCGCATGCGGCTAGTGCGGGCGACATCTTCGTCGGCGTCGTCTGCCGGATCGATCTCGAACTCGTTCTCGATCGGCGCGTTCTTCTCGATCGGCTGCACGCGGTTCAGCTCGGGCTGGCGGCGGCGCTCGGATTCGGTTGTGTCCTCATCATCGGGGCTGACTGCCGGCGCGGCGGTCGGGATCTCGGGCGTCGGCGGCAGAGCCAGATTGCTCCAGTCATCTGTCGACGCCCGCTTCGATTTGACGTGTGCCGGCGGCGGCAATATCCGCTCCTGGAACCGCCTATCCTCATAGTAGCGGGCCTTCTTCGCCCGGATCGGCGGCGTACCGGCGACCATGACGATCTCGTCGGACGGAGGGAGCTGCATGATCTCGCCGGGGGTGAGCAACTGCCGGGCCGTCTCGGAGCGCGACACCATCATGTGGCCCAGCCAGGGAGAGAGCCGGTGCCCTGCATAGTTTTTCATCGCCCGCATCTCGGTCGCGGTGCCGAGCGCGTCGGACACGCGCTTGGCCGTCCGCTCGTCATTGGTCGCAAAGCTGACCCTCACATGGCAATTGTCGAGGATCGAATTGTTCGGCCCGTAGGCCTTCTCGATCTGGTTGAGCGATTGGGCGATGAGGAAGCTCTTGAGCCCATACCCCGCCATGAACGCCAAGGCGGACTCGAAGAAGTCGAGCCGGCCGAGCGCCGGGAACTCGTCGAGCATGAGCAGCAGTCGATGGCGTCCGCCCTTGGCCTGCAGGTCCTCTGTAAGGCGTCGACCGATCTGGTTGAGGATCAGGCGGATCAGCGGCTTGGTGCGGTTGATGTCGGAGGGCGGCACCACGAGGTAGAGCGTGGTCGGGTCCTTGCCACCGACGATGTCAGTGATGCGCCAGTCGCAGCGCCGCGTGACCTCGGCGACAACGGGATCACGATAGAGGCCCAGGAACGACATGGCGGTGCTGAGCACGCCGCTGCGTTCGTTGTCCGACTTGTTCAGCAGCTCCCGCGCTGCGCTGGCGATGACAGGATGCGGCCCGGCCTCGCCGAGGTGCGCGGTCTTCATCATCGCGGCGAGCGTCGACTCGATCGGGCGTTTCGGATCGGAGAGGAAGGCGGCGACGCCGGCCAGCGTCTTGTCGGCCTCGGCATAGAGGACATGCAGGATCGCACCGACAAGCAATGCGTGGCTCGTCTTCTCCCAGTGGTTCCGCTTCTCGAGCGAACCCTCCGGGTCGACCAGGATGTCGGCGATGTTCTGCACGTCGCGGACCTCCCATTCCCCTTTCCGGACCTCCAGTAGCGGATTGTAGGCGGCGGACTTCGGATTGGTCGGGTCGAACAGCAGCACGCGGCCGTGCCGGGAGCGGAAGCCGGCTGTCAGCGTCCAGTTCTCGCCCTTGATGTCGTGGACGATGGCCGAGCCCGGCCAGGTCAGCAGCGAGGGCACGACCAGGCCGACGCCCTTGCCGGAACGGGTCGGCGCGAAGCAGAGCACGTGCTCGGGGCCGTCATGGCGGAGATAGTCGCGATCGAGCTTGCCGAGTACGACACCGTCGGCGCCGAGCAAGCCGGCGGCCCGAACTTCGTCAGCCCGAGCCCAGCGCGCCGAGCCATAGGTCTCGACGTTCTTCGCCTCGCGCGCTCGCCAGACCGACATGCCGATTGCGACCGCGATGGAGATGAAGCCGCCGGACGCGGCGATATAGGCACCCTCGACGAAGATCGGCGGGGCGTATGCGTCGTAGAAGTACCACCAGGGGAAGAACGACCACGGATAGTAGATCGGCCAACCGGCCAGATCGAACCATGGCTGCCCGAGCTGCGCCTGGAAGCCGAGACGCCACGCCGTCCATTGCGTGGCCGCCCAGGTCGTGAACAGCACGATCATGAAGACGGTGAGGATCTGACCCCAGAGGATTTTCGTCGCTGACATGGCGCGGCTCCTTTCTGATTGCGGCTACAAGCCGAGACCGCGCTTGCGGGCAAAGCTCCAATCGACCCCGCCGTCGCCGCGGGCGACGCCGGAAACATGCTGACCGAGATGGCGTTCGAGGGATGGCGACCAGGGCACGAGCTGGAAGCCAAGGCCGTCGTCGATCATGGCGAAGCGGCCGGAGGCGAGCGCGATGCGCTGCCGATAGGCGCCGGCGACATACTCGCCAGTCCCGGCCTTGGAGAACGGACGCCCCGTCTCGGACGAGAGCTTCTCGCCGAGCGCCTCGACTTCACGCTGGCGCAGCGTGTCGATCAGGTTGCGGGCGAAGATGACGCTGCGGCCTTGGCGTTCCGCCAGACGCTGCTCGATCAGATGCGCAGCGCGGCGATCCATGGCGTCGCGAACCTCTGCACCGAAGCCGCCGCCACCTAGCGCCACGGGCTCGCGGGCGATCGCCTGCCGGTCGAGCCAGGTGGCGCCGGTCGCGGTGACCTGGGCCGCGATGTCGAGATCAGAGCGCACGGCGAGCGCGACGCGGCGCTGGCCTTTCGCATCATCGAACTTGCGCAGCTCGACGATCGAACCCGGCGCGCTGTCGCCGGCGGCATCAAGGTCGGTGAGCTTGATGTGATGGGTGCGGCCGTCGACCCCGTCGACCACGGCATAGGCGGTGCCCTTCAGCTCGTCGTCGAGCCCTCGATCGACGAGCCGGCCGACGACGGGATCGTTCAGGCTCTCGCCGGCGAGCACATAGCTCGCGGCGCCACGCTGGATGCCGCGATCGGTCAACGCGCGATGCATGCGCTTGATGATGTCGCCGCGTTCGCCGAGCTCGCGAAGTGTCGCCTCGGCCTTATCGGTGATCGCCCATTGGCCTGGCCCGACCTGGTCAGCGAGCCCGAGTGTCTCCAGCTTGCGCAGGCGGCCGACCTTCAGCGCGTGGAATTCGTCGGTCTGGCGGTCGGCGTGAGGGGCGAGATCGACAATGCCGGTCCTGTAGGCGTCGCGCGCGAGCTGGCGATCCAGATTGGTCCAGCGCTCGGCCTCGACCTGGCGTTCGAGGGTGCGGCGGATCTCCTGGTCGGTGCGCGGTCCCAGTTCCTGGGTGATGAGGTCGCGCGCTCGGTCGCGCATGCCCTCCTTGATGTAGTCGCGCGAGATGACGAGGTTTTCGCCATCGTCGCGAACGCCGCGCACGATCAGATGGACGTGGGGATGCTCGGTGTTCCAATGATCGACGGCGACCCAGTAGAGCCGGGTGCCGAGATCCTTCTCCATCTGGCCGACCAGCTCGCGGGTGAAGGATTTGAGGTCGGACATCTCCAGCGCGTCGTCCGGCGAGACGATGAAGCGGAAATGATGCCGGTCCTCCTCGCAGCGCTCCGCGAACGCCTTGGGATCGGCGTCATCGCCGCCGGGTCCGAACAGCCGGGCCTTCTCTCCATCCCGGGTGACGCCATCGCGACGCAGATAATTGAGATGGGTGCCGAGCGGCGCGTTGCGCCCGCCCTGGCGGACGACGCGTGCCTTGATCACCGCGCCGCGCGAGCGGGCGCTGAGCATGCGATTGGCCTGCACCGCCGCGCGTTGGCCGCGGCCGAAACGCGAGCGGTTGGCGGGACCGATCTTTCCTTTCCGAGAGACGGTGCCACCGGCCTTCTGCGCGGCGGCGAGGGCCTGCGCGATGAAGGGCCTGGCCTGTTGTGCGCGGGTCGAGCGGATGCGGCCCGGTCGGATACGGAAATCGTCCTCCGCGCTCATGGCCGGAACCCCGCACATCGCGCAAAGCCAAGGAAATCATTGCGGAAGCCCCGTGCGTGCAGGCTGCGCCGATCAGGTGCGCATCGCGCAAACGCGCCATAAACCCTTGAAAAACCACAACCGCACAAGACCGCACATCGCGGCCCTTTATCCTGCCATCGTGCGGTTGTGGTGCCTGCTCTTCCCGCCTCTGACGCCAATTCCACGCCAGAGCCCTTCAATGCCGCATGGAGTGCGAAGTCTGTCATCGTGGCCCCGCACTGTCGGTTCGCGCCACGAACAGCCCGTCCGATCGCGGTGCAGGCAGTTCCGGATCGCGCGCGGACTCCGGTGCGGGCAGTGCAACGGGATCGCCGTCGCGCTGCCGTTGAACGGCACCCGCGCTGCTGTCGACCTGCACGATGAAGAGCGGTGCGCGGGTCCAGGCGAGCGGGTCGGCGGTCGCTACCGTGACGGGGGCAGCGAGATCGCCGAGGCCGATGATTGGCGCGAGAGCGGCGACATAGGCACGCGTTTCGGCCGGCAATGGGCGACCGGTCGCGCGATATTCCTCGTAGCGGCCGGGACCGGCATTGTAGGCCGCCAGAAAGCCGGGCGAGCCGTAGCGATCGTGCATCTCGCGGAGATACGCCGCGCCCGCGAGGATGTTGTCGCGCGGCGCGTAGGGATCGTTGCCGAGACCATGTCGAGCGCGCAGCTCCGCCCAAGTCGCGGGCATGATCTGCATCAGGCCCATCGCACCTTTGGGCGAGATCGCGCGGACATCGCCGCGGCTCTCGACGCGCATGACGGCGCGAATCCACGTCTCCGGAATGCCGAACCGGCGCGCGGCCTCGGCGATGTGACCGGCATAGGGGTCAGCGGGAGAAGCCCGCTGCGCCGGCTCGTCCTGTGCTGTGGCCGGAACGGCGGACGACACGGCGAAGAGCAGGCCGGAAAGGAGAAGGAAGGCTGTTTGTCGGACAGTGGGAAACCGTCCGACGATAGCGCGATGGCGGCGGGCCGACATCGCTCAGTCCCGCGCGCTGCGGCGGGGCGGGCGATTCCAGTGCAAACCCCAGGCAGACTTGTCGTCGGCAGACTGGAACAGATTGGCGCGGATCGGCTGGCTGAATGTCGGATCGTCGAGCTGCAGCGAGACGTAGTCGCCGGCCTTCTCGCCGGTGCGCTTCCAGCCCGCTCCAACTTCGGGTCCGTCTTCGTCCGATCCGAGATGGACGCGATAATCCGGCGCGTTCTCTGCGTCGGATTGCTCTGCGGGCACGAGCATCAGCTCGGCGTCGAGAGCGAGCGTTTTGACGCGCCCGGCATAGCCGGACTTGGTGCGGCTGAATTGACCGATCAGGGACATGATTGCCTCCGTGGATATGCGGCGAGGTTGGGAACGGGCACGTCGTCACCGCGTCGGCGCGCGCCAGACGAAGCGGCCATCGCCGTCCTCGTCGGTGTAGAGAGGGATGGCCCGGCCGATCACGGCGGAGGCGGGAAGCGGTCCGAAGTAGCGGCCGTCGAGGCTGTCGCGGACTTGGCCATTCATCAGGAACAGCTCGCCCTCGGCGACGACGCGGCAGCCCCGCCAGACGGGCAGCGGATTGCCGCGACGATCGCGATCGAGTGCATCGCCCATCCACACGGCGTCGACGGTGATGGCGAGGCCGGTCCTGCAAACCCGTTGGCCAGGAAGCGCAACGATGCGCTTCATCAGCGGCACGCCGCGCGGCAGATAACCACCCTCGGCGAGGAAGCTCGCGAGCGGCTCGGGCGCGCGCACGGCGACCAGATCGGTGACTTCCGGGGACCGGTCGGGCTCAATGGCGTAGAGGCCGATCGGCGTGCTGACCGACGCATTCCAGATCAGCTTGGGCGCGAAGGAAACGAGCGACAGGATGCCAAGCAAAGACACGGCGGCCGTCGTGGTGATGGCGTAGCCGAGCCGGGTCATGCGCCGATCCTCCGCGCCAAGAGGAAGGCGCGATGGCGCTGCATCGTGTAGGCGCGTGGCGTCTCGCCGGCGGCAAGGCGGTTGTGAACGTGCCGCCAATGATCGGGCGAGACCTCGACTGGATCGATGCCGACGGCCTCGATCGCGTCGATGAGCTGGAGCATGCGCTCCACCTTCGGCCAGCCGTCAACGCGCAGCAGGATGTCGCCGCCAGGCCTCACGGTCGGGATCGTTTGGCAGGGTTCGCCAGGACCGACTGCGCGCAGAATGTCGAGGCGAGAGAGCACGGTGCCGTGCTCGTTCGCGGCCCAGCGCACCAGCGCGAAGGCCGCGTCGGGAGGGAACGAGAGGACGCGGCGTCGGCGGTCGAGTACCTGTTCGCGGACCTCGCGGCCGAAGCGGATCCAGTGCTCGATCTGCTTCTCGATCCAGACGAGTTCGACCTGGGTGAGATCCTCCGGCCGCGCGTGAAGGGCGCGGTCGGCGCGCGCGGATGCGGCGGCAAGGCCGGTCATTGGGCGTCTCCTTGGGATGGCGGGAATTCGCGCTCGAACAGCGCACGCAGCATGTCAGCGACCGTCTGGCCGCGCTGGAAGGCCGCGATCTTGATCCGGCCGCGCATGTCGGCGGTGACGTCGATGGTCAGTCTGGCCGAGAAGTCGTCGGCGGGCTGAGCGCGCTGCGCTTGGCGATCGGGCGCCTTGATCCAGCTTTCCTGATCGCCCGGCCGGGATGCGAAGCCGCGCTTGGCGAATCGTTCGCTCATGCGCCGATCCTCGCGACTTCAGCCGCGAGCGCGGCGATCTCCCGCGCGCCTGGACAATCCTCGTCCTGTTCGGCGGCGATCCGGCCGGTCTGCACGACATCGGCGAAGACGATGCGCTGACCAATGGTGGTCGCGAGCAATGGCGGGTCGTGATCCGCGAGCGTCTCGGCGGTTTCCCGGGCAAGCACCGTGCGAGCCGCGCAGCGGTTCAGCACGAAGCGCGCGGCGAGTTGCGGGCGGTAGATGCGCGCCTCGCGGAGAAGCGCGAGCATTTCGGCCGACGCCCAACCGTCGAGGGGCGACGGCTGCACCGGGATCAACACGAGATCGGCGGCGAGCAGCGCCGAGCGCATGAGACTGGCGACGCGTGGCGGTCCGTCGATGACGACATGGTCGGCGTCACGCGCCAGCTCGGGCGCCTCGCGATGCAACGTGTCGCGCGCCAGGCCGACAACACCGAAAAGCCGCTCCAGTCCCTCCCGGCTTCGCTGCTGCGACCAGTCCAGCGCTGACCCTTGCGGATCGGCGTCGATCAGCGTGACGCGCTGCCCATGCCGAGCCCATTCGCCGGCGAGATGCAGCGCCAGCGTCGTCTTCCCGACGCCGCCCTTCTGGTTGAGGAGAGCGACGATCATGACGGTCTCCCGGCGATCGGGGACTCGTCCACACGGCGCGAAAAACCGGGTTCCGTTAGAAAGATTCCGTAGGAATCTAGGTTAGATAAGTTACAGGGCTCGCAAGCTGCTGATTCAGCGCGAGAAATCGGCGATTTCGGTCCCCGATAGCACGAGAGTCCGGTCCCCGATGGCACGATGGTGCCGGTCCCTGATAGCACGAGACTATTCACAGCTTATCCCCAGGGCGAGTTGTCGAGCGGCGGCGGCGGCGTGGAATGCCGAGCGCGTCGGGATCGGTGGGTGCGAAGGACAGGATTTCTGGGCCACCGACGCACTGCTCGATGGTCAGGCGATAGCCGGGCAGCGGCTGGCGCCGGACGATGTCGCGCAGGTCGTAGGCGAAGTGTTTGAGTGGCGAGAGGCTGCCGGACTTGGCGTGCAGGTGCGGGAAGTCGAAGCTCCAACCGAACTCCTGCTTGCCGCCGTGCTTGCGCACTAGGCGGTAAAGCCAGCGCTCCAGTCCGCCCGTGAGATCGAAGTATTTGCGGTCGATCGTCAGCACGAGTGCGTCGTCCAGGACGGCGCCGTAGAACCAGTCGGGGAGGATCAGTTCGAGGCCGAGCGGACGGCCGCGGTGATCGGCGCGCTCCTTCCACTCGTTGATCCAGGAGAAGCGGTGCATCCGCCGTTCGGTCGGCTGGCGGATCGAGGTCGCGACGGTGGTCGACTGCAGCCGGTCGAGCGCGGCCTTCAGGCGGTCGTAGTCGCGCAGCGATACGCCACGGCCGATGAAGTTCAGGATTTCATACGGGGTGGTGCCCATGAGCCGCGACGGGCGTAGGCCGGCGTCGCGCGCCTCGACGATCTGGGAGGCCGCCCAGATCAGCACGTCCGCGTCCCAGATGGTGGCCATGCCATGTTCGGGCACGGCCTCGACGCGGATGACGATCGAGCCCGCCTTGAAGTCGATCGGCGCAAGGCGCTTCGACTTGGCGAGCGAGAAGAACGGATAGGCCATCAGGTCCTGCGCATCTCGCGGCGCGAGGTCGCCGGGCAGTGCCCGGAAAAGATCGAGCTGCTCGCGTTCGTGGCTTGGATGGCGGGACGACATGCCGGCACGTCTCAGCGCGCGTGGCGGCCGGCTTGGGCCGGCGTCGTCGCTTGATGGCGCTTGGCGGGAAGAACGGCGCCGCGCGGGTCCGACGTGGACGTGACAGCGCCGCGATCGGCCCAAGCCTGCAGGTCGTCGATGGCGTAGACGACACGGCCGCCGAGCTTGCGGTACGCCGGGCCGGTGCCATAGGTCCGATGTTTTTCCAGCGTGCGGCCAGAAAGACCTAAAAAACGGGCGGCTTCAGGGGTGCGTAGAAAGCGCGGCGGCAAGCCGGCGAGATTGGCGGACATGATCGGGCCTCCGGGGCGTTCGTTGAGGCCGCTGGCGATCAGCGGCGGGCGAAGGCCACGGTGGCGAAGAGCTGCCGTCTGGGGGGATGGTGAAGATAGAGGGGGTTATTTCGCACCCCCTGCCATGACGTGCTGTCAGCGCCGTCTGCGTCGGCGCAACAGGTCACGATAGCCGCCACCGACCATAGCGAGGCCATCGCGAACGAGCCGAATGGTGGCGTCGCGGAGCGCCGATGTTTTCCAGGAGTCGGAGGCGACACGAGACACGCCGAACATCACCTCGGCGATCTCCCGGTAGGTCGCACGGCAGGCGCGGCCATCGAACGCCCGCAGCATGTGCCGCAGCCGCTGACGCCGCTGAGGCGTTATGCGCAGGTCGATGGGCGGAGGCGGCGCCTGGAGCGCGCCCCAAAGGCGCGAGATGGCGTCGATCCGGTCGGGTGCATCACTGTCGAGCGGTATGACTGCCGCCAGCGCCTGATCTGGAGCGGCGCCACCGATCAGAACGAAAGGGACTGCGTAGGTGCCACTGCCATGGATTGCATGGACTTCGTGCGTGCTGCGGCGCGCTGCGCTGGGATCAAGCGCCGGCGGCGGCGCGCCCGCGGAGGCGGCAGACGGCGCCGCAATCAGCAGGACCTTTCCCGGGTCGGCCTCTGGAGTCCAATGGATCGGCTCCTCGATCGCGCTGTGGCTTGGGTTGACAGGGAAATTGCAACCCCCAGCGCAGGCGAAACGACGCGTTCGCCTGCTCGGGGTCATCCATCTCTTTCAATGCTTTTGAATAGTCGTGTTGATAGTCGACATTGCGCCGCAAGCATTCCCACGCCAGGTCTGGAACACCGAGATCGTCGAAATAGTCATAGCTGATTGAAGACCGCCACTGCGATGGGTCCGGCTCCATCGGTTACCTCCTGGCTCACATGGTTCATACACCCGGGCCGGATACGATTCCCGGTTGAGCTGGATCAGGGAAGACCTCGAAAAAGCGTCGCGTGATCGCTGCGGCGCATCACGGAATCGCGGAGCTGTCAGTGATGGCCGCGCCGAAGCAGGTCGCGGTAGCCGTGCTCGGTCATCCATCGGGCGCGCAAGAGATGGCTTTCATGGATGTGCCGGGCGCGTTCGGGATCGTCGCTGGGATCAATGCCGAACAGGACGGTAATCGCTTCGCGCCAGTCCGCGCCGTCGGCATGGGCGTCGAGCAGGCGAATGTAGAGCTTCAAATGCTTCATGTCATAGTCGGTGGCCGTCGCACTCCGGGGCGGTTCGTCAAGAAAATCCGGCGCGGTCATGATGGGTCCCCCGACACATCAATGGCGACAGCCATTCGGTTCCGAGTCGACATTAACGAAGTTTTTACTCGTCGTAAGCTGCGCGAGTAGACATCGCGTGATGCAGCACAGGCATCGCCGCGCGCCGCACAGTCAATCTTCGTCGGCGCCCTGCCGTTCAGTCCGTTCGAAAAATGCGACGGGATCAATCTCAAGGACGATGGCGAGCTTTTCCAGCATATCGATCGTCGCGGCGTGCTGTTCCCGCTCAAGCATGCCGACATAGTTGCGATTGATCTCGGCACGATCAGCTAGTTCCTCCTGCGACAGGCCCTTGGCATGTCTCAGTCGACGCAAATTTCTGGCGACAATCTCCCGCAATCTCATGCGGAGAGGTCGCCGTTTCCCCTAATATACTGCCACCTAGTAAACTAGTGATTCGTACACGAGAAAAGGTGCGACGTCATTTTTTTCGGGGTGATCGGGAGCTTCCGGCTGCTTGCGGACTGGATTCCCACAGGCGCGATGCCCCGCCCGGCGATCCGGGCGGGGCATCGGTGGCGGCTCAGTCGCCGTTGCGGCGGTTGGGCCGGGACCAGATGAGGCTGTAGCCGTCGCCGTCCTCGTCGTCGAAAAGGTTGGCGTAAATCGGGGCGGTGAAGCTCGGGTCGTCCAGCTTCAGGCCGAGATAGTCGCGGCCCTCGTTGGAACGCTTGGACCAGGCGGCGCCGATCTCGGCTCGGCCGACGAAGACGCGGTGGCTGGGAGCGTTCTCGCCGCTGGCGCGGACGTCGGGGACAATGCGGACGTTCTTGGTCTGGACGCTGAGGGTGACGATTTCGCCGGTGAACTCGTTCGAGCCGGTCTTCTTGAAGGTGCCGATGGTCGCCATGGGAAGTCTCCTTGATCACTGTCTTTCGAGCCCGCACCATTGCGGCCTCGATGGTGATCGACCGGCCGGAGGCGATCGACGGCGCACCCGCAGGGCTTCAGACAGCAAAGGAGGGACTTTCTTGTCCCGCGAGGAATGACGGCGCAGCCGGCAGGGGAAGAAAGTTTTGACGGCGCTGTTGCGCCATAGTCGATCGAGGCGAAGCCGCCCTTCGGCCAGATACACCCATCGAAGAGGCCGTTTTGGAGCGCTCGGCCGGACAGAACCGATCAATGGAGACGATGACGACTTCTCGGTGACCGATAGAGACGCGGCGCTATCACCGGCGGTTCCGTCTCCCGGTACTGATCAAACGCCTGCACCGGTTTCCGCACGACGCTTTCGGGCAGACGCCAAACCTCCGCACCATGATCGTGCCGAGTCTTCGACGCTCGCTGGTCAGGCTCTTCAGCCGGCTGCCGCCTCCCGGCCCGGATATGCTCGCCCATCGCCGCCCGATCCCTGCCTGCTCCACGATGCTGTGGACGGCTTCGATACGCCGCTGGTCCGCCGCGACATTGCTGCGAGAACGTCAGCCCCGAGCGAGGCTCTGCCCGGATCGGGCGGGCTCCGCGCCGGCGATCCGAATCCAGGCTGTCGCGCCGATGGCGATGGCACCGACTGCGGAGAAAATGAACTGCCAGGTCTCCGAAGGCATGGCGTGCTTCGCGATACCGTGAACGGCATGATAGCCGGCGACGGCTGCCGGTGCTGCGAAGACAATTCCGATGGTCAGCCGGAGCCAGACCGGGCGGACGAAGGCGAAGAGAAACTGGCCGACGCCGAGCATCAGCCCGGCAGCGAGCAGTCCGACGACGATGCTGCCGGGCCAGCCCGCGCCAGTGCCATAGGCCCACATGCCGACGGTGACGCCCGCGAAGAAGGGCAGCGCGTAGATGGCGAGGGTGAAGAGCAGCCAGCAGAAAACGCCGATGGCTGTGATGCTCAAGAGAATGCCGAGTACCATGTGGTGTGCTCCGTGAGATGAAGGTCTACGGTCGCGCCTTCCACCACCACCACGGCGCCGATGTCAGTATAGCCGAAGTTGAGCGATGACGGCAGCGGAAATCCGTCCGGATTCCCGCTCGGCCGAGCGGACCGTCGCCCTCAAGGGGCGAAGGGATCGACTTCGTGGATGATCGCCGAGGCGTCCCCGTCGTATTCGTTGGCGGGCATGACGCTCGCCGTGCCGTCGCCGGCTTTGAAGATGACGATCGCGACCATGAGCGTGGTGGCGAGGCTGAAGGCGAAGGCGTGAGCATCGTTAAGAGACATTGATCCGGCTCCTGTCATGGAGGCGGGAGACCATCTCCCGCGCGACAGGCGCCCGATGTGTCCGGTCGATGGCCGCAATCACCGTGCAGGCGAAGCCGAAGCGGCGGCACGCGCGCGTAGCCGACCCTTTACGGGTTGATGGCGTCAGGCCATCGATTGGACCAAGGATCAGCGCAAGTGGAAGCGGAGATGTCTCCGCCTGGATTGGAGCCGACGTCTCAAGTAGATGCGGAGAGATTTGGCTGCTGCCTGCAGCGGCTATTGTCTATATCCTGCAATCGTCGCCTTCGACGTGAGCGATTGTTGCCAGTTCCACGGAGTGATGAGGTCGTGGCTGAATTCAGGGACCGAGATCTGCATCTGGTGAAGAAGGCGCTGGCCATTGCCGTCATGGCAATCGAGCGTCAGCCAGGCCCTTTTCAGTCGTCCTCGGATCAAACCGACATGAAGGCGCTCCTCGATCGGTTGATAGAGAGCGATGTTGAACTGGAGCACTATGCCCGCGCGGCCAGGATCGCTGTGACGGGAAAGCCAGACTGAATGTGGTTTCGCGGAAGTGCAGGCTTCCGGCAGTGTAAAATTGCGGTTTCTCACCGCTGGGGTAGGCGGCGCTTACGCGCCGCCACTGCCGAACTTCCAGACCGGGATGCCGAGCTTGCGCGCCTTGTCGGCGAGATTGTCCTGGATGCCGGTGCCGGGGAACACCATCACGCCGATCGGCAGGACCGCGAGCATCTGATCGTTGCGTTTGAACGGCGCGGCTTTCGCGTGCTTCGTCCAGTCGGGCTTGAATGCAATCTGCGGAACCTTGCGATGATCGGCCCAGCGACCAGCGATGCGTTCAGCGCCCTTCGGCGATCCGCCGTGCATGAGCACCATGTCGGGATGCTTGGCGTGGACCTGATCGAGCTTGGCCCAGATCAGCCGGTGATCGTTGAAGTCGAGCCCGCCGGTAACCGCGATCTTCGGACCCGCCGGGATCAGCACCTCGCTCTCGGCCCGGCGCTTGGCGGCGAGGAAGTCGCGGCTGTCGATCATCGCTGAGGTCATGGCCCGGTGATTGACCATCGATCCGCTGCGTGGCCGCCAGGATGATCCGGTGTGGCGCTCGAAGTGTTCTGCGGCCTGATCGCGCATCAGCTCGAAGGCATTGCGGCGCTCGATCATAGTCTGCCCTTCGGCGGTGAGGCGTTCGAGTTCTACCGACTTCACCTCCGAGCCATCCTGTTCGCGCTGGCTGCGGCGCTGCGCCTGCTCATTGTCGTCGAGTTCGCGTTCGATCCGGTCGGTGGCGCGATGGAAGAGGTTGACGGTCGACCAAAGGAGGTCATCGAGGTCGGGTTCGAGGCGGGTGTCCTCGAGGGTGGCGATCAGGGCATCGAAGATGTCGGCGATGGCCCCGGCGACCGCATCGCCTTCGGGAAGCGGCCTCGGATCGGGTTCGTCCTGAAAGGGACGAAAACCGTAGAGCTGGAGTTCAGTCAGGACGTGGTCGGTTGGGGATGAGGCGTGGTGCGGTTCGAAGCCGTCGTCGTGTTCGCTCGCCATGGGATGCTCCTTCGTCGGTTTGACCACGACCCTCGCGGCCTTCTGGCGACGAAAGCCGTCGGGCGGGCCGGACCTGCACCCGGAGCGTCAGCGCAGGGCCAAGCATCGCGCCGGATGGCGAAGGCCGGCTATTTTGCTTCGCGATGGAAAGCGCTCCCCTGGAGCGCGCCGGAAAATAGCCGGGCGCAGCCATTGCCGGTCCGGCACGTTTGACGGCCGATCGCCCTCTCGAAGGCTGGGTCGCGGTCCTCTCCGGCGCAACGGGATGCAGCCTCGTGCGAGACCGATGCGGCTGCCGGTGCCCCGCGCTTGCCCCGTCCGGCTATGCCGTCAGGGCGAGAAAACGGGTGACGTCCTCGGGGGCGAGCTGCTGCCGGATCGCTGCCCGCAGCGGGCCCATGCCGCAAGTGCGGAGATCCTCGTTGAAATCCCCGAGCGTCGGAGAAAGCACGATCGCCTCGATGCCGGCCGCCTGTGCCCGTTCGACCAGGCTATCGCGCGCGGCGTCACCAGCAGGATCGTTGTCGCGGGCGATGTAGAGTCGGCGAAGCGTCGCCGGGAACAGGATGGCGGCAAGGTGTGCGGCCGAGAGTGCAGCCGTCATTGGCAGGTTCGATAGGGTCATGCGGAGTGACAGGATCGTCTCGATGCCTTCGCCGGCCGCGATCACATCGTTTGCCGTGCCGAACCGGACCGCATGACCGAGGAGATCGCCCATCGCCCGCCGCGGTGTGTCGATTGGCGCCTTTCCGCTCCCCTCGGGGCTGAGCCATGTGCGATGTACGCCCGTGATCCGGCCGTCGAGATCGGTGACCGACGCGATCATCGCCGGCCATGTCTCGGTCGGCGAATGTTCGTCCGCCCGGTAGTAGCACCGCGGATGGAAGCGGAGCGATGCGGTTCCGTGCAAAGCCGTGATGCTGCGTTTCCGTAGATACGATTCTACGATTGTGCCCGTAATCGGCCGCGACATTGCGAAGAGCCGTCGTGCGGCCTCCGGAGATCCGGCGGGCGCCGATGTCGGGCGTCGTTGGTGGTCCGGGTCCGGCTCGGGATGTGGCAGGCTCAGGAAGGCCCGGGCCTCATCGGCGACGTCCTTGAAGTCGATCAGCCCGCAGCTTTCGCGGATGACATCGAGGAGATCGCCGTGTTCGCCTGTGGCGGCGTCGGTCCATTTGCCCGCCGCACCCTTGCCGGAATCGGCTCCCTTCAGGCGGACGAACATCGAGCGGCCCGGCGTGTTGCGGACGTCGCCGACCAGCCAGTAGCGGCCCTGGCGATATCCGGCCGAGAGATAGTGCCGGCACACGGCCTCGGCCTGCCGGCCGAGACGCTGTGCCAGCTCGGATGCGTCATGGCGGGCCATCTACGCGGCCTCCCGCTCGGCGATCCGCTGGACGGGATAGCGCTCCATGACCTTCGAAAGCACGGCCGAACCGCTCGCGTCCGTCGGCACGAACATGCGGAGCTTCCAGGAAATGATCTCGTGGAAGAGGCCGTAAGCGCTGAGGCGTTCGCGCATCATGTCGGTGAAGCCGGAGAGTTCGATGCGGTTGGCGCCCATGACGCGGACGCGGCGGAGTTGGAGACCCTCGGCGAGGTCGAGGATGGTCTTGCCGTCGATCAGGGCCGCGAGCGCGTCATCCGGCGCCAGCGTGTTGGTTCCCGTTGCCAGTGCGCCCGCGACCCAGGCGGGCGAAACCTTGCGGCCGATGATGCGCTCGCCGTCGTCGGTCTGCAGCCGGTAGACGCGCGTCGACTCCTTGGGCAGCCGCTTCCAGATCGGCAGCAACAGGCCCGAGACGACATGGATGGCGCTGTCGGAGAAGGCTGGCACGTCGGCGACCTCAGCGGTCCACGCCGACGCGAAAGCCGCGCGGTCGGCTTCGACCCAGTGGCTTTCCGCCATCATGGTCAGCGAGGCGTGATGCTGCTCCATCGGCCGGATCAGGCGGACGCGGCGCTCGATCTCGCCGTCATCCAACATCAGCGAGGGCGCTGGCACCTGAACGGCGGCGCGGCCGGAGCGGTCATTGACCAGCAGCATCGCGCGCCGATCCGACAGCAGGCCCATCGCCTCGTCGAGCGTGACCGGCCGGTTGCGCTCCCGCTGCGTGATCGTCAGCAGGCGGGTTTCCGCGCCCGTACCTGGGTGGATATGAACGATACGCCGGTCGGTAACGACGAAGCTCTCCGCCCTCAGCGTTTCCAGTCCGACGTCATAGGTGCCGCTGGCGATGGCGCCCTCGATCTTGGCGTTGAGAAGCTGTTCGAACGCCGTGAAGAGGATGCCTTGAAGATCGATCGTCAGGGCGAGCAGGCGGTTGAGGAACGTCGTGATCGGCGGCAGATCGTCCTTGATGCCGTTCGAATCCATCAGCGAAAGGCCGGTCGCGTCCTCGAACATCTGGAGCGAGCAACCCTCGACCTTGCCACGCACCAGCAGCAGATAGAGCTGCCGCAGCGCATCGCGCGCATAATGACTTTCCAGATTGTCCTCGGGGCGGAACAGGCCCTGGCCGCCGGTCTGGCGCTGGCCTCGCGTGATCGCGCCCAGAGTGTCGAGACGCCGGGCGATCGTGGAGAGGAAGCGCTTCTCGGCCTTCACGTCGGTTGCGATCGGGCGAAAGAGCGGGGGCTGCGCCTGATTGGTGCGATTGGTCCGGCCGAGACCCTGAATGGCGGCGTCAGCCTTCCAACCCGGTTCCAACAGATAGTGGACGCGTAGCCGGCGATTTCGGGCGGACAGCTCGGCGTGGTAACTGCGGCCGGTCCCGCCCGCGTCGGAGAAGACGAGGATACGCTTCACGTCGTCCATGAAGGCGGCGGTCTCGGCGAGATTGGCCGATCCGGCGCGGCTTTCGACGGCAAGGCGATCGCCCTTGCGCACAATACGACGCGAACGGCCGGTGACTTCGGCGACGATGTCCGTGCCGAAGCGCTGGACGATCTGGTCGAGTGCGCCCGGAACCGGCGCCAGCGATGCAAGATGCTCAACCAAGCGGTCGCGGCGAGCGACGGCTTCGCGGCTCTCGACGGGCTGGCCGTCGCGATAGACCGGGCGCGACGACAGGTTGCCTTCGGAATCCGTGAACGGCTCGTAGAGCTGCACCGGGAAGGAATGGGCGAGATAGTCGAGCACATATTCCCGCGGGGTGATGTCGACACGGACGTCGTTCCACTCGTCGGTCGGAATATCAGCCAGGCGGCGTTCCATCAGCGCTTCGCCCGTCGAAACGATCTGGATGACGGCGGCATGGCCCTCCGCCAGATCGCACTCGATGGAGCGGATCAGGGTCGGCGTCTTCATGCTGGTCAGGAGATGACCGAAGAAACGCTGCTTGGCGGATTCAAAGGCCGATCGGGCGGCGGATTTGGCCTGCGCATTGAGCGTGCCCTTGTCGCCCGTGATGTTGGCGGCCTCCATCGCCGCCGACAAGTTGTTGTGGATGATGGAGAACGCTCCGGCATAGGCGTCATAGATGCGCGTCTGCTCGGGCGTGAGCTGGTGCTCGACCAACTCGTATTCGACGCCGTCGTAGGAGAGCGAGCGGGCCGTGTAGAGCCCGAGCGCTCGCAGGTCGCGCGCGAGCACTTCCATGGCCGCCACGCCGCCGGCCTCGATCGCCTCCACGAACTCGGACCTGGTCGAGAACGGAAAGTCCTCGCCGCCCCAGAGGCCGAGGCGCTGCGCATAGGCCAGATTGTGGACCGTGGTCGCGCCGGTGGCGGAAACGTAGACCACGCGTGCGTCCGGCAGTGCATGCTGAAGGCGCAGCCCGGCGCGTCCTTGCTGCGATGCGGCCTGGTCACCGCGTTCACCCTTGCCACCGGCGGCATTCTGCATGGCGTGGCTCTCGTCGAAAATGATCACTCCATCGAAGTCGGAGCCCAACCATTCGACGATCTGACGGACGCGCGAAACCTTCTCTCCACGCTCGTCGGAGCGTAGCGTGGCATAGGTGGTGAATAGGACGCCTTCCGGCAGCCGGATCGGCGTTCCCTGGCGGAAGCGCGAGAGCGGCGTCACCAGCAGGCGCTCCATGCCGAGCGCGGACCAGTCGCGCTGCGCGTCTTCGATCAATTTGTCGGACTTCGAGATCCAGACGGCCTTGCGGCGGCCCTGCATCCAATTGTCCAGAATGATGCCGGCGCTCTGACGGCCCTTGCCGGCGCCAGTGCCGTCGCCGAGCATGAAGCCACGCCGGAAGCGGATCGCGTTTGGGGCATCCTCGCGCGCGGCCGAGACGACGTCGAAGGTCTCGTCCACCGTCCACGATCCGGCGAGATAATCGTCGTGTGCCTCGCCGGCATAGATCACCGTCTCGAGCTGGGCGTCGGACAGCAGGCCTTCGGCGAGAAGAGGCGCCGGCAAGCGTGGCCGGTAGCTCGGCTTGGGCGGCGCGACCGAGGCCATCGCAGCGGACTGCACCAGCTTCGTCGGATGGGCCTGAGAGCCGGGAATACGGATCGACTGCAATCCGTATTCTTCATAAATCGCATCCGTGAGCCGGGAACCTTCGGCCGGCTGCCAGTCGACGGTCTCATAGGTGAGTTCGAAGCCTTCTGGTTCGCTCAGAACGGTGGCTTCGGGCGCCGAGGAACTTGGTCGGGCGAGGTAGCCGCGCGCGGTGCGGGGAACTGCGGGACGCGGCGCTGTTTGGGCCGCCGTGGATGCGGCGATCGGCAACCGTGCTGGGATGTCGCGGATCACCCAGCCGAGCAGCGTGGCGGCGTCCGGGGCGTTGCCGGCCGAGGTGGTGACGACTGTGGGATCGTCGGCCGGCCGCTTGTCGATCACAGTCAGCCGCGTATCGATCGTCGTGCCATGCTTGGCGTAGACCGAGCCATCGACGGTGGCCGAGAACACGACGCGGCCATGCTCCTGAAGCCGAACGAAGGCTGCTGCCCAAGCCGGCGCGTCGGGCGCGAAGCCGGCGCCCGTGATCGCGACCAGTCGGCCACCGTCGCAAAGACGCCCGAGCGCGGAGGCGATGTGGCGGTACGTGGCGTCGGCCATCCGGCCGGAGACGCTTGCCATCGCCGAGAACGGCGGGTTCATCAGCACCACGCTCGGCACGAGGCCGGCGTCGAGATGATCATGGATCTGCGCCGCGTCGAACCTGGTGACCGATGCCGAGGGGAAGAGGCAGTCGAGCAGTCCAGCGCGGGAAGCGGCGAGTTCGTTCAGCATGAGCGATCCGCCGGCCAGTTCGGCGAGGACGGCCAGCAGACCCGTGCCAGCGGATGGCTCCAGAACGCGATCGGTCGCGGTGATTCCCGCGGCGGTAGCGGCCGCCAGACCCAGCGGAATGGGGGTGGAGAACTGCTGAAGGGCTTCGCTCTCCGCCGAGCGGCGGGTGTGGGTCGGCAGAAGTGCGGCGATCTTCGCCAGCATCGGCAGCATGGCGGCCGGCGATGTGGCCTTGGCGCGGATTGCCGGGCCGAATTTGCGCAGGAACAGGACCGTCGCCGCTTCGCACGCGTCATAAGCGGTTTTCCAGTCCCAGGCGCCGGATGTGTCGGAGGCGCCGAAGGCGGCTTCCATCGCGCCGCGCAGTGTGGCGGCGTCGATCCGCGTGCCGCGAGCGAGATGAGGCAGAAGGAGATGCGCCGCCTCGGCGATACGCGGCGATGGGTCGGCGGCGGGGACGAGCGGAAGGGCTGAAGCCAGGGCGGCCCCTGATGCGGGAAGATGAGTCATGGAGGGTCCTTCAGGAGAGCGGGAAAGTCCGAGCCGCCCGGCGCTCTCTCTCGACCGCACCGGCTCAAACCCGTCCCGGCTGTCCTCTCCCTCTGATTCCAAAGACTTGACGCGCAGCGCCGCCGCACAAACCGCTCGTTACGACGCGACCAAGATGCGGGTGGGGTTTCGATCGGCGGGCGTGGTGACTACACTCCGTCGACAATCTCAAGGCGCGTATCCCCTTCGGCCTCCGAGGCTGCCGCGTCTTCGGTGCAACGCGGTCGAGGAGGCAAAGGATGAAAGCAAGCGCAGTCGGTATTGTCGCCGTGGTCGCCTTGGCGGTGGGATTTGGTGCTGGGTTCGGCTTGCGGCCGATCCTCATTCCCACGACCTCGGCCGCTGCGGTCGCGGGCGTCGCACAGCCGACCGAGGAGGAAGCGACGGACGCCGTCCGGCGTCACAAGCTCTTCACGGGCACGTCGCTGGCCAACGCGACGTTGAAGCTTGGCGATTGCTCTCCGGGCGGTGTCGGCCCCGGCGTCACGTGCATGACGCAGCTTACAATGGACCCAACGCGGCCCAATGCTGCGTCCCAGAACCGCCCGATCGGATTCGCGCGCGTCAACGGCCAGTGGGAGGTGGCTGTCTGGTAGAGGGACGGCATGCCGCTGGTCGGTGGGGCGTCAGCGCCAATCGCCAACAAAGAAAAAGCCCGGCTGATCCCTGTGGCGCAGGGGGCCGGGCTTTAGCTTATCGGCGTTTGCGAGCCGGCGATCACCGCCGGACGGTGTGGATCATTCGGCTGCGACCAGGTGAGCCGGTTCGTCCTCGCTGTCTGCCGAGGCCTCGTCATCGCCCGCGAGGAAATCCGGCAGCGCCTCGGTCTCCCCATCGGCCTCGGCCGCCGGCCCGGTGGCCGGTTCGATCTCGGCGGGGCGCAGCGGCTCGGGCAGCCAGCCGCTGTCGGCCAGCAACCGTTCCGCTTCCTTGGCCATGTCGCCCTTCTTCAGATGGTCGATGAGCTGGGCGGCCCGCTCGCCAACCCCTTCGCGCACGGCTTCGAGGATGCGCGGTTTGGTCACGCGGCCGAGATAGTTATCGACGGTAGGCGTCCAGCCGACTTCAACCATGTCGAGTCGGACTGCGCGGGCCAGCCGATCGGCCTGACCGAGGCGGCGTTCGAGGCTGTGCTGCGAGACGCCGGGGCCGCCATAGCGGTCGACCTTCTCGAATAGCGCGTTGACGCCGTAGCTGACGCAGTGGGCGAGCAGCGCCAGACGGCTGGCGTCGTCCAGTCCGTCGAGCCAATCCCACAGCGCCTGATCCTCCTGCGGGACGTCGGTCTTCCACGCCTCCTGCCGCTCGCTGACAGCCTTGGCGGACGCGCTGTCCTTCAGGTCGGCGGTTTGCACTGGGAAGAAGACGTGTCGGACGCTGGCTTCCAGGCATCCGCCAGTGGTCGAGCTGCGCTGGAAGGCGTCGGTGACGAACTTGTGCAGCAGTGCCGTCAGCGCGACATGGGGATTGTTCGCCAGTGCGTCGCGCAGTGCCAGCGTGCGATGCGCGGTCAGCTCCATCACGAGCCGTTCGGGCAAGGGCTTGATCGTCTCCTCCTCGTCATCCTCGGTCTCGGCCGACTGGCCGCCGATGGTGATGACGGCTCGCTGCACCGACGGCGCCACCGGATCGGAGCTCTCGGCACCCTGGTCGGCGTCACCGCCATCGGTTTCGATGGTCACGGGCGCTTCGTCCTCCGGACGCACATAGCCGCGATCGATCGAGAGCGAGCCATCGGCGCCGATGCTGATGAAGACGCCGGCGCGGGCGATGTCGGCCGGATCATAGATGGCGGGCCGTTGGTCGAAGGCGTTCAGCGCCGTCTCGATTTCGCCGAGCCGCTCGTCCACATCGTCGGGCAGTTCGTCAGCCCCTTCATATTCCGCCTCCAGCTTGGCGTACTCGGCGTTGAGGGCCTCGATCGTCGCGCGCTCGTCGTCGGTCAGATCAACCGGCGTGCCGGTGATCTCGCGCAGTCCGCGCGCGACATCGTAGGGATGGCTGACATCGACCTCGATCCATTTCCAGCCTTCGCCCGCGATATCGTCGGCGATGTTCTTCAGCTTCTCGGAAACCAGGCGATCGAGCAACGCCGGGTCCTGCAGCCATCCGCCGTCGTCGGCCTGGAACAGATCGCGCATGATGCCGCCGCCGGCGGCCTCATAGGCGTCGAGCCCGACGAAGATCGCCCGCTTGTCGGACGCCCGCACGGTGCTTTCAGTCAGCATCCGGCGGATCTGATAGGGCTCCTTGGACCAGGAGTTGCGGATCGACTCCCAGACCTGCACCTGCCGCGCCTCGTCGGCCGAGACGGTGAAGGCCATGAGCTGCTCCAGCGTCATGCCGTCCTCGGCATAGACATCGAGGAGCGACTGCGCGACCGCAGCCAGGCGCAGGCGCTGTTTCACGACGTTGACGGGGATGAAGAAGGCGGCCGCGATGTCCTCCTCGGACTGGCCCTTCAGGCGCATGTCCTGAAACGCACGGAACTGGTCGAGGGGATGGAGCGGCGCGCGCTCGATATTCTCGGCGAGCGAATCCTCCTCGGCGAGGATGGCGGTCGAGGGATCGCGTACCACGCAGGGCACCGCGGCCGTCTTGCCCAGGCGCTTCTGTTTCACCAGAAGCTCCAGCGCCCGATAGCGGCGGCCGCCGGCTGGGACTTCGAACATGCCGGTTTCCTGGTCCTCGGCGTCGAGGACGGGGCGGACGTTGAGGCTCTGGATGAGGCCGCGCCGGGCGATCGAGGCCGCAAGGTCATCGATCGAGACGCCAGCCTTCACGCGCCGGACGTTCGACTGGCTCAGCACCAGCTTGTTGAAGGGAATGTCGCGCGAGGACGACAGGGTGATCTTCTGAACGGCAGTAGCCATCGGGATTTACTCCGCGACGGGCGGCCGAAAGCCTCTCTCTCGGCCTCCAACCCGTCACGAAAATCCCTCGACCCTCTTCCTCTCAGGGGCTCCGTGACGAAGGCCCGCCGAGCCCGGAACCCTTGGAACAAGCGCCGCGGACGTCGCTCAAGAGTTCCTCTGCCGCCTTGAGCGCCTGTTGCGGCGACAAGAGCGCGGGCTCGTGCGCCGCGAGATCGCGAATGCGATGGCGGCAATAGTAGGGCGAGAGGATTGTGAGGAGCGGATGCAGGGCTGGGTAGCTCGGATGAAAGCCGAGCCCTTCAGCGGCATCCAACGCCTTGGTCAGATCGTGCCGGATTTCGAGCCGGCACCGTTCGTCGCTCCAACCTCGGAATTGCAGGAAGGATTTGAGCGACAGCTCGATCGCACAGGCGATGTGGTGAAACAGGATTTCACGGGAGTAGCGATCATCACGGGATAGGTGCCGGACGCCGGCCAGAAAGCCGGCGGCGTTCTCGAGCAGATGCTCGCCACGGAAGCGCATTGTCATCAGGCCGCCTCCCGCTCGTCGGCGTCGGCGGGTGCCGGCAAGGGGTGTGCGTCCTTGGGGAGGAAGCTGAGAATGTAGTCGGCCGCCTTGCTTGCTTGCGAGGCGGCGCGCACGATGGCGCGATTGTCGTCGCGCAGCACCTCCAGCCAGGCGGCGATGTAATCCGCATGGCGTACCGTCGGCACGATGCCGAGCGAGGCGCAGCAAAAGGCGGCGTTCATCTCGGCGATCAATTCCTCGAATGCGTATTTCTTCGAGCCGAAGGAGCCCGAAAGATCACGGTTCAGCCGGTGCGGCGCGCCGCTGGCGTGCCCGAGTTCGTGCAGGGCGGTCCTGTGCCAGTTGATCGGCTCGAAATAGGCCTGCGGCGGCGGCACCTGCACATAGTCAAGGGCCGGCACATAGAAGGCGCGGTTGCCGCCGATCCGGAAGTCGATGCCGGTGGCCTCGATCAGCGCCTGGACACGCGGTTCGATCAGATCAGGCGGCGGAGGCGGCGCGATGATGGCGACGTCTTCGGGGAGCCCGTCACACTGCGCCGCGTTGAACACCGTGAAGCGCTTCAGGAAAGGGATCGTCTGGGCATCTTCGCCGGTTTCGCGGGCGCGCTTCTTCTCCTCGTCGGGAATGAAGCGGTCGGCATAGACGACCGTGGTGCCGCGCTCGCCCTTGCGGACGTTGCCGCCAAGGCTGAGGGCTTGCCTGAAGGTCAGCCAGCTCTGGCCGGGAAAGCCATGCTCGATGACGGCGCCCCAGAGGATCAGCACATTGATGCCGGAATAGCCTCGGCCAGTGGCCGCGTTCCTCGGCATCGCGAGCTGCGCCTTCGCCGTCGCAGTCCCCCAAGGCTGGACCCACGGCACGCGGCCAGCTTCCAGTTCGGCGATGATCTTGCTGGTGATTTCGTCATAGAGGCTCGTCCGGTCAGAGCCGGTCCGAGCGTTGCGGTCATGTCTGGACATCGCGGATCTCCGCGACGGGCGCCGGGAGCCTCTCTCCCGACCTCAACCCGTCACGGAGATCCGGTCCGCACTCTCACTCTCGCCGGGTCCGGTTGAGAGCGCAGAATGGCATCTACGGGAACACGGCTTTCCGGCTCGGCACGTCAGGGATGGAAGCCCGAAAGGGGGAAGACCCGCTTGCCGGGGCTTCAGCTCGCCGACAGCCCGGCCTGAAGGGCGACGTCCAGACCCTTTCTGCTTTTAGGTCACCTGTAGCAGACCAAATTTGATGGGATTATCGCGCATCTCAGATGCGTCATAATTCTTGACGATGCAGTTCAAATATGTGATTATCGCGCATCTGAAACACGGGATAATCCATGTCGATCCACCTTGTAGGCGAGACCATCGACGCAAAACGGGCGCACCATCGCGCTCAAGCGGGGGAGTTGATCCAGCTCGTCCGCGGGGTCTATGTCGAACACGACGCCAACGTCGAGACCGCAATCCTCGGTCATGCGGTCCGCATCGCCCATTATCTCTATCCCAACGCCTATCTGTCGTCAGCGAGTGCGGTTCTGCTGGGGCCATCGCCGGACGGGCGGCTGTTCATTAGTGGAAGGCGTAATCAACGCACGCGTTTGCGGACCCTTGAGATCATCCAGAACGAGGCGCCGGCTCATCCATCGACGGCAAGTGCCGTGATCGGCGACGATCTGGGCGAATTGCGCGTGGACGTGTCGTCGCCGCGTCAACGCTTTCTGGAAGCTTTTCGGCTGCGTAGCGAACACGCCAGCGCGATCACCACCGACATGCGCGCTCAAATGGCCGCTCGTCTGGTCGAGGAACATGGTTCGCCACGGACTGCGGCGGATGCAGTTTGGGCGCTGGCACGCGAAAACGGTTGGTATCGCGAGGGCGAAGGAGCGGAGCGCTTTCTCCTGCTGCAGCCCGGCGCAGCTACGATGCCGGCCAACAAGGCCGCTCTTGATCTTCTGGTCGCCTGGCAGGGCGACGTGCTCGGCCATCTGACACATGACGGATTCGAATGGCGCTGGAAGCCCCAGAAGCGCGGCGGGCCGGCGCTCGTGCGGGAGACCACGCCGGGAAAGCTTCCCGCCTTTATCGAATCCCTCTTGCCGGAAGGCTGGCTTGCGCAGGTCCTCCATGAACGCGACGAGCGCGAAGCGCTTCGGCGCGGCCGACGCTATATGTCCAACATCGTCATCGTCCAAAGCCGCGAGGAGCTGGCGGCCCTGCCGGCAGACATCCTCGCCACGACTCTGGAGACATTCTGCGAGACCGGCCGTTTCACCGGGCACTATGCGGGGCCGGCGCGTGGCGAGATCGAGGAGACCTTCGAGCAAAACCTCGCGCGAATCTTTGCGCGGGCTGAAACTCCGCGGCTGTCGGGCGTCCAGATCAAGGCGCCGATGAGCCTTCTTGCCGATGGCGTTCTCGTACCTGCCGTTGACCAGCCGTTCACGCATATTCTCAAACCGGCGGGCGCAGCCGGGTTCGAAACGCTGCCGATTGTCGAATGGCTCTGCCTCGAACTGGGCCGCGCCGCTGGCTTTGAAGTTCCTTCGGCGGCATTGCTAGAGATGCCCGATGGCATGCCGCCGGCCCTGGTGGTCGAACGCTTCGACATTCGGCGCGGGGGCGAAGACCAGCGTCGCCTCGCGATGGAGGACTTCTGTTCGATCCTGGATCTGCCGACCTCGTCGAAATATGACGGCACCATCGAACGCATGGCGAAGGGGTTACGGGCGCTATCGACCGATCCGACCGCGGACCTCGACATTCTGTATCGCCGGGCGATCTTCGCCTGGCTGATCGCCGATGGCGACATGCACCTGAAGAATCTGGCGATGCTCAAGACGGCTGAGGCTGGAGCCAAGGCGTTTACTTCGGTGCGGTTCGCCCCGCTCTATGACGCCGTAACCACACGGGTTTTCCCCGGCTTGGGCAGCGACCGCATGGCCCTGAAGCTCAATGGGAAAGATGATCGGTTGGGTAGGCAGGATTTCCTCGCGCTGGCGCGGACGATCGGTCTGACGGCTGCTGGCTCCGAGGCGGCAATCGCCGAACTCGCCGAGCGCTTGGTCGAACGGGCAACGTCGTTGCGCTTGCCTGATTTCACGGGCCATTCCGAGGCGGCCAAGGCAGCGCAAGACAGGGTGATCGCCATCGTCAGCGAGCGATGCGCGGCACTCGCAGGCGCGGGTGCGTAAGACATCGCGTCTGGTCAAGATTTGGAGCTAAGGCTCCAGCCGGATTTGCAGCTCCGCGAGATCCTCTGCGGCCGTGTCGGTTCCCAGCAGGCTGTGCCGATTGACACCCTCACGATAGAACGGTGCAAAGTCAGCAAGATTGACGTGGATATTTGGGCTACAACTTCAGCAACACAGAAACGATTGGGGGGTAAAGATGAAATGCGCGTCAGGCGATTGAAGATTTCGAACTTTCGGGGCGTCTCTCAGGGCAGTGTCGATTTTACTGGGCACACACTTCTGGTCGGGGGCAACAACGTAGGAAAGTCGACAGTATGCGAAGCTCTCGACCTCGTCCTTGGTCCGGAGCGGATTTTTCGTCGGCCTGTCATCGACGAGCATGATTTTCATTGCGGCCGATATTTGGATGCGGGCGGAGCCGCGGTGGAAATTCGCATTGAAGCGATCCTTATCGATCTATCTGAGGAAGCGAACCGGCGTTTCGGCGGTCACCTGCGCAGGTGGAATGACCATGCTGGCACCTTCATCGACGAAGAGGAAGGCGGACTGGACCAAGCCGATGGCCCAGCGGCCGTCTGGGCTCTCCCGCTCGTGTTCGTCGGTCGCTATGACCGGGAAGAGGACGACTTCATCGGCAACACGTTCTTCGACCATCCCACGAAGGAGGTCGATGCGCTGGATGAAGAGACCGAGATCAAGCTTGGACAAGGGCGTGTCCCGTTTACGCGCGCGCATAAGCGGCTTTGCGGTTTCGTGTTTTTGCGGACGCTCAGGACCGGCTCGCGCGCGCTCAGCCTGCAGCGTGGGTCGCTGCTCGATTCGGTATTAAAGCTCGGCGGGGCCGGCGCCGTGGAGATGTGGCAGGACACCCTCAGCCGACTCCAGGCGCTCGACCCAGCGATCGGCGAGATCGAGCAACTGAAGCATATCCGCGCCGAAGTTCGATCGCGGATGGGACGCTTCGTCAATCTCGCGCCGGGGGATGATTCGACGGCATTCTTTGCATCGGACTTGACCCGCGAGCATCTCCGGGAGGTCGTGCGCCTATTCATCGCGGCCCAGCCAGGCCAGCATCTCGTGCCGTTCGGCCGACTCGGGACGGGATCGATCAATCTGCTCGTTTTCGCACTTCTGACGTTCATTGCCGAGCTGAAGGACAAGCAGTCGGTGATTTTTGCGATGGAGGAGCCAGAGATCGCGCTGCCTCCGCACACACAGCGGCGCGTGACGCGGTTCGTGCTGGCTGAGATGGGACAGTCGATCGTCACCTCTCATTCGCCCTATGTGATCGAGCAGTTCGAGCCCGAGCAGATCGTCATCCTCAACCGCGACGAGGGCGGCGCCTTGACGGGACAGCCGATCGACGCTCAGGCGGTGAAGCCGAAGGCATTTCGGACGGAACGGCGGCAATTCGCCGAAGCGATCCTGAGCCGGGCTGTGCTGGTGGTGGAAGGATCAACAGAAGCGGCATTGTTCCCCGTAGCCTCGTCGGTGATGGAGGCGAGCCTAGGGTCCGACGCCTACACGCATTTTGATCTTGCCGGCGTCAGCATCTTCAATGCTGGCGGCGACGGGTCTGTGCCGCGGCACGGGCCGGTGTTCTCGGCGCTCGGGAAGCTGTCATTCGGCTTCTACGACAAGCCCAACGCGGCCTTGACCGAGGACGCACTCGACAAGCTGAAGGGCTATACGAAGGTTTGGGAGTCGCCTGAGAAGGGCATCGAGAATGTCCTGATCAAGCAGACGCCGGTCGCGGTCGTGCGCCGCTTCCTCAATGAGGTGAAGGATCGGCCCGACTATCCCGCTGTTGGCGTCTACGATCCGGCGGCGAACGATGCCGACGTCGCGATCCTGGCCGTCAAGGTGCTGAGGGCGCGCAAGGGCGACGCCCACGGCTACGCGGCGATGCTGATTTCGCACTGTCAGAACGCAGCCGAGTTGCCGGCAACCATCCGGGAGATACTGGAGACAATCCATCAGGCGCTTAGCGCCGTACCCGAAGACATCGCGGCCCCGCCGCCCGACGGCCTTGAGGATCTGTTCGGATGAAGCTGGAACTGTGCGACAAGCGGAAGGCGATTATCGCACAGGACGGGCACCTGCTGGTGCTCGGAGGTCCGGGTTCGGGAAAGACGACGATCGCGCTGTTTAAGGCGCAACGGCGGTTCGCGGCGCTGAAGCCCGGCCAGGAGAATCTGTTTCTGAGCTTCTCGCGAGCGGCGATCCGGCAGGTTCTCTTGCGATGCAAGGAGATCCTGACCCCGAGCGAGCGCCGGGCCGTGACGGTCCAGACCTATCACGCCTTCTGCATGGAGATGCTGGAAGCCCATGGTCGGCTGTTGCATGGGCGACCGATCCGATTCCTCTATCCGGGCGAGGAGCGCCTTCAGAAGTCGGCGTTCGACGGCGACTGGAACGTCGAGCGCCAGCGCCAGGCGGCCGAGTTGGGCATCTATTGCTTCGATCTGTTCGCGGCTGGCACCGCCGACCTGCTCGAGCGCTGTGCGGCTCTGCGTGCGCTGATTGCAGACCGGTTTCCCATGATCATCGTCGACGAATTCCAGGACACGGATGACAACCAATGGCGGATCGTGCGCGCGCTGGCTGAGGTCACCGACGTGTTCTGTCTCGCCGACCCCGAGCAGCGCATCTTCGACTATCGCGATGACATCGATCCGCGCCGGCTAGATATCCTCCGCGAGGCGTTCAAGGTCGCCGAATTCGATCTTGGGGGTGAAAACCACAGGAGCCCAAACGCGGGCATTCTTAAATTCGCCGACGGGGTACTTCGCAACCAAAGTCCGCTGCCGGCGACGCCCGACGTCAAACAGGTGAGCTACTGGCCAAACGCCTTCGCCGCCACTGTCCACGCGGCGGTGATCTGGACGTTCAGCGCGCTGCGGAAGAAGGGTGTCGACAATCCGAGCGTCGCGGTCCTGTCGCGGAGTAACTCGCTGATCTCCGACTTGTCGGTGATCCTCTCGGAGCCTCACATCTATAACAACCAGGCGCTCTCCGTCGTCGAGCATGACGTGGTGTGGGACGCGGAGTTGTCGGCTGCGGCGGCAGTCGTGGTCGCCTCCATCTTGGAGTGGCCGACCGGGCCGGCGGAGGAAAGCCTCGCGCGGACGTTGCGGTACATCGTTAGTTTCTACAAGCTGAAGAATGCGGAGGAGCCAACCAATACCGCCGCCGAACATGCTCGGAAATATGACGAGGCCGCCGCCAAGGTGGTGAAGGGCGAGGAACCTCGCATCAAAGCCGCGAAAGCGCTCGTTGCAGCCCATGCGGCCGGCATCGACTTGATCGGTGAGCCGGTCGCGGACTGGAAGGCGGCACGCCGGCTGCTTCAGGATATCCCGGCTCTAAACGAGCTATTTCGGGAGGTGCGGTTGATCAGGCTGTTCAGAGCGACCGACGCACTGGCGTCGGGGCTCGGTGAACGTTGGCTCACCTTGAGCAGCTACGCGGGCGCGAGCGATCTTGTCAGGCGCATCCTCGAACAAGAGCGGCTCATCGCCACCGAGCGCGATCCGCAGGGCTGCATCCTGATGAATATGCACAAAGCGAAGGGGAAGGAGTTCGACGGCGTCGTGATGGTGGAAGGCGCCTTCAAGTCTGGATTCTTCGACGAACGCACCGAACAAGCACCGTTCGAGCGCAGTCGCCGCCTGCTGCGGGTCGGGCTGACTCGCGCAAGGACGCTGGTTACGATCGTGCGGCCCCAGAACGCCCGGCCGCTGGTCGACTGAGCAGATTTGCCGGCATGGCGGCGGTGACGACGGGGACGGGAAAAGGAAATGGACGCAGCCGGGTCAGCATCAGACCGGCCGAATGACTTTCGTTTCGACCAAGGCGTGGAGATGGGCACGCAGGCTGACGGGAATGTGGCCGCCGGTAACGAACACGCCGGCCTCCATATTCTTTTCGAGCGCATGACCCGTCAGGTTCGCGCTCGTTAGAAACGCTGCGTCGCTGTCTGCCACGGCAACTTTTGCATGAACGCGCCCGTTCGTGAACGGATGTGGCCGATCGGTCCACGAATATAGCAGGGCCGAAGGAACGCAGCCTCTCATCGTCGCCACCGGGTCGACGAGCAAGCTACCGCCTTCAGTCAGGGAAGCTTCTACAAGAATTCGGGTCTCGACGCCCCGGTCGATCGCGGAATTGATGGCGCTGATGACGGACGGCACATCGTAGGCGACGAAGCTGACGATGAAGAGTTCCGTTTTAGCGCGCTGGATGAGATCCAATAGCACCTGCTCGGTGCGTCGGGTGGCGACGAACGGAGTCGTCGGGCCGGTCCAGACCAACTCGACGTTGTTCTCGCGTTGAGTCCGTTGTCGTGCGCGAGCGGCGCCAAGCAGCATCCCCGCCACGACGTCTCCTGAGAGCCCAGACTGTGCCCATGTGGTGACGAGGAGATCCAATGCGGCACGGGCTGCCGGCGTGCCCACGACCTGGCTCAAGCTGCGATCCAGTTCGAGCGACGTCGTCCCCTGGATGCGAGAAACGATCGCGCCGATCTTGGATGGAGACAGCAGGACCACGAGTTCCGCGACCGCATTCAATAGCGGCTCCATCATGCAGTCCGGAAAAATGCGGCATCGGGATTTTCGAGCGTGGGGACAACCAACGCACGATCCAGATGTCGATTGCCCCGTTCGCAAGACGTCTCCGATACGAAGGAGCAGGCGTGGCACGAAGCGCCATGCAACGATTGATCCTTGCTGGGGTCATGCTCGGAACACAAGGGATCGGATGCGCAGATATGTGCCCGATCAAGAGCCTGGTGGAGAAGGCGCCCAAGGTTCTCGGGTTTGCCCAGTTCGACCAATCCGCCGAGTGTTCCGTCAGAGTCTGCGGCGGCCGTGTAGATAAGGAACCCGGCCTGATCCTTGTCGTCGTCAATCTCCGCGTAAATTCGCTCTCGAATGCTAGCGGCGTTATACCCGCACTCGAGCGCGAGTTCTCTGATCAACATGTGCGCGAGGGTGTGAAGCATCACATAGCGCGCACCGGGATAGCCTTCGTTCGGATCCAGATTTCGTTTATGGCGCCAACCGCGATGCCCCAGCCGTAAGCGTGCATCGAGCGACTTCACCGCATCCTTGTCCGCCCACGACTTCAGTGCATCCGCGTTGAAGCGGATGAATATGCCCTCGCCATGAACCTGCGTCGCCGGCACCCAATCTGGTGCGGAACGACCGAGGGGAGCTCGTGGGGCTGCGGCGTCTCCTGTCCCTTCATCCGGGGATTCAATCCGAGTGAACCCGAGCAGGGCATTCACTTCGCGTAGCCGCTCCAGAAGCAGCACGCGCGTGATAGTCGGTTCGAATCCCGAAGGGACGCCGACCTTTTTGCTCATGAAATGTGGGTAGTCAGTCGGCGGATTTTCGGCCGTCAGCACATCCCACTCGGGACCTTTGAGATCGCTTTGCTCGATATCCACCGCCCCGTTTCGGTGGGCTTCTATGGCCGACCATATCTGCTCGTTCGAGAACTGCTCGATGCCAGGAAGCTGCGCGGTCTTCTTGAGCGTCTTGACCACGAAGCCAACTTCGGACGCTGATGCGACATCCTCAAAGAACGTCCAGCCGTCGGCGACGAGCTGAGCCAAGGGGCTACCCGTTTGCGGGATGGCGAGAACGGACAATGTCACCGGGAACCAGCCATTGGTGGCGCCAAGCAGGATGGCACGTGGTTCCTCGGCGCAATCGTCCTCGAAGCGATCGACGTGCGGGTGCCTTCCCCGACACCCTGGGAGATTGTCACGTCCCGCTTGTCCGAAGGCTTGCGCCATGTTCTTGGAGGCGCCGCACCCATCGCACTTGACCCAAAGATTTTCGGTCTGAAGCGAAGCGCCGCTCTCGAAAAATCTGAGCGTGGCTCGGCAAGTGCTCGGTCCGCCATGAACGAACCAGTGCCAGGCAAAGTCGTCCAAGTGGCCGGCTCGGCAAGCCATGAGGAAGCGAGCAGGTACCGCATCGGCATCCCTCGCTTTCTGGTTGTTGTTCGACCCTCGACAGCCTTCATGAACGAACCGCGTCGATTCCGGGCGATATCGATTCTCCTTCAGCTTGAAGAGGCCGGTGTCGTAGGGCGACAGCAAGCCGCATTTCACGCAGCGAAGCCATCTCGGGAATGGCTTCACGGGGACTCCGACCAGCGCGGCAGCAGAAAAGGGATCCACGATGTCCCGCTCGCCGATTGGCGGCATTCGCAGTGAGTCGACTTGGGGTCCGAGGACGCTTCGCACGTTGGTGAGCAACCGCGCCTCCTGGATCGGCTGGCATCTATCCTTCTCCCAGCGATCGATGCCCATGGTGACGACTGACAGGTTCGGGAGGTCGATCAGGGCCCCTGGACCATAGGTCCAAAGGAGCTGGCTCGGTCGGACTTCTCCTACGGGTGTCCTGCTCATTCCTGATCCTCCTCGACCCCTGTCACCCGCGGTCGCCATGTCGGATCGGTGGTCGAGCGGCTGTCTTCCATCACGAGCCTCACACCAGGCTCTACTTCGCGCATCGACATCGGGACGGTCCAATCGGTCCAAGGCTTGATGCCCGGTGCGTTGAGGAGCGGGTAGGCTGTGGGTCCCGCTCCATACTTCTGGTAGACGAGAGTGCGGCCACCGACGCCCGCTTCATTTGCCCATTCGTCGGCGCGGCTCTTCATCGCGGCTTCGGTCAAAGCTCTCTTTCCTGAGTCCTCGGTGACTTCCCAGGTGCGGGCGGCGATAGCTCGAATAGTCTCCAGCATCTCATTGAGACTGGGGCTATTCATCGCGCCGGCCCCATCGTTCGGCGCGAAAGGTTCGTAAGAGTGGCGCATGATCGAAAGCATCGCGCCGGTGAGCCCTCGGTCCAGCGCCCGCGGTGAGAACGGGGTGACGGACTGGGCTTCGACATGCTGGTAGAAGGTCGCGTGGTAGTGCTCGAACGTCTCGTAGTGCGACAGATCACGCGGTCGTGCCCAGGTCAGTACTGTCGCCACGAGTCCTGGTGGCGTGCGGCCGACGCGGCTGGTGGCCTGGATGTATTCTGCCGTTCCCTTGGGCTGACCGTTGACGACCATCACCCCGAGACGATTCACATCGACACCGACGGAGAGCATGTTGGTCGCCAGGACGGCATCGATTGGTCGGGCCTCCCCAGGTTTCCTGTTAGTCACCCATTTGCTTTGTGCCGGATCGAAGGTTCCCTCGAACGGAACCTCGAGCTGATCGAGGTATCGCGGAATGTCCTGGCTGGAGACGCGCGACGTCAACTCACTGACCTCGTCGACACGCCGCTGGGAGAGGCCCGGCCGGTCCACCAAGCTCATATTGACGCGGAAGGAACGCGTCTGAACGTCGTCTTCCGCCAATCGCTTCATACCGCCGAGTTCTCGCAGCGAATTGAAGTAACCAACGAGCGTCATGTAGGGGTCGGCTACGGGGCCGAACCGATCGAACAGTGCCTGCGCAGCCGTCAGGAACGCCGTGTACGTCCTGATCAGAACCGCAGGGCGCGAGCTACCCGGCGCACAGATGCCCACGTAGCGTCGGCCAGGCTTTTCGTTGATGGGCCGCTGAACGGAGAAGAAGTTGTCCTCGACGTCCAGCCCCGAAGGTGGGAACACGGAGATCCGCCGCATGAATACATTGCGCACTTGATCATCGGCGCGCCGCACGGTCGCGGTGGAGGCGACCACCTTGGGGCGGACTTTCGTGTCGCCGAGAACCCAGCTGCTCAGTTCATCGACGGCCGTCTCGTACAGGCCGACCATAGTTCCCAACGGGCCGCTGATTAGATGGAACTCGTCCTGGATGATGAGGTCTGGCGGCCTGATGGCGCGGACCGGCTTCACACTGGCGGCCGGATGTGAACCCCTCGCTCGGTGCCCGGTGCCACAGTCGTGGTTCGGCCAGAGCAAGCCATGGCGTCCGCACTCCTGATCGACCCGGCCAAACAGGTTCCGCACTTCAGCGCGCCACGCCATCATGGCGAACTTGTCTACGGTCGCGATCATCATCGTCGGAGGGCGATGATAGATTTCCTCGTCGACGACCTTCACCGGGAGACCCGGGTGAGGCTGGCCGCTCGATTTCGCTTTCGAGAAATCGCAACCGCCGAGTTTGTCGCCGCAGTGGATCAGCGTTCGTCCTGCGATCCTGTCCACCTCGATGTCGCGGCCGCCAGAAATCTCCGAACCGCACCAAGGGCAGCTGGTTAGCTGTGCGGGCGAAGCGATGCCTGCCTTGTTGCGGTCGTTATTTCGAATGGCCTCAATGGCCTGATGAGACGCTTCGGTCGTGCCCGGTGTCACACGGTTGCCGACCCAAAGCCCCAGCGAGAACGACTCCTTGCCCCAAGTCTTGTCGTCCGCGCGGCGGATCACCTCCATCGCGCAGAGCAAGGTCGTCGCCCGCTGGAACTGCTGCAGGGTCAGAAGGCGTAGCGTGTAGCGCATGATGACGGCGAGGCCGCGCGTCGCGTCCAAACCGCCAAGATCATTCTTCAGGCGGCGCGTCGCCATGGCGAAGGCGGCCACGCCCAGATAGGCCTCGGTCTTGCCGCCACCCGTCGGGAACCAGAGGAGATCGGCGAATGCCTCTACCGGCTTCGTTCGGTCTGGATGCGCAGGATCGGCAAGCGACGGAATTGAGAGCAACAGGAATGCGAGCTGGAACGGACGCCACGACCTGTTTTTCGGAACATCCAATGCCGCGACGTCGACGTCCTCGTTCCGTCTGCGCTTGAGCGCATAGATGCTTCGCACACGCTGCATCGCCATTGACCGGTTGGCGAAGCGAAATGCCTCCAGCGCCGTGGCATCGGTGAAGAGGGTACTCATCCCCTCGCGAAGGCGGCGCAGTATCTCCTCACAGCGCGCAATAACGTCGTTACCCGGATCGTCGAAGCCGGTGATCTCGGTTCCCAATCGCTTTTTCTGCTCGTCGATCCAGACTGCGTAATCGTCGATGAGGCATGACAGCGCATCGCGCAGCGGGTCAGGATCCATGTCGGCCAGCCGCGTCATATCGAGCCAGCCTTCATCGACCATGCGCTGCATAGCGGGACGATCCCTCGGGTCGAGGCCCGGAGTTTCCGTTATAGCGACTTCGTAGCGAGGGATGATCTCGGTTCGGACGAGATGCGCCTTTGTCGGGTCATCGAGTGTCGTCTCGGCATGGACGGAAACCCCATGTCCAACTGCGAATTCCAGGCGGCCGCGATAGATGAGTGCGAGCCGGTCGCGTTCGGGGTCATCGACCACGACCTCGTTGGTCGGACGGCGCCTGAACACCGATTTGTCGCTTCGGCCTTCCGGGGCTTGGATGGTGATCTCCGGCTGGAACAGCCAGGCGCGGTCCTTGTTGTCATCGGGTTCGAGCTGACCGTTCACGAGGAACACCGTGACTAACCGTTCTCCCTTGTTGTTCGTCCGCACCGTGCCTTGCAGGCGGACTTCCGGCTGGTCGCGATCGGGTGTCGATGGTTTGATCTGGCCGTCGACGAGTGGCAGCGTGACCACGCCACCACACGGGACTCGGTGCCAGACCTTGACCTTTACCTCTTCCTCGTGACCGGTTGCGCGGTTCTTGCGGGTCTTGACGATCTCGTGCTCATCGTTGGGGACACGCTCGTAACGCCCCCATCGTGCGTCGACGGCTAATGTCGCGACGTCGGGCGCCACGCAAAACGTGAGCCCCATGCTGGACGGGACCAAAGACTGATTGTTGGTCGTGTCGATCTCGTCGAGCGCGTCGTCCTCCGGCTCCACGCGACCCGATGCGCTCGCGAACTCGGCACCGGGTTCGTGGAGCGGGGCCGCTCTTTCATCCTCGAGATCGCCACTCTCGTCTGCAGCAGAGGCAGGCTCGACACGGGGCGTCTGATCATCATCCGGCCGTCGCGGCGCCAGCTTCCCGACAAGGTAACGGTCGCGGACGCTCATGTCCTTGATCAGCTCTTGCGGCCCACCGGCGGGGCCGAGCAGATCGTCGCGCACGGCAAGTTCGAGGAGGTCGCGGGTGTAGACGACATTATCGATCAAAGGCACCGCTGCGGGGTCAGAAACGCCGAGCAGCGGCAGGATGCGGAGGAACTCGCCCCATGGCAGCCGCGCAGCAGGACCGGTCGGCGCGGTCAAGCCAAGGACCGCGAGCGGCACGGATGGATCCACGCCGTGGCAATGGTCGAAATGGATCGTGGCGCCGTCGAGGTCCGAGCGGATGCGAAGGATACGACCCACCCCGGAGACGTTGCCGCTATCGCCCAGAATGACGACCCAGTGGCCCTCATCGATTGCGCCGTGAGTGGTCGACCCGACGTCGAGACGCACGGAATAACGGGGCGAGTTGGCGCCTCCTTTGATCAGCCAAGCATTATTCTGTGGTGCGGCGTTCAGAATAGCGTCCATTACTGATCCTGTCTAAAAAGGCTTGGCGCCGAGGCTGCAGATGAGCCGGATCGTTTTCCGCCTTTGCTGGTAGTCTTGCCATGGAGACCTGCGGCAAGTTCCGCCTCATACTGGACTCGGTTTAGATCGGTGAGGCGGCGAATGACTTCCGATAGCGTTTGGTCATCAAGTGCCCACCGCCAAGGATCATTTACGGACCCGCCCGAGAACGGTCGAAAGTCATACTCTGGTCTCAAATCCGTCCATTCATAAGAAGCGAATACCTCAGTATCGATCGTGGCCATAAGGCTACGCATCTCAGAGAGGGTTACGTCGTCCTGGCTTGGCGTGTTGATCCAGTTCATAACCTCAGTGAGTCCGAAACCGTGATGTTCGGCAAACTCCACCGAAAGATTGTCCAGACGCTCGGCGGCAGCCATTCCGCGTAACGATACCGCGTGGTTCGGAAGTGGATACTTTGCAATCGACTCAGAAATCGAAAGCCGAAGCCTGCCTTCGATCTTTCCTCCTGATAAATATTGGAGCCAACTACGGAAGGAGCTGCTCTTGAAAAGAGAGAGGTAGTCTTCCCGTTCGTTTTCAATCAAAACGATTTGGTTTGTATATATCCAAGAAGTTGGCGCGCGCATACAGCTCGGATATTTTGTTACCTTGGGAAAAGCGATGAATGTATCCTGCTGCCGAAGGCGCGCCATCTGGTCAGCTCGGTGGTTCCAGAACTGCCACCAGCGTTCAATGAGCCCATTGTAGCTTTTGAGCTCCCCTGGCGTTCTGGTTGGCGCAACTACATCCATTAGAAATTGATAGGCAATTGGCCACTTTGTTCTGATCTCTCCCAGTTCTAAATCTAGAATGTCGAGCGCCCAGCGATCGATCTGCTTTAGAGCCGAGCTTAAGATGTCGTCGCCGGTTACATACGGACGAAGCAAGCTGTCCCGCTCATTCTTAAGGAGGTCGAACCACCTTTCGCCGGGAGAGACAACAAAGGACAGACCCTTGCTGTTGTTTACGCCTTCAAAGCTGTTAATCGACCTCGCTAGTGCCTTTAGTTCCCATGAGTTTTCTTCTTCGGGCGCCAGCCGCGATCCAATTCGCGAACACTCTTCACCAGCTATCTCGCTACGACCGCGCCATGGCCCTTTGAAAAAATGGACCAATGCGACGTCGACGGCTGCAGCGCCCGGCCAAGGCATTCCTTTTTCAGCGCTGTAGATTGCGCCTTTGCCGACGATCTCGCCGAGACCAACCGAGATAGCACTGCCTTCGGCAATGTTGCTGGTTGCGAGTAAACCGTAAGTTCCCTCTGCCCTGATAAGCTCAACAGCGCGACGATGAAATACAACGCAGAGATCTATTTTTCCTGGGGGAGAGCTAAGAACCATTTCACATTGACGCTGCAGCCGCTCACCCAAGCTACTCTTCCAAAGGCGATTCCCGAGGAACGGTGGATTTCCCACTATTGCGTCAAAACCTGCAGCATCTCGCTGAAAAACTTCCGGGAAATGCAGAGGCCAGTGCAATGGCTTCGTCGGTACTCCGCTTGCTGTTCCTTTGGAAAGGTCTCGTGCTGCCGCTCCCTGAATCCTTTCGCTTGCGGATGACTCACCATCGGCCGCAGCATCTGCAAGGGAAGAGAGTTCTATGGTTCGCGCCGATCGGTCGCCCGCGCGTTCTTCGGCGAGAGCAATGCCGACAAATGCATCGGCGATAAGGGTCGGCAGCTCCAACTCCCCACGCGACTGCGCATCGAGCGCCGCCATCGCCTCGACATCCTGTATGTCGCGAATGGGGATCTCCCGCAGACGCGCGCGAAGTTCGAGTGCCTTGTCGACCGCTGACCGGATGGTCCGACCGAACAATCGCAGCTGAGACTTCCCCTTCGGATTGATGTCGAGTTGGACCAGCTGACCGAGATCGTGAATGCCAAGAAGGCTGTCGCCGCTGCGCAGATTGTGGTCGAGGAAACCGAAGGGCCGCCCCTTGGACATCGTCGTCAGCCAGAGCGAGAGCTTCGCCAGTTCGACGGCGAGCGGGTTCCGATCCACGCCGTAGAGGCAGCGTTCCGCGATGAGACGCCGCGCGAGGATCGCACGCTCTTCCACGTCCTGTGACAGGGGCTCGAAACCCGCGCCATCGCCTTCGTCGAGAAGGCGGCCTTCGCTGTCGATCCGCCTGCCACTAGCTTCGGTCACCGACCAGGCCTCAACCAGCCGGTCGGAGAGCCAACGGCAGGTCTGAACGAGAAAGGCGCCGGATCCCATGGCAGGATCACAGATCTTGAGGTCGAGCAATTCTTCGGCGCTCTTCAATTCCCATTCCTCGGGCGCCTTGCCCTCGGCCGGGCCGCGATAGGCGACGGGCGTCAGTGTCTCCTCGACGATCCTCTCGGTCAGGCTCTTCGGAGTGTAGTGCGTGCCGCTCTCGCGCCGGTCGGCGCCGAGCACGACAACGAAGGCACCCTTGTGGTGCACCAGCGGATAGCCCCAAGGGTCGGTCCGCAGCAGGGAGGCGTAGGGCAGAATGCGATCGCGCAGACCGATGTCACCACGGCAGACGGTGAGCAGCCGCGCAGCGAGACGATCGTCGACCGCCCGCTCAAGGGCGTTACGGATGGCTGACTCCGAACGTTCGCTGCGTTCCTTCAGCAGTTCAGCAACCCTTTCGGAGCCCTCCAAGCGCGCCGACTCCATCTCGCCGAGCGTCACACGCGGGCTCTTGGCCTTCGCGCCACTGTCGAGTTCCAGCGTCACGTCTTCGACGCGCTTCACCGTGCGTTCGAGGAGACCCTCGTAGACGTGGCCGATCTGTTCGACGTCGAGGGCGCGATAGGACAGCGTGCGTCCCTCGAAGGTTTGGATCGCTTCCAGCAGGAGCAGAACGGTGCGGTCGTCGATCGGCAGCGGTTCGGCCGGATCGCTGCGCCAGCTCGTGCCCTTCTTGCGCCCTTCAAGAAAGGGATAGCGATCGGGGGCGAACAGCGAACCACCGAGTGCCGGAAGGCGCAGGGTCGGATGATCGATCCCGCCATACACGCCGCGAAACAGGGCAAGCAACCGCGACCAAGCGGACCGGCGACGCTCGAGGATCTCTTCGGAATCCGCGCGCAGCTGCATCCGCAAGCTGGAGATGGCGTAGAAGGAGTCATAGCGCGGATCACCGAGCAGCAGCAGGGCGCGTTCCTCGGCCGCCAACAGGAAGACGAGCCGCATCATGACCGTCAGTCCAGCCTCGTAGAGCTCTCGCGGATCGACGTCGCGCAAGAGCTCGCGATTGCGGTCCTGGTCGGCGCGGTCGAGAGCCTGAACGAGCACTTCAACGGCGCGCCGGACCTGCTCTCCGAGCGCTTCGGTCACGTCGTCTTGGTGCTTCAGAGACCGCTCATAGAGCGTTGGCAGCTTGCCCTCCTCGGGCCCGAATAAGCGACGGACGCCCAGAAGGCTGACGAAGGCGCGCAGCGTTTCGGGCTCCTGCCCCCAAAGACGAACATACCAGCTCGCGAAGCCTGCCACGGCGCCGACGGGCGCATGCACGAGCATCCAGCGCTCGCCATTGGTCACGACGCCAGTGGGGCAGCCCGTCGCCCGGAGCAGGGCGACCATTCGGTCGGCCGGTGTGATCGCGAGGCCATCGAAGCGGCGCGTCGCGTCGAGATCGGTGTCGGGCTCGTAGACGTGGATGAGCAGAAGAGGTTCGTCGCCATTCGTCGGATTCACGACTGCCAGATCGGGCATGACCGTGACACCGTGCTCGGGCATCAAGACCATCAGGCCCTCGGGCAGAGTCGCGTTGCGGCGCAACACCCCGCCATCCATCTCCAGCGCGCTGACCAGCACCTCATCGACCCATGCCGCATGCAAGGCTGGCAAGTCGAGGTCGTCCATGTCGACCGCGTCGCGCCATTCCTCATATGTTCGACGCAGCCGCTGGGGCCGGCCGGAAGGCAGAGCTTCGAGGCCCTGGGGAAAGACATCCCTCAGCACAGGTACCGCCAGGAACGGCCCGGAGACCTCGATGAGGTTCAGCCATTCGTGATCGTTGCTCATGCGCGCTTCTCCGTCGCGAGGGAGTTCGGCACCAACAGCACGACGGCCACAGGGAATGTGTGCTCAATGGCGTTGGAGTGCCGTTCCTCGATCGCGCGCAATTCCTGTTCTCGTTCCTTCGGGATGCGGGCCAGGCGTGCTTCGAGGGCCGCCCGGTCGCGCTTGAGCTGGGTGCGCTCGTCCTCAGAGAACAGGGAGAGCTGCACGGGTTGCTGTTCCGCAGCGAGCTCGGTCTTAAGTGCCCGCTCCAGGTCGTCCAGAACTTGGCGAATGTCGTCGGCCTCCTTGCCCTTCCGGGTCTCGATCGTGTTCAAGAGGAAGCGCAACCGATCCTTCGATCGCGCCTCGACGGCGGCCAGAACGGCATCACGCTGTTTGTCGAACCGGGTCCGTAGGGCGTTAAACGTCGAATCCGACAGGACCGCGGGGCGCGATTCCTCCAGCCAGCGGCGAATTTCCGTAACCCGGTCCTCCCGCCGGAAGCCGGCATCGCGCAGATAACCCCCGGCCTCGGTGAGTTCCTCATGCAGGCGGTGATGGTTCCCGCCAGTCACGACGAGCCGCGACATCACGACCAGGGCTGGTCCATCGATCCGCCCGTCTGGAAGCAATCGAACGGCGACACGGTGCAGCTTCTTCACGTCGTCGCGCGCCCAGATCTCCGCACGCAGGAGACGGAGGCTCATCTGAACCAGACGGTGGTTCAGGTGGACAAGGACCACATCGTCACGCCCCTTGGCGACATCGTGGTCGAAGGTGATGGGGCGGATCTTCTGAGTGTAGGGATGTTCGAGCCCCTCCAGGCACCGAGACCACGACCCTGACAAGGGCGGCATGCGAAAGACGGTCCCGTCCGGTGCTCCCGGTAGCGAGACCGGTTCCAGATCGGGTTTGTCCGCGAGACGCAACGCGGTGCGTACTGCCCGTTCGATGTGATCGGGTACGAGGCTCTGCTCGCGCCGGGTCTCGTTCAGCCGCTCGTGGAGTTTGGCGACCCGTTCGCGAAGATCGCGCTCAGCCTTCACGAAACGGCGAGACTTCTCCATCCGGGCCTCGGCTTGTCGCGTGTCGAGATCGCGGCGGCGGCCTTCGAGGAGATCGGGCAATTGAGGTGCGATGACCGGGTTGACGCTGCCCATGTCGGCACGCATCGCCTCCAGCTTCCGCAGCGCACGCAGGATGTCGTCTCCGTGTCCACCCTCAACGTCCACCGGGTGCCAGATGACGACCTCGCTGGCGCGTTGACCGTGGCGATCGATACGGCCGTTCCGCTGCTCCATCACGTTTGGGTTGTAGGGAATTTCGAGGTGGATCATCAGGTGGCAATGGTTCTGAAGATCGATGCCCTCCGAGGCAGCGTCGGTCGCCAACAGGATTCTCACAGGGGATTCCGAAGGGTTAGCCTGGAACGCGGCTTTCACGGCCTCGCGCTCCTTCGGATCCATGCCGCCATAGATCAGAGCCAGTCGCTCAGCCCCGAAACCTTGGGCCGCCAGGATCTCGTGCATCCATTGCTGAGTGGCTCGATACTCGGTGAACAGGATCACGCGTTCGTTCGTCCACCGGTCGCCGTCCTTCAGGTGTTTAGCCAGCCAGTCCAGCAAGGCACTGGCCTTGGCATCCGCTCGACGGGCCGCCTGCTGTGCCCATGAGCGCAACCGGTCGAGCATCCGGCGCTCTCCGTCGCTTGGCGGTCGGACGTGTTTCCCGGCTTCATCGATCGCTTCTGCTTCGGCGGCGTCCCGCTGGGCGTCGTCTGCGTAGTCCTCTTCGGTCTTCGCTATCGCCCGGCGGAGGATACGATCATCGAATTTCTTCTGGCTACGCTCGTTCGACGCCCGGCCTTCAATCGTCGCGATATGCCGTTCCAGCGTGGTTGCGAATGCCGCAGGAGACGAAGAGAGGCGCTTGCGCAGCAATTGATGCACGAAGTAATCGACGGCACGCCCGCCATCAGCCCCGCTTTCGCGACTTTCGATGTAAGCTTCGAGCTGCCGCCGAGCATCTCTCTCCTCATCCGTATACTCGATCCGCAGCGCTTCCAGTCGCCTCTCGGGGTAGATGCGCTTGCCATTCGCATCGACGAGATCGCTCTTCAGCCGCCGAACCATGACCCGAGCGAGCTGCGGGTCGCTTGGGAGGACGTTTCTCGCAAACCGCTGATCATCTAGGAGCTCAAGCAGGGCGGTGAAGGATTCCGTGTAACCGTCGTGCGGCGTGGCGGTGAGAAACAGCTTGTGCTGGAAGTGTGGCGCGGCCAGACGGACCAGCCGTGTCCTGAGGCTTTCGACAGCATAGCGGCCGACGGTCGGGGCGACGTTGTGGGCCTCGTCGATGATGAGCAGGTCGAACTTTCGGGGATGGCTCACGTGTGGAGGCAGCGCATCGCGCAGCAGACGTAGGCCTTCGCCTTGCTTGGCCCAGTCCATCGAAGTGATCAGGCGGGGAAAAGACGTCCACGGATTGGCGTGCAGGCCCCGTTCCCGGCGCAGTCGCTTGACGTAGTCCGTGTCGACGATCTGGAACTCGAGCCCGAACTTCTCCTGCATCTCGACGCGCCACTTTTCCTGCAACGAGGCCGGGCAAAGCACGAGGACGGTGCGGGCGCGGTGACGCAGGAGCATCTCTTGAACGACGAGCCCGGCCTCGATGGTCTTCCCGAGGCCGACGTCATCGGCGATCAGCAGATTGGTGCGCGCCATGTCGATCGCGCGCACGAGCGGGTCCAGCTGGAAGTCTTCGATGCTGACGCCGCTGCGGAACGGCGCCTGCAGATAGCCGCGGTCCGCGTTCGTCGCGGCGCCCCAAAGGACCGCATCAAGGAACGCCTGAAGTGTCGAGGGATCGTCCAGGCCGGTCATTCGCGGCAGTCCGGCCCGTTCGATCACATGCGCGCCGGGCTCAAGTTCCCAGAGTACCTCGATCTCTTCGCCAAGCGCGTCTTCGTCGATGGAGGCAAGCCGAACCAGATGCCGCTTGGGAAGCCCGGGCGCAACCGAGCCGCCATCGACCTCGGAGACGATCCATTGACGGCGGCGAGCCTCGACTAGTTGGCCCGGCTCGGGGGCGGTGTTGTGGGCGACCTTGGCCACGATCTCATCTGCGGTCATCGACATAGGTCGGTCCCATTCTTCCTGCGTGCGTCGACGAGTTCGGCAATGCGGTTCGCGGCATCGCAGGCGTCTTCGTGTTCCCAGATCCGGACGATCTTCCAACCGAGGGCGTTCAGCCGCTGATCGGTGTCGGCATCCCTGAAGCGATTGGTTTCGATCTTTTCCCGCCAAAAAACGGCATTGCTCTTTGGCCAGGAGACATGCTCGGGACAGCCATGCCAGAAGCAACCGTCGACGAAGACGGCGATCCGAGCGCTGGGAAATACGATATCTGCGACGCGTCTGGGTTTCGTCAGCAACGGCACATGGAGGCGATAGCGCAGGCCTCTGGCATGCAGAATCCTGCGAAGGTTTAGCTCAGCTCGCGTGCCCTTCTGCCGCACGCGGGCCATTCGACGGCTCGCCTCATGCGACGAGGGACTTACGCGCGACATCCGCGACGGCTCCCTTCTTCTTTCCCTTCGTCTTCTGGGCTTCGATGCCGAGATGAGCCGCGATGCTCCGGCCGATTACCTCGCCGAGTGTGACCGGTACCGCGTTCCCGATCATGCGCCCCAAAGCTTTGAAATGAACGGGTGTCCCGTCCGGGATGAAGGAATAGGACTTGGGGAATCCCTGAAGGATCGCCCCTTCTCGCAGGGAGATGGCGCGGTCCTGCTCGGGGTGTCCGAACCGGCCGTTCCCGAAGCCGTAGAACTGGGTCGTCAGAGTCGGAGCGGGCTCATCCCAGCTCATCCGTCCGTAAACGCCCGGATAGGTATGACCCGTCTCACGCCGATGACAGTCCGCAACGAGATGCTTTGGCCAGTCGCGCCATGTTCCCCCGGGGCGAGAGGCGCGAATCCTTTCCAGGTTCAGATCGGAGAGCTTGGACGCCGCATGCAGCAGGTCCTTGGGATGGGCTCCGCCCTGAATGATCGGTGCAATTCTGCCGATCGCAGCGCGAACAGTCGTCCGGCGACTATGTGTCGGGGCGACCAACTCTATGGGGCCGAGGCGGGAGGCGAGCAGCACCATGCGTCGTCGATTTTGCGGCAGCCCGTAAAGGGAGCAATCAACCACCCCTTGGTGGACATGGTACCCCAATTTCTGAAGTGTCGCGATGAAGTCGTCGAACACTGCATGCTTGGCCACAGATGGAACATTCTCCATCGTGACCAGGTCGGGCCGCGTTCCTTTGATCAGGCGGCCGAACTGATAGAGCAAACCCCAACGGGGGCTCCCAACGACATCGTAGCGCTGGGCATAGGTCGAGAATGGCTGGCAGGGGGCACACCCGGCAAGCACCCGGATTTCGGCAGCCCCGAACAACTCGTTGAGGCGCTTCGGAGCTAAGCGCCCCACGTCTTCGTTGATGAATCGCGCTGCATTGTTGGCTTCGAAAGGATGACGGCATGCTTCGTCAACGTCTATGCCCGCGACAACCTTGATCCCTTCCGAAATCAAACCGTGCGTTAGGCCGCCCGCGCCACAAAACAGATCAACGCATGCCATTTCAACCATTTCCATTACTTCCCTTGGCATGCTTTTCTTTATGTGAAGCCGTCTCTTCAGGCGCGGGATCACTATATTCGTCCGACGCTTTTCCCGTTCTCACCCACGAATCGATTTCGTCCGTTTTAAATTTCCATAGCCTTCCAACTTTGTGGGCCGGCATGTCTCTTTTTGTTATCCAGCCGTAGATCGTGTCTTTGCTGACGCCGAGATACTTAGCGATATCCTCGACCGATACCCAGCGATCGGACATCGATTGACCTTTCCGAAGCGACTTTTCTCCATTGTGAGTTATTTCACGAGCGTGTGGCTGAGTAAACCGGATTTAACCGGGTTTGGTAGGATTAGCTGGGAGTGAGTCGGATCGTGCAGCCGGTCAACGTCACTTCGTGGCGCGTAGGGGGTTCAAGATCGGAATCCCCGCGAAGTGGCTTTCGTTATCGGTAACGACGGTGCAGTCGTGCGCTTCCGCTATCGCGGCAATGATCGTGTCGAGCGCGCTGCGTGGGCGGCCGGCGGCCGTGCCTTCCGCCATTAACCTCCCCCAAATGAGAGCGGCCTTCTCGTCGAAGGAGAGAACGCGCCCGGCGAAGAGAGTGCTGGGACCCTCAGGCCCGGAGAACCACGCTTCGAGCTGATCTCGCTTCCGGCCCCGTGGCTTCTCAAGTACGCCCCGCCGGATCTCCGCCACGGTGAGCGCGCTGATGAAAAGGTCTTCATCGATCTGCTCGGCCATCCACCCCAGTAGGGACTCCGATGGGACCGGCTTGGTGATGTTGCTGATGATGTTGGTGTCGAGAAGATACCGGCTCACAGGTCAACCTTGCGACCTGGCTCGAAAGGACGGGCCGGCACGGCATCGGCGCCGACTAGAGGCGAGCGTCGGAGCGCTTCGAGGATCCCGCCCTTTCGTGGCGGTTGACCGGCGATGCCTTGGCTGACGGCCGCCCGCAGGCGCTCGGCCTCCGGGCCGTCCTCGGCCAGGCGCTTCGCAAACGTGCGAATTAGCTCGCGATCGGAATCGCGACCCAGAACCTCGAAGCGCGCCATGCCGCGTTCGACCAAGCGGTTCCGGTAGTTCTTGATGGCGCGCTTCTGAGACGTGTCGCTCATGATTGACCTCTGTGGGATTCCCGGTAATATATCCAGTTACATGCCGATCGGCAAGATGGCTCATTCTGGAAAGGTGGCAATGATGCCGACTGTCGGACATCGCACACGACCGCATCGAAAAGCCGCCGATTGTAGGTATTTGCGCTTCGCCATGACGCGCCAAGATTCGCCAGAGGGGCCGAGCGCAGCCAGGAGCATCCGATATTTCGCCGCATGTTCCGGATGCAACCAACTGAAACTGTTCAGTTTCATGTGGTTCGATGCAACAATCGCGGCATGTCCGCCAACGTGTTGCAGTTCCCAGCGTCGCAGGGCGACGCCGACCTTTACGACTACGTCCGCCCGATCCGGTCGGCGGCGCCCGAGCTGCGGTCACGCGCTCGTAACGGGAGCGAGCACCAAGCGAGCCGCAAAGTCTCTGATGACTGGCCCGATCACGTGCCGGTCACTGAGGCTGAGCTGGACCTTTTCGAGGTCCATTTCGGTCAGATTCTCGACGAGCTGTTGGGCTCGAAAAACTAATATTGTGAACGGAGGTTCCGCATGAATGCCAAAGCGACCCCCGCCTTGGCATCGCCGGGGCGTGCCGCACTCTATTTGCGTGTTTCGACCGGCCGGCAGGCCGAGCACGATCTTTCGATTCCGGACCAGCGCCGCCAACTTCAGGCCTATTGCCAAGCGAAGGGGATCGCCGTCGTCGCCGAGTTCGTCGAGCCGGGCGCATCGGCGACGGACGACCGGCGGCCTGAGTTTCAGCGGATGATGGATGCCGGAGCGCAAAAGCCGGCGCCGTTCGACTTCATCATCGTGCATTCCTTCTCGCGCTTCTTTCGCGATCAGTTTCAGCTCGAATTCTATGTCCGGCGACTGGCGAAGAACGGTATCCGTTTGACGTCCATCACGCAGGATCTGGGCGACGATCCGATGAGTGTGATGATGCGTCAGATCATGGCGTTGTTCGATGAATACCAGTCGAAGGAGAACGCCAAGCACACGCTCCGGGCTATGCGGGAGAACGCCCGTCAAGGTTATTGGAACGGCTCGCGGCCACCGTTCGGTTACAAGATCGTAGCGGCAGAGCAACGAGGTACGAGGACCAAAAAGAAGATCGAGCCCGATCCAGCACAGGTTGAAACGGTCCAGCTCATGTTCCGCCTCGCAAGGATCGGCGCCGACCACGGTCCAATGGGGTCCCGCCAGATCGCCGATTATCTGAACGCGCGCGGTATCCGGACGCAGACCGGTGGACGCTGGGGCGTCGGGGCGGTCCACCAAATCCTGACCAGGGAGACCTACATCGGACGCCATCGCTTCAACGTCTCGGGTAAGCGTAAGGGAGAGCAGAAGTCGGAAGACGAGATCGTCGACGTGGCGGTCGAGCCGATCATCGACGAGGAGGAGTTCGCTGAAGTCCAGGCGGTGATGCGCTCGCGCAGCCCGCAATTGAAGGCTCCGCGGTTCGTGACGGCTGGGACGCTCCTCGGTGGCGTGTGCTTCTGTGCGGACTGCGGGGGAGCCATGACGCTCCGCACGTCCGGCAAGGGCGACCAATACCGCTACTACACATGCTGTACGACGGCACGGCAGGGGAAGACGGCGTGCCGCGGCCGCACGATCCCGATGGACGAGTTGGACACGATGGTTGTGTCGCATTTGGAGGAGCGACTTCTTGCACCCGAGCGGCTTGAGGAGCTGCTCGCTGGCCTGCTTAAGCGCAGGGAGGAGCACGCCGAACACCTGAAGGGCCGAATTGCCGAGCTGAGGAAGCAGGCTGCGGACGCGGAAGCCAAGCTGACTCGGTTGTACGCGGCCATTGAGAATGGTCTCGCTGATATGGACGATGCCAACCTCAAGGGACGGATTGTCGAGTTGAAGCGAATTCGCGACGCGGCGCGGGCCGATGCGGACCGGGCCGAAAATCGCGGTGAGGGCGACGACAATCGCGTGACGCCGGAACTGCTGCGCCGGTTTGGGGTCGAGGCCCGCAAAAAGATCAGGGATCGGGAGGGCGGTTTCCGGCGCCATCACCTTCAGGCGCTAGTGCAGCGAGTGGAGGTCGGAGCCGACGAAATCCGGATCAAGGGATCGAAGCCGAGGCTCCTCCAGACGCTCGTTGCGTCTGGAGGAAGCTATGGAGTGGAAACTGCGGCGCACGGCGTTCGCAGTTTCGTTCCGAAATGGCTCCGCGGGTAGGATTCGAACCTACGACCAGCCGGTTAACAGCCGGCTGCTCTACCACTGAGCTACCGCGGAACAGGTCGCCTCAGGAAGAGGCCGGGTGATAGCCGCCTCATTGACTCGGCGCAAGCGCCTTCGAACAAAAAAACAGCCCGGCTTGTGACCGGGCTGTGGAAAGTCAGTGATGGTGGGGTGTCTTCGAGAAGACCCCGGAAAATTGCGTGTTTATGGTTAATCGGGCCTTAATTTCAGGCGGGGCCAAAAGGTCGCAGCCGATCCCTCCTCGTCTTCGCAAGCGTTCGCATTGCCTTGAGGCAAGGGGCGGACCTATAAGCCTGCGACCGTCAAGTCCGACCGAGGGATTCCATGAGCACCGATTTCGCCGCCGCGCGGCTGAACATGGTGGAGAGCCAGATCCGCACCGCGGACGTCACCGACCTGCCCTTGCAGGACGCGCTGCGCGTCGTGGCCCGCGAGGCCCTGGTTCCGGCCAGCAAGGCCTATCTGGCCTATGCGGACGCCGAGGTCGAATATGCGCCGGGACGTTGGCTGCTGAAGCCGCGTGATGTCGGCAAGCTGCTGCAGTTTCTGAAGCCGCGCGCGGGTGAAAAGGCCCTGGCCATCGCCGCGCCCTACGCGGCGGCGGTGCTTGAGACCATGGGCCTTTCGGTGACACGGCTGGAGGGCGATGACCTGAAAAGCCCGGCCGGCGATGGCTATGACGTCATCATCTGTGAGGGCGCGGTTCTTGCGGCGCCCGCCGCCTGGACTGAGGTCTTGGCGGTCGGCGGACGTTTAGGGGTGGTCGAGCGTAGCGGCCCCGTGGGCCAGGCAACCGTCCATGTTCGCGCTGAAGATGGCGTCGGGCGGCGCGCCGTGTTCGACGCCACCCCGCCCATCCTGGCGGGTTTCTCAGCCGAGCCGGGATTTGCGTTCTAGCCTGAGGTCGTTGTCGAGCGTTTGTCGTTGTAGAAACATGCGCGCAACGTGTGCGTGAAAAAAGCTTAACTAGCGGCCGCTGGCGGTCAGCCTTACACGCGCTCATATAGCAGGTGCGGGCGTGAGCTTCGCGTGTCTTGGGGATAGAACTTGATGTCGAATAGCCGTCGGGCCGGATTGTTGGCCGCCGCTTGCAGCTTGGGCCTGATGGCCGGCTTCGTGTCCGCCGCCCAGGCCGAGACGCTGACCGACGCCATCGCCCTGGCCTATCAGACCAACCCCACGCTTCAGCAGCAGCGCGCCACCCAGCGCGCCACCGATGAGAGTGTCGTTCAAGCCAAGACGGCGTTCCGGCCGACCGCCAGCATCTCGGCAGACATCACCGAGAGCCGGAGCGATCCCTTTGGCGGCACGCGCGTCGAGGCCTCCGGCAGTGGCGCGACCCTGTCCATCAGTCAGCCGCTCTATACGGGCGGCCGGGCCAGCGCCAATCTCACCGCCGCCGAGGCTGATGTGCTGGCGGCCCGCGAAGGCCTGCGCAATATCGAACAGAATGTCCTGATCAACGTGATCCAGGCCTATGTGGATGTGCGTCGCGACGAAGAACGCCTGCGGATCTCTCAGGAGAACGTTTCGGTGCTCGGCCGACAGCTGGACGAGTCCAACGCGCGCTTCGAAGTGGGCGAGATCACGCGAACCGACGTCGCGCAGTCCCAGGCTCGCCGCGCAGCGGCCCAGGCCGCTCTCAGTTCAGCCCAGGCCCAGCTGTCGATCAGCCGCGCCAGCTATGCGGCCATCGTCGGCCAGAACCCGACCGATCTGGTGGCCGAGCCCTCGCTCGCCGCGTTGCTGCCGTCGACCGTCGAGCAGGCCTTCGAGGCCGCCGAGAACAACAATCCTCAAGTCGCGGCCGCGCGCTTCAACGAACGCGCAGCAGCAGCCCGGCTGGCCTCCGTCCGCGCTTCGCGTCGGCCCACCGTTTCGGCCCGGGCTTCGCTGGGTTACGACGCCAGCGAGGTCAATGGCGCCGGCGACCAGTTCGCAGACTATGACCGGCAGTTGACCGGGGCTGTCACCGCCTCCATCCCGCTGTTCACGGGGGGGCTGACCTCGTCTCAGGTTCGCGCCGCTATCGAGCGCGAAAACGCCGCCCATATCGCCGTGGAAGGCGCCAAGCGCACCGCCCTGCAGTCGGTCTCCAACGCCTGGAGCAACCTGCTGGCTTCGCGTTCCAACCTGGTCTCGAACGAAGAACAGGTCCGCGCCGCCCGCATCGCCTTCGAGGGCGTGCGTCAGGAACAACAGGTCGGTTTGCGCACCACGCTCGACGTCCTGAACGCCCAGCAGGAATTGCGCGCCGCCGAGCTGGCCCTGGTATCGGCCCGCCGCGACGAATATGTCGCCAGCGCCTCGGTTCTTCAGGCCATGGGCGCACTGGATGTTGCAGCCCTGGCTCCCGACGTCGCCCGCTATGACCCCAAGACCTCATACGACCGCGTCAACCGTGCGATCGGCTGGGTGCCGTGGGAGCCGGTGGTTCAGGTGATTGACAAGGTCGGAGCGCCGTCCACGAAGCCCTCTTCGAAATAGGCTTTGCCGCGTCGATTTGGCCCACCCGCAATCCTTGCGCTTGCTTAAGCCGCGCAAGTCTGCACCATCGGCCCTTAGCGCTCTTCGGGGCGCGTCAAGGATTCGTACCTCTTTTTGACGGCCCCGCACATGTCCGACCAGAGCTCTCAAGAACCGACGATGGAGGAGATCCTCGCCTCCATCCGGCGGATCATCTCCGAAGATGACGCGCCGGCGGAGCCCGAGGCGGCCGCGCCTGCGCCGGCGCCCGAACCGGAACCTGAATATCAGGCCCCGGCTGAGGACGACGTGCTGGAGCTGACCGATCCGATCGAACCCGAGCCAGCCCATGAGCCCGAGCCGGCTCCGCTCGAAAGCGTTGGCGATCTGGATGTCTATTCCCCGGCTGCGCCCGAGCCCGAGCCGGCCTATACGCCGCCGCCTGCGCCGTCGTTCAACCGCGATGACGTGGCCGAGACCTTGGTCGGCGATCACGCCTCGAGCCTGGCCGCCAGCGCCTTCGGCAGCCTGAGCTCGGCCCTGCTGATGCCCAAGGACGGCCGCACCCTGGAAGACGTGGTGCGCGAACTGCTGCGCCCGCTGCTCAAGGAGTGGCTGGACCAGAACCTGCCGCGCATCGTCGAGACCAAGGTCGAAGAAGAAGTCCACCGCATCGCGCGCGGCCGCGTATAAAATCGGGTCTCGCGTCGGCTCTGGACGGCGCGCAGACCTCGAAACCTGAAAGGGCGGTCGCGATGGCGGCCGCCTTTTTCCGTTCAAATCGTTCCTGAATCCAGGCCGCCCGGTTTCGCGCGGCGGCCGCAGATGGCATACCCGCACCGCCATGCTTGACAAGACCTTCGATCCCAAAGCCGTCGAACCCCGCCTGTACGCCGCCTGGGAGGCCTCCGGGGCCTTCAAGCCGAGCGAGGATCCGAACGCCGAGCCGTTCGTGATCGTCATCCCGCCGCCGAACGTGACGGGCTCGCTGCACATCGGCCATGCGCTGAACAACACCCTGCAGGACGTGCTGACGCGCTTCCACCGCATGCGCGGCAAGGCCGCCCTGTGGCTGCCGGGCACCGACCACGCGGGCATCGCCACCCAGATGGTGGTCGAGCGCCAGCTGGCCGCCGCCGGCAATGTGGGCCGTCGCGAGATGGGCCGCGAGGCCTTCGTCGAGAAGATCTGGGAATGGAAGGCCGAGAGCGGCGGCACGATCGTCAACCAGCTGCGTCGCCTGGGCGCCAGCTGCGACTGGTCGCGCGAGCGCTTCACCCTGGACGAGGGCCTGTCGGCCGCCGTCCGCAAGGTGTTCGTCCAGCTCTACAAGCAGAACCTGCTGTATCGCGACAAGCGCCTGGTCAACTGGGACCCGCAGTTCCAGACCGCCATCTCCGACCTTGAGGTCGAGCAGAAGGAGGTCGACGGCGCCTATTGGCACTTCGCCTATCCGCTGGCCGATGGCGTGACCTTCCAGTACCCGATCGCCTTCGACGAGGACGGCAAGGCCACCGAGTTCGAGACCCGCGACTTCATCGTCGTGGCCACCACGCGTCCGGAGACCATGCTGGGCGATACCGCCGTGGCCGTTCATCCCAGCGATGAGCGCTACAAGGATCTGGTCGGCAAGTTCGTGACGCTACCGATCGTCGGCCGTCGCATCCCGATCGTCGCTGACGACTATGCCGACCCGACCAAGGGCTCGGGCGCGGTCAAGATCACCCCGGCCCATGATTTCAACGACTTTGGCGTCGGCAAGCGTCACGGCCTGGACGCCATCAACATCCTGACCCCCGATGCGCGCCTGAACGACAGCGTGCCGGCCGACTATCAGGGCCTGGATCGTTTCGTGGCCCGCAAGGCGATCGTCGCCCGGGCGGAGGAAGACGGCTGGCTGCGCGAGATCGAGAAGACCAAACACATGGTCCCGCACGGCGACCGTTCCGGCGTAGTCATCGAGCCCTATCTGACCGACCAGTGGTACGTCGACGCCAAGACCCTGGCTCAGCCGGCCCTGAAAGCGGTCGAGAACGGCGACACGGTCTTTGAGCCCCGTCACTGGGAAAAGACCTACTTCGAGTGGCTGCGCAACATCGAGCCCTGGTGCGTCTCGCGCCAGCTCTGGTGGGGCCACCGCATCCCGGCTTGGTTTGGCGAAGATGGCCACATCTTCGTCGAGGAGACCGAGGAAGAGGCCTATGCCGCCGCCATCCTGCACTATGGCGACGAAGCCCCGGTGCTGAAGCGCGACGAAGACGTCCTCGACACCTGGTTCAGCTCGGCCCTGTGGCCGTTCTCCACCCTGGGCTGGCCGGAAAAGACCGAAGACCTGGCGCGCTTCTACCCCACCAGCACCCTGGTCACGGGCTTCGACATCATCTTCTTCTGGGTCGCCCGGATGATGATGATGGGCCTCCACTTCATGGGCGAAGTCCCGTTCAAGCAGGTGTTCATCAACGCCCTCGTCCGTGACGAGAAGGGCGCCAAGATGAGCAAGTCCAAGGGCAATGTGCTGGACCCGCTCGTCTTGATCGACGAACTGGGCTGCGACGCGGTGCGCTTCACCATGACGGCGATGTCGGGCCAGGCGCGTGACATCAAACTGTCGAAGCAGCGCATCGAGGGCTATCGCAACTTCGGCACCAAGCTGTGGAACGCCTCGCGCTTTGCCCAGATGAACGAGTGCATCCGCGTCGAGGGCTTTGATCCCGCGACCGTCCAGCAGCCGATCAACAAGTGGATTCGCGGCGAGACGGTCAAGACCGTCGCCGAGGTGACCCGCGCGCTCGAGGCGCCGTCGTTCGATGCGGCCGCCACCGCGCTCTACAAGTTCATCTGGAACGTGTTCTGCGACTGGTATCTGGAACTGGCCAAGCCGGTCCTCAACGGCGACGACGCCGCCGCCAAGGCAGAGACCCGCGCCACGGCCGCCTGGGCGCTGGACGTGATCCTGAAGGTTCTGCACCCGGTGATGCCGTTCATCACCGAGGAGCTGTGGGACAAGACCGCCCTGTTTGGCCCCAAGCGTGACGGCATGCTGATCGTCGAGAAATGGCCGGAGCTGCCGGAAAGCTGGATCGACGCCGACGCGGAGGCCGAGATCGGCTGGCTGGTCGATACCGTCAGCGAAATCCGCTCGGTCCGCGCCGAGATGAACGTGCCCCCGGGCGCCAAGCCGCCGCTGACCCTGATCGGCGCCAATGCCGAGACCCGGGCCCGACTGGCCCGTCACCGCGACCTGCTGCTGACCCTGGCCCGCCTCGACAGCGCCCGCGAGGCCGACGCGCCGCCGGCCGGCGCCGTGCCCTTCGTGCTGGGTGAGGCGACCGGGGCGCTGGCCATCGCCGAGTTCATCGATCTGGCGGCCGAAAAGGCCCGCCTGACCAAGGAGATCGCCGGCCACGCCGTCGATATCGACAAGGCCGCCAGGAAGCTGGGCAATCCCGACTTTCTGGCCCGCGCCAAGGAAGAGGCGATCACCGAAAACCGCGAACGCCTCGCCGAGGCTGAAGCGGCCAAGGCCAAGCTTGAAGCGGCGCTCTCGCGGCTGGCGGCGGTCGGGTAGGGGCTAGCTGCTCCCCCACTGGGGGAGCTGTCGCGGAGCGACTGAGGGGGCTAGCTGGACACAAGGCGCGATGGCCCCCTCCGGCCCTCTGGGCCACCTCCCCCAGAGGGGGAGGAGCTACCGCCATCCCCGTTGTTCGTGAGGATGGAGCCGCCTATAAATCAACAAATTCAATTACTTGCAAGTTTCTCATATTTCTCCATCCCCCGCCTCCCAGGCGGCCCGATACTGCTCCTCACCTGAAGGCACGGGGAGGGCGCACGTACGGCGACCGATGCGGCTTTCGGGGGTGGTCGAGCGGGACGTGTAGGCGTGGGCTGAAATCGCCCGCGCGGTCCGGAGTGCGCCAACACTCCGCCTGCCAGGGGCCTAGCTACCGGAGCGGGTTAAAACCCCGCCAGCCCGGCGATGCTCCTGAATAACGACCGCGCGAAGCGTTCGTCTTCGTCGAAACGGTACTCAGACTACCCATCATCCGGGCGAGGCCCGGGCGCTTCGCACCTTCCCCATCAGCTCAGCGGATGCCCGCGTGAGGTCGCGAACCCGCGTTCGAGACCCGCCCTTGTCCCGGCAAAATGACCAACATCCTGCAGCTCGCGCGCAGGATTGCGTGGCGCAGCGTCATGACCTGACGTCTAACTGATCATTGTTCCCTTACGATCAAACGCCTGTTTGCATCAGGCCTCAGCCTGTGCTTACTCGGCGGCAACGCGTCCCTGAAACAAGGCGCGACCAGATTGGGAGAGTAACGATGACCCAGGCCGCCCCCGCCTCCATTCCGTGGCCCGCCATGTCGGTCCAGCAGGCCTATGCCCTGATCACCCAGCCGGGCACGGCCGGTGAGATGGAAGAGATCGAGATCCGCGGCGTAAAGACCCGGGTCTGGAAGAATGCGCCGCCGACCCTTCGTGACACGCTGGTTCTGGGCCGCGCCCATGGCGAAAAGATCTTCATGGTCCACGAGGACGAGCGGGTCAGCTTCGAAGCCTTCTATCGCGCCGTCACGGTCTTTGCCGCCGAACTGACCGCCAAGGGCGTGCAGAAGGGCGACCGCATCGCGATCGTCATGCGCAACCTGCCGGAATGGCCGGTCGCCTTCTATGCCGGCCTGTCGATCGGCGCCATCGTCACGCCGCTGAACGCCTGGTGGACCGGCAGTGAGCTGGAATATGGCCTGCTGGATTCTGGCGCCAAGACCCTGGTCGTCGATGTCGAGCGCTATGAGCGCCTGACAGAGCACCTGCACAACTGTCCCGAGCTCGAGCGCGTCTATGTCAGCCGGGCTCGCGAAGAGATCGCCCATCCCTATGTCACGCGTCTGGAGACCGTGATCGGCTCTCCCAATGACTGGGCCAAGCTGGAGGAGAAGCCGCTCTCGACCGTGCCACTGGCGGCCGATGACGACGCGACGATCTTCTACACCTCGGGCACCACGGGTAAGCCCAAGGGCGCCATAGGCACCCATCGCAACATCAACAGCAACATCTTCGCCGCCGCCGCCGCCGGGGCGCGCAGCTTCCTGCGCCGGGGCGAGGCGCCGCCGGAGCCCGATCCCAACGGCCCGCAGCGCGGCTCGCTGATCTCGGTGCCGTTCTTCCACGCCACGGGCTGTTTCGCGGTGCTGAACCCGTCGCTGTTTGGCGGCGCGAAGCTGGCCATGATCCGCAAGTGGGATCCCGACAAGGCCATGCAGCTGATCGAGGACGAACGCCTGACCCAGATCGGCGGCGTGCCCACCATCGCCTGGCAGATCATCGAGCATCCCAACCGCGAGAAGTACGACCTGTCGTCGATCGAGGCCGTGGCCTATGGCGGCGCGCCGTCGGCGCCGGAACTGGTGCGCAAGATCAAGGAAATCTGGCCCAAGGCCTCGCCCGGCAACGGCTGGGGCATGACCGAGACCTCGGCCACCGCCACCAGCAATTCGGCCGAAGACTACGAGAACCGTCCCGACAGCTGCGGCCCCGCCGTGCCGGTCACCGACCTGAAGATCATGACCGTCGAGGAGCCGCATCGCGAACTGCCGATCGGCGAGGTCGGCGAGCTGTGGTGCCGGGGTCCGCAGGTGGTGCGCGGCTACTGGAACAAGCCCGAAGCCACCGCCCAGACCTTCATCGACGGCTGGGTGAAGACCGGCGACCTGGCGCGTCTCGACGCCGAGGGCTTCTGCTTCATCATCGACCGCGCCAAGGACATGCTGATCCGCGGCGGCGAGAACATCTACTGCATCGAGGTCGAGAACCTTCTGTACGACCACCCGGCGGTGATGGACGCCGCCCTGGTCGGCATCGAGCACAAGACCCTGGGTGAAGAGCCGGCGGCCGTCGTGACCCTCAAGCCCGGCGCTGAAGCCACCGAGGCCGAGCTGCGGGCCTTCGTCGCCGACCGCCTGGCGGCCTTCAAGGTGCCAGTGAAGATCGTGTTCTGGCACGAGACCTTGCCGCGCAACGCCAATGGCAAGATCATGAAGAACGAACTCAAGAAGGTGTTCGTCGAGGGGTAGGGCCCTTACGGAGGCGGCGATGGTCCAGTCAAAGGCGGCGAGTGTCGACGACTACATGTCGGAGGTCTCGCCCGACCGCTGGCCGGCCCTGGACCGCCTTCGGGCGCTCTGTCGCGAGACCTTCGGCGCCGAGCACGAGCTGATGGCGTTCGGCATGCCGGCCTATGGCGATCCCAGGCAGCCGTGGATCGCCTTCAACAGCCAGAAGCAGCATATCGCCTTCTATGCCGGCCAGACGGCGGTCGACACCTTCGCCGACCGCCTCCGAGGCCATGGATTTCGACCTGATCGCGGATATCCTTTCGGACATCCGCGATCGCGGCCCCGGCGGCTGTCGCTAGAGCGAGGTCGGCGGCTTGCGGTGCGCCCAGGGCTGGGCGGCTTCCAGCTGATAGGCCAGCTGGAACAGCATCTTTTCCGAACCCGCGCGCCCGGCGAACTGCACCCCGACGGGCAGGCCACTGGCCGTCCAGTGCAGCGGCACGCTCATGGCCGGCGCGCCGGCCACGTTCTGGACCGGGGTGTAGCCCACATAGTCCATCAGACGCGCCTGCAGGGTCTCGAAAGGCACGTCGCCGCTGACAAAGCCCAGCTCGACGGGCGGGCTGCCCAGCACCGGCGACAGGATGACATCGTACTTCGTCAGCCAATCGTCATAGGCCTTCGAGGTCGCCTGCAGGCGACCGACGGCGGCCTCGATGTCGCCCGGCTTCAGGCTGGCCACCAGTTCAGCCATGCCCAGGCTGAACGGTTCCAGCACGCTGGCGTCGGCCTTGCGGCCCATGGCCTTGCTGACGCCAGCGACCAGTTCGGCCGCGCCGGTGGACCATAACGCGGTGAAGTCACGTCCGAACTGGGGGCCGTCAATCGGCCAGCTTGTCGGCTCGACCCTGTGTCCCAGGCTGGCCATCAGCTTGGCGGCGCCCTCGATGGCGGCGACAACCTCGGCGTCTGGCTTTTGGCCCATGCCGGTTTCCAGGAGCAGGCCGACCTTGAGGCGCTTTTTCAGCGGCTTGGTGACTACGCCGATGGCCTTGAACGGCGACCCCGCCGCCGTGCGCTCGCTGGCGCCGAACATGGCCGCCGAATCGCGGACGCTGTGGCTGACCACATGGGCCACGGACAGGTCGATGCCACGCCCGTGAGGCCGGCCCTCGATCATCCGGCCGCGTGAAGGTTTCAGGCCAAACAGGCCGCAATTGGCCGCTGGAATGCGGATCGAGCCGCCCCCGTCGCTGGCGTGAGCGAAGGGCACGATGCCCGCCGCCGTCGCGGCCGCCGCGCCGCCGGATGAGCCACCCGACGAGTGCTTCAGGTTCCAGGGATTGCGGGTGGGCAGGAAGCCCATGGGCTCGGTCGTTGGCAGGAAGCCGTATTCCGGCGTGGTCGACTTGCCGATCACCACCAGACCGGCGCGATCATAGGTCTCGACAAAGGCCGTCTGGGCCGTTTCTGGGCCTGCGCCCATCGAACTGCGGGAGCCGTAGCGCGTGGGCAGTCCAGTATAGGGATCCAGGTCCTTGATCAGGAACGGCACGCCGGCGAACGGGCCCGACAGCTGGCCGCCCCGGGCCTTGTCCATCGCCCGGTCGAAATCGGAGGTTACCAGGGCGTTGATCCTGGGCTGCAGGGCCTCGGCCTTGCGGATGGCCTCTTCGACCACCTCGACGACACTGACCTCCTTGCGACGGATGCGGCCGGCGATCTCGGTGGCGTCGGGCGTCCAGGCCGGCTCACCGGCGGCCCTGGGCTTGGCTTCGACGGACGAAGCGGCGGCGATCGCGGCAGAGGCGGCCAGCAGGCCGCGGCGACTGAAGTGCATGGAAATCCCTCCCGAGCGACCGGCGTCTTGGCGCGCCGGTGAACGGCGTTCAGTTGAACCTGAAGCGGCCTTGGCTGCAAGTCTATGCTAGACCGCGCCCATGACCCGTAGACGTGTTGATGTGTTGATGATGGAGCGCGGCCTGTTCGACAGCCGCGCCAAGGCTCGCGAGGCCATAGAGGCCGGGCTGGTGCGCGCCGATGGCGTGCTGGTCCTCAAGCCGTCGGAGATGGTGGAAGAGCACGTTTCGATTCGCGCCTCGCTGGCCCACCCCTGGGTCGGGCGCGGCGCGCTGAAGCTGGTCCACGCCCTGGATCTGTGGCCCATCGAGGTCGAGGGCAAGGTCGCCATCGATGTCGGCGCCTCGACCGGGGGCTTTACCGAGGTGCTGTTGTCGCGCGGCGCGGCCAAGGTCTATGCGGTCGATGTCGGGCGCGAGCAGCTTCACCACAGCCTGGTCGAGCACGAGCGGGTCGTGGATCTGTCCGGCACCGATGCGCGCATCCTCGACACCAGCTGGATCGAGGAGGATCCGCAACTGATCGTCAGCGACGTCAGCTTCATCTCGATGACCAAGGCGTTGCCGGCCGTGCTGGCGCTGGCCCCGTCGGGCGCTGACCTGATCACCCTGGTCAAGCCGCAGTTCGAGGCGGGCAAGGGCCATGTGGGCAAGAACGGGCTGGTCAAGGATCCACAGACCATCGCCCGCGTGCGCCGCGAGATCGTGGATTTCCTGGAAGAGGCCGGCTGGACCGTGATGGGCGAGGATGAAAGCCCGATCACCGGCGGCGATGGTCAGGTCGAGAGTCTGGTCTGGGCGCGCCGCCGATAGAAAACGGCCGCTCACGCGAGGCGAGCGGCCGTCTGATCTGGGGCTAGCTCAAGCCACTGGTCGGAAGCTCAGTCAACGACCTGAAAGCGACCCTGGGCGTCGGGGCAGACCCGCACGAAGCGCTTCTGGACGCGCCCGTCAGGCAGGTAGATCGGGCTCTCGGCCAGGGTGCAGCCATTGACGTCGGCCGAGCGCTGGTCGACGCGGTAGGAATACGATTCACGGCTATAGGCGTCGCGCTCGGCGTCGCGGCGGGCGTCCTCATAGCGAGGATCGTCATAGGGCCGCGCGTCATAGCGATTGTCGTAATTGTTATAGGCGGTCGGCGGGGGAGGCGGCGGGGGCGTTGCGCCCGGGGTGCAGGCCGCCGAGTTCTTGCCGATGCTGCTGCCGATCACCGCCCCCAGCAGGCCGCCCAGGACGGCGCCTTCGGTCTTGGCGCCATTGCCCGAGACGCTGCCGCCGATGGCCGCGCCCAGGCCCGCGCCGGCCAGACCGCCGCCCGTGCCGCGCTGCGTGGTGCTGCGGCGGCAGGGATCGTAATAGTAGCCGTTGTTGTCATAGGCGCCGCCGCTGCGGTAGCTGGGCTGGCCATAGGCCTGGGCGCTAGCGAAGGTAGGGGCGAAAGCGCCGGCGGCGACAGCCGCCACGGCGGCGCACAGAGCGATCTTCATGGTCGGCGTCCTGTTGGTCATGGCAATGGTCTCAAGCGTACTGATGTCTTTTTTGGGTCAGCCGAAAGCGCGCCCCGACCACCCGACGCTGGCATCCTGTTGCCGCGAACATGAACGGACCTTGAGTGGAGCGTTCATCTTCGTTCATGCCAAATGACCCTTTTAGGGGTATGGACACCCGCAACGGGGCCGAAAGGCCGCCGCGCCCGCCGCCAGCACGGCGCATGGGCCTGAATTGGCGGGACCTTTCGAAGGTTCCCGCCGCGAGATTGGATACGGAATGCGTGAAGTGATCATCGACGCGGTCGGCGCCCAGGGCGACGGCATCGTCCGAGAAGGCCCGGTGTTCGTCCCCCTGACCCTGCCCGGCGAGCGGGTTCGGGTGAAGATGGACGGTTCGCGCGGCGAGCTGCTTGAGGTCCTTGACGCCAGCCCCGACCGCGTCACGCCGCCGTGCAGGCATTTCGGCGAATGCGGCGGCTGCACCAGCCAGCACTGGGCCCAGCAACCCTATCTTGACTGGAAGGCCGAACTGGTCCGCGTCCAGCTTTCGCACGAAGGCATCGAAACCGAGATCCTGCCCGCTTTCGCCGCGCCGCCGGCCTCGCGTCGCCGCGTCGCCCTGCACGCCCGGGGCGGCAAGGGCGGGGTGCGTCTGGGCTTCAAGGAGCGTCGCTCGTGGAACCTGGTGAAGATCGAGGAATGCCCGGTCACCGACCCGCGCCTGGTCGCCGCCTTTCCGGCCCTGGCGCGTCTTGCCCAGCCGTTCCTGGAGCACCCCAAGTCGGCCCCGACCCTGCACGTCACCCTGACCGCGACCGGTCTCGATATCGACATCACCGGCGTCGAAGCCAAGAGCGGGGGCCTGTCGGCCGACGCCCGGATGGTCGCCGCCATGGCGGCCAGCGAAGGCGACTTCGCGCGCGTCACTCTGGCCGGCGAGGTCGTCTATATGGCCCGCCAGCCGCTGGTGAAGCTGGGGCCGGCCGTGGTCGCCCTGTCGCCGGGCTCCTTCCTGCAGGCTGTGCCCCAGGCTGAAAAGGCCATGGTCGCCTTCGCTGTCGAGGCCGCCCAGGGCGCCACCAAGATTGCTGATCTCTACTGCGGGGCAGGGACGTTCACCTTCCGCCTGGCGGAAGTTGCGGCGGTTCATGCAGCGGACTCCTCAGCGCCGGCCATCAGCGCCCTGAAGGCCGCGATCGGCGGCGCGCCGGGCCTCAAGCCGATCACCGCCGAGGCGCGCGATCTGGTTCGTCGGCCGGTGCTGACCATGGAACTGGCCAAGACCGACGTGGTCGTCATCGACCCGCCGCGCGCCGGGGCGCTGGAACAGACCGTCGAGATCGCCAACTCCAAGGTCGCCCGGGTGATCAGCGTCTCGTGCAACCCCGCCACCTTCGCCCGCGACGCCCGGATGCTGGTCGACGCCGGGTTCAAGCTGGAAAAGGTGCTGCCAGTAGACCAGTTCGTCTGGTCGCCCCATATTGAACTCGTTGGGGTCTTCTCGCGATGAGGCAGGCATGGATCAGTCACCCGGGCGGAACGCGTTCGCGCTAGACGCTGTTGGACAGCGCGCCAGGGCGGCGACCAAGGCCGCCTGGTGGAGCGCAGCAGGCGGCCTTGCGCGAGCCCTCACAAGGCCAACCCAGGGGCAAGCCGCAAGGACCTTCGAGCCCAGTGGGCCACCCGTCTCAGGGGCGCGGCTGCGGCAGGTCTATCTCGAGGCCTTCGAGAAGGACGCGCGCGACGTCGCCGCCGGCCTCTATCCCGCCATGGAAGACGCGCCGACGCGGCCAATGAAGTCGCTGTTGCAAGCCCTGGATTTCCTCGTGGACGCCAAGGCCGTCGACCAGAGGCGCCGGCGAGGGGACGGTGTCGAGGTAAGGTCCGAGCCTGAAACCCAAGCCTATCCAAACTATTACCGGCAGAATTTCCACTACCAGTCTGGTGGCTGGTTCACCGCCGAGAGCGCCCGGCGCTATGACGCCCAGGTCGAGGCGCTGTTCGCCGGCACGGCAGGCGCAATGCGTCGGCGCGGGCTGTCGCTGCTGGCCCGTCATTGGCGGGGTCGCGATCAGCGGAACCTGCGGATGGTCGACGCGGCCTGCGGCTCGGGCGCCTTCCTGCGCGACCTGAAGGCCGCCTTTCCCCGCGCCGCCATGGCGGGCGTCGATCTGTCATCGGCCTATCTGGCCAAGGCCCGGCGCCGGGCAGGGGTTGGCGCTGTGCAGGCCAATGTCGAGACCCTGCCGTTCGCCGATGGCGCGCTGGACGCGGTCAGCTGCGTCTATCTGTTCCATGAGTTGCCACCGCGCGTTCGGCCGGTTGTCGCGGCCGCCATGGCTCGGGTGTTGAAGCCCGGCGGCGTGCTGGTCTTCGTCGACTCGGTGCAGCCGACAGACGAGCCGCACCTGGAGCGGCTGCTTGAGGCTTTCCCGGCCTATTTCCACGAGCCCTACTATTCGACCTACGCCCAAACCGATCTGGCGGCCCTGTTCCGCGGCGCTGGCCTGCGGTTGGTCAGCGAGGACCGGGCGTTCCTGACCAAGGCGATGCTGTTCGAGAAAGCCTGAGGCTGGACGGGCGGGCGCGGGCGCGGCACTAAGCGGCCCTGTGTCGGGGGCAAGCGCGTTGGGGCAATCGATCGACGGCGGGCGTCGCTATGAGGCCCTGGATGGCCTGCGCGGCGTCGCTGCAGTGGGCGTGCTGCTCTACCACCTCGGCGGCTGGACATATCGCCCCTGGCTGATGGCCCATGGCTATCTGGCCGTGGACTTCTTCTTCTGCCTGAGCGGCTTTGTCCTGGCCCACGCCTATGGCGCGCGGACGATGGGTTGGCTGGGCTTCATGCGCGCCCGCCTGATCCGTGTGTGGCCGCTGATCGCGCTGTCGATGGTCGCCGGCGCCCTGGTGATGATCGGGCACCGCGACAACATCCTGATCTGCCTGCTGATGGGGCTGCTGGTTTTCCCCAGAATTTGGGTTAGCGACGAGGACAGCTTCTCACCGCTTTTCCCTTTGAATCCGCCCGCCTGGTCGCTGTTTCTCGAGTTGCTGGCTAGCGCCCTGTGGTTTCCCGCCCGGCGGCTTTCGACGATGTGGCTGGTGCTGGTCATCGTCGTGTCGGGCGGCGTGCTGATCGCCATCGCCTATGGCATGGGCGGGGTGCAGACCGGCTGGGATCGGGCCACCTACTGGATCGGGATCATCCGCACCATCTTTCCCTTTGCCCTGGGCTGGGCCTGCTATCGGATCCAGGCCTATGTGACGGTGAGCCTTCCGGCCTGGATTTTGGCGCTGGTGCTGCTGGCCGTGCTGGCGGTTCCTCCCATGGACTATACGGCGACCTATGATCTGGTCTGCGTCGCGATCGTGTTCCCATTGATTGTGCTGCTGGGCCATCGCGACCCCACAGGCCGGGTCGGGGCGATCTGCCGGTTCAGCGGCGAGATTTCCTATCCGCTCTATGCCCTGCACTGGGTGCTCTGGGAGCTGTCGCTGCGCGCCTTCCGGGCGATGGGCGGCAAGGGCTATCCCGATGTGTTGGTCGTGACTGCGATTCTTCTGATCATCGCTGGCGCCTGGGGCGTGCTGAAGGTCTATGATCTGCCCGTCCGTCGCTGGCTGCGGGCGCGTCTGGTCCGGGACTGAAGTCTTTTTTCCCCGCCTGCTGTCGGCCGGCGCGACCCGAACGGCGGGCTGAGGAAGCCTCTAGAACAGGCTGAGCTGGTCGCCTGCTTTGGCCGGGACCCGGAACGCCCCGATGTCCATCCTTTGCGACGGCTCATCGAGACCCAGCTTGCGACGCGCCATCAGGAAGCGCTGGTTCATCACCTCGGCCACCGGGCCTTCGCCCGTCATGCGTTTGCCCCACTCGGAATCATAGGCCGCGCCGCCGCGCATCTGGCGCACCAGCGACATTACCCGCTTGGCGCGGTCGGGGTGATCGGTGGCCAGCCACTGCTGGAAAAGATCGTTGATCTCAAGCGGCAGGCGCAGGGCGACATAGCCGGCCGAGGTGGCGCCGGCCTCGGCGGCGCGCTGGAGCACGGCTTCCATCTCGTGGTCATTCAGCGACGGGATCGCGGGCGCGAACATCACCGTGACAGGCACCCCGGCGGCGGCCAATTGGCGGATGGCGTCGATGCGGCGGTCGGGCGTCGCGGCGCGCGGCTCCATGCTGCGGGCCAGCTTGCGGTCCAGCGTGGTGACGGACACCGCCGCCCGCGCCAGACCCGCCTGGCCCATGGGCCCCAGGATGTCGAGATCGCGGACGATCAGGGCGGACTTGGTGATGATCGTGAAGGGGTGGTTGAACCTCTGCAGGGTTTCGATCACCGCCCGGGTGACCCGCAGGGTCTTTTCCTGCGGCTGATAGGGATCGGTGTCGCCGCCGATATGGATGACCTGCGGCTTGTAGCCGGGCTTGGACAGCTCCCGCTCCAGCAGCCTGCCGGCCTCGGGCTTGAAGAACAGCTTGGACTCGAAATCGAGACCGGGCGAGAGGCCCAGATAGGCGTGGGCCGGGCGGGCGTAGCAGTAAATGCAGCCGTGCTCGCAGCCCCGATAGGGGTTGATCGAGCGGCTGAAGCTGATGTCGGGACTGTCGTTCCTGGCGATGATGGTCTTGGACTTCATCGGCTGGATGGTGGTGGTCAGCGGCCGGGCCGCTTCGTCCGCCTCGGTCCAGCCATCCTCGAAAGCCTCGGAGCGGAAAGTCTCGAAACGGCTGGTGTCGTTTGTGCGCGCTCCGCGACCGCGAAGGGCGACCTTGTTCATGTGGGACGGAACAGCCATGCCCGACCTTAGTCCTGAAATCAGAACATAACAAGAACTACCCTTGACCGATGCAGCCGACATCGTGAAGCAGGGAGGATGATCACCGTCGTCATTCCCACCCATGACAGCGCCCACCTGATCGGGCCGTGCCTTTCCAGCCTGGTGACAGCGGCGGTGGACGGTCTTGTCCGTGAAGTGGTGCTGGCCGACGGCGGCTCGACCGATGGTACTCTGGACATCGCCGAGGACTGCGGCGCGCGGGTCGTGACCGATGGAGCCGATGTTGGCCTGCGTCTGGCCTTGGCCTGCGCTTCGCCGCGCGGCGACTGGGTGATGCTGCTGGAACCCGATGCGATCCTGCCGGAAGGCTGGCGGCTTGTGATCGAAAGGCAGATCAATGCTGGCTGGGACAAGGCGGTCAGTCTGCCGCGTCCGGGTCTGCCGTGGTTTCGACGGCCGTTCGCGGCGCAGCAGGGCTTGCTGCTGTCGGCCCGGCGCTATGAGGCCAGCGGTGGCTTCAAGGCCGGGGACAAGGGCTTTGCGAGACTGATCGGGGCTGTTGGCGCCCAGCGGCTGGTCTGGTGACCTACAGGTCCAGCCGGAAGTCGATCTCACGCGCGCCCATGGCTGCGGCGTCCAGGGTGGGGGTCTCGGCGCCCATCAGGCGGCGATAGGTCCAGTACGAAGCCACAACCTTCTCGACATAGTTGCGGGTCTCGACGGCCGGCAAGCTTTCGATGAGCAGCAGGCTGTCGCAGTCGGCGCCCAGTTGCGCCTGGGTCTTCAGCAGGGTTCCGGGACCGCCGTTATAGGCCGCCACGGCGCGCAGCATGTCGTAGCTCTGCAGGCCGCGATCCATCAGCCACGTGAAATAGTCCTGGCCGACCCGCAGGTTGAAAGCGGGATCCAGCAGGGGCGAGGTGTCGGCCAACAGCTTGTCATCGCCGGCGGCGCGGGCGGCGGCGATCGGCATCAGTTGCATCAGGCCCGTCGCGCCGGCGCCGGAGACCGCCATGGGGTCAAACCGGCTTTCCTGGCGCACCAGGGCATAGACCATGGCCTTGTGGATGGTGAAGCCGCCCTTGGGCTCCAGCGGGGGCAGGGGATATTCCTCGACGCCCAGGCGCGCCACCGGGCGCCCGGCATTGAGCGGGGCCCGGGCGTTGATGGCCAGGGTCAGGCTCATCCAGTCGCGACGCGCCTTCTCGGACTCGGCCAGCGACAGGCCGGCGCGCAGTTCCTGACCGGCTTCGGCCCAGCGTCCGATCTGGGCCAGGGCGGCGGCCCGGCGGGCGCGATCATCGGCGTTCAGCAGGCGGCTCAGCGAGGTGATATCCGGGCCGTCATAGCTGAAGCGGCTGATCAGGGCGGCTATGGGATCATCGGGATCATTGGGCAGGGCCACGCCCGCCAGGCTGAGCTGCCGCGCGGCGATCATGCCGTAGAAGGTGTTGGGCGAGCGGGCGGCCTCGATCAGGGCGTCTCGCGCATCCCCGCTGCGTCCGGCCGCGCTGGCGGCGCGGGCGGCCCAGAAGGCGCCGGCGGCGCGCAGCCAATCGTCCTGGCTCTCGTCGCGGGCCACCTGGTCGAAATAGGTCTGGGCCTGAATGTGCTGGCCCAGCCGGTACGACGCCAGCCCCGCGATCCAACGCTCGCCGCTGATCTGGGCCAGGGTCAGGGCCTTGTCCATGTCGCCGGAATAATAGGCCTCGCGGGCTCCCCGCGCCTTGTCGGCGGGCGGCGGGCCTTTTTCGGAGGCGACGAACAGGACCGGCGGGCGAGGGGGCGGCGCCTTGGCGGGCTTGCGCTTGACCGCCAGCGTGTAGACCCGGTCGGCGCCGGCCTCGTCGCTATGGGCCTTTAGCCAAGCCGTGAGGTCTTCATAGTCGGCGGTATAGGCGCGCGGGTGCATGACCTTGGCATAGGCCAGGCGACCGGCCAGGCTTTTGTCGCGGGTATTGGCGAAGGCGGTCTGGGCAGCGTCAAAGTCGCCCCGCTCGGAGGCCGAGAACGCGGCCCGGTAATGGCGAACGTCATCCTTGGACAGCGGCTCAAGGCTGGAAGCGTTGGCTTGCAAGCCGGCCAGACAGAGCATCAGGGCCGACAGTGCGGCCAGAGTGCGCGCCAAGGATCGCAAATCGTATTCGCGCCTGCTTTTGAAAAGCGACGACGCGCCCCCGTTCCCACTGGTCGCCAGGAGTCCTAGTGGGGACGCTCCGGACGATCAAGCCTTTCGGTCAGGGTCAGAAGATCCTGCCAGGCCTTTTTCTTGGCCGCCGGCTGTCTGAGCAGGAACGCCGGGTGGAGCGTCGGCAAGGCGGGCAGTTCGTTGGAACCGTCGGAGGCGGTCCACTCAAACCAGCGGCCGCGCAGGGAGAGAATGCCTTCCTCGCGCTTCAGCATGGCCTTGGCCGAGGCGCCGCCCACGAGCATCAGCATTCTGGGATTCACCAGAGCGATGGCGCGTTCCAGAAACGGCGCGCAGACCGCCTGCTCCTGCGGTGTCGGCGTCCGGTTGCCCGGCGGACGCCAGAAGACGGTGTTGGTGATGAAGACCCGGTCCGTCAGGCTCGCAGCCTTCAGCATGCGATCCAGCAGTTGGCCCGCGCGACCCACGAACGGCGCGCCCTGGGCGTCTTCGTCGGCGCCAGGGCCTTCGCCGATGATCATCAAGGGCGCGTTGCCCGGCCCGCGAGAGACCACGGCCTGCTTGGCGCCCTGCGTCTTCAGCGCGCAGCCGTCGAAGGCGGCGATGGCGGCGGCCAGGGCCTCCAGATCGTTACAGGCGGAAGCGGCCGCCTTGGCCTGGGCAATGGCGGCAGTGATATCGGGCGAGCCGGCGACGACCAGGGTTGGACGCGGGGCGGGCGCCGCCGGAGTGGGCTGGCTCCTGGCCCGCAACAGGGCCGCACCCTCGGCCAGGCGGTCGATGGGCGCCTCGGCATAGGAGGCGTCGACGCCCGCATCAGCCCAGAAGGCGAGCAGGCTTTCGACGGCGCGAGGGTCGAGCGCGAGGTTCATGGAGCCATCCTTAGCGTGATCTTTGCCGCCCCTCCACGCTGCGCCGCAACAAAAGTCGTCGCTTTCTCCTTGACCACCGATGCGTCACGTTCAGATAAGGTCAGATTCAAACAGTCATAAGGCGGGCCAATGCGTCCGTGGCGGGAGATCTCATGAGCGAAGACCTCGAACGCGAGTCGATGGAATACGACGTCGTCATCGTTGGCGGCGGTCCCGCCGGCCTGTCGGCAGCCATCCGTCTCAAACAGCTGGCCGCCGAAGCCGGGACCGAGGTATCCGTCGCCTTGCTGGAAAAGGGGTCCGAGGTGGGCGCCCACATCCTGTCGGGCGCGGTGATCGATCCCAAGGCCCTGAACGAGCTCTTCCCCAACTGGAAAGAAGAGGGCGCGCCGCTCGAGACGCCGGTTACCAAGGACCGCTTCCTGATCCTGGGTCCGCAGGGCGAGCTGTCCCTGCCGATGTTCGCCCTGCCGCCGTTCATGCACAATCACGGCTGCTACATCGCCTCGCTGGGCAACGTGACCCGCTGGCTGGCCGGCAAGGCCGAGGAGCTGGGCGTCGAGATCTATCCGGGCTTCGCCGCCTCGGACATGGTCTGGAACGACGACGGTTCGCTGAAGGGCGTGGTCGTGGGCGTGGTCGGTGTCGCCAAGGACGGCGAGAAGAAGCCCGACTACCAGCCCGGCATGGAACTGCACGGCAAGTACGTGTTCATCGCCGAGGGCGTGCGCGGCTCGCTGGCCAAGCAGCTGATCGCCAAGTTCGACCTCTCGGCCGGCAAGTCGCCGCAGAAGTACGGCATCGGTATCAAGGAACTGTGGCAGGTGCCGCCCGAGAAGCACCAGCCGGGCCTGGCCGAGCATACCACCGGCTGGCCGCTGGACGACAAGACCGGCGGCGGCAGCTTCATGTACCACTTCGGCGATAACTATGTGTCGATCGGCTATGTGGTTCACCTGAACTACAAGAACCCGTGGCTGTCGCCGTTCGACGAGTTCCAGCGTTTCAAGCACCACCCTTCGGTCAAGCCGCATCTGGAAGGCGGTCGCCGCATCTCGTACGGCGCGCGCGCCATCACCGAGGGCGGCTACCAGTCGATCCCGAAACTGACCTTCCCGGGCGGCGCGCTGATCGGCTGCTCGGCCGGCTTCGTCAATGTGCCGCGCATCAAGGGCAGCCACAACGCCATGAAGACCGGCATGCTGGCCGCCGAACAGGCCTTCAGGGCCCTGGCCGCCGGCCGCGCCAGCGACGAGCTGGTCGAATACCAGGCCGCGTTCGAGAAGAGCTGGGTCGCCAAGGAGCTGAAGATCGTCCGCAACGCCAAGCCGCTGCTGGGCAAGCTGGGCACCTTCTTCGGCGGCGCCGCGGGCATGTTCGACATGTGGGTCACCCACCTGACCGGCGGCTTCTCGTTCTTCGGCACCATGAAGCACGACAAGACCGACGCCGCCTCGACCGAACTGGCCAAGGACCATAAGCCGATCGTCTATCCCAAGCCGGATGGCGTGATCAGCTTCGACAAGCTGTCCTCGGTGTTCCTGTCGGCCACCAACCACGAGGAAGACCAGCCCGCTCACCTGAGGCTGAAGGACCCGTCGATCCCGATCTCGGTCAATCTCCCCAAGTACGGCGAGCCGGCGCGGCTCTACTGCCCGGCCGGCGTCTATGAGGTGCTGTACAACGAGCAGGGTCAGGACCCGCGCTTCCAGATCAACGCCCAGAACTGCGTCCACTGCAAGACCTGCGACATCAAGGATCCGTCGCAGAACATCGTCTGGACCACGCCCGAAGGCGGCGGCGGCCCGAACTATCCGAACATGTGACGATCCGGCCTCCCAATCGAATGATTGGGAGGCCTCTTTCTTTTTGACGCGCTTCTCATCCGCGAAACCGGCTTCCACTTTCGTGGGAAGCGCTTTCGACGCGCGCCTTGCCCTTGCGGCGCGCGTCGAAACCCAACAGGGTGGCGGGATGCGTTTTAAAGTCCTTCTCGCCGCCGTGTCCCTCCTGGCTCTCTCGGCCTGCGCCTCGACCCAGGATGTCGCCCTGCGCGGCCCGGTGTCGAACAGCTACTCGTTCTTCGATACTCGCAGTTCCTACGGTCAGTTTCTGGCCGGACAGGCGGCGCTGCGCGATGGCCGCACGCGCGAGGCGGCCGACTATTTCGGCGTGGCAGGCGTCCTGGGCGATGATCCCGGGGTCATCGGCGAGCGGACCTTCACAGCCCTGCTGCTGTCGGGCGATGTGACCCGCGCCGCCCAGATTGCGCCTCGCGGCGAAGACGCGAGCGAAGCCGTCAAGCGGCTGGCATCCCTGACGCGCGTTGTGGAACTGCTCGCTTCAGGCAAGGGCAAGGAGGCCCAGGCCCTTTTGAAGGCCGAGCCCATGGGCTTCCCGCATCGTCAGGCCGCGGCGCTGCTGGGGCCCTGGACGGCCGCCGCTGCGGGCGACGCCGAGGGCGCGACGGTGCAGCCCAGCCTGCAGAACGATAAGCTGGTGCAGTATTTTGGCCAGCTGGGTCAGGCCCGCCTCTATGAGCGCGCGCGGCGCTATGAAGAGGCCGAAACAGACTACAAGGCGCTGACATCCTTATCGAATACGGCAGGCCTTTTCATTCTCGACTACGGGGCATTCCTGGAGCGCCGCAAGCGTCATGCCGATGCGGTCGCCCTGTACGATCAGGCTCTGAGCGCCGATCCTGCAGACCCCGGACTGCAGACCGCCCGCGCGCGCGCAAAGGCCAAGAGCGCCCCACCGCCGATGCAGACGATCAAACAGGGCGCGGCTCAGAGCCTGGTCGCCTGCGCAGCGACGTTTGCGGGGGAACGGCAGAGCCAGTTTGCCCTGGCCTATCTGCGCTTGGCCCTGCGGCTGGACCCGGAACGTGAAGAGGCCTGGCTACTGGTCGGCGACCTTCTGAACCAGGCTGAGGATCATCGCGGCGCCATCGACGCCTTTGGCCGCATCCCGGTTGCCTCGCCCCAGTATGCGACAGCCCAGAGCAAGCTGGCCTGGACCTATCAACAGAGCGGAGACAAGCCCCGCGCCCTTGAAATCGCGCGTCAGTCCGTGGCCGCCGCGCCGGATGACCGCGACGCCCAGATCGCCCTGGCCGACCTGTTGCGTGCCAATGAGCGCTGGGATGAATCTGTGGCGGTCCTGACCCCCCTGATCGCGCGCGAGGTTGATCGTCCGGACTGGCGCGTGCTTTACCTGCGCGGCATCGCCCTGGAACGGGCCGGGCGCTGGGCCGAAGCCGAGCGCGATCTCAGCGCGGCGTTGAAGATCAATCCCGACGAGCCCGAGATGCTGAATTTCCTCGGCTATTCGTGGATTGATCGCAATGAGCGCCTGCCCGAAGCCCTGGCCATGGTCCAGAAGGCCGTCGCCGCGCGCCCGCAATCCGGAGCCATGCTCGACTCTCTGGGCTGGGCCTACTATCGCCTGGGCAACTACACGCTGGCCGTCGAGAAGCTGGAACGAGCCGTCGAGATGGAACCGGGCGACCCGGACGTGAACGGTCATCTCGGCGACGCCTATTGGCGCGCGGGCCGACAGATCGAGGCCCGGTTCCAGTGGCGCCGCGTGCTCAGTCTCGAACCTGACGCCAAGCAAAAGGCCGAGGCCGAGGCCAAGCTGAAAGATGGTCTCGGCGCCGCCGGATCTGCGGCTCCGTCGACCATCGCCCGTAACTGAGTTATCGGGACGGGTCTCGCTCGTCCGTCCTGGGGTCTTCCATGCGCCTATCCGCCTTCGCCCCAGCCAAGGTCAACCTGTTCCTGCACGTCGGCGGCCCTGACGCCGAAGGCTATCATCCCATTTCCAGCCTGATGGTCTTCGCCGATGTCGGCGATGTGGTCGCGCTCCAGGCCAGCGACGCCCCCGGCTTCGAAACCACCGGGCCCTTCGGTTCCGAGATCCCGGCGGGTGACGACAACCTGGTGGTGCGTGCGGTGCGGGCCTTCCACGCCGGCGCGGCGGCGCCCCTGCCGCCGTTCCGCTTGCTGCTCGACAAGCGTCTGCCGATTGCTGCGGGCCTGGGCGGCGGCTCCAGTGACGCCGGAGCGGCCCTGCGTCTGCTCCGCGACGCCCTGGCTCCTGGCCTGTCAGACAAAGCCCTCGAGGTTATGGCCTGCAGCCTCGGCGCGGATGGCGCAGCGTGTCTCTGGGGCCTTCCGGTGATCGCCGAGGGCCGTGGCGAGCGTTTGTCGCCGGCCCCCAGCCTGCCGCCGCTGAACGCCGTCTTGGTCAACCCTTTGGCGCCATCGCCGACCGGAGCGGTCTATCGCGCCTACGACGCCGCCATTGCGCCTGAAGGCGAAGCCAGGCCCTGGATGCCCGACGCCTTCGAGAGCGCCGAGGAGATCGCCGCCTGGCTGAGCGCCGCCACCCGCAACGATCTGGAAGCGCCCGCCGTGGCGCTCGAGCCTCTGATTGGCGAGGTGCTGGATGTTCTCCGCGACGAGCCGGAGACCCTGCTGGCTCGGATGTCGGGCTCTGGCGCCACGTGCTTTGCCCTCTGCGCCGGTGATATCGAGGCCGAGGGCCTGGCTGAACGGCTGGAAAGCATGCGGCCCAGCTGGTGGGTGAGGCGCTGTCGACTGGATAGGGTCGACTAAGCTTGGGTGACGGCTCGCGACGGGCGGACTAGGCTGCTGGTCAGTTCATCCGGAGCTTTCATATGCATCGTCGCGACCTATTGGCCCTTATCGGAGCCTCAATCGGCTTGCCGGTCTTGGCGCAACCGCTTCAGACCATGTCCCAAGCGACGGATAGGCTGCAAGTGGCGAATAACGTCCGCGTCGATGTCGAGACGGGGCAGGGGAAGATCGTCATCGAGCTCTATGTCGACAGGGCGCCGATCACCACGGCGAACTTCCTGCGCTATGTGGACCAGAAGCGTTATGACGGCGCCACGTTCTTTCGGGCCTCGAGAGCGCCTGGACCCGCGGATTATGGTCTGATCCAGGGCGGGCTGCAGGGCGACCCGGCCAGGGTGCTCAAACCCATTGCCCATGAGCCGACCACCCAGACCGGGATCAAGCACACCGATGGCGTGGTCTCGATCGCCCGCAATGCGCCGGGTACGGCGACCTCGGACTTCTTCATCTGCGTGGGTGACGCACCCTATCTGGATGCCGATCCAAACGCGCCGGGCGACAATGCCGGCTTCGCCGCCTTCGGCAAGGTGGTTGAGGGCATGGACGTGGTGCGCAAGATCATCAACCTGCCGACCCCGGGCGTGGCGGTGAACCCGGTCATGAAGGGCCAGATCCTGGAGCCGCCGGTGCCGATCCTCAGCGCCCGCCGAGCCGCCGCGCTGTAACAGCTCCGCCAGATACTGAGACAAAAAGAAAGGGCGCGGAGCCAAGCTCCGCGCCCTTCGCCTTTTCAGCTGAGCCGGGGCTTAGCTGTGATAGGCGCGTTCCCCGTGCTCGGAGATGTCCAGACCTTCTTCCTCGGCGTCCGGCGAAGCGCGGAGACCGATGACCAGCTTGATCAGGAAGAAGACGATCGCCGAAGCGATGGCCGACCAGATGATCGTCACGCCGACGGCCTTGACCTGGGCCATCACCTGGGTGGCCAGGCTGTAGACAGCGGTGTCGCAGGTCGAGATGTCGCCGTCCTTGGCGCAGCTGGTGTAGTCGACGACGCCAGCGCCGCCCCAGGCCGGGTTGACCACCAGGCCGGTGCCGATGGCGCCGACGATGCCCCCGATGCCGTGGATGCCGAAGGCGTCCAGGCTGTCATCGTACTTCAGCGCGTTCTTCACGGCCGAGCAGAAGATGATGCAGATCGGCGAGACCACCAGGCCCAGGATCACGGCGCCCATCGGGCCGGCGAAACCGGCGGCCGGGGTGATGGCGACCAGGCCGGCCACGACGCCCGAAGCCAGGCCCAGGGCCGACGGCTTCTTGCGGGTGACCCACTCCACCAGGATCCAGGACAGACCGGCGGCGGCGGTGGCGACCAGGGTGTTGATCATGGCCAGCGAGGCGTAGGCGTTGGATTCCAGGTTGGAACCGGCGTTGAAGCCGAACCAGCCCACCCACAGCAGGCCAGCGCCCACAAGGGTCAGGGTCAGCGAGTGCGGCGGCATCGGCTCTTTGCCAAAGCCCTGGCGCTTGCCCAGGATGATGGCGCCGACCAGAGCCGCGATACCGGCGTTGATGTGGACCACGGTGCCGCCGGCGAAGTCGAGGGCGCCGAAGCTCCAGATCAGGCCGGCCTTGACTGGAGCGGTCGGATCACCCGCGATGGCGTCCGGGCCCGGCCACCACCAGACCATGTGGGCGATCGGGTAGTAGGAGAGCAGCGGCCACAGCACCGCGAAGGCGACGATGGCGGCGAACTTCATGCGCTCGACCAGGGCGCCGACCACGAGGGCGGCGGTGATCGCGGCGAAGGTCGCCTGGAACGCGATGAAGCTGAGCTCGGGGATGACGACGCCAGTCGAGAACGTCGCAACGTTGCTGGCCGGGGTCACGTCCTTGAGGAACAGCCTGCCAAGGCCGCCGACATAGCTGTCCCAGCTGCCGCCGTCGGTGAAGGCGAAGCTGTAGCCCCACAGCACCCAGGCGACGAAGCCGATGATGGCGACGGTCGAGACCTGCATCATAACCGACAGCATGTTCTTGGAGCGAACCAGGCCGCCGTAGAACAGGGCCAGGCCGGGAAGGATCATCAGCAGGACCAGGACGGTCGAGGTCAGCATCCAGGCGTTGTCGCCCTTGTCCGGAACCGGCGCAGCGGCGGCGGGCGCGGCTTCGGCGGGCGCGGCTTCAGGCGCTGGAGCAGCTTCGGGCGCCGGCGCGGCCTCGGCGGGCGCGGCGGCGACGGCCGGGGCCGCTTCCTGGGCGAAGGCCACGGCCCCAAGCGGGGCTCCAGCCAGTGTCGCGGCGAGCATCAGCCCGGCCAACGGTTTGAAGGTCAATTTCATCGTCGGTTATCCCCTGTTCCCGATGGCGTTAAAGAGCGGCCGGGCCGGTTTCACCGGTCCGGATGCGCACGGCGTCTTCCACGTTCAGAACGAAGATCTTGCCATCGCCGATCTTGCCCGTGGCCGCCGCGGCCTTCACGGCCTCGACCGCCTTGGCCGCGGACGCATCGTCCACGACCGCTTCCAGTTTCACCTTGGGTACGAAGTTCACCTGGTACTCCGCCCCGCGGTAGATTTCGGTCTGGCCCTTCTGGCGGCCGTAACCCTTGACTTCCGACACCGTCAGACCCTCGACGCCAGCGGCGACGAGCGCCTCACGGACCTCGTCGAGCTTGAAGGGTTTGACGATCGCTATGATCAGTTTCATCCGCCTTGCTCCGGCCCGCCGATACTGCGGGCTCCCCTTGCTTGGTTGCCGAACGCGTCGCGTCCGGATGATCACCGCCGAAGCCGCCATTACGCGCTGCATCGTTTTCCCCGGCGATGGTTACGCTATCGGGGGACGTCCGCGACGTGCGGTCGCGCAATAGGGATTTGGAAAGGAAATGGGCAAGGCGCCCAAGATTCAGGCAAAGCCCGTCGTCACTGCGTCATAAAACGGCGATGTTTGCGCAGCCCCGGGCTCTGGTCCTCAAAGCCGCTGTTGCTCTAGCCTGAGGGAATCCCGCCCACCCTCAGGAAGGTCGACCCATGATCGCTGCATGGCCCAAGTTCGCACCCTGGCTGCTGCTGATCGCCTCGAACGTGTTCATGACGTTCGCCTGGTACGGTCACCTGAAGAACAAGAGCCTGACCCTGCCGCTGGCCATTCTGAGCAGCTGGCTGATCGCCCTGCCGGAATACATGCTGGCCGTGCCCGCCAACCGGCTAGGTCATCAGGTCTATTCCACCGCCCAGCTGACGACGGGGCAGGAGGCTATCACCCTGATTGTGTTCACCTTGTTCTCGTATTTCTACCTGGGCGAAGCGCTGAAATGGACGACCTTCCTGGGCTTCGCCCTGATCATCGCAGGGGCCGCCCTGGTGTTCTTTTTCAGGTAGGGCAGGTGTTCACGAGCCCGTGATCGTCGGCAACCTCTGCCGGGGGCCAAGCGTAGAGGCAGCCTGGAACACGAGGAACCTCGCCATGTCGATGACCCACCTTTTCGCTGCCGCCGCCGCCGTCGCCCTGATGTCGGGCGCGGCTTTCGCCCAGAACGCGCCCGCCGTGACCGGCCAGGCCGCAGCGCCTGCGCCAGCCGCCGCATCGCCTGTTGTCGCCAAGGGTGACCTGATTGAAACCGCCACGGCGTCGGGCCAGTTCAGCATCTTTCTGAAGGCCGTCTCGTCGGTGAACCTGACCAGCGTGCTGAAGACCAATCAGAACCTGACCCTGTTCGCGCCGACCGACGCGGCCTTTGCGGCCCTGCCGGCCGGCGAGCTTGAAAAGCTGATGCTGCCCGACAATGGCCCGATGCTGCAGAAGGTGCTGACCTATCACCTGATCAACACCAAGGTGGACTCGTCCAAGATCAAGGGCGCCAAGGGCGAAGTGAAAACCGTCCAGGGCTCGTCGGTCATGCTGGACGGCAGCGGTGACACGGCGATGGTCGACGGCGCCACCATCGTCCAGGCCGACGTCATGGCCACCAACGGCGTCCTGCACGTGGTCGACAAGGTGTTGATGCCCAAGGATATGCCGGGCGCTCAGGCCGCCGCCGCCACCGACGAATCCGCCACCACGAACGTCGCCGCCACCGAACAGGTCGCGCCGGCTGACGCCGCGATGAACCCGGCGGCGCCGCCCGCTACCGGCATGGTCAACGATCCCAGCACCATGAGCCCCAACCCCACCACCACGCCGTCGGCCACAACGGCCGGTACGGAGACCGCTGGGGTCGTGCCGATCTCGTCGCAAAGCCCGGAAGTTCAGGCCACCCTGAAGGCCGGCGACGCCAATGTGGTTTCCAACCCGCCGGTGGCCGATACGGCCGAGAACCGCGCCAAGTACGGCAAGCCCATGAGCAACGCCGGCAAGCAGACCGCCCCTAAGGGGAACTAGGCCCTTCGCGGCCACGCCAACATCGCTTGAAGCACCAGTCGGCGGGCCCTATGGTCCGCCGACTTTTTTCTGGCCCTGTTCGGACACTGATGTCGCGCCCCAAGCCCACCTCGTTTCAAGCCCTGATCCTGACGCTCCATAACTATTGGAGCGAACATGGCTGCGCGATCCTGCAGCCGCACGACATCGAGGTGGGGGCGGGGACCCTGCACCCGGCCACGGTGCTGCGGGCGCTCGGTCCGAAGCCCTGGAACGCGGCCTATGTGCAGCCCTCGCGCCGTCCGGGCGACGGGCGCTATGGCGAGAACCCCAACCGGCTGCAGCACTATTATCAGTACCAGGTGATCCTGAAGCCCAACCCGCCCAACATGCAGGACCTTTATCTGGGCTCGCTGGAAGCCATCGGCCTGGACCTGCGCCTGCACGACATCCGCTTTGTCGAGGACGACTGGGAAAACCCCACCGTCGGCGCCTGGGGTCTGGGCTGGGAAGTCTGGTGCGACGGCATGGAGGTGTCGCAATACACCTACTTCCAGCAGGTGGGCGGCCTGGACGTCTCGCCGGTGGCCGGCGAGCTGACCTACGGCCTGGAACGCCTGGCGATGTACGTGTTCGGCGTCGACAACGTCTATGACCTGCCGTTCAACGACCCCGACTCGCCGCTGGGCGCCATGACCTATGGCGACGTGTTCCTGGAAAACGAGCGCCAGCACTCCGAAGCCAATTTCCACGGCTATGATGTGGCCGTGCTGAAGGGCCAGTTCGAGGACATGGAGCGCCAGGTCCCGCTGATGCTGGCCCGCGACTATCAGGGCAAGTCACTGGTCCTGCCGGCCTACGACATGGTCCTCAAGGCCAGCCACCTTTTCAACCTGATGAACGCCCGCGGCGCGATCGCCGTCGCCGAGCGCGCCAGCTACATCGGACGCATCCGCGACCTTTGTAAGATGTGCGCCTCCGAGTGGGTGAAGCAGCAGGAAGCCGCGTAAGTCAGATGCCCCAACTTCTCCTCGAACTGTTCTCCGAAGAAATCCCCGCGCGCATGCAGGCCAATGCGGCGCGCGACCTGGAACGCATGGCGCGCGAGCACCTGGCCGCCGCCGGCTTCCTGCCTGAGGCCCTGAAGACCTTCGCCGGTCCGCGCCGCCTGACCCTGGTGGTCGAGGGCCTGCCCATCGCCCAGGCTGACCGCAAGGAAGAGCTGAAGGGGCCCCGCGTCGGCGCGCCGCCGCAGGCCATGGAAGGCTTCCTGCGCAAGGCGGGCTTGACGCAAGACCAGCTGGTCGAGCGCGACGGCGTCTATATGGCCTTCATCGAGAAGACCGGCCGCCCGACACCTGAGATCATCGCCGAGATGGTGGAGGCCATCGTGCGCGGCTTCGCCTGGCCCAAGTCGATGACCTGGGGCACGTGTAAGCTGCGCTGGGTTCGCCCGCTGAAGCGCATCCTGTGCGTCTTCGACCGCGAGATCGTGCCGTTCAGCATCGAGGGCATCGAGAGCAGCGACATCTCTGAAGGCCACCGGTTCATGGGCGACGCTCAGCCCTTCCGCGTCCGCGACTTCGACGAATACGCCAAGGGCCTGAACGACCACTTCGTTGTGCTGGACGTCGAGGAGCGCAAGGCGCGCATCCTCGAGGGCTGCAAGACCCTGTGCTTCGCCCGCAATCTGGAACTGGTCGAAGACCTGGGCCTGCTGGAAGAAGTCGCGGGTCTGGCCGAATGGCCGACCCCGGTGCTGGGCGACATGGATCCGTCATTCCTTGACCTGCCGCCCGAGGTTATTCGCACTTCGATGCGGACTCACCAGAAGTACTTCGCGGTGAAGAAGCAGGGTGAAGCAGGCTTGGCCGCGCACTTCATCACAGTCGCTAACATCCAGGCCGCCGACGGCGGTAAGGTGATAGCCGAAGGCAACGCCAAGGTGCTGTCGGCCCGCTTGTCGGACGCCCGCTTTTTCTGGGACGAGGACTGCAAGCCCGGCGCCTTTGAGGGTTGGCTCGATAAGCTGAGCGGCGTGACCTTCCATGCTAAGTTGGGAACAATGGCCCAGCGCGTGGAGCGCATCGTTGCCTTGGCCGGCGAGATCGCTCCGCGCGTGGGTGCTGATGTCGGAATGGCCAAAGAGGCCACACGGTTGGCCAAGGCTGACCTGGCCTCCGGTATGGTCAGCGAGTTCCCTGAGCTCCAGGGCTTGATGGGTCGGTACTACTATCGCGCCCAGAATGGCCTCGCGGTCGTAAGTCCCCAAGGTGTATCGAATGAGCCCAAGCTTGGCCAAGGAAACGCTGCAGAGCAGGCGATCATCGTTGCGGATGCAATCGGTCATCATTATCGGCCCCAAGGGCCGTCTGATGCCGTGCCGACCGCCCCATTGAGCGTGGCGGTGGCGCTGGCCGACAAGCTGGACACGTTGGTCGGGTTCTTCGCAATCGACGAGAAGCCGACGGGATCAAAGGACCCCTATGCGCTTCGTCGATCATCGCTGGGAGTCATCCGAACGATCTTAGAGAATGGTGTTCGCCTGCCACTGCGTAGCGCTATTTCCGCTGCTGTCGATGCAGGAATGGCCGCTGAACAACCGGTGATCGCCAAGCTAGCGTCGCTAGATGATAGCCAGCAATCAGAGGCCCGTGAGTTACTTGAGCACCACGGGCTCGACTACATGCGAGCTTTATCCCGTGAGACTGGAATCACGTCGGGAATTAATCTGCACCCGTCAGTCTTCATATATTCGTCCTTCAGCCCTGGAGCCTTCGCTAAGGCATTTTCGGATCACCGGATTTTCGCGAAGAGCTATAATCTGCCAGACAAGCAGGCTGAATTGCTCGCCTTCTTCGCCGACCGCCTGAAGGTCCTGCTCAAAGACCAAGGCAAGCGCCACGACCTCGTCGACGCCGTGTTCGCTCTGGGCGACGACGACCTCGTGCGCATCGTCGCCCGGGTCGAGGCGCTGGACGCCTTCCTGAAGACCGACGACGGCAAGAACCTGCTGGCCGGCTACAAGCGCGCCTCCAACATCCTCAAGGCCGAGGAGAAGAAGGGCTGGAAAGCCGAGGGCGAGCGCGGCCTGCTGGACGACGCCTCGGCGCCGGAAGCGGCCCTCTACGACGCCCTGCGCATGGTCGAGCCGGCCCTGGCGGCGGCTTTGGCCAAGGAAGACTTCACCGGCGCGATGCAGGAACTGGCCGGCCTGCGAGGCCCGGTCGACGCCTTCCTCGACGGCGTGTTCGTCAATTCCGAGGTTGCGGCCGAACGAGACAACCGGTTGAAGACCCTGGCCGCCGTCCGCGACGCCATGGGCCAGGTGGCGGACTTCTCGCTGGTGGCGGGGTAGCTCTCCCGGATCCCTATACCCCCGTCATCCCGCGACGTGTTCGCGGGACCCATGGTTCAGCTCTTGCTGACGTACTCGTCCTGCTCCGTTCTTGCGGCGGACAGATGGGTCCCGCGAACACGTCGCGGGATGACGGTATTTATAGCGGTTTCATGGTTTATAGCGCGGGCGCCTTCAAACCTGCCTCGGAACCGGCGTCCAGTTCAGCACGGCGTCGTAAAGGTCATCCCAACGCGGGTTATCGCGTTCGAGCAGGTTGATCTTCCACTGCCGAGGCCATTCCTTCATTCTCCGTTCCCGCCGGATCGCGACCGTCATGACCTCGTGGGTTTCGTAACAGACCAGGCGCGTCAGGCCTTAGCTCTTGGTGAAGCCATCCCTCAAGCCTTCGCGGTGCTGGATCAACCGGGCCTCGAACTGACTGCTGACGCCGATATAGAGCGTGCCATAGGGCTGGTTGGTCATCATGTAGACGGCGATGGATGCGTCTCTGGGGACCATTGCGCCAATATACACTTATAGATAGATTTCGTCATCCCGGGACTTGTTCCCGGGGCCCATCGATCCGCCGCGATGCGGAGCAGGATGATTCCGCGTCGTGAAGCTGAACCGTGGGTCCCGGGAACAAGTCCCGGGATGACGAAGCTCAAATCAAAATCTATCCGACTACGGATCCCCCTCCATCCGCGAAATCCCAATCAAGACAACGTTGTCATTGGAAATATTTACCGAATTTCGTGACTTCAGCGCGGAACGCAAAGCGCTGGTGGACGCGTTCTTGACCTAAGTGCTAGTGAACGCCCCGGATATTGCAGTGCGGGATCACCGTTCGACGCTTTGTCCCAAGGCAAGACGACCACCCAGAGGGTCGCGGCCTGTTTCACTTATCGCAGGGTGAATTTCATTATGCCGGTTGAGACGCTGACCAAGTCCCGTTGGGTCTATTCGTTCGGAGGGGGCGGCGCCGATGGCGACGCCTCGATGAAGAATCTGCTGGGGGGCAAGGGCGCCAACCTGGCCGAGATGTCTTCACTGGGCCTGCCTGTGCCGCCCGGCTTCACGGTCACCACCGAGGCCTGCGTCCACTATTACGCCAACGGCAAGCAGTATCCGGCCGAGCTGGCGCAGCAGGTCAAGGATGGCCTGGCCACCATCGAAAAGCTCACCGGCAAGCTGTTTGGCGATGTCGCCAACCCGCTGCTGGTCTCGGTGCGCTCGGGCGCCCGGGCCTCGATGCCCGGCATGATGGACACAGTGCTGAACCTGGGCCTCAACGACGAGACCGTCGAAGGCCTGGCCAGGCTGTCGGGCGACCGGCGCTTTGCCTATGACAGCTATCGCCGCTTCATCCAGATGTATTCGAACGTCGTGCTCGACCTGGAGCACCACATGTTCGAAGAGATCCTCGACGACCACAAGGATCGCCTGGACGTCCATGTCGACACCGGCCTCACGGCCGATGACTGGGCCGGGGTGATCAAGGACTACAAGGCCGCCGTGCTGGAACAGCTGGGCCGGCCCTTCCCGCAGGACGCCCAGGAGCAGCTGTGGGGCGCTGTCGGCGCCGTGTTCGCCAGCTGGATGAACGACCGCGCCAAGTTCTATCGCCGCATGCACGACATCCCCGAGGCCTGGGGCACCGCCGTCAACATCCAGTCGATGGTGTTTGGCAACATGGGCGAGACCTCGGCCACGGGCGTGGCGTTCACACGCAATCCGTCCAATGGCGACAACCGCCTGTATGGCGAATTCCTGATCAACGCCCAGGGCGAGGATGTGGTGGCCGGCATCCGCACGCCGCAGTCGCTGACCAAGATCGCCCGCGAAGAGATGGGCGATACCGTCCCCTCGATGGAAGAGGCGATGCCGGTGGTGTTCGCCCAGTTCAAGTCCGTCGTCGAGACGCTGGAGCGCCACTATCGCGACATGCAGGACATCGAGTTCACGGTAGAGCAGGGCAAGCTCTACATGCTGCAGACCCGCAACGGCAAACGCACCGCCAAGGCGGCGCTGAAGATCGCCGTCGACATGGCGGCCGAGGGCGTGATCTCGCGCACCGAAGCCATCAACCGCGTCGAGCCGGCCTCGCTGGACCAGCTGCTGCACCCGACCATCGACCCGTCGGCCCATCGTGACGTGATCGCCACGGGCCTGCCGGCATCCCCTGGCGCCGCGACCGGCAAGATCGTCTTCGACAGCGACGCCGCCGAAAAGGCCGCCGCCAACGGCGAGGCCGTGATCCTGGTGCGCGAGGAAACCTCGCCGGAAGACATCCACGGTATGCACGCGGCGCGGGGTATCATCACCGCGCGCGGCGGCATGACCAGCCACGCCGCCGTCGTGGCGCGCGGCATGGGCCGGGCCTGCGTCTCGGGCGCTGGCGAAGTGGGCATCTTCCCCAAGGAGGGCCTGTTCCGGGTGCGCGGTCGCGAGTTCAAGGCCGGCGAAGTGATCACCATTGACGGCTCGACCGGCGAGATCCTCAGCGGCTCGCCCAAGATGATCGAGCCCGAGCTGACCGGCGACTTCGCCATGCTGATGGGCTGGGCCGACGAGGTTCGCCGCCTGAAGGTGCGCGCTAACGCCGAGACGCCGCTGGACGCCAAGACCGCCCGCGGTTTCGGCGCCGAAGGCATCGGCCTGTGCCGCACCGAGCACATGTTCTTCGACGACACCCGGATCGCCGCCGTGCGCGAGATGATCCTGGCTGACGACGAGGCTGGTCGCCGCACGGCCCTGGCCAAGATCGCGCCCTTCCAGAAGGCCGACTTTGTCGAGCTGTTCACGATCATGGAAGGCCTGCCGGTCACCATCCGCCTGCTCGACCCGCCGCTGCACGAGTTCCTGCCGCACACCGAGGAAGACGTCGTGGCGGTGGCCGAGGCGACGGGCCTGGACGCCGGCAAGCTGATGCGCCGGGCCAAGGAGCTGCACGAGACCAACCCCATGCTGGGCCATCGCGGCTGCCGTCTGGGCGTCTCCTATCCCGAGATCTACGAGATGCAGGTCCGGGCGATCATCGAGGCCGCCTGCGACATCGCCAAGTCGGGCAAGGCCGCGCCGATCCCCGAGATCATGCACCCGCTGGTCGCCAAGGGCGAGGAGATGAAGTACCTGCGCGACCTGACCGACCGCACCGCCAAGGCGGTTCTAGCCGAGCAGGGCATTGCGATCGAATATACGGTCGGCACCATGATCGAGCTTCCGCGCGCCGCCCTGCGGGCCGGCGACCTGGCCGCCAATGCCGAGTTCTTCAGCTTCGGCACCAACGACCTGACCCAGACGACGTTCGGCATCAGCCGCGACGACGCCGGCAAGTTCCTGGGCGCCTATATCGACAAGGGCATCTTCGACAAGGATCCCTTCGTCAGCCTCGACCAGGAAGGCGTTGGCGACCTGATCCGCATCGCCGCCGAGCGTGGCCGCGCGGCGCGTCCGGACGTCAAGCTGGGCATCTGCGGCGAGCATGGCGGCGATCCCGCCTCGATCGCCTTCTGCGAAAGCGTCGGTCTCGACTATGTGTCGTGCTCGCCCTATCGCGTGCCGATCGCGCGTCTGGCGGCGGCCCAGGCGGCTCTGGCCAGCAAGTAGGTCAAGGCTTAAGCGCAAAATCAGGGGCGGTCGCTGGTGAGGCGGCCGCCCTTTTTGCATTCCAGAACATTGTTATCGATTTGCCGCGCGTCATGGTTAAGCTCCCGGCGTCCCCGCGAAGACGGGGCTGGCAAAGTGGGAGAAACACCTATGCGGACCTTGATGATGACGGCGGTTCTGGCCCTGGGGATCAGCGGCGCGGCCCTGGCCGACCCGATGGCCAGCGCCTATGGCAACACCGTTGCGATCACCTATCCCAATGGCGCGGTGGCGAAGATGCACATTGACGCCGATGGCACCTACACGACCAAGGCGCCCGACGGCGCGACCGCAAAGGGGGCGTGGAAGATCGAGGGCGGTAATACCTGCTTCACCCAGACCGACCCGGCCCCGCCGGCGGGCATGGCGGCCAACTGCAGCCCGACGGCTGACAAGAAGGTCGGTGACAGCTGGACCGCCCCGGGTCCCAACGGCTCAACCCTGACCGTCAGCATCGTGGCGGGGCGTTAAGCCCTCAAGACGCCCCATGAAAACTGCCCCGAAGCCTGCGAGGCTTCGGGGCGGCTCTTCGCCGTCCTACCGGGGGAGGGAACGCGGACGGCGGAACGCTTAGCCGTGCAGCTTGATCGCCGTCTCGGCGACCTTGCGGCCCTGATAGCGGGCGCCGGCCAGTTCGCCTTCGGTGGGCTGACGCGAGCCGTCGCCACCGGCGATGGTGGTGGCGCCATAGGGGCTGCCGCCGGTGACTTCATCGATCCGCATCTGGTCGGCGTGACCATAGTCCAGACCCACGATCACCATGCCGAAGTGCAGCAGGTTGGTGATGATCGAAAACAGGGTGGTTTCCTGGCCGCCATGTTGCGAGGCGGTCGAGGTGAAGGCGCCGCCAACCTTGCCGTTCAAGGCGCCGCGCGCCCAAAGACCGCCGGCCTGGTCGAGGAAGGCCGCCATCTGCGACGACATCCGGCCAAAGCGCGTGCCCGTGCCGATGATCACCGCGTCATAGTCGGCCAGTTCGGCGACGGTGGCGACGGGCGCGGCCTGGTCGAGCTTGAAGTGGGCGGCTTTCGCCACCTCCAGCGGGGCGGTCTCAGGAACGCGCTTGATGTCGACGGTTGCGCCAGCTTCGCGGGCGCCTTCGGCGACCGCTTGAGCCATGGTCTCGATATGACCGTAGGACGAATAATAAAGAACCAGAACCTTGGCCATGAGGGCCTCCTTGACTGTGGGATTGGGGAAATGGGGCGGGGCAAGCGTGAAGGCTCGTCTCGCCCGGGGATTGAAGGAAACGGCCGCGTTTAGGCGGCGTCGACCAGGACCAGCTCGGCGTCTTCCAGGGCGGTGACGGTGATCACGTCCTCATTGGCGATGGCCGCGCCGTCGCGGGCGTTCAGCTGGACGCCATTGACGGTGACCGAACCTACCGCCGGCACCAGATAGGCGTGGCGGCTCTTGCCCAGGTCATAGGTCGTGCTTTCGCCGGCGTTCAGGGTGGCGCCCAGAACGCGGGCGTCGGTGCGGATCGGCAGGACGTCGCCGTCATTGTCGAAGCCGCTGGCCAGGGTCACGAACTTGCCCGAACGGTCGCCCTTGGGGAAAGGCTTGGCGCCCCAGGACGGCGCACCGCCGGTGCGGTTGGGCTCGATCCAGATCTGGAAGATCCGCGTGGCTTCCGGCTCCAGATTATATTCGGAGTGACGGATGCCGGTGCCGGCGCTCATCACCTGAACGTCGCCCGCCTCGGTGCGGCCCGTATTGCCCAGGTTGTCCTGGTGGGTGATCGCGCCGCTGCGGACATAGGTGATGATTTCCATGTCCGAGTGCGGGTGGGGCGGGAAGCCGGTGTTGGGGGCGATTTCGTCGTCGTTCCAAACCCGCAGGGCGCCCCAGTTCATGTTCTTGGGGTCATAGTAGCTGGCGAACGAGAAGTGATGCTTGGCCTTCAGCCAACCGTGGTCGGCGCCGCCAAGCCTGTCGAACGGTCTGCGATCGATCATGGCCTTAACCTCCTGGAGCCCGGTCGCCGGGCTCGTTCTTGAAAGCGCGCCGGTCATCGACGCCGCTTGCTTGAGGTGAAGATAGCGATCAGGATTGGAACCTAAATAGAAACTATTGAAATCCATTGTTTCCAAAATGAGCAAACTTCCTGATCTTGAGGGCCTGGCGATCTTCGCCAAGGTGGTCGAATTGCGGTCCTTCGCGGGCGCCGCCGAGGAGCTGGGCCTGTCCAAGGCCACGGTGTCCAAGGCTGTCACCCGGCTGGAAACGCGGCTGGGCGCGCGGCTGTTCAACCGCACCTCACGACGGCTGGCCCTGACCGACGCCGGCCAGAGCCTGGTCGAGCCCGCCACCCGCGTGCTGGTCCAGGGCGAGGAGGCCGAGAACGCCGCCATGGCCCAGTCGGCTGCGCCGCGCGGCCTGGTGCGGCTGGCGGTTCCGATGTCGTTTGGCCTGTCCGACGTCGCGCCGATCCTGCCGGCGTTCCTGGCCGCCTATCCCGAGGTTTCGGTCGACCTGCATCTCAGCGACGCCACGGTGGATCTGGTGGGCATGGGCTTTGACGCCGCCCTGCGCATCGCCGCCCTGCCGGATTCATCTCTGGTGGCCCGCCGCCTGCGGCCGGTGAAGCGCTATGTGGTGGGGGCTCCGGCCTATCTGGAGCGACGCGGACGGCCCATCCATCCGGGTCACCTGGCCGAGCACTGCTGCCTTGGCTATGCCTATCTGCCCACGCCCGACACCTGGCGGTTCGTCAATGCGGCGGGGGAGGAGGCTTCGGTGCGCCCGGCGGGGCCGCTGCGGGTCAATAACGCCGACGCCCTGATGCCGGCCCTGATCGCGGGGCAAGGGCTGGCCGTATTGCCTGACTTTATCGCGGGAGAGGCCCTGGTCGATGGCCGGCTGGAAGCGGTGATGCCTGACTGGACCCCGCCGCCGATCGCCCTGCATTTGGTGATGCCGCCCGGTGGTCCCAGGCCGGCGCGGGTCGAGGCGCTGACGGCGTTCCTGACCTCGGCGCTAGGCGCCAGGGCGCGGGGTTCTACAGGCTATCCACCTGGGCCGGCGTGAAGGCTCCCACCTGTAGCGGGCTCATCGCGGCGATATTGGTGGTCGAAAGCCAGTCCAGCTGGGTGATGGTCAGGCCGGGGATCTGGGTCGGCGTCAGGTAGCCGACCTGGGTGGTGGTCAGACCGCCGATCACGGTCGTGGACAGGGCCGAGACCTGGGTGGCCGTTAGGGCGCCGATCTGCGTGCTGTTCAGGCCGTTGAAATCGTCGAGCGTCAGGCTGCGCACCTGATAGGCCGACAGGCCGCGCATGGCGGTCGGGCTGATCGCGCCGATCTGGGTGGTGTCCAGCGCCGTCAGGTTGGTCACCGACAGGGATCCGATCTGCGACGCTGTCAGTCCGCCAATCTGCGTGGCCGAGAACTCGCCGATATCGGTTGTGCTGAAGCCGCCGAGCTGGGTGGAGGTGAGACCGCCCAGCTGAGTTGCCGACAGGCCCTGGACCTGGGTGGCGTTGAAGCTGGAGATATTGCTCGCCGAGATGCCGCCGACCTGGCTGGCCGTCAGGTTGGCGATCTGGGTCATCGACAGTTCGGCGAAGTCACCAGAGCCCAGGCCACCCAGCTGTGTCGCGGTCAGGCCGGCGAACTGGGTGCTGGTGAGCGCTCCGATCTGGGCGCCCGTCAACGCGTTGAGGTTGGTGGTCGACAACGCGCCCAGCTGCGAGGCGGTCAGGCCGCCGACCTGGGTGGCCGATAGCTCGGCGAAGTCGGTGGCGGTCAGGGTCGCGATCTGGGTGGTGGTCAGGCCGCCGATCTGGGCGGGGCTGAAGCTGGCCATCTGTGTAGCGGTCAGGGTCGAGAGGGCGGTTTCGCTGAGGCCGCCCAACAGGGTGGCGTTCATCGTGCCGACCTGGGTGTCGGACAGGGTTGAGACCTGGGTTCCGCTCAAGCCGGCGACCTGGGCGGCCGAAAGGGCGCCGATCTGGGTGGCTTCCAGGGCGCCCAGCTGCGTGGCGCTCAAGGCGGCGATGTGGCTGGCGGTCATGCCGCCGATCTGGGT
>NCEV01000042.1 GCA_002280875.1 Caulobacter sp. 32-67-35 | reverse complement strand
GCGCCAGTGGATGGCCTCGACCTTGTGGCGCTTGAGCGCGCGGCCCAGGGCCGTATCGCTGGGACAGCTGCGCATTTCCCAGCCATAGCGCGAGAAACGATCACCGAAATCGGTCCAGCGGATCACCCGTCCGGCGGCGTCCTGTCGCCAGATCGCCTTGTCGCAACCCGGGATCCTGATGCAGGTTTCCCAGGCGCGGAAGCGGGTCTGGAGGATCGAGAAGGGGTCCGAACTAAGACGGGCCATGACGCGGCCTCCCTGGAAATACAGTGCGGCGGGCCTGAGTCATTGCCGACTCCTCCGACGCCATCAATCTATCACTTGTGTCTTGATCAATCTCGCCCACCACATGTGGTGTGACGCAATGCCGCGACGGTCAGGCTTGGCCTGGATTCATGCACCAGGCGGCACGGTTGCGTCGCCGCAACAGGGGTAAACGCCCGTCCTCGCCTAGCTCGCCTCATGCGCTTCGCTCGCCTGAAACCCAGGCTGAGCTAAGCGTGAGTCGGCTTAAGGCGGACCTTCCATCAGGCGCGACCTAACGCCCCAGCTGCAGGGTGACTCAGGTCCAGGCCTTGAAGTGCTTGGACAGCTTCAGGCCCTGGCGCTGATAGTGCGACCCGCCCTCCCCGTACAGCCGCGCCGGCCGCGAGGTCAGGGGCTCATAGACCAGGCGCGCCACGGTCTGGCCATCTTCCAGCAGGAACGGCGTCTCGTGGCTGCGCACCTCCAGTACGCCCTTGGAGCCGACGGCGGCGGCCTCCTCGGTGCCAAAGCCCGGATCGAAGAAGCCGGCATAGTGGACGCGGAACTCGCCGACCGACGGATCGATCGGGGTCATTTCGGCCGCTTCCATCACCGGGATCTCGATATCGTCCTTGGAGGCCAGGATGTAGAACTCGCCGGGATCCAGCAGCAGTTCGCCATGGCGGGTTTCCAGCGGTTCCCAGAAGTCGCGCGGGTCGTGGCCGTCCTCGTGATCCAGATCGACGACGCCGGCGTGGCGACGCCCCCGGAAACCGACGATGCCCGGCGACAGGTCCACCCCGACGCTGCGGGTCGACAGCTTGGCCGGCTCGCCGCGCTTCAGGCGCAGCTGGTTCAACCGCGTGCCCGTCCGCACCAGCACCGAGAAGGTCTGGGGCGCGATCTCCATATAGAGCGGGCCGTGATAACCGGCGTCCACATCATCAAAGGCGCGGCTGTGATTGGTCAGCAGGCGCACAAAGACGTCTACCCGGCCCGTCGAGCTCTTGGGATTGCCGCGCGCCGAGATGTTCAGCGGCAGGGCCAGATGCTCCTGCAGTTCGGCGATATAGACGCAGCCCTTTTCCAGCACCGCGCCCTTGGTCAGGTCCAGCTCGTGCATGGCCACATCTTTCAGGCGCTCGGTCACCTTGCGGCCCAGGCCCGGCAGGAACGAGGCGCGGACCCGCCAGGCGCGCGCGCCCAGCCGCAGGTCCAGGCTGGCGGGCTGCACCTGATCGACGTCGAACGGCGTCTGTGAGGTGATCGCCTCCTGGGCGATGAGGTCTTCGATGTTTTGGCAGGGCAGAATCCCTGCGGAATGGGCGTCGGTCATCGGCGCGACAGTCGCTAAAGCTCGCCTGGAAGGCAAGGCTGCAGCGCGCCCGGCTCGCCTCAAGCAATTCTGATGTTGAAATCAGACCGCCGCGCCTTGACCCTGCACGCCGCTAAACCCCTTATGCCGGCCTTTTCCGCGCCGAAGAAGGATTACCCCGTGGCCGAGGACCCCAAAGACTGGGACATCGCGACCAAACTGATCCGCGGGGGGCTGGCCCGGTCGCAGCATATGGAGACCGCCGAGGCGCTCTACCTGACCCAGGGCTTCACCTATGACAGCGCCGAGGGCGCCGACCGCCGCTTTGCCGGCGATGATCCTGGCTTTGTCTATTCGCGGTTCGGCAATCCCACCGTGAAGATGTTCGAGGATCGCCTGGCCCTGCTGGAGGGCGCCGAAGTCTGCCGCGCCCAGGCCACGGGCATGGCCTCGATCCACATGGCGCTGATGGGGCTGGTGCGGGCCGGCGACCACGTCGTGGCCGGCCGGGCCCTGTTCGGCTCGTGTCGCTGGATCATCTCCGAATGGCTGCCGCGCTTTGGCGTCGAGACCACCTTTGTTGACGCCACCGATCCCAAGGCCTGGGAAGCGGCCATGCGGCCCAACACCAAGGCCGTGCTGATCGAGACGCCGTCCAATCCCGTGCTTGAGATCACCGACATCCGCGCGGTGTCAGAGATCGCCCATGCGGTCGGGGCCAAGGTGATCGTCGATAACGTCTTCGCCACCCCGATCTTCCAACAGCCGCTGAAGCTGGGGGCCGACATCGTGGTCTATTCGGCCACCAAGCACATCGACGGCCAGGGCCGGGTGCTGGGCGGAGCGATCCTGACCAGCCAAGCGATCAACGATGAATTCTACCGCGACGCCCTGCGCCACACCGGCCCATCGCTGTCGCCGTTCAACGCCTGGGTCCTCGTCAAGGGCCTGGAGACGCTGGACCTGCGCGTCCGCCGTCAGGCCGACACCGCCCTGGCCCTGGCCAATGTGATCGCCGAGCACAGGAAGACCAAAGCGGTGCTCTATCCCTTCCGCCCCGACCATCCGGGCCACAACGTCGCCAAGTCGCAGATGAGCGGCGGCGGCACGGTGGTGGCGCTGGACCTGGGCAGCCGAGAAGCGGCGTTCAAGTTCCTGAACGCACTGGAGATTGTCGACATCTCCAACAATCTGGGCGACGCCAAGTCGATGGCCACCCACCCGCCGACCACCACCCACCGCTCGGTGCCTGAAGCCGAACGCCCGTCGCTGGGCGTCACCGAAGGCGGCGTGCGCCTGTCGGTCGGCCTGGAAAGCCTGGACGATCTGACGCGAGATGTGACCCGTGCGCTCGACCAGGCGTGAAACCTCGCCGCCGCTGCAGCGGATCCGTCGGCGTCGCGGCGCCGATGGCGGCATCTATGAAGCCCGCACGCGCGACATCGTCGTGCGCGTGGCGCCCGTGTACCTGCCCGAGGAATCCGCCCCTGAGGAGGGCCTCTATCTGTGGTCCTACACGGTGGAAATCGAGAACCATGGCGTCGAGACCGTGCATCTGGTCGCCCGTCGCTGGGCCATCACCGACGCCTTCAACCGCTGCAGCGAAGTCGAGGGTTCCGGCGTCGTTGGCGAACAGCCCGAGCTGAAGCCTCGCGAGGCGTTCCGCTACGTTTCCAGCTGCCCCCTGCCAACGCCCTCGGGCGCCATGCGCGGCCACTATCAGATGATGACCGAGGGCGGCGAGGTGTTCGAGGCCGAGATCCCCGAGTTCTCGCTACATCTGCCGGGGGCGGCGCGGCGGTATAATTAGGCGACCGCGTCCGGCTCCACCGCATAGACCCGCGAGCAGTATTCGCACGTGACGTGAATCTTGCCGTCGGGCTCGATCATCTCGGCCTTCTCGGCCTCGGTGAACGACTGGATGACCACCGCGATGCGGTCGTCCGAGCAGCGGCAGAACGAGCGCAACGGCTTGTCCTCGATCAGGCGCACGCCGTCCTCGTTGAACAGCCGCCACAGCAGGGTCGGCGTGCCCAACGACGGGTCGATCAGTTCGTCCTCGCCGGTGGTCTCAAAGAAGGCCTGGGCGTGGTTCCAGGCCTCCAGCGTCTCGCCGCGCGTCTCGTCGCCGGCGATCGACTGGATCAGGATGCCGCCCGCGCGCCATTTCAGGCCTTCGCCGGTGTCAGCCTGACCGACAGCCAGGCGCACCCGGGTCGGGGTCTGTTCCGACTGCTTGAAATACTGCTCGGCGCACAGGGCCAGGGTTTCGCCCTCGATCGGGGTGACGCCCTGATAGCGGTCCATGTCGGCGCCCTGATCCAGGGTCATGATGAAGACGCCGCCGCCCAGCAGGGTCTTGGCGCCCGGACGGGCGAAGCCTTCGGAAATCTGGGCCACTTCTTCGGGATCGAACCGGCAATAGCCGCGCAGGCCGCCGGTGGTGTCGTAGTCGACCACCACATAACGCACCGGGCCGTCGCCCTGAGCCTGGACGATCAGCCGGCCCTCGAATTTCAGGCTGGAGCCAACCAGGGCCGCCAGGGCGCAGGCCTCGCCCAGCAGGTTGGCGACAGGTTCGGGATAGTCGTGACGGGTCAGCACCTCGTCGACGGCGGCGCCCAGGCGCACGACGCGGCCGCGCACGGGCAGGCCTTCGATCTGAAAGGCGGAAACGATGTCGTCGCGGGCGGGAATGGCGGTGGTGTCGGTCATGGGGCGGTTAAATAGGGGGTGCAGACGGGAATTGCGAGGGCGTCAGCCAGATCCTCCCCTTTTGGGGGAGGTGGCCCGGAGGGCCGGAGGGGGCTAGCTGGATGCTGGCCGCGCTGCCCCCTCAGTCGGCTTTGCCGACAGCTCCCCCAGAGGGGGAGCATCTAACAGGTCACTACCCGATCGCCCCGAACGCCCAGGCCAGCACCGACTTCTGCGCGTGGATGCGGTTTTCCGCCTCGTCCCAGGCCAGCGAGCGCGGGCCGTCCAGCACCGCGTCGGTGACTTCCTCGCCCCGGTGGGCCGGCAGGCAGTGCAGGAAGACGCCGTCGGGCGCCGACAGGTCCATCAGGGCGTCGTCGACCTGATAGGGCTCGAACGCGGCCAGACGCTGGTCATGATCGGTGTCGCCCATCGAGACCCAGGTGTCGGCCACCACCACGTCGGCGCCGCGCACGGCCTCCCGCGGATCATCGGTCATCGTCACCTGGCCTTGCAGGTCGGCGGCGCGCGCCAGGTCCACCATGTCGGGGTGATAGACCGCCGGACAGGCGATCTTCAGCTTGAAACCCAGCAGCGGCGCGGCGTGGATGAAGCTGGAGCAGACATTGTTGCCGTCACCGACCCAGGCGATGGTCTTGCCGCCGATATCACCGCGATGCTCTTCGATGGTCAGCAGGTCGGCCATGATCTGGCAGGGGTGGCTCTTGTCGGTCAGGCCGTTGATCACCGGCACCGTCGAGACCTGGGCGAAGCGTTCCACGTCGGCGTGGCTGTTGGCGCGGATCATCACCGCGTCGACCATGCGCGACAGCACCTTGGCTGTGTCCTCGATGGTCTCGCCGCGACCCAGCTGCATGTCGTTGGCGGTCGAGATGATCCCGCTGCCGCCCAGCTGGCGGATCGCCGCATCGAACGAGAAGCGGGTGCGGGTCGAATTCTTCTGGAAGATCATCGCCAGCACGCGGCCCTCGGCCGGCGCGTCGGCGTCAACCCTGCCCTGGCCCCAGCCCTTGCGGGCGGCCTTGCGGGCCTTGGCGTCCTCCAGCATCAGGCGCAGCGTGGCGCCGTCCAGCTTCCACAGATCAATGAAGTGCCGGGGGGTGGTCATATCGGCCAAATCCCAGAGCCCGCCCCGGCTATCGCCGGAGCGGGTCGTTTACAGTGTGAAGTTAGGCGGCCGCCTTGGCGCGAGCGGCCTCGCAGGCCTTTTCGAGCTTGGCGATCGCTTCGCTGGCTTCCTCGATGGTCAGGTTCAGCGGCGGCAGCAGGCGCACGCAGTTGTCGCCGCCGCCGGCGATCAGCAGCTTCTCGTCGCGGGCCAGGACCATGAACTCGCGATTGTTCGGGACCAGCTTGATACCGATCAGGAAGCCCTTGCCGCGGATGTCGACGATGACGTCCGGGAAGCGATCCTTCAGACCGTTCAGCTGCTGCACGAAATAGCCGGCCACGGTCTTCACGTTGTCGAGGATCTCGGGCGTGTTGATCGTGTCGAACGCCGCCTTGCCCACGGCCATGGCCAGCGGGTTGCCGCCGAAGGTCGAGCCATGGACGCCCACAGTCATGCCCTTGGCCGCCTCGGTGGTGGCAAGGCAGGCGCCGACCGGGAAGCCGCCGCCGAGCGCCTTGGCCACCGCCATGATGTGCGGCTCGCCGCCGGGCGCCCACTCGTAGGCGAACAGCTTGCCGGTCCGGCCCATGCCGCACTGCACTTCGTCATAGATCAGCAGGACGCCGTGCTCGTCGCACAGCGAACGCAGGCTGACCAGGCAGTGCTCGGGGATCGACCGCGCGCCGCCCTCGCCCTGCACGGGCTCGACGATGATCGCCGCCGTGGTCGGCTGGGCGATAGCGGCCTTCAGGGCGTCGTGATCGCCAAAGGTCAGCTGGCTGTAGCCCGGCAGACGGGGACCAAAGCCCTCGACATAGCTGGGATTGCCCGAGGCGTTGACCGCCGCATAGGAGCGGCCGTGGAACGAGCCGTCGAAGCCGAAGATCTCGGTCCGCTCGGGCTGGCCATTGGCGGTGTGATACTTGCGGGCCGTCTTCAGCGCGCACTCGATCGCCTCGGTGCCCGAATTGGTGAAGAACACGACGTCGGCGAAGCTGTGGGCGCACAGCTTGTCGGCCAGCTCTTCCTGTTCGGGGATGCGATAGATGTTGGAGACGTGCCAGAGCTTCTCGCCTTGCGTCTTCAGCGCCTCGACCAGCACCGGGTGGGCGTGGCCCAGACCGTCGGTGGCGATGCCGGCCACGCAGTCCAGATACTCATCGCCGTCGGTCGAGAACAGGCGCGCGCCTCGGCCTCGCTCAAACGCCAGCGGGGCGCGGTTGTAGACGCCCATGATGTGCTGTTGCGAGGACTTCGAAGACGTCGGGCTGGTCAAGACCGCCTCCCAAAAAGGAAAGAAGCCCCCGCGCTGTTCGCACGGGGACCGGAAGGCCGCAGGTTGTCGCCGTGGAACGACGCTCTGTCAATGAAAGTACGGTGAATTTAGCCGCTTGTTGCTCGCGGGTGACCCTTCAGGTCTTGAGGCGGTAGCCGGTGCGGAACAGCTGCCAGCACCACAGGAACAGCGCGACCACCAGAGCGGCCGTGGTTACGACGCCGACCAGGATCGAGCCGTCGGCATGGCCGATGAAGCCGTAGCGGAAGCCGTCGATCAGATAGAAGAACGGATTGTAGTGGCTGGCGGTGCGGAACGGCTCGGGCAGCTTGTCGACCAGATAGAAGGTGCCCGACAGGAAGGTCATGGGCATGATCAGGAAGTTGGTCACCGCGGCCAGCTGGTCGAACTTCTCGGCCCACAGGCCGGCCAGAATGCCCGCCAGGCCCAGGATCAGCGACGCGCCGATGCCGAAATAGAGGATGGGCCAGAGGTGGGCCACGTCCAGCCCCGCGCCGGGCAGGAAACCGATGACGATCGCCGTCACCGCCCCGACCACCACGCCGCGCGTCGCTGCGCCCAGGGCGAAGGCCGAGACCTGCTCCAGCGGCGACAGCGGCGGGGTCAGGAAGTCGGGCGTCAGGCCCATCATCTTGGCCTGGATCAAGGATGACGACGCATTGGCGAAGGCGTTGTTGAGGATGGCCATCATGATCAGGCCGGGCGCCACGAAATGGCCGAAGGTCACGCCGTCAACCGTCTCCCGCGCGGGGCCCACGGCCACGACGAAGACCAGCATGTAGAGCAAGGTGGTGACCACCGGCGCGGCGACGGTCTGGGTGCCCACCTTCCAGAACCGGCGGATCTCGCGCTGGTACAGGGTGAAGAACCCGCTCCAGTTCCAGCCGTGATAATCGCGCGGCTGCGGCGGAACGACGCTGTCTGCCATGTCTCTCATAAGCCTGAGTCCTGAATTTCCCTTACGCATGTGCGCTTTGGGCCTCCTGGACGCAAGGCCGGCCCCTGCCGAATCAATATCTAGTTTCTGTGGACAGACCGATTGGCGCCCATTGTGTGATTTAACGTTTTCTTTACGATATGTAGTAGGACGACCGCCGGCGGGGTGGTCACATTACCAGATGTGGGGGTCGTGGCTTGGGGAAGCTGCGGTCATCATTGAAATGGCGGGAGACCGGTATGAGCTGGACCGACGATCGGGTCACGACCTTGAAGAAGCTCTGGCTGGACGGTCTTTCCGCCAGTCAGATCGCCAAGCAATTGGGCGGCGTTACGCGTAACGCCGTCATCGGCAAGGTGCACCGCCTGGGCCTTTCGGGCCGCGCGGCCCCCTCGCAACCGGCGCGTCCGGCCTTCAAGGCCCCGCGTCCCGCCCGTCCCGCCGCGCAGACCATGCCGTCCGCGCCGCGCCGGGTCGTCACGCCCGAACACACGCCAGTGCAGGCCGTGGTGTCCTCCGGCGTCGCGCCGCCGACCCTGCCCGTCTATCGCGACGAGCAACCCGGTTCGGCCACCGTGCTGACCCTGGGCGCCCATATGTGCAAGTGGCCGATCGGCGATCCCTCGTCGGACGGCTTCACCTTCTGCGGCCGCCGCTCGTCGGATGGCCCCTACTGCGTCGAACACGCCCGGGTGGCCTACCAGCCGCAACAATCCAAGAAGAAGGCCGGCCCCACCGAGCTGGCCCGCTCGCTGCGCCGCTACATCTAGCGTCTGGCGAACACCCATAAGAACAAGTCTCTCATGCGGCCCTCCCCGTTCGTCGGGGAGGGCCTTATGCTGTCGCCATGACCGACGTCGCCGCCCCTGATTCCAACGCGCCCGCCTATTCCGTCTCGGAGCTGGCCTTCGCGCTGAAGCGCACGCTGGAGACCAGCTACGCCCATGTCCGGCTGCGCGGCGAGCTGAGCAAGGTCACCCACCACGGCAACGGCCATGTCTATCTGACGATCAAGGACGACAAGTCGGCCATCGACGGCGTGGTCTGGAAGGGCTCGGTGCGCGGGCTGGGCGTGCGGCCCGAGCATGGCCTGGAAGTGATCGTCACCGGCAAGATCACCACCTATCCGGCCGGCTCGCGCTACCAGATCGTCATCGAGAGCATGGAGGCCGCCGGCGTCGGCGCGCTTCTGGCCCAGCTGGAGCGCCTGAAGGCCAAGCTGCACGGCGAGGGCCTGTTCGAGGCCTCCCGCAAGCGCGCCCTGCCCTCCATGCCCGCCGTAGTCGGGGTCATCACCAGCCCGACGGGCGCGGTGATCCGCGATATCCTGCACCGCATTCGCGACCGCTGGCCCTGCCACGTGCTGGTCTGGCCGGTCGTCGTACAGGGCGACCAGGCCGCCGCCCAGGTAGCCGGCGCGATCCGGGGCTTCAACGCCATCACGCCCGGCGGCCGCGTGCCGCGTCCCGACATCATCATCGTCGCCCGGGGTGGCGGATCGGTGGAAGACCTGTGGGCCTTCAACGACGAAACCCTGGCCCGCACGGTGGCGGCCAGCGACATCCCGCTGATCTCGGCGGTCGGCCATGAGACCGACACCACCCTGATCGACTTCGTCTCCGACCGCCGCGCGCCCACGCCCACGGCGGCCGCAGAGATCGCCACGCCGGTGCTGGGCGAGTTGCGAGCCCTGGTCTCCGACTATGACCGCCGCCTCAATCGCTGCGGCTCGCGGGTGCTGGAAGAGCGCCGTACGCGGCTGGTCAGCGCCGCCCGCGCCCTGCCCCGGCCCGCCGACCTGCTGGCCCTGGCCCAGCAGCGCTTCGACATCGCCGCCGGACGGCTGGACGCCGCCCTGGGCCGCAACACCGCCGTCCACGCCCAGGATCTGCTGAAGATCACCGCCCGCCTGTCGCCCGAGGCCCTGGGTCGCCAGCACAAGGTCAAGGCTGACCGCCTTGGCGACCTCAGCCGTCGTATGGACCTGGCCGCCCGCCGCGCCCCGGAACGCATCGCCCAGAACGCTCGCCTGCCCGCTCTGTGGAGCCGCCTCAACGACGCCGGCAAGCGCCGCCTGCAGCGCGACGCCGACCGGCTGTCCGGGCTGGAAAAGCTGCGCCAGTCGCTCAACCCCGAACGGCCGCTGGAGCTGGGCTTTGCCCTCGTGCGCAAGGCCGACGGCGCCCTGGCGCGCTCAGCCGGCGATCTGGCGGCTGGCGAGCGGGTCAATCTGAAGTTCAAGAGCGGCGACCGCGACGCCGTGATCGACGGGGAAGGCGTGGTCCATGCCCCTCCGCCGCCCGCCCTGAAGCCCACGCGCGCCAAGCCGACAACACCAAAACCTGATCAGGGCGATCTGTTCTGAGACGACGCTCTGGCGTAGAATAACCCCATGAACGCTTATGATCGTGATCTCGGCAAACCCGACGGCCTGGCCGTGCTGCACTATGGCGACGGCGAATTTGCCGTAATGTCGCCCGGCCGTTTCGTGCTGTGCGCCGTCACCGGCGCTAAGGTGCAGCTAGAAGCCCTGCGCTACTGGAGCCCGGAGCTGCAGGAAGCCTACGCCACTCCCGCCGACGCGCTGAAGCGCTGGCAAGAGAAGATCGCCTGAACCGCCGCGCGCTCCTGGCAGGCCTCGCCGTCAGCGCTGCGGCCCACGCGGCCTGGGCCGCCGCGCCGGGACTGACGCTGTCGGGCAAGTTCGTACAGGGCGGCTACGCCATCGGGCAGACCGCACCTCACGCCACCATCGATGTCGACGGTGAAGTCGTCGGCCTCGCCTCGGCCGAAGGCTGGTTCGTGGTGGGCTTTGACCGCGACGCCCCGCCGATCGCACGCGTCACGGTGACCACCGCCGACGGTTCGGCCAGCCACGAGGCGGCGATCGCGCCGGGAACGTTCGACATCCAGCGCATTGACGGCCTGCCCGCCAACCAGGTCGCGCCGGTCGATCCCGTCCTGCTGGCCCGGATTGCCGCTGAGGGCGCGCGCAAGGCCGTAGGTTTCGCGAGTGTCGCGGATATCGACGGCTTCAAGAGCGGCTTCATCATGCCGGTCGAGGGCGCGCGACGTTCAGCGCGCTTCGGCGGCCAACGCGTACTCAATGGCGAGCCAAAGCGTCCCCATTTTGGGGTTGATCTCGCGGCGCCCGTAGGGACTGCGGTGCGCGCGCCAGCCAGCGGATTGGTCGTTTTCGCCGAGACCGGATTGCATTTCGAAGGCGGTTTGATCCTGCTCGATCACGGGCAGGGCTTGATCACGGCCTATCTTCATCTCTCCAAAGCCCTTGTTATGGCTGGAGATTTTGTCAAGCAGGGCCAGACCATCGGCGCCGTCGGCAGGGAGGGACGCGCTACGGGTCCGCATCTGTGCTGGCGCATGAAGTGGCGTGGCCGCAACCTCGACCCATCCCTGATGGTCGGCGCCAGCGCTCCTCGCCTGTAGCGCGAAAATAAACCATTCATTAGCCGTGATCTCTCTATCCAGAAGCTGGGCTACGTGCTTACTCGCGGCTCGGTTTTCCGGTGTGATCAGGAGACGGCCACCGCATGTCGGCGGAATATGCGACCCTGCGCTTTCTGCTTGTGGACGATAACCACCACATGCGGGCGATCGTCAGCGCCATCCTCAAGGGCGTGGGCGTCAAGCACGTGCGCGAGGCCATGGACGGCGCGGAGGCTCTGCAGGCCATGCGCGAGGGTCCGATCGACATCGCCATCGTCGATTTCAAGATGTCGCCGCTGGACGGGGTGCAGTTCACCCAGCTGGTCCGCAACTCGCCTGACAGCGTCGACCCGTTCCTGCCGATCATCATGCTGACCGGCTTCGCCGAACGAAACCGCGTGTTCGAGGCGCGTGACGCCGGCGTCACCGAGATCGTCGTCAAGCCTGTCACGGCCCGGTCGCTGCTGGATCGCATCAACATGGTGATCTACAAGCCGCGGCCCTTCATCCGGTCGGGGGACTATTTTGGCCCCTGCCGCCGCCGCCGCGACGACCCCAGCTATTCCGGCCCTCGTCGACGTCAAGGGGACGGCCTCGGCGCACTGGAAATCTAGCCTTTCTCCGACCGGGCTTCTCTGGCCGCCAGCGCGGCATAGACCTCATTGGGCCACCGCCGGTGCACCCAGAACCATTCCGCCGGCCGCTCGCGAATACGCTCTTCCATGAAACTGTTGATCAGGCGCACCCCGGCCTCGATGTCAGCCGTGCGGTCACCGGTCGAAGGTGCGACGATGGGATCGTGGACCACGGCCCGGAACCGCGCGCCCTTGATCCGCTGCACGGACATCGGCTGAAGGACCGTGCCAAAACGGATCGCCAGCCGGGTCGGCCCGGGCGCGGTGCGCGCGTCATGGCCAAAGAACGGGGCCGCCACGCCGTTGTTGAACTTCTGGTCGTTCATCAGGGCGACCGACCGGCCTTCCTTCATGCCTTCCAGCAACTCCCGCGCGCCATCTCCCCCCTTGGGCGCAAACAGCCGCACGCCATAACGGAAGCGGCTGTCCTTGATCCGCTTGTCGACATAGGGGTTGTTGGCCGCGCGATAGGTCATCTCGCAGATCACCCCGCTGTCGACGATGGCGGCCGGCATCACTTCCCAGTTCGACAGGTGGCCAGAAACGAACACCACCGGAATCTTCTTCTCGGCGATCTCGGTCAGGCGCTCCTTGCCCACCACCTCGACCCGGCCTGTGGACGGCAGGATCTTGTCCATCAGCGGGAACTCGGCGAATGAGCGCCCAAGCCCGTCCCATTGCGCAACGAGCGTCTCTGCGCGCCAGGCGGCGTCCTTTTCCGGGAAAGCCAGCTTCAGATTGCGCTCCGCAACCTTGTGCGCGCCGCTGAGCGGGCCAAACGTGCGACCGATCCAGCCACCGAGGCTGGACGCCGCATCCACGCCCAGCAGGCGGAACAGGGCGATAAAGAGGTCAAAGCCCAGCGCCTCACCGCGCCAGAGCAGATCCTGGGCCCAAGGCCGACGCTTATCCGACATGCCTTCTTAGTAGGCTGGCTTGCACGCTGCGCGCAACGCCACTTCGCCCGGCACGCGACTTGCGGCCAACAAGCACGACCGTTCCGTTTCGGGACGCTCGATACTCTAGCGGGGGGGCTTGGCTTCCATGGGTAACGACATCGACGTGCATCTGGGCAAGCGTCTGCGCCGTCGTCGCCGTCTTCTGGGTCTGACCCAGCAGCAACTGGCCGGCACGGTGGGCGTTCGATTCCAGCAGATCCAAAAGTACGAGTGCGGCGCCAATCGCATTTCGGCCGCTCGCCTCTGGCAGCTGTCCGAAGCGCTGGAAGTGCCGGTAGGCTACTTCTATGACGGCCTGTCCGACCAGGTTCGCCGTGACGTGGCCGGTGAAGCCGAGGGCGGCGAGATGTTTGCCCGCAAGGAGACGCTGGATCTGATCCGCGCCTACTATCTGCTGGGCGAGCGTCCGCGTCGTCGTCTGCTGGATCTGGCCAAGTCGTTGAACGGCGGCGAACACGCCGACGCGTAAGTGCAAGGTAGCGTACCTGCGGCGGGGGCGTTAAACCCCGCCCATGACGCTTTCCGCTGAACGGCTCGCCGCGCTCGACGCCTTTATCATCGACCTGAATCGCGCTTCGGCTGAGGTTATCCTGCCGCTGTTCCGCGCCGATCACGGCCTGGAAGACAAGGGCGCCGGCAAGAACCTGCCGCGCGACAGTCACGCCGCCTTCGATCCGGTCACCGAGGCCGATCGCGGCGCCGAAGCGGCCATCCGCACGCTGATCTCGGAACATTTTCCCGAGCATGGCGTGATCGGCGAGGAATATGGCGACGACCGCCCCGACGCAGAGTTCGTCTGGGTGCTCGATCCCATCGACGGCACGCGGGCCTTCATCTCCGGCCTGCCCCTGTGGACCACCCTGATCGGGCTGCGCCATCAGGGCCGCCCCGTGCTGGGCTCCATCGGCCAGCCCTATATGGATGAGGTCTTCATCGGCCATGCCGGCGGTTCACGCCTGCTGTCGCGCGGTCACAGCCGGCCCCTCAAGGTCCGCGACTGCGCGACCCTGACCGACGCCGTCATCGCCACCACCGACGCCGACGCCTGCTTCGACGGGGCCGAGCGCGGCGCCTGGCTGCAGGTGCGCGCCGCCGCCAAGCTGGCCCGCCTGGGCTGCGACGCCTATGCCTACGCCATGGTCGCCATGGGTACGATGGACATGGTCATCGAAGCCGGCCTGAAATCCTGGGACATTGAAGCGGCCATCCCCCTGATCCAGGGCGCCGGCGGCATGGTCACCGACTGGCGCGGCCAGCCGGTCGGCCAGAACGGCGGACAGATCGTGATCTCCGGAGATCGCAGGCCGCTGGAAGAGGCGCTGGTTAGTCTGCGGCGGTCGGCGAAGTAGCCGCGAAGGCGTCCACTGTCTCGTCAAAGGCCGCCCAGAACCGGGCCCGGTGCTCGTCGGTCTCGATCAGAATCTCGTGGAAGGCGCCGTCCAGCTCCAGATAACGCCCCTTGGGAATACGCTGGGCGATGGATCTGAGATCCGGGTTCAGCACACGGCTGTCCAGCCCTGCACCGACGATGGTCACCGGGATCGAGATTGCCTCAACGCCCGGTGAGCGGCGCAGCCAGGCGCAGGCGGAGAAGGCAAAATCCACCCAGCCCCAGGTCGCGCCGCCCAGAGCAAGGTCGCGATTGGCCAGAAGTTGCGCGCGATAGCGCTCGTAGCGGGCCTGATCGTGGGTCAGGGCGTCGGTGGCGAAGCTGTGGGCGAAAGGATCGCTCTGCTCGCCCGGTGTGTAGTCGCCCGCCTTACCGGTGCGGGCCATCAGCCAGGCCAGGGCCCGCGACGCGCGAGGCGGCCTTTTGCCCGTATTGAGGCCTAGCATCGGCGCCGACAGCACGCAGGCCGAAAAGCGGGGCTCGCCATGGGCCAGGGCCAGGGTCGTCAGGCACCCGCCCATCGAATGCCCCAGAGCGATCCAGGGCTTGGGCAGGCGATCTTCGAAGGTGTTCAGCAGGGCTGTGTAGTCGTTCAGGAAGGGCCTGAATCCCTTGGCGTGGCCCTTTAGCCGGTCAGGCAGGGCGCGGGCCGACAGCCCCTGCCCCCGCCAGTCGTGGACCAACACCGCAAAGCCGCGGGCCAGCAGATCCTCGACGACCTCATAGTACTTCTCGATCGGTTCGCTGCGGCCCGGGCTGACAATCACCGAGCCGCACGTCTTCCCCTCAGGGAAAAAGGAAGCGGCGCGGAGGGTTGCCCCGTCCGCGCCGACAAACCATTCAGCCGCGCCATGATCCGGAACAGGCGCCTCGGGGATCGATACCAGAGGCGCGCGGTCCGTCATGGGATCAGCGCATCTTCGCGAAGAGCGTCGCCATCTTCGACTGCAGCGCCATGGCGGCGCCCATGTCCGACAGCTTCAGCTTGCCGGTCATCACCGCCATGGTGGGGTCCAGCGAGCCGGCGCCGATGGCCAGCAGATCGTCCATGCCGAGCGTCATGACCAGATCGGCGGGCTTGTCTTCGTTGGTGACCGAACCGCCGTCGATGTGAACCACGCCGGCGTCCTTGAGGTCGAACTTCAGGCTCTTGCCCAGACCGCTGTCGTCGCCAACGGCCCCTTTGATACGGTCAGTGATTTCCTGCAGCGTTGCCATGAGTGCGATCCCTCTGTGTTCGCGTTTTGATTGCCGATAGCTAGACCGGACAGTGACGGCAAGTAAACACCGTTCAGACCCGTTCCGGCTATTTCTTCTTGGTGTAGAACCCGACCTTAATCGGCGTTTTTGTCAACTTTACCCTTACGGCGCCCTTGAAGTCGTCGGGTCGAAAATAGGGCGTATCCTGCAGGGTTGGCAAAGGCTGGGTGCGGCCATCGGCGAAGATGGCGACGCCGCTCTGGGCCTTGGTGAAGGTTACGCCGGTCATTTTCGGCGCCAGCATGGCGGCCGGGCCGGCGACCCTGCCGATGACCGCGCCAGCCTGAGTCACCGTGGCCGCAAGCTCGGCGGCTTCGTAGTCGACAGCTGGCTTCAGCTGGGTCGAGAAGTTCATCATCGTGCCGACCTTGGCGTCCTGGGGCAGGTCCAGCGACAGCCTGGCCCCCGCCTCCAGCTGCGCCAGGGTCGGCAGGCGCTCGAAACCACCGGAGCCATCGACCGGCAAGGGCGTACGAGTTCCGTTGGCCTCGATCAGCGCCACTTTGAGGTTCGACAGCGGCTTGCCCTCGCGGGTCAGTACATAGCCCAGCCGCAGCCTGGAGCGCTCGGCGGCCGGCACCTTCAGGAACTTTTCGAGATAGGGAAAGGCCTTGGCGGCCGGGGCGATCTTCTCGGCCATGGCCGGCGTGGCGACGACGACCATCGCCAGGGCGATCAGAGCGGAACGGCGGAGCATCGAAGATCTCATTTGGGCTTGATGAACTTGAGCGTCATGCGATCGCTCTCGCCGATGGCGTCGTACTTGCTGTGGTCAAAGCCCGGTTCTGCGGGATCGCCGCGAGGCGACGACAGGCGCGTGGGCGGCAAGGTCCAGACGCCAAACGGATGGTCCTTGCTGTCCTTGGGATTGGCGTTGATCTCGCTGGCGCCGGCCACGATGAAGCCCGCCTCGCGCGCCAGCTGCACGACATAGTCCTCCTGGACGTAGCCATCGGCCGCCAACACGTCCTGCACCCGCCCTGCTTCGCCGCGGTGCTCTTCGACGCCCAGCACGCCGCCCGGTTTCAGGGCGGCAAGAGCGTCACGGAACGCCTTTTCGGCGATGCCCGCCGCCATCCAGTTATGGATGTTGCGCAGGAAAAGCACGAGGTCAGCCGAGCCAGCGGGCGCGACGGGACCGCTGGTCGGACCAAACGCGGTGATGTCGACCGCGCCATAGATCCTGGACTTCTCGGTCAGCTTGCGGCGATAGGCCTCGACGACCTCAACCGCGGCCAGATCGCCGGGGTCGCTCTGCAGTCCGGCGGCATAGAGCTTGCCGCCAGTGGCCGCGAGGAACGGCGCCAGGATCTCGGTGTACCAGCCGGCACCCGGCCAGAATTCCACGACGGTCTGCCCCGGCTTGAGCTCCCAGAACTTCAGGCTTTCGATCGGGTGGCGCCACATGTCCCGCGCGCGGTCAGCGGACGATCGCCAGTCGCCGTTGACCGCCGCCTCGATCGTGTCGACGCCGGCCTTCGCCGGCGGCTTGGGCGCATCGTCGGCCGCCTTCTGCCCGCAACCTAAGAGACCTGTCGCCGCTGCGGCGACGAGCAGGCCTCGCCTAGACCAGGAAATATCCGGAAGCATCATCCCCCCTTACGAACGCCGCCAGACTATTTCGCGACCTTGGCCAAAAGGCGCCGGACTACGATGGCTTGCGGAAACGCAGGGTCATCCGGTCGCTTTCGCCGATCGCGTCATACTTGCTGCGATCAAAGGTAGGATCCGCAGGCTGGCCGCCCGGCGCGGTGCGCTTGACGGGCGGCAGGGTCCAGACGCCGAAGGGGTGGTCCTTGGTGTCCTTGGGGTTGGCGTTGATCTCGGAGGTGGCGTCCAGTTTGAAGCCAGCCTTCTCGGCCAGTGTGACCACAGTGGCGGTGGCCAGATAGCCGCCGGAACCTGGGCTGCCCTCAGGGCGGGGATCGGCGCGGTGATCCTCGACGGCCAGCAGGCCGCCCGGCTTCAGCACGGCGAAGAAATCGGCAAACGCCTTCTCGGCGACGCCCGGCTGGCCGGTCCAGTTGTGGACGTTGCGAGCGGTCAGCACCAGATCGGCCGAACCCGGCGCACCCAGCGGACCCGAGACCGGGCCGAAATTGGCGTAGCCGACCTTGCCATAGCGCGCCTCATCGGCGAATCGCGCCTCGAAATCGGCGCGGCCCTTGCGGGCGCCGTCCGACAGCTTGGGGTTGGCCAGGTCGGCGACACCGGCGATGTAGGTTCCACCGGTGGCTTTGGCGTAGGGCGCCAGGATCTCGGTCCAGTAGCCATTGCCCGGCGAGATCTCGATCACGGTCTGCTTGGGCTTGAGCCCCCAGAACGACAGGCTCTCATAGGGATGGCGGGCGCCATCGCGGGCGACATCGGCGGCGGGACGATGCGGGGCGGCGACGGCGGCCTTGAGCGCAGCGTCGGCGGCGAAGGCGGTGGGCGCGGCCAGGCAGAGGGCGGCGGCCAGCATCAGAACATGGCGACGGTGGGTCATCTTCGGGTCTCTCCGCGTCAGGAGCGGCGACCTTAGCCGGGGGACCGTGACGATCAAGCCTTTAGCGACCGAGGTTCGCTTCAACCTCTTGAAGTCGGAAATTGGCGCTCCCACCTGTCTAATCGAAGGCGCTGGATACCCGGGCCTTCCGGACCACAGGCGACGCCGATTTCGGGCCGCCGACGGGACGAACACACACGGCAACCTTGCTTGATAAGAAGGATGTGAACCATGCGTACGATCGACCTTTCCCCCCTGTACCGCTCGCTCGTCGGCTTTGACCGTCTGGCCGCGCAACTCGACGCCGCCGCCAATAACGAGGCCGCCTCGGGCTATCCGCCCTACAATATCGAGCGGACTGACGAGAATTCCTACCGCATCGAGATCGCCGTCGCCGGCTTCAAGTCGGACGAACTGAGCATCGAGGTGAAGGAAAACCTGCTCACCGTCACCGGTCGCAAGACCGCCAATGACGACGTAAAGCGCTACCTGCATCGTGGCCTGGCCGAGCGCAATTTCGAGCGCCGCTTCCAGCTGGCCGATTACGTGATCGTCACCGACGCGGCCGAACTGCCTGAAGCCCTCAAGCCCCGGACCATCGAGATCAAGTCGGACTCGGCGCCGCTGATCGAAGGCAAGAAGGTCAAAAGCGAAAAGGCCGCCTGATCGGCGGCCCTGAACACCGTTTAATCTCCCCCCTCGACACTGGCGGCGCAGCGATGCGCCGCCTTTTTCGTCCGGGGACCTATTCGGGCGCCGAGAGGTCCAGACCGTGAGCCTGGCTCAGGTCGCATTCGCGGAAGCTGGCCTTGGCGGCCCGCGCGCCGGTGAAGTCGGCGCCGCGCAGATCCGCGCCGTCGAACACGGCTTCAGTAAGATCAGCCATCTGGATCATCGCATAGCGCAGTCGCGCCGACGCCAGGTTGGCGACGGTGCGGCGCTCGGGGCCCAGTGGCAGCGGGCAGAGGAACGCCTGGCGCAGATCCGCCTTGGTCAGATTGGCGCCGGCCAGCCTGGCGCCGCGCAGATCGGCGCCCCGCAGATTGGCCATGCGCAGGTCGGCGTTCTGCAGATTGGCGCCCTGTAGCTGCGCGCCCGACAGGTCCAGGCCCACCATGCACGCGCCCTTGGCGCTCATCGCCGTGAGGCGCAGGCCCTTGAGACGATCACCCAGCGGACGCAGATCCTCGCCATCCAGCCGCGCACACTGGCCTTCCTTGCCGCCGGTCTGACACCAGCGCTGGTTTTCGAGGGCGCGTTGATGCAGCTCTTGGGCCTTGGCCAGCGCCTGGGCCGTTACGGCCACCAGAGCGCCCGTCATGTTCGAGCCAGAGGTGCGGGCGGTTGAGATGTCGACCCCGGCCATCACCGAGCCCTGCAGGTTGGCGCCTTCCAGATTGGCGCCCTTGATGTCGGCCCCATCCAGGATGGCGCCCGACAGATTGGCCTCCTTGAGATTGGCGCCTGACAGCTTGGCCCCGCGCAGGGAGCAGTCGCTGAAATCGGCCTTGAACGCCGACACGCCTTCGAACTGTGAGCCGTCCAGCGTGGCGCCGGAGAAATTGACCTCATCGACCTCGCCCTGGCGCGTCTCGTGACGCAGTGTTTCCAGGCCCTTGCGGGGATGAGGGATGGCGATCTGGCCTTCGCGAAAGTCGGCCTGGGTCAGGTCGGCCTGGGCCAGATTGGCGCCGCGCAGGCAGGCGCCGCGCAGATCGGCGCGAACCAGCGTGGCCTGGCGCAGATCAGCCTGGCGCAGATCGCAGCCAAAGAGGCTGGCGCGGTCCAGCTTCGTGCGAACCATGCGGCAGCCGTCCAGGACAGAGCCGGAAAAATCAGCGTCGATCAGATTGCGGAAGGACAGATCCAGACCAGACAGATTCATGAATTTCAGCGAGGCGCGTTTGCCGCACTGCTTGCCCGTGACGAATTTCTCGTGGGCCGTCACGATCATGTCGAGCTCGGCCTGGCTGAGGCGTCGTCTGCCAGCCATGCTCTGCGCGGCGGTCATGCCCTGATGTCTCCCGGAAAGTACTTCGCTCGAACGCCACCAGGATACCGCCGATCAACGAGCGAACGGTTAAGACTGCGCGGAAATGTCGCGGTCGCGCTAGATCACGTCTTCCAGGCCTCTCGCCCCCTGGCGAATGGCGCCCGTGATGTCGATCTCCTTGAGGAGCGCATTGGTGAAGTTGGCGCGCGACAGATCGGCGCCACTGAGGCACGCCTGTCGGAGGTCGGCCCGCGCAAGATCGGCGTTGGTCAGGATCACCCCGGTCAGATCCGACGGCAGCAGCCTGTCGCGTCCGATCAGCAAGGGGCCCAACTGGGCGTCGCGCAGATCCGAACCCGACAGCTTGGCGCCGCGCAGCCGCGCGCCGCGCAGGTCGGCGTGGCGAAGATTGCAGGCCCGCAGATCGGCGCCCTCCAGCTGAGCGCCCTGAAGCTGCACGCCTTCCATGTCCAGGCCATAGAACACGGCAGCCTTGGCCGACAGGGCCGTCAGGTTGAAGCCGCGCACGGACTTGAGATTTCGCAGGTCGGCCTTGTCGAACGAGGACGGCTTGCCCTCCGCGCCGCCGGTTTCGCACCAGCGGGCATGGTCGGCGATCATCTGTTCATAGGGCATGTCGGAGACGCTGGTGCCCGACGGCTTGTCGGTCAGGGCGCCTTCCATATTGGTGTCGTTGACGTTCCAGGACTGGGTCTTGGCCCCGACCAGCACGGTGTTGCGCAGGTCGGCGCCCGCCAGATTGGCCCCCGACAGATCGGCCCCCGCCAGATTGGCGCCGTTGAAATTGGCCTGTTTGAGGTTGGCCCTCACCAGCTTGGCGTCCTTGAGGATGGCGTCGCTGAAGTCAGCCTTGGTGGCCATGATGCCCGAAAGACGCGAGCGCTCCAGATTGGCGCCGGCCAGCACGGCGCCCGTGGCATAGGCCTCGCGCTGGACCGGCTCGATGATCTTGTAGCCTTCCTTGCGGTCGGCGGCGGCGATCGAGCCCTCACGCAGATCAGCCTCGAAGAGATCAGCGCCGGTCAGATTGGCGCCCCGCAGGCTGGAGCCGCGCAGGTCGACGCGCCGCATCGAGGCGTCGGTCAGGTCGGCGCCCTGCATGTCGGCGCCGTACATGTTGGCATTGTCGAGCTTGGCCTTGCGCATGTCGCAGCCGACCAGCAGGGCCCCGGTGAAATCGGCGTCACACAGATTGCGGCCTGTGACCGACAGGCCAGACAGGTCGCAAAAGGCAAAGACCGCCCGCGCCCCGCCCAGCCGCGCCGCCCACAGGCGGTCGTGCTTGGCGCAGATAACGTCCACGTCATATTGCGTCAGGCGCCGATACTCGTGGCCTGTCGCCACTGGGGCGGTCATGGTGCTTGCGATCTATCCAGACTGGATGGACGGCGACCATGCCCGCCCCGGCATTAACGCAGCGTTTCCAAGCGCTTCCGTCGCACTCAGGCGATGGCGGGCAGGGTCTGGGCGCGGCTCTCGTCCAGGTAGCGGACCGCAACCGGCTTCAGGGCGCCATCCAGCTCGATCACCAGCGGGTTTCCAGTGGGGATTTCGACGTGGACGATGTCAGCGTCCGGCACCTGGAACAGGTGCTTGACGATGGCCCGCAGCGAGTTGCCATGGGCGGCGACCAGGATCGTCTCGCCCGCCGCCAGCTTTGGCGCTATCTCGGCTTCCCAATAGGGCAGCACCCGAACCAGCGTGGTGGCCAGACTTTCGGTGGTCGGCAGGTCCTTGCCAGCGTAGCGGCGGTCCTTGCTGAAGTCGTACTCGCTCCCGGCCGCCAGTTCCGGCGGCGGAATGTCGTAGGACCGGCGCCAGATGGTGACCTGCTCTTCGCCGTGCAGGACGGCGGTCTCGGCCTTGTTCAGGCCCGTCAGCCCGCCATAGTGGCGCTCGTTCAGACGCCAGTCCTTGGTCACCGGCACGAAGCTTTGGCCAGCAGCGTCCAGCGCCAGATTGCAGGTTCGGATCGCGCGCGTCTGAACCGAGGTATAGGCCTCGTCCAGATCGATGCCGGCGGCCTTGATCAGCTCGCCGCCCTTGCGGGCCTGGGCCTCGCCCTCGGCGGTCAGGTCGACGTCCACCCAGCCGGTGAAGCGGTTCTCGAGATTCCACTGGCTCTGGCCGTGGCGGAGCAGGACGAGGGTTGGCATCGGGCCTCCTTGCGAGATGTCACGGGCGGGCTAGGCCCAGCCGGGTCCTACGTCAAGCGCCCCCTCCCCGTCAGCGCGACACATGCTATAGGCAGGCCCATGTCCGACCGCTTCTTCATGCCCCTGATGGCGCTGATTGCCTTTGCAATGATCGCCCTCGCCCTGGTCTGGCCGCAAGGCTATGGGGCGCGTTCGCCCGATCCATTCGGCTCGACGCCCATCCAGCAGACGCCGGAGATGCGGGCCAAGATCGAGCGCGAAAAGGAAGGCGCCCGCCGCCGCGCCGAAGAGGCCGTCCGCGCCGTCAAGGCCGCTGGCGGAACCGTACAGTGAGCGCCTTCGACGCCGTCTCGGTCGGCCGCCGCGTTCTGATCGGCGAGGCTGACGCCCTGCGCGACCTTTCGGGGACGCTGGGCGGGTCTTTCGCCAAGGCCGTCGAAACCCTGTTCGCCGCCAGGGGCCGCGTCGTCTGCACCGGCATCGGCAAGTCCGGTCACGTCGCCCGCAAGATCGCCGCCACCATGGCCTCGACCGGCGCGCCGGCCATGTTCGTGCACGCCGCAGAAGCCAGCCATGGCGACCTGGGCATGATCGGTCAGGACGATGTGGTGCTGGCGCTGTCCAAGTCGGGCGAGGCGCGCGAGCTGTCCGACACCCTGGCCTATGCCAAGCGCTTCTCGATCCCGCTGATCGCCATCACCGCCGTGGCCGACAGCCAGCTGGGGCGCGCCGCCGACATCCTGCTGCTGCTGCCCGATGCGCCCGAAGCGACGGCCGAGGTCAACGCCCCCACCACCTCGACCACCCTGCAGATGGCCCTGGGCGACGCCCTGGCCGTGGCCCTGCTGGAGCGGCGCGGCTTTACGGCCAGCGACTTCCGGGTCTTCCACCCCGGCGGCAAGCTGGGCTCGATGCTGCGCACGGTCGGAGACTTGATGCATGGCGAGCAGGAACTGCCGCTGGCCCATGTCGACGCGCCAATGTCTGACGCCCTGCTGGTGATGAGCGAGAAGCGCTTCGGCGCGGTCGGCGTCATCGACACCCAAGGCGCCCTGGTCGGCCTGATCACCGACGGCGACCTGCGCCGTCACATGGACGGGCTGATGAGCCACATCGCCGGCGAGGTCATGACCCGCGCGCCGCTGACCATCGGCCCCTCGGCCCTGGCCGCCGAAGCCCTGAAAATCATGAACGAGCGGCGGATCACGGTGCTGTTTGTGGTCGATGGCGATCGCCCGGTCGGCATACTGCATGTTCACGACCTGCTTCGGGCCGGGATTATCTAGCGGCGATTTACATTTCGCCGAATTGAAGCGAGCCCCGATGTTCTCCGCTCCCCGCTCCGACCTCGTTCCCAATACCGCCGCCTATGAGAACGAGCCGCTGGTCAAGGCCACGGGCTTTCGTGAATACGACGCGCGCTGGCTGTTTGGGCCGGACATCAACCTGCTGGGCATTCAGGCCTTGGGCCTGGGCCTTGGCACCTACATCCACGAACTGGGCCTGTCGAAGATCGTGGTCGGCCACGACTTCCGCTCCTATTCGTCGTCGATCAAGAACGCCCTGATCCTGGGCCTGATCTCGGCCGGCTGCGAGGTGCACGACATCGGCCTGGCCTTGTCGCCCACCGCCTATTTCGCCCAGTTCGACCTGGACATCCCCTGCGTGGCCATGGTCACCGCCAGCCATAACGAGAACGGCTGGACCGGCGTGAAGATGGGCGCGCAACGCCCTCTCACATTTGGTCCCGACGAGATGGGTCGGCTGCGCGACATCGTGCTGGGCGGCAAGTTCGTGGAGCGTGACGGCGGCAAACTGATCCGCGTCGAGGGCGAGGCTGAGCGCTTCATCGCCGACGTCGCCAAGCGCGCCAGCATCACCCGGCCGCTGAAGGTGATCGCCGCCTGCGGCAACGGCACGGCCGGCGCCTTCGCGGTCGACGCCCTGCAGCGCATGGGCGTCTCCGACGTGGTCGGCATGGACACCGAGCTCGACTACACCTTCCCGAAGTACAACCCGAACCCCGAAGACGTGGAGATGCTGCACTCCATGGCCGCCGCCGTGCGCGAGCACAAGGCGGACCTCGCCTTCGGCTTCGACGGCGATGGCGACCGCTGCGGCGTGGTCGACGACGAGGGCGAGGAGATCTTCGCCGACAAGATCGGCCTCATGCTGGCCCGCGACCTGGCCCCGCTGAACCCCGGCGCGACCTTCGTGGTCGATGTGAAATCCACCGGCCTCTACGCCACCGACCCGATCCTCAGCGCACACGGCTGCAAGGTGATCTACTGGAAGACCGGCCACAGCTACATCAAGCGCAAGAGCGCCGAGGTCGGCGCCCTGGCCGGCTTCGAGAAGAGCGGCCACTTCTTCATGAACGGCGAGCTGGGCTACGGCTATGACTGCGGCCTGACCGCCGCCGCCGCCATCCTCGCCATGCTGGATCGTAACCCCGGCCAGAAGCTGTCGGACATGCGCAAGGCCCTGCCGGTGGCCTTCACCTCCCTGACCATGAGCCCGCACTGCGGCGACGAGGTGAAGTACGGCGTCGTCGATGACGTGGTGAAGGAATATCAGGACCTGTTCGCCGCCGGCGGCTCCATCCTGGGCCGCAGGGTCACCGAGGTCATCACCGTCAACGGCGTGCGCGTGCATCTGGAAGACGGCTCATGGGTGCTGGTGCGCGCCTCGTCCAACAAGCCCGAGATCGTGGTCGTGGTCGAGAGCACCCGCTCCGAGGACGACATGCGCGCCCTGTTCCGCCAGGAAGTGAAGCCGCGCCTGGGCGACCGGGTCGGCAAGTACAACCAGGAAATCTAAGACCGAGCGGCGCCGTCCGAGCATTCCGCTTGCACGGAACCACAAAGCCGGGCGATCTCGACGTGATGCGTCGCTCGTTCCCTCTTGCCCTGACCTGCGCCCTGCTCGCCGGACCGGCCCTGGCCGCCGATCCCGGCACGACCCAGCGCGGCGACACCCTGCGCGACGCCGTCACCGCGCCGCTGGAGGACCTGAACCTCAAGCGCAAGGATATCCCGGCCGTGCTGAACCGCGCGGTCGCAGATCCCTATGACATCACCGGCCTGGACCGCTGCGAACCGATCGCCGCCGAGATCGGCCGCCTGGATGCCGCCCTGGGCCCGGATCTGGATGAAGCGCCGCCGCCCGACGAGCGCTCCAGGGGCAAGAAGGTGGTCGACGGCGCCTGGCAGGCTGGGGTGGCCGAGGTGCGCGACCAGACAACCAACGCCCTGCCGTTCCGGGGCTGGATCCGCAAGCTGACGGGCGCCGCCAAACATGACAAGGCGGTGCAGGCGGCCATCCGCTCGGGCGGCATTCGCCGCGGCTATCTCAAGGGCGTGGGGATGCGGATGAACTGCGCGCCGCCCGCCGCGCCCAGCTGGTTCGTCCCGGCGCCGCCTCCCGAACCGGCCACACCGGTGACCCAGGCCGAAGGCGTGATCGCCCGGCTCATCGAGACCCTGAACAACGTCCTGGCCTGGGTTCGCCAGCTGATCGGCTAGCCCAGAAGGCTACGAACCCGCTCCACCAGTTGATCCCCGTCGAAGGGCTTCATCACATAGCCTGCCGCGCCCAGCTGCATGGCCTGGACGATGCGGTCGAGGCGGCCATCGCCCGTCAGCATCAGCACAGGAATGTGGGCGGTGGCCGGATTGTCCTTGATGGCCTTCAGCGCATCCAGACCGCTTTGCCCCGGGATGCGCACGTCCAGCAGCGCGGCGGTGGGCGCCTGCGTGATCAGGGCCGCCATCAGCGCGTCGGCCGTTTCGAAGCCCATCACCTGAAAGCCGCCCTGGGTGAGGACGATGGAAATGAGCTCCAGGATAACCGGATCATCATCTGCGACATAGATCAGGGGCGCGGCTTTGATCATCAGGTTGCGGCCAGGCTCGGGTCAGAATCATGAGGTCAACGCCGGTGAGGCAAGGATCACGATCAATGGTCGTTTCCCGCCAGGTTCGTCAAACCCTGGTTGTCGCCAGGGTCCGCGCGAGCGTTTCGATCAGGCCCACGGTGGACAGAGGCTTGACGATCTGACCGTCGAAGAGCTCGTCCACCGCCAGGGTCGAGGCGTCGGCCGAGAAGGCCAGAATCGGCGTCCTGGCGTTGGGCCCGCCCCGCCGGATCTGGGCGGCCGCCGCGCGGCCATCCACGCGCGGCATGCGCAGGTCCATCAGGATCACATCAAACGGCGCCTTGCCGGCTCTGGAAATCGCCTCGTCGCCGTCAGCGGCGTCGGTCATATGAACGCCAAAGGGGCCCAGGATCGCTCGCACCAGTTCGCGATTGGCGAGGTTGTCATCGACGATCAGGATCCGGCAGTCGCCCGGAAGGCTCAGCGTGGGCTCGCTGTCGTCGGCGCCTTCCTCACCCTGATCGACCGCCGGAGCGGGAAGCTCGAACCAGAACCGTGAGCCTTGGCCCTCGCGGCTTTCGACCCCGATATCGCCCGCCATGGCTTCGGCCAGACCCTTGCAGATCGCCAGGCCCAGACCGGTACCGCCGTACTTGCGCGTCGATGAGCCATCGATCTGGGAGAAACGCTGAAACAGGTGGCTGACCTGATCGGCCGGCATACCCGGGCCGGTATCGACGACCGAGAACGACAGACGCTCAGTGGCGGGATCAAAGGCCGCCTGCACCTCGACGCCGCCTTGGTCGGTGAATTTCACGGCGTTGCCGATCAGGTTGAGCAGGATCTGACGGAGCCGGTCGGGGTCGGCCAGCACCAGGCCTGGCACGGCCTCCAGACCCGAGATGGTCAGCGACAGACCCTTGGCCCTGGCCTGGGCGTCGAAGAGCTCGATGGTTTCACGCGTCAGTTCGGCCGGCGACATGGGCCTTGGCTTGATATCAACCTGCCCGGCCTCAAGCTTGGAGAAGTCGAGGATGTCATTGACCGTCGCCCGCAGCGCCTTGCCCGCGTTGGAGACCCGCTCGACATAGCCGCGGGTCACATCACTGAGCTCTGGCTGATCCTCGACCAGCCTGGTGAAACCCAGAACCGCCGTCAGGGGCGTGCGCAGTTCATGGCTCATATTGGCCAGGAACTCGCCCTTCACGGCCGCCGCCGCCTCCGCGTCGGCGCGCGCCTGCCTCAGCTCGATCTCAAGCACCTTGCGCTGGGAGATGTCGCGGATGATATCGGTGACGCCATTGATCCTGCCGGTCGCCGGATCCCGCACCAGGGTTGGCCGCGCCTCGAACCAGATTTCCCGCCCGTCCTTGTGGCGCGACCGGTACTCGACACGCACCGGCGGGGTCCGCCCACGGCTTTCGAACTGCGCCCGCACCACCGCCAGAACCGCCCCGGCGTCTTCCTCATGGATGAAATCGACGAAGGCCCGCCCGACAAGCTCTTCCGGCTTGAAGCCAAGGCGATGCTCGACGGACGGCGAGACATAGGTGACGCGGCCGTCGAGACCGGAGTGGGCCAGTACGTCGCTGCCGTTCTCGGTCAGCATCCGAAAGCGCGCTTCGCTTTCGATGATCGCCAGTTCGGCCGTCTTCTGCGCCGTGATATCCATTATCACGCCGAACACGGTGGCCGGCCGCCCCTCGGCGTCGCGCTCGATGATCATATGACCGCTGACATAGCGGACCTCGCCACTGGGACGAACCATACGGGTCAGCATGGTGGGACTGGCCGAGACACCCTTGAGCATCTGCCGGTAGTACAGCCGGGTCTTCACCAGATCGTCGGGGTGAATCGCCTTGAACCATTGATTGGGCGTAATGCGACTTGCCGGCTGAACGCCCAGGATCGCGTACATCTGGTCAGACCAGGTCACCGTCTGGGTGGCAAGGACCACGCGCCAGTAGCCAACTCCGGCCAGATTCTCGGCCATGTCGGCCCATCGGGTCTGTTCCTGCGCGACGTCGCGAAGACGCCGTCTGTGAGCGTTGATCGTCGCCAGCGGCAAGGCGGAAAAGATCGAGACCACCAGGAAGATCTGCAGGAACAGCGCGCGCTCGGCCATGTCCTGAGCCGTCACGGCGACGGGACCGATATTCAGCGCCGTGAAGCCGATAGCCATGCTGGACAGAACAAGGATTCCGACCGCCGCCCCGAGGAACTCCAGCTCCAGAGCGACGAAAACCAGGATTGGCGGGATGATGAACAGCAGCGGATAACGTGGCCGGGTAAAGACGACGATGATGGTGACCACCAGCACCGCCAGGGCCAGCCAACCGCGCCGGGTGACCGGACGCTCGGCCAGAAGCGAGCGCGCCTGGCGAAAGGCTATCAGGCAGGGCGTCACCAGCATCAGGCCGAGGGCGTTGGACAGGCCCCAACCGACGAAGGTGCGACCGATATCGGCATTTCGCGAGACATGGAGAACGGCCGTCGCGATCAATCCTGACACCGTTGGCGCGCACAGGCCGCAGATCAGGGCGATCCAGCCCAGATCGCGCGACCGGCTGACATCGATGTCGCGACCCAGCACATGCCGCAGAGCCACCGCCGATAGCAGATACTCGACCACATTGGCGAAGCTGAGCCCCAGAACGACGGGAATCTGTCCGCCCGCATGCAGGCTGGCCACGATATTGCCCGTCATGGCGCAGGCGATGAGCAGGGGCCAGCGCGCCCGGTCCGTCCAGAGCAGAACCGTCAGCACGACCCCATTGGCCAGCCAGATCGGCGCACTCTGTTTCAGATCGCGCGGCAGCTCGATGCAGACATAGGCCAGCGCCATGACAGCCAGCCCCAAGGCCACCGCAGCGGCGATCTGGGCGGTCCGCGCGGTCGCGTAGGCAGGTGTCGTGGCTCGGTTCATGCTCTAGTATCCTGCCAGTCCTGTCTGCATCACTGGTTAACCTGGCGGAAATCTATCGCGGCCCGCGCCGGTGACCGCCCACCTTGCAGAAACGGCGGCGGGCGACTCTCGCTTGAACAGATTGTCGACGATTGGCCCAGGATCGCCAGCGAGCTATGTGCAGGCTCTCCATGTCGTGCTGCCTTCGGCCGCCCCGTTCCCCGAGAGAGAGTCCCTCCATGCGTTTGCTTGCAGCCCTCGCCATCTGCCTCTTCACCGTTCTCCCGGTGGCCGCGGCCGAGCCGTTGGACCCCGCGCCGCGCATCGCGGTGATCTCTGCCTTCCCGCCGGAGCTGACGGCCCTCGCCGCAGCGACCAGCAACCAGAAGCGCTATACGGCTGCCGGCGTGACGTTCACGACGGGAGAGCTTGAGGGCAAGCCCATCGTGCTGTTCCTCAGCGGAGTCAGCATGGTCAATGCGGCGATGACCACCCAGCTGGCCCTGGATCGTTTCAACATCACCCGCATCGTCTTCTCAGGGATCGCCGGAGGCGTTGATGAAAGCCTCGACATCGGTGACGTGATCGTGGCCGACCAGTGGAGCCAGAATCTGGAAACCGCCTTCGCCCGCGAGACCGAAAAGGGCTTCGAGATTTCGCCATCCGCCAGCAACGACACCCTGCCAGGCTTTGGCATGATGATCCCCCGCTCGATCATGATCGCCCGCGCCGATGGCCCGCCCGAGCGCCGTCGCTGGTTCCCGGCGGATCCGGCCATGCTGGAGACCGCGCGGTCCATCGCCTCAACGGTCTCGCTGGCCCGCTGCGTGACCAATCAGTGCCTGGTCCATGCGCCCAAGGTGGTGGTCGGCGGCAACGGCATCTCGGCGCCGGTGTTCCTGGACAACGCCGCCTACCGAAAATATGCCCGCGCCACCTTCCAGGCCCGGGTAGTGGACATGGAGAGCGCCGCTGTCGCCCACGTGGCCTATGCCAATGGCGCGCCGTTCATCGCCTTCCGCAGCCTGTCGGACCTGGCCGGCGGCGGCGACGAAGCCAACGAGATGCATACGTTCCTGCAACTGGCCTCAGACAACTCGGCCAGCGTGGTCAAGGCCTTCGTGAAGGCGCTGCCGAACTAGCGCGTCCCGAACGTCCGGTCGCCGGCGTCGCCCAGGCCGGGCACGATATAGCCGTGGTCGTTGAGCTGGGCGTCGATGGCGGCGGTCCAGATCGGCACGTCGGGATGGGCGGCCCGCAGGTTGTCGACCCCGACCTGCGCGGCCAGCAGGCACACGAAGCGCAGGTCGCTGACCCCGGCCGCCTTCAGGCGGGTGATCGCGGCGATGGCCGAATGGCCGGTGGCCAACATCGGATCGACCACGATGACCAGACGGCCGGCCACGTCCTGCGGGGCCTTGAAATAGTATTCAACCGCCTCCAGCGACTCCGGATCGCGATAGAGGCCCACATGGGCGACGCGGGCCGAGGGCACCAGGTCCAGCATGCCATCGGCCATGCCCAGGCCGGCCCGCAGGATCGGCGCGAACACCAGCTTCTTGCCGGCGATTTCCCTGGCCGTGGTCGAGGCGACCGGAGTCTCGATCTGGACCTCGTCCATCGGCAGGTCGCGGGTGACCTCGTAGCAGATCAGGGTCGCCGTCTCGCGCATCAGGGCGCGGAAGGTCTTGGTCGAGGTTGTCCTGTCCCGCATCCGGGTCAGCTTGTGCTGGACGAGCGGATGGCTGACGACCGTGACGGTGGACATGGAAGACCCCTGCTAAAAGCGCGTTCTCGCTCCTAGCAGGGGTCTTGCCGTCAGGCCAGTTGGTCGCCGATCGGCAGGGACCGGATGCGCTTGCCCGTCGCCGCGAAGATGGCGTTGCACAGGGCCGCCGGAGCCGGCGGATAGGCTGGCTCGCCGAGGCCGGTTGGCCGGTTGTCGCTGAGCTTGAAATGCACCTCGACCGGCGGCGCTTCGGTCATTCGCAGCAGCGGGTGGTCAGCAAAGCTGCTCTGGACGGCCGCGCCGTTCTCGAAGGTGATCGCCTGATGCAGGGTCGCGCCGATGGCGTCCAGGATCGAGCCCTGCACCTGCTGCTCGGCCCCGCTGGGGTTGACGATCTGCGAACCCACATCGGCGGCGGCCCAGACCTTGTGAATCTTCAGCGCACCCTTGCTGACGGAAACCTCCATCACGACGGCGACATAACCCAGATGGCTGTAGTGGCAGGCGACGCCCAGTCCCGTGCCCTTCGAGGTCTTGCGGCCCCAGCCGGACTTCTCGGCCACCAGGTCGAGCACGCCGCGCATCCGTCCCGTGTGGAAGCTGTCGCCCTGACCGGGGTCGCCCAGCAGACGCGGCTCGCCCAGCAGCTTGCGGCGGAAAGCGACGGGGTCCTGCCCGGACGCCACCGCCAGTTCGTCAGTGAAGCACTGGATCACGAAGCCGAAGGCGTTGTTGGCCGGCGCCCGCAGAAAGCCGGTCGGCGCGCCCAGCGGCATGACCGAGACGTCGAGCCTGTAGTTGTCCACGGCCCGGCACGGAAACTGGGTGGCGTTCATGCCGGCGGCGGTGGCGAACTGCTCGCCTTCGCCGAAGGTCACAAAGTGGTCGCGCCAGCCGACCAGATCACCCTTGGCGTCAAGGCCGGCGGTGAAATTATGCCAGCCGCCGGGACGATAGAAATCGTGCTGGGTGTCATCCTCGCGGGTCCAGACCAGCTTGACCGGCGCGCCGGCCAGTTTCGAGATCATCGCCGCCTCGACCATGTAGTCGTTCATCAGACGCCGGCCAAAACCGCCGCCGACGCGCACCAGATGGATGGTGATGTCGGTCTCGGCCACGCCCAGAGCCGCAGCCACCAGCTTGCGGCCCGGCTCGGGGTTCTGGGTCGGAGCCCAGATCTCGACCTTGCCATCCTTGAAACTGGCCGTGCAGTTCTGCGGCTCAAGATTGGCGTGGGCGATAAAGGGATAGTCATAGGCGGCGCTGACGACCTTGGCCGCGCCCTTGAACGCGGCATCGACATCGCCATCGGACCGCAGGGTGCGATGCGGCGCGGCCTTGGACAGCTCGGCGGCCCTGGCGGCGAAGCCGGCGCTGCTCTGGGCCTTGGTCGGATGGTCGGCCCACTGGATCTCCAGCGCGTTGCGACCCTTCCGCGCCGCCCACCAGCTGTCGGCGACCACCGCCACGCCCGGCAGCAGGCCCGTCAGAGCGGTTCCCCCCTCGACCACGAAGGCGGACTTGACGCCCGCAACCGCCTTGGCCGGCGCCAGGTCGACACTGGCCACCCTGGCGCCAAAGGTCGGAGCCTTGGCGAAGGTGGCGTACAGCATCCCCGGCACGCGCACGTCGATGCCATAGACCGGCTGACCGGTCACAATGGCGTCCAGGTCGCCGCTCCTGTGCGGCTGGCCGATGATCCGGAAGGCCTTGGGGTCCTTCAGGGTCAAGCTCTTGGGATCAGGCGGCGTCAGGGCGGATGCGGCCTGCGCCAGTTCGCCGTAGGCCAGGCGGCGTTTGCTCGGCCCATGCACAACGAAGCCCGGCTCGGTGGCGCAGGTCTCTGCGGGCACGCCCCAGCGGGCGGCGGCGGCGGCGATCAACAGGGCTCGGCCCGTGGCCCCCACCCTGCGCAGACCGTCATATTCCAGGGTCGTGGCCATGCTGCCGCCGGCCACCTGGCGTCCGAAGACCTTGGTGTCGGCGATGGCCTGTTCGACCGTGACGGCCGACCATTCGACGTCCAGTTCCTCGGCGATCAGCATCGGCAGCGAGGTCTTGATGCCCTGCCCCACCTCGGGGACCTTGGAGACGATGGTCACGCCGCCATCGGGCGCAATGCGGACATAGGCGTTCAGCGTCCCCTCGCCTGCCGCGTGGCCGACGCTGGACAGGCTGAACGACATCATCAGACCGCCGCCCAGCGCGGCGCCCGTCTGCAGGAACAGGCGACGGGTCGGGTCGCGAAGCATTTCGCCGTCCATGCTCAGGCTCCCTGACCGGAGGCGGCCTTGATGGCGGCCTTGATGCGGATGTAGGTGGCGCAGCGACAGAGGTTGCCGTTCATGGCCTCGTCGATGGCCGCATCGTCGGGCTTGGGATTGGCGGTCAGCAGGGCCGTGGCCGACATGATCTGGCCGGCCTGGCAGTAGCCGCACTGCGGCACGTCGATGGTCTTCCAGGCGTCCTGCACCTTGGCCCCGACCGGGTCCTTGCCGACGCCCTCGATCGTGACGACCTTCTTGTCGCCTACGCGCCGTACGGGTGTGATGCAGGCGCGCACCGGCGCGCCGTCGATGTGCACCGTACAGGCCCCGCACTGGGCTGCGCCGCAGCCGAACTTGGTCCCGACCAGGCCCAGGGTGTCGCGCAGCACCCACAGCAGCGGCGTGTCGCCCTCGACCTCGACCGAGCGGGTTTCCCCATTGATGGTGAGCGTGAACGCCATGCGGGCGCGGGAACGGGAACCGGGGATGCGGCTTCAAGGATTGAGCGCTGGCCAGGCAAGGCGCGCCTTAGTGACGCATCGCAGCCTTCCGGTCTCGACGACTCGCCGGATCACGGGCGCTATGATCGGCTGGCGTCGCGAGACGGCGAGACGACGCATCGGGATGCTGAAGACGTGACGGAGAAGCCGGTCAAGCGGGCAACGGCCAAGGCCGACGACAGGCGTCGTCAGGTCGCCGCCCTGCCATGGCGCGGGGCCGGCCAGTCTCTCCAGATCCTGCTGGTCTCGTCGCGTGAAACCAAGCGCTGGGTCATCCCCAAGGGCTGGCCGATGAAGGGGCGCAGCGATCCCGCGGCGGCGGCCCAGGAAGCCTATGAGGAGGCCGGCCTGGATGGCGTGATCGCCGAGCAGTCCATCGGCGACTATGAATATCTCAAGCGCCTGAAAAGCGGCGTGGCGCGGCTGGTCAGGGTCGACGTCTACCCTTTTCAGGTCACGGGCGGGCACGCTGTCTGGCCAGAAAAGGGCCAGCGGGTGCTGCAATGGATGAGCCCCATCGAGGCCGCGCTCGGCGTGCAGGAGCCTGAACTGCGCGAACTGATCGCCCGCTTCGCGGGTGTGGACTTGCCAGACGAAGAACGTCCCGCGCCCGCTCGTGCGCCGACGCCTGTTCGGGTGGCCCTTCAACGCCTGCGTCGCCGGGTCACCGCGCTGTGGGGCCGAGCCCGGCGCCCATAACAGCCTGTGGACAATTCGCTGCGCGCCGCATAATGTTCCTATTATGTTCTGGCGCGAGATCCCATGCAGCTTTCCCTAACCCTCGCACGCTCGCCGCTCGAAAGCGTTCGCGACGCCCTGCTCTGCGAATTTGGAGCTCAGCGACCCGTGGCGCGGATGGACCCCATCTCGCAGCTGGTGAAATCCTCGATCAGCGGCCGGACGCCCGACGCGGTCTCCTGGGCGGCGTTCCTGCGCCTGCGGGCCGCGTTCAAGTGCTGGGAAGATCTGGCCCAGGCTTCGGACGCCCAGGTGTTGGAAATCATCCACGACGTCACCCACGCTCACGACAAGGCCCGTCGCCTGCCGATGGCCTTGCGGATGATCCAGGCGCGGATCGGCTGGCTTTCGCTCAGCCATCTGCGCGCCCTGCCCGTCGATACGGCGCGGCACGAACTGCAGAGCCTACCGGGCGTCGGCGTCAAGGTCGCCGCCTGTGTCCTGAACTTCAGCGACCTGGCCATGCGCGCGCTCGTGGTCGACACCCATGTCCACCGCGTCGCGCGGCGGATCGGCCTGGTCAGCTCCGGCGATACCACACAGGCGTATCACGCCCTGATGGGCATGGCGCCGGAAGCGTGGACGGCGGACGACCTGTTCGAACTGCACTGGTTGATGAAGCGCGGCCTGGGCCAGATGCTGTGCCCGCACGAAGGGCCGCGCTGCGGCGCCTGCCCGCTGAAGCATGACTGCGCCAAGATCGGCGTCGGCCATAGCGCCGATGTCCTGGCCTGGAGACCGCGCGGCGTCGATTGAACCGACCCTATTCGGCGTCGACGTGGACCCGCCGGAAGCGGCCCTGCAGATAGACCAGCGGCTCATGATCGGGATCGTAGCGCAGCTTCACCACCCGGCCGACATACACGCGGTGATCGCCCGCGTCGAAAACGTGATGGGTCTCGCATTCGAAATTGGCCATGCAACCGGGCAGGATCGGCGCGCCGGTGCGCCAGGTCTCGGTCTCGATCCCGGCAAACCGGTCGATGTCCTTGCGCACGAAGTTGCGGGCCAGTTCCTGGTGTTCGGCATGCAGCACGTTGACCGCGAACACACCGGCCGCGTCCAGCGAGGGCAAGCTGCTGGACTTCAGGTCGACGCAGATCAGCGCCAGGGGCGGATCCAGCGACACCGAGGTGAAGGAATTGGCCGTCAGCCCCACCTTGCGCCCGTCAGCGCTGATGGTGGTGACAACCGTGACGCCGGTGGTGAAACACCCGAACGCATTCCGCAACGCCCGGGCGTCGTGTTCGGCGCCCTCGCCCAGTTCAATCGTGACTGCCTGACTCATCGGCGACTTCTGCGATGAAGCGGGCCCGGGAGCAAGCGTCAGGCGCGGCTTTCGATCAGAACGCCCGGCTTGCTGGCGTCCAGGCCAAAGGTCACGGGCAGATGACGCACATGGGGCGTCTGCAGGTTCAGCGCCTTGGCGCCGCGCGCCACGGCCAGCTTGGTCAGGGCCGCCGGGCCAAACCCGTTCTGGATGCGCGGCCTGGCGCCCAGGCGACGACGCAGCACGCCATTGGCGTAGATCACATTGGCCCGCATCAGGGCCGGCGGGGTCATGAATTCGATCGACAGCGAGACGTTCAGCATCGGACCGTTCTCGATCCGGTGCGGCGCGTTCTGCCGCCAGGTGACCATCTTGCCCGGCGTCAGGTCATAAACCGCCGCGCCCTTGTCCCATTCGGGATCAAAGGCGAACTGCTCGGCGGTCTCGCGCAGCACGATCTTCTCCAGGTCCAGCTCGCCCACATAGGGATCGGCGACCGGATAGACCCAGACCCTCTTCTGGCCGCGCAGCTGCCACAGCGACACCAGCGGTACATCGAGGTGATAGAACACCTGGGCGTTGGCCGAGCTGATCAGCATGCCCAGGTCGCGCTTGAAAGTGCGCAGACCCGGAACCTGAGCCTCCTTCTCGGCGAAGATCTCGTCACCGAGCGCGGCATATTCAGGCACATAATCGTTGGTGTGACGCAGGTTCAGCCAGATGCGGCCGCTCTGGGCGGCGTCCAGCAACTGGTCGCCGGTCAGGTTTCCCGCCGCGCCCTTGCGCCAGGTGGTCCAGGCCTTGGGGTCCTCGCCCATGGTGAAGACGCCCAGCTGGTCGCGGGGATACAGATCCAGCAGTCGCGCCAGACCTTCGTCGTCGAACATCGGGCGCTCGTGCAGCCCGTGCTCGAAGGCCAGGTTGTCGGCGCCAAAGGCCCTGGCCTTTTCAGGCGTCCAGTCGGTGATCACGCTCACGCGGTCCTCCCGTAGAAATGGATCTTGAAGGGGCCCCACCACAGGGTCTTGCCCAGACCGCGCGCGGCCTTGTCCAGCCAGTTGGCGCGGTCCTGCGAACGGGTCAGCCATTTCAGGCCGGCCACGGCGCCGAATACCGCAGCCTGCGCGACGCCGATGACCATCCAGCGCGCCACGCCGATCCGGTCAGGCGGGCTGGCGGCGGCGCAGTGGGCTGAAGGACCCTGGCCATAGGCGAAGGCGCGGGCCAGGGTGTAGTCGAGGGTCAGGCGATCGGGCGCGGGGTCCTCCCAGACCCAGGCGTCAGGCGCCCAGGCGAAACGCGCGCCGGCGGCCTGCATCTGGCCAAACAGCATGTCGTCCTCGCCGCCGATCTGGTTGCGCTCGATCGCGAAGGGCGAGACGGGATCGGGCAAGGCGGCGCGGCGCAGCAGGCTGTCGCCACAGCCGTAATAGTGATCGATGACGCCGGCCTCGGCGGGGCCCAGGCGCGAGAAGAACCGTTCCAGATAGTCGCGATGCTCAACGACGCTGTCGGGCGCCCTGCCCCGGACCGGGCCAAAAACCACGTCGGCGTCAAAGCGGGCCTGGGCCGCCAGCAGAGCCGCCAGCCAGCCCTCCGGCGCTTCTTCGTCATCGTCGAGAAAGGCGATCAGCGCGCCGGACGCCCTGGCCATGCCAGCATTGCGAGCGTTGGCTACCCCGGCGCGGGGTTCGTGCACGTAGTGAACAAGACAGGCCGCGCCCTGGGCCAGGTCCTCGACCGTGGACTGGGCCGACGGGACCTGGTCATTGTCGACAACGATGATCTCCAGGGCGGCGAAATCCACGCTCCTCTGGGCCAGCACGGAGCGGACCGCGACGGCCAGACCGCCGAGCCGCCGCTGGGTCGGGATCATCACCGTCACATGGATCATCAGCCGGCCTCGTGCGCGCCGACCCGGCGGCGTGACTGTCCCGCCACGGCGTCGACCAGACCGCGCACCTGGCCGCCCATGGTCAGTTCGACGCTATTGATCACGTCCATCCGGCGACGCAGACGCGCCACCACGCCATTGCCGCCCGCGCCCGCCAGGTTCCAGGCGCTCTCGACCGAGCAGGCCATCAGGCCAGCCACGTTGGCGGCCATCACGGCGCCGCTCTGGACAGGGGTCTGGGTGAAGGCGTAGGCGCGCTTGTAGTGGTCATGGCCCGGGCCAAGGTCGTAGCGGGTCAGGCCCAGCTCGGGCATGGCCGCGATGGCGCGCAGGAAGAACAGCTGCCCCGGCGACCAGGCGCCATAGGCCGGGTTGGTCGAGGCGATCCACGGATGATAGACCCCGCCCAGCCGCACGCCGAAATGGCCCGCAACCAGCTCGTCGCCGGCATAAAGCCCGATCATCAGGCCCTGGAAGTCGCCGGTCTGGCGCTCGAACAGGTCGGTCAGCAGGTCGCTGGTCCAGTCCGGGCGCAGAAAGTCGTGCAGGCCGGTGCGCTGCAGCTGCTCGCGCTTCCAGGCGATCAGCAAGTCAAACGACGCGCGCGAGGTGTCGGGCGCGACCAGGCGCACCTGGCCCATTTCCCGTTCCAGCTTGTGGTCCAGCCGGCGGTAATTCTTGATCTTCTTGGGGCTGGCGGCGCGAACGGCCTCCAGATAGTCGGCGGTCGAGCCCTCGGGCGCGATCACGAAGGCGGCCTGCGGCTCGCCCACGCCGCCGAACACCCCGAAAGGGTCGATCAGGCCCGTGTAGCGAAACACGCCCAGGTCAGCGGCCCGCAGCACGTCCTCGGCCCGGAAACCTGGGTCAGGATGCGAGACGACGCCATGATAGTCCGACAGCGGCGAGCCGATGGCGCGCGCCAGACGGCCCGGACGGCGGTGGTGCGGCAGGAAGCCGAGGGTTTCCCCGCCTCTGCGGATCACCGCCACCCGCGCATCCTCGCGCACCCGGCCCACGGCCAGGGCGAAATCAGGACCCAGAAGGGGGTTGGCGAACGCCGGCTCGGCCGCAGCCATGCTGCGCCACAACGCGGTGTCCGCGGGCGTCAGTTGGCTGGGATGCAGGGTCTCGACGTTCAGCATGGTCCACCTGTCCTAATCCGAAGCGGTTAGGGAATGATGGAGACCGGGCTGCAACCCTTGAGCCAGCTAGCCGAAGGTGGCCTTGAGGATCGTCTCGAGCCCCTGCTGGTCAGTCTCGTCGAAGGCGGCGGGCCTGTCGGAGTCGACGTCGAACACCGCGATCAACTGGCCGGCCCTGTCAAACACCGGCACGACGATCTCGCTTTCCGAGCGACTGTCACAGGCGATGTGGCCGGGGAAGGCGTGGACGTCGGGCACCAGTTGGGTCTGACCGGTTTTGGCCGCCGCGCCGCAGACGCCGCGTCCAAAGGCGATACGCAGACAGCCCAGCGAGCCCTGATAGGGCCCGACCACCAGCTCGCGTTCTTTCGTGGGATCGACGACGTAGAAGCCGGTCCAGAAATAGTGGTCGAAGCTACTCGCCAGCATCGAGGCCACGGTCGCCATGCGGGCAGTGACATTGGGCTCGCCGTCCAGCACCGAGGCGATCTCGTCGGCCACCTCGGCGTAGCGGATTGCCCGATCCTTGCTCAGGACGTCGGCAGCGAGGGTCTTGTCGTTGAAAGCTTCAGCCATGGCGTGGATATAGCGCGTTCCGGGGTGATTGCGAGGGGGATGGCGGCATGCGTTTTCGCTCTCGCGCCGAAATCGGCTGCCAGTGGGTTGGGGAGGCGCGAAGCGGCCGGGGCGAACCCGGATGACCGTGATGATGATTTGCGTTTCGGCTCGACCTGTCCGCTTCGCAGAAACTGTTATTCCGTGAGGGTTGGGCCAAGCGAGCGTCTTTCAGCTCTGATACCCAAGAGCCCCCG
>NCEV01000041.1 GCA_002280875.1 Caulobacter sp. 32-67-35 | reverse complement strand
GACGAAGGTCCCGCTTTCCTGGCCGATGGCGATCATCGCGGTTTCGGACAGGGCCAGGCCGCCGTGCTCGGGCCTGACCACCGGGGCGTGCTTCCAGCCCACGGACTGATCCAGATAGAGCACGCGCAGCGGCTTTTCGGCGGCGGCGGCCGTTGAGGCCATGGCCAGGGTCGTCAGGGCGACCAGAAAGGCGATGAGCCGACGCATCTGCTGCCCCTTTGTCTTCTTCACCAGCCTCTCGACAGCCGCCTGCAGCGACGGGTCCTGGCGACCAAGCCGGGCCATTTGAAGCACGGTCGCGGCAGGGGCGTAAGGGGCGTCCGGTTTGGGGGTCAGAACTTCCCGCTCTGGAAGTCCTGAAACGCCTGAACGATCTCGTCGCGGGAGTTCATCACGAACGGCCCGTGCCAGAACACCGGCTCGCCGATGGGGCGACCGGCCAGCAGCAGCACGCGCGCGTCGGTGACCGCCTCGACCACCACCCTGTCGCCGGCGCCCAGGAACACCCCGCTCAGCGCGTCGATCTTGCCGCCCGCCACGCGGACCTGGCCCTCATAGACCGCGACCATGGCGTTGCGGTCGCCGCCGACGGGCTCCTCGAACCGCGTCCCGGCGGGCAGCGCGACGTCGAAATAGAGGGCATCCACCGCTCCGCCGCCGATCGGGCCGGCCGTGCCGCCCTCCGTGGCGCCAGGTTCACCCACAGCTGAAAGCCGCGCATGCGGCCTTCGCTCTGCTCGGGCATTTCGGAATGGACGATGCCCCTGCCGGCCCGCATCCACTGGATGCCCCCGGGGCCGATGATCCCCTCGCGGCCGGTATTGTCGCGGTGGCGCATCCGGCCTTCAAGCATGTAGGTCACGGTCTCGAAGCCGCGATGCGGGTGGTCCGGAAAGCCGCCCATGTAGTCGGACGCCTGGTCGTTGTCGAAACAGTCCAGCATCAGGAACGGGTCGAACATCTGGGCCTCCGCCGTGCCCAGCATGCGGGTCAGGCGCACGCCGTCGCCATCCGAGGCGGGGACGCCGTTCACGATCTTGACGACGGGTCGAATGCTCATGGCGCTGCTCCTTTTCCGCAATCAATATCGGAACCGGTTACAGTTCTTGCAAGCCAATGTCGGCAAGTCCACCCTGTTCAACGCCCTGACCCAGACGGCGTCGGCCCAGGCCGCCAACTATCCGTTCTGCACGATCGAGCCCAACACCGGCGAGGTCGCGGTGCCCGAGCCCCGTCTTGACGCCCTGGCCAAGGTCGCCGGCTCCAAGGAAATCATCCCGGCCCGGATAACCTTCGTCGACATCGCCGGCCTGGTGCGCGGCGCGTCCAAGGGCGAGGGCCTGGGCAACCAGTTCCTGGCCAACATCCGCGACTGTGACGCCGTGGCCTTCGTGGCCCGCTGCTTCGAGGACGGCGACATCGTCCACGTGGAAGGCCGCATCGACCCGATCAGCGATCTCGACATCATCGAGACCGAGCTGATGCTGGCCGACCTTGAAAGCCTGGAAAAGCGCGTTCCGGCCCTGGAAAAGCGCGCCAAGACCGGCGGCGACAAGGAAAGCGCCAATACGCTGCGCCTCGCCAATCTGGCCCTGGAGCAGCTGCGCGAGGGCCGTCCTGCCCGTGTCGCCAAGATCGACGCCGACGACGAGAAGGCGTGGCACATGCTGCAGCTGCTGACCTCGCTGCCGGCCCTCTATGTCTGCAATGTCGACGAGGGCAGCGCCGACAAGGGCAACAAGTACAGCGACCTGGTCGCCGCTCGCGCCGCCCAGGACAACGCCAACAGCGTGGTGATTTCGGCCCAGATCGAGAGCGAGATCGCCCTGCTCGACGCCGATGAGCGCGCCGAGTTCCTCGAGACCCTGGGCCTGGAAGAGCCGGGCCTGAACCGCCTGATCCGCGAGGCCTACAAGCTGCTGAACCTGCAGACCTATTTCACGGTCGGCCCCAAGGAAGCCCGCGCCTGGACCATCCATGTGGGCGACACCGGCCCGCAGGCGGCCGGCGTCATCCATACCGACTTCGAGAAGGGCTATATCCGCGCCGAAACCATCGCCTTTGACGACTTCATCAAGCTGGGCGGCGAAAACGGCGCCAAGGAAGCCGGCAAGATGCGAGCCGAAGGCAAGGATTATGTCGTCAAGGACGGCGACGTGATGCACTTCCGCTTCAACGTCTGATTCCTGCCGTCGGGTCTCGGAGACCGATGTTTCCGGGGCTCGACGGGGCCGCCTTGCGGCGCCATGCTCGCGTAACTGCAACCCGGGGCCGTGCCATGAAGTCGCCTATCCTCGCCATCGCCTTCACCATGGTCGCCAGCACGGCGTTCGCTCAGGTCTACACCGGTCCGCGCCCCACGACCCCGACCTACACCATGGGCCGCTACCAGGCCGCCAACGAAGGCGGCCAGTACCTGGAGCCGGCCAACCCGCTGCAGCAGCGACAGGCCATCGCCCTGGCCGCCGAGGCGGGTGTCACCTGCGACCCGATCAGCGCCGGCCTGGTCAAGGAATCCAACAAGGGCGGCAAGCATTCCGTGACCTACGAAGTGGCCTGCAAGGACGACTTCGGCTGGGTGGTCTCCAAGGTGGGCGACAAGGTCAGCGCCTATGATTGCGTGGCTCTGGCCGCCTCGGAAAAGGCCGCCAAGGGCAAGCTGGCGACCTGCCGGCTGCAGGCCAATATCGGCTCCAACGCCGGGATCGCGAGCCTCGCCAGGAAAGCCGGCCTGACCTGCACGCCGATCGCCGGCACCTATCTGGGCGGTGGCGGCGATCCGCCGATCTCGCGCTATGAAGTGCTGTGCGAGGGCGGCGGCGGTTACATCATCGACGCGCCCCAGCCCAGGTCGAAGGCCGGCCTGCAGGCGATGTCCTGCGCCCGGGCCAAGGCCAGCGGCGCCGGGGTCTGCTCCCTGAAGCCGGACAAGGGCTGATCGGCCGCCGATGACCGCTGATCGGCTGACCCTGACCGCCGTCCATGACGGCTTCGTCTTCACCGCTGACCACGCCCATCCGCAGGGCGTTCGCAAGGGCGGGGTGATCGTGGTCCAGGAGATCTTTGGCCTGGACCGCTACGTCCAGGAGGACGTGGCGCGCTGGGCCGAGCGCGGTTTCGAGGTGGTTGCGCCCGCCATGTTCGACCGACAGGAACGGGGCTTCGTCGCCGGGCACGACCCGGACGGGTTCGAGGCCGGAGTCCGTTACGCCAAGGCCAATGGCCCGGAAAACGCCATGGGTGACATCCAGGCCTGTATTGATTTCCTGGCCCCGCGCGGCCCGGTGTTCGTGGTCGGCTACTGCTATGGCGGGACCATGGCCTGGCTGGCCGCCGCGCGCTGCCAGGGCCTCTCGGCCGCCGCCAGCTACTATGGCGGCCAGGTGGCGGGCATGGCCAGGTTCGCCCTCTCCTGCCCCGTCATCGTCCATCTGGGCCGCAAGGATCCGCATATTCCCGCAGACGAGATGAAGGCCGCCATCGCCGCCGCCCACCCTGAGGTCCCGGTCCACATCTATGAGGCCAGCGGTCACGGCTTCAACAATGACGGGCGGCCCGATTCCGACCTTGCCGACGCCGAAATGGCGCGGGCCCGGACCCTGGACTTTTTCGTCGCCAACAGCGGCGGCTGAGCATGGGCAAGCCCATCGCCCTGGCTACCCGCGACGGCGCCCCGTTCAGGGCCTGGCACGCCCCGCACCAGGACGCCCGGCGCGGCGGCCTGGTGATCCTGCACGCCATCTGGGGCGTGACGCCCCACATCCGCGACCTGTCCGACACCTTGGCGCAGCAGGGCTACGAGGTGATGGCGCCGGCCCTGTTCGACTCGGCCGATACGCCCTTTCCCGACGCCAACACCGAGCCGGCGATCCTGGACCAGCGCATGGCCATGGGCCAGGCCACCGGCTGGGGCATGAGCGCCCTGCCCCGCGTCCAGACCTGCATTGAGGCGATGGAGGGCCCGGTGTTCGCCATGGGCTTCTGCTATGGCGGCACGACCGCCTGGCTGGCCGCTGCCCGCTGCGACGGCCTGTCGGGCGTCTCGGCCTTCTATGGCGGCGACATCGTTCAGTATACGGATGAAATGCCAAAGGTCCCGACCGCCCTGCACTTTGGCAAGTCCGATCCGATGATCCCGATGGCCGATGTCGAGACCATCCAGGCCGCCCATCCGGACCTGCCGGTCTGGCTGTACGAGGCGGGTCACGCCTTCGTGGCCCCCAACGGCTATCACGCCGACAGCGCCCGGCTGGCGATGCTGCGCACCCTCCAACTGTTCCAGCGCGGCGGCGGGAACCGGGGCGAGGCTTAGACCGGTTCGGCGCTTTGAACGGTAACGCCTTCAGTTTTTTTGAACCGTTTGCCGTTGGATCGCCACCTATCCTTCGATGACCCCGTTGAACGACAGCTCGAATGCGCAGACCCGGCGACTGCTGGACGAATATCTCGTCGTCGCGGCGCGTGCCGGCGACCGACGCGCCTTTGCAGACCTCGTCCGGCGGTGGCAGCAACGGTTGACCGCCCACGGCTGGCGTCTGACGGGCGACAGGGACATGGCGCTGGACGCGGTTCAGGCCGCCTGGCTCGAGATCGCTCGCGGCCTGCCTCGGTTGGAGGACGAAAGAGCCTTCCCGGCCTGGGCCTATCGCATTGTCTCACGCCGGTGCGCGCGCGACGTCACCGCCCTGAAAGAGCGGCGAAACCTCGCCAGCGCGTTCGCTGCCGAACCCGAGCCTGAACCCCACTGTCCAGATCCCGCCGCACAGGACCAGGCTCGCCGCCTGCACGTCGCGATCCGCACCCTGCCGCCCGGCCAGCGCGCGGCGCTGGCCCTGTACCATTTCGAGGGCTTGAGCGTCGGCGAGATCGCCGTGGCCCTCGACGTTCCCGCGGGCACCGTCAAGACCCGCCTGATGCACGCACGGCGCACCTTGCGCGCCGTGCTTGGAGGAGATCGCAATGCCTAGACCCGACGCCGCCCTAGACGAGGCCATCACTGCCGAGGAGCGCGACCTCTTGCGCAGGATCGGCGACGATGATCCCGGTCACATCGATCAGGCCCTCTCCTTGCTGGGCAGTCGCTCGGGATGGGCCAGCAGCGTGCTCCTGGTCACCCAGGCCGTGATGTTCCTCGCCGGGCTCTGGAGCGGCTGGCGCTTTTTCGAGGCCCAGGACATGCTGACCGCCCTGCACTGGGGTCTCCCGTCGGCTGTTCTGCTGATCATGGCGCTGATGCTGAAGCTCGCCCTTTGGCCCGCGATGCAAACCCATCGGCTGTTGCGGGCCCTCAAGCGCCTCGAGTTGATGATCATCCAACCGCGCGTCGACTGAAGGTCGGCAGGCGGCAAGCCGCCCCTACCGCGGGGCGACCGCCCCCGCCGCCGGCCAGGCGCTGTCGCTCACGCGCTTGAGATTCATCTCGAAGAACTGCATCGGCGGACGGTCCGGCATGACCCGTTCGCCGATCTCGCGCCACGCGCCGTCCCGGATGACGGCCGTATAGCGGATGACCATCGGCCCGGCCGGGATCTCCCAGACATAGCCGTCGGCGGTAGGCTTGAGGCTGAAGTCGCCCTTCTGGCTCATGGCGTGGGAGTGCAGGGTGAAGGCGTCGGTCGAGGGCTCGTAGGAGATCACGCCCAGGGCGTTGAAGCTGGTGGCGCCGTCTGCTTCATAGCCGCGCCCTTCCAGCACCTTGATGGCACCGTCCAGCAGCGGGCCGATCCGCTCGGTCTGGGTGAGTTCGTGCTTCCTGCCGTCGGCCAGCAGGGTCCAGGCCGGACCGCGCCAGACGCCGTCCATCGCGTCCAGCCTGGCCATGGCCTGTTTCTGGGCGGCAAGGCGCGGCGCCGGATCAGGCGACTGGGCTTGGGCTTGGGCTGGAGCGGCGACCAGGATCGCGACGGCGGCCAGGGAAGCTGTGACACAGGCTAGCGGACGAAACATGACGGGGCTCCGGTGGGACGATCCATTTACTTTGATACGCAAAGTACTTGTCGTCAATCCTGTCAACGCGATTGCCCAAATCGTCGCCATCGGCGCAAGCCGTGCTGACGCCTGTCGCCGGGACCGAAAGGCTTGGCTAGGATCAACGCATGCGCCGCTCCGCCACCGCCCTGCTGTTGATCCTGTCGCTGGCGGCGACCGGCCCGGCCATGGCCGGCGAAACGGCCTGCTGGTTCGAGAACGGGGCCATCGTCGCCCCGGCCGCCATCGCCGACATGGCCGGCGACTTCGTCATCGATCTGTCGGCGCCGCGCACCCTGCTGCACAACACCAAGGCCCAGATGAGCGGCTATGCCGAAACCGACCTGACCCTGCCGGTGCGACTGGCCGGACAGAGGGTTGCGGCCGCCCCGATCCGGGTCACCGATCTGGACTATCGCGGCGTGGGCTTTGTCGCGCCGATCGCCGGGGTGATCGGGGCCGATATTCTGGATCGCTATGTGGTGGTCATCGACTTCGCCCCCTGCCGGCTGCAGCTGGAGGTGCGGGACGCGGTGCGCGCGCCCGCCGGGCGGGCCCTGCCCGTAACGGTCGTCGGCGGCGTGCCGACCGTTCGGGCCACGGCATCCGACGGCTTCACCAGCCTGAGCGGGGCCTTCGCCCTCGATACCGCCTCCAACGGCGGGGTCCGGGCGCGCGGCGACGCCGATGGGCCGCGCCAGACCCCGGCGGGGACCCTGGCCGCGCTGTCGCTGGACGGTCGCCTGAGTCAGCGCGTTCCCGCTGTGCGAGCCGGGGACCTGCCAGAAGGCGTGGCGGGCGCAGTGGGCGTGGCCATCCTGTCGGACTACCACCTGCGCCTCGACACCTTGGCCAGGCGTCTCTGGCTGACCCCCGCCGCCAAAGAAAAAGGGCCCGGCGTTTCCGCCAGGCCCTGATCGCTTCAGTCGTTTCCGACGGGTCAGTGCGACTCGTTCTTCCAGACCTTGCGGTAGCTGGCATAGAGCAGCCCCGAGAACAGCAGCAGATACAGGATCACCACGAAGCCGGTTTCCTTGCGCTCTTCCATCTTGGGCTCGGCGGCCCACATCAGGAAGGCCGAGACGTCCTTGGCCTGCTGGTCGATGGTGGACGGGGTGCCGTCGTCAAACGACACCAGGTCCTTCTTGAGCGGCGCGGCCATGGCGATGTAGCCGCCGGGCGGGACCTTGTCATGCGGACCCGACCACGAGGCGGTAAGATCACCGGCCATATAGGGGTTGTAGTGCTGGCCGGCGCCGACCTTCAGGCCGGCGGGCGGGGCCACATAGCCGGTCAGCAGCGAGTACAGATAGTCCGGGCCGCCGGTGCGGGCCTTGGCCAGCAGCGACATGTCCGGCGGCAGGGCGCCGCCATTACCGGCCCGGGCGGCCGCCTCGTTGGGATAGGGCGAGGTGAAACGATCCGCCGAGGTCGCCGGACGCTTGATCGCGTCGCCGGTCTCGGAGTCGATATCGGCGACCTCGTAGTCCTTGGCGATCGCCTTGACCCACGGGTTGTCGTTCGGGTTCTTGTACTCGGCGTTATAGAACGGACCGCCCTTGTCGCCGAGGTTGCGGAAGCTGACCAGGTGCATCGAGTGGCAGGCCGAGCAGACCTCCCGATAGACCTTGTAGCCGCGTTGCAGCTGGGCCTGGTCGAACTTGCCGAACGGGCCTTCAAACGACCATTCGACATTCTTGGGCGGCAGGGGGTGACCTGCCGCCAGAACCGGACCAGCCGCCATCAGGCCGGCCACGGCTGCGAGGATAGAGAGTTTGCGCAGCATCATGATCAGCCCTTCATCTCAGGCGCGGCGGTCGCATGGGCAGGCAGGCCTGCGGGGTGCGACAGGGCCGGCGAAGCAATCGATTCCGGCACGGGGAGCGGCGTCTCCTTGAGGCCCAGGATCGGCAGGATCACCAGGAAGAAGCCGAAGTAGTACAGCGTGGCCGCCCGGCTGAGCCAGACGAAGCTGTTCAGGTCGGCGTCGATCAGCAGGAAGGTCTTCACGTGCGGGATGACCGGATCATCCGGCAGCTTGGCGCCGCACAGGCCCAGGATGCAGCACGCCACGACGAAGATGAAGAAGTACATCTTCGCGGTCGGGCGGTAGCGCATCGAGCGCACCTTCGAGGTGTCCAGCCATGGCAGGGCGAACAGGCAGGCGATGGCGCCGAACATGGCCAGCACGCCCATCAGCTTGTCGGGAACGGCGCGCAGGATCGCGTAGAACGGCAGGAAGTACCATTCCGGAACGATGTGGGCGGGCGTCACCAGCGGGTTGGCCGGGATGTAGTTGTCGGCGTGGCCCAGGGCGTTGGGCATGTAGAACACGAAGAAGGCGAACAGGATCAGGAACACGCTCATCGCAAACCCGTCCTTCACCGTCGCATAGGGCGTGAAGGGCAGGGTATCGGCCTTCGACTTGGGCTCGACGCCGGTCGGGTTGTTCTGGCCGACCACGTGCAGGGCCCAGATGTGCAGGATCACGACACCCGCGATCATGAAGGGCAGCAGGTAGTGCAGCGAGAAGAAGCGGTTCAGGGTCGCATCGTCGACGGCGAAGCCGCCCCACAGCCAGGTGGTGATGCTCTCGCCCACGATCGGCAGGGCGCCGAACAGGTTGGTGATCACGACCGCGCCGTGGAAGGACATCTGGCCCCAGGGCAGGACGTAGCCCATGAACGCCGTGGCCATCATCAGCAGGTAGATCACGCAGCCCAGCAGCCACAGCACTTCGCGCGGAGCCTTGTAGGATCCGTAATAGAGGCCGCGGAACATGTGGATATAGACGGCGATGAAGAACATCGACGCGCCGTTGGCGTGCATGTAGCGGATCAGCCAGCCGTGGTTGACGTCGCGCATGATGCGCTCGACGCTGTTGAAGGCGTCGCCGACGTCATAGTGCATCGCCAGGATGATGCCGCTGATCAACTGGGTCGCCAGACACAGCGAAAGAATGCCGCCGAAGGTGTACCAGTAGTTCAGGTTACGTGGCGTCGGGTAGTCAACGAAGCTGTCGTAGCCCAGACGCACGATCGGAAGACGGGCGTCGAGCCAGCGCTCGAAACCGGTCTTGGGTTCATAGGTCGAATGTCCGCTCATCTCGCTTAACCGATCTTGACCGTGGTGTCGGACAGGAACTCGTACTCCGGAACCGCGAGGTTCAGGGGCGCCGGACCCTTACGGATCCGCCCCGACGTGTCGTAGTGCGAGCCATGGCAGGGGCAGAACCAGCCGCCGTAATCACCGCCGCCAAAGGTCGGCACGCAGCCCAGATGGGTGCAGGAACCGATCAGCACAAGCCACTGGGCCTTGCCCGGCTTGACGCGGTCAGCGTCTTTCTGCGGGTCGTTCATCGCCGCGCTGTCATCGGCGACCGCCTTCTGGATTTCGCCAGCGGTGCGGTTGCGGACAAACAGCGGCTTGCCGCGCCATTTCAGCGTCACCTGCTGACCTTCGGCGACCTTGGTCAGGTCGAACTCGGTCGAGGCCAGGGCCAGCGTGTCGGCTGACGGGTTCATCTGATCGATGAACGGCCAGACAAGCGACGCCGCGCCGCCAGCGGCAGCGGCGATCGTCGCGATATAGATGAAGTCGCGCCGGCTGGGATCATTCCCATGTTCCGGCTCGGTCGTTGCGCCCACGGCGGTGTCGGCCACCTTAAGTCACCCTTCGATTCCGCCGCGCCGAGAAACCGGCCGGCCAGGAGATGCGCCTTGCGGCGCCGTATCGTTCTCGACCCGCAAGCGGATCTCCGCCACAAGGCGACGGTTGGATCGTCCTATCGGACCTGCGGCACGAGTCCGCAAGCCCTTTCGATTCGCAGCAATGTCCCTGCTAGCCTTGTGGTGGTTCGCTTAGAATGCGTCTCGCGCTTTTTCAACCAGGCATTCCTCAAAACCTCGGCGCCGCGATCCGCCTCGCCGCCTGTTTTGGCGTCGGCCTGGACGTGATTGAGCCCTGCAGCTTCCCCCTGGACGACAAAAGTCTCAAGCGGGCGGCGCTGGATTATGGGCCGCTGGCCCACATGAAACGCCATATTTCCTGGGAAGCCTTCCTCGCCGCGCCTGAACGCGCCGAAGGCCGGCTGCTGCTGTTCACGACCAGGGGCGCCGTCGCCTTCCACAGGTTTTCCTTCGCTCCGGGCGATACACTTTTGTTTGGCAACGAAAGCCGGGGCGCGCCCGACGCGGTTCACGCCGCGGCGCAGGGCCGACTGATCATCCCGCTGCGGCCCGAAGCCCGGTCGATGAATCTGGCCACCAGCGCCGCCATGGCGCTGGGCGAGGCGCTGAGACAGACCGACGGGTTCACCGACCTGGCCTAAACCCTGGGGCATGCGACATTTTGCCTGGGAGTGCCGCCCGCTCCGGCCCGGAGGCCAGCCTTACGCATCATCCCGGATTTGCGCGGGACGCTGGTTGGCCTTAAGCGGCTCCCATGACTGACGCCCTCGATCTCGACCAAAAGAAAGCTGCGGCGAAAGCCTGGTTTGAAACCCTGCGCGACCAGATCTGCGCGGCGTTCGAGCGCCTGGAGGACGAGGCCCCCGCCGACCTCTATCCGGGCGAGCCCGGCCGCTTCGAGCGCAAGCCGTGGGACCGGGAGGCCGGCGGCGGCGGCGTCATGTCGATGATGCACGGCCGCCTGTTCGAGAAGGTGGGCGTCCACTGCTCCACCGTGTTTGGGACCTTCACGCCCGAGATGGCCAAGGCGATGCCGGGCGCGGACGAGGATCCCCGCTTCTTCGCCACCGGCATCAGCCTGATCGCCCACATGGTCAGCCCGCGCGTGCCGGCCGTGCACATGAACACCCGCTTTATCGCCACCACGAAAAGCTGGTTTGGCGGCGGCGGCGACCTGACCCCCCTGCTGGGCTATCAGCGCCAGCAGGACTTTCCGGACGCCGTCGACTTCCATGCCGCCTATCAGCGCGCCTGCGACGCCCACGACCCGACCTGGCACGCCAAGTACAAGGCCTGGTGCGACGAGTATTTCTTCCTGCCACATCGCAACGAGCCGCGCGGCATCGGCGGCATCTTCTATGACCACCACGACAGCGGCGACTGGTCGCGCGACTTCGTCTTCACGCAGGACGTCGGCAAGGCGTTTCTGGAGATCTATCCGCAGCTGGTCCGTCGCCGGATGGGCGAGACCTGGACCGCCGAGGAGCGCGAGCAGCAGCTGGTGCAGCGCGGACGCTATGTGGAGTTCAACCTGCTTTACGACCGCGGCACGATGTTTGGTCTGAAGACCGGCGGCAATGTCGAGTCGATCCTCAGCTCGATGCCGCCCACGGTGAAGTGGCCCTGAGCCAGGCAAGTCTCAGGGCGGCGGCGGCCACGGTCGTCCGCCACCCTTGAAGAAGTTGGCGGCGAATCTTGCGACGGCCTGACTGCTGGGACTGGGCGCCGCGCCGAATTCACCGGACGGAAAATAGCTGCCGTGGCCGTACTTTTCGCCGTCGGCCAGCCTGACGCCCCGGACAGTGTCGGCGCCCGTGCGCGGCCATCTGGCCCCATGGCGGCCCAGGGCGCCGCGCAGGGCGCTGTCATCATCACCCAGAAAGACATCGCCCGCCCAGTCGCCGACCGGATAGGCCAGCTTCAGCACCACGTCCTTTTTCGAGGCCAGCCAGGTCATCTGGTCGGCGTTGGCGACGCTGACGTCATAGGGCGCTTCCAGGCAGTCATTGTCGGTCGCCGCTGCGGTCAGGCAGACATGGGCGGCCTTGCGGTCCAGGTGGGCCACCGCCTCCAGGGCCACGCGGCCGCCCAGGCTGTGCGACAGGAAGCAGACGTCGCTGGCCGCCCGCATCCACCGGTTGGCGAAGCGGGCCAGCAGGCGGCCGCTTTCGACCGCGTCGCGCCACTCCCCCGGATAGTTGATGGCCGGAATGATGAAATCGCCGGGCCACAGCACCCCGATCATCCGGTAGTTTTCGGGCAGGCGCTTGCCCAGTTCGCTCTCCAGTGAGGCCAGGGAGCGCAGCCCGCTCTCATAGCTGACATTGAAGCCGTGGATGACGAACACCAAGGTCTTGCCTGCGACGGCGGCTGCGGCCTCCTGGGGGCTCAGCCGTCTGACGCTTGGTCGCTTGAGGCGGCCATCGCCGTCCAGCATGCACGCCTCGGCGGCCATGCTGCGACTGCCGCCGCCAGCCCGCAGGGACACATACAGCGTCATGGCGCTAGGCCCTGCGCGTCGACTTGACCGCGCTGGCGGCGACCGTCAGGGCGCTGACCAGATCCTTGGCGATCGGCGCGATCGGCACGGCCAGCAGGCCCACCAGCACCCCGAGCAGCAACCGCGTGTCCAGCCATTCCAGGCCCGAAATCGCCGGGCGCGCCTCCATCAGTAACGAGGCGATCATGGCCAGGACCACCGCGATCACGCCCGCCAGGATGCGCGCCTGATTGCGATAGGCCTGTTCAGCCAGATCGAAGGCCGCGTCCAGGCGCGCCTCGACCGCCGCCTCGACCCGGCCGATCAGATTGACCTCGGCCTCGGTCATCGCCGCGCCCTTGACCAGCTTGCCAGCGGCGCTGCTCAGGGCCTTGGGGTCGACATTGCCGATGGCGGCCAGCTGGTCGGAGGTGTCGGGATTGAGGCCCAGGCGCAGCAAGGACCGGACGATGCCGATCTGGTCGCTCCGTGCTCGCCCATTGATCCAGTGCGACAGGATCACGGGCTCCCACTGGGCCCCGACCGCGCGCTCCAGCACCGTGTCGAACAGTAGTGCGACGTCCCGGATGTGGCGAAAGCCGATCCGCGAGACGCCGCCCCCGGGTACGGCCTTGAAGGCGTCGACCAGACTCATGGCGGCCAGTCCCAGACCGCCGGTCGCGGCGATGACGGCGATGACCATGTCGATATTCTGCATGCGCCCCTCCCCTAAAGGAGGAACGATGTTATCTCAAAGCGCCCCAGAACAACAGGGGGTTGTACTTCAGGCCTTGGGGCACTTGGCTCCGGTATCGATCCAGGCGCGGATGATCTGGCCAAACTGGGCCTGGGTTCCAGGGGCCGGCGAGCGGCCTGCGCCCGGGTTCCAGCCCCAGCCCACCAGAGAGTCCTCGGCCATGTGATGGTGGATCTGATCCAGGGTCTTGCCGCCGTTGCGGGCCGGGTCCTTGATCTGGGCGCAGATCTGACCCAGCGACTTGCCCTGCCAGGCCATCTCGACCGGCGCGAGGGCCCATTTCGGATCGCCGGGGATGCTCTGGATCTTCTCGCCCCAGGTCGGAACATTGGCGGGGCCATGGCACGACAGGCACGGCAGGCCGGGCACGCCGTGACCGCTCTGGCCCCCGGCGACGGGCGGATTGTGCGGGTGCAGGTCGTCGCCCTGGGTGGGCCGGCGCTCGACCGGGTGGCAGTTCATGCAGCGAGGGCTCTCGATGACCTTGCCCGCCTCCTGGAACAGCGCTGCCGACCGGGCGGCCGGATCCTTGATCGAGAGGAAGGTCGCAGCCGCCTTCAGCGGGACCGGAGCGGGCGTGGCCGCCCCTGGCGCGCTCCCCTCGGGCGCCGCATTGACGCTGGTGATGACAGCGCCGCCCGCGAGGGCGAGGCCTAAAACGGCGATAAGGGTGGCGGCGCGCATGTCAGGGTCTCCCTCCGACAGCAACGCTCTAGCTAGCGGCCGGTTGCCTCACGCAGGAAAGCCCGGATCCAGCCGCCCACCCGCGCGCGGTCATTGGGCCCCTGCAGCGTGGCGAGGGCGGCGTCGGCCTGGGCGTCGGTGTAGCGCGTCCCGCGTCGCGACTCGATCAGGGCCGCCGCATAGGCTGGCTCGAACTCGGGGTGGAACTGCATCGAAATGGCCGGAACGTCGTCATAGGCCAACAGGCCATAGGGCGTGAAGGGGCTGCCACCGACCACGGTCGCCGAGGGCGGCAGGGTCACCACCTGATCCTGGTGCGACGCGGGAATGGCGACGCTGCGCCCATCGGTCCAGCCCTGGGGGCGCTCGACGACGTAGCGATGCAGACCCACGCCCCAGCCACGATCAGACTTGACCACCTGGCCCCCGAACGCCTGGGCCATGATCTGGTGGCCAAAACAGACCCCGACCAGAGCGGCCTGCCCCCGCGCCGCTCTGAGAAAATCCGACAACGGATCAATCCAGGGCAAGGCGTCATAGACCCCGGCCGCCGAGCCGGTGATGACATAGGCGTCCTGCTCGTCCGGCGTGGCCGGAAGCTGGCCAGCCTGGACATCATAGGTGGCGTAGGCGTGATCTGGCCCCAGCAGCGCCTCGAACATGCGGCCATAGCGGCCGAAGGCCGGCTGCAGCTCGGTCGGCGGCGCGCCGGTCTCCAGCAGGCCGATCCGGATCAATAGGCCATGCCCTGGGCCACCGCCTTCAGGCGTTCGATGGCGCTGAACTTGTCTTCGATGAAGTCCTGGTCGATCCACCAGATCTCGATCTCGCGCATCACCTCGCCCACCATCGGACCCTTGGGCACGCCGGCCTTCATCACCTCGTCGCCCGACAGCGGGAACGGCGGCGGGGTCCAGGTCTCGGCCATGGCCAGCAGGCCCCGCCACTGCGGCGCGGTGACCGGACGACCCGACCCCGCCCAGGCCAGCTTGATGCGGTCGCAGAAGGTGCGCACGCCCAGGGCGTAGATCGCTCGCCGCGCCTCGCGCGGGCTCATCCAGCTGACGATGCGCGGGTTCTTGCCCACCGCATCGACCAGACGGTCCTTGGTGTTGTTGGCCAGGCGCAGGCGCTCGGCCATCTGCTCGGCGACCTGGGGATCGTCGGGGATCAGCGAGGCCAGCCGCAGTTCAGGATCGTTCTCGAACAGTTGCTCGGTCTCGATGGCGACCAGACTATCGAAGCGGGCCAGGGATTTGACGAAGGGCAGGATCGAGCCCAGCACGCCGGTGGCCGCCATCAGTCGCAGGGCGGGACGCGGATCATCCGAGGCCAGAAGCTTCATCAGCTCCTTCTGGGTGCGCTCGGCGGCGCGGCCCGAGACCATGCCCTTCAACGCCTTGCAGGCCGCCAGGGCCTTCTGGTCGGCCTCGCCCTTGCCGTACCAGGCCTGGAACCGGAAGAAGCGCAGGATGCGCAGGTAATCCTCGCGGATGCGGGTCATGGGATCGCCCACAAACACGACCCTGCCCTCACGCGCGTCGTTCACACCCTCGCCCGTCGGGTCATAGAGACGGCCCTCGGGATCGACATAGAGGGCGTTGAAGCGGAAATCGCGACGCTCGGCGTCCTGGCCCCAGTCCTGACTGAAGGCCACCGTGGCGCGGCGACCGTCGGTGGTGATGTCGCGGCGCAGGGTGGTGATCTCGTAGGGCTTGCCGTTCGAGAGGGCCGTGACCGTGCCGTGATCCACGCCGGTCGGGATCGCCCGCAGACCTGCAGCCGCCAGGGCGTCGATCACCTGGTCGGGGGTCAGGGTGGTGGCGATGTCGATATCGTCGATGGGCTTGCCCATCAGGGTGTTGCGCACGCAGCCGCCGACGAATCGCGCGCAGCCGACAAAGCCGCGTTCTTCCAGCGCCGCGATCACCGCCTTGGTTTCCGGCAGCGCCATCCAGGGCGTGACGCCTATCGATTCAGTGTTCACGCGACCAACTCCTACGCACCCAATGCCCCCCACAGAGCAAGGGCGGCATTGTTAGGCAGTAAGCGTGACGACGGCTACGGGCGATACGCCCTAACCGGGGGTTTGTTCTGTGGATTCATCGTGTAGGCGCTCATAGAGCGATCGCAGCATCCCGGCCGTCGCGCCCCAGATGAAGCGGTCGTTCCACGGCATGGCGTAGAAGTTGCGCCGCTCGCCGCTGGGCGTGACCCGGTGCTGGCGCTCGTGATTGGCCGGGTTCATCAGGAAGTCGAACGGCGTCTCGAAGACGTCGGCCACCTCTTCGGGGCTGGCGACAAATTCCGCCGCCGGATCGATGAAGCCAACCACCGGCGTGACATGAAAGCCCGTCACCGTCTGATAGCCGTGCAGGAGGCCCGACAGGGTGACGAATTTCGGATCCAGCCCCACCTCTTCCTGGGCCTCGCGCAGGGCGGTCTGCCAGGGCGTTTCGCCCGGGTCGCAGCGCCCGCCGGGGAAGGCGATCTGGCCGGTGTGGCTGCGCATGGTGTCCGAGCGTCGGGTCAGCAGCACGCTCAGCCCGTCCTCCCGCTCGATCAGCCCCACCAGCACGGCGGCCGGCCGCAAGGCGTGGGGGTTGTCGAAGGTCAGGCCCGGATTCAGGTCGAAGTCCGAGCGCACTGGGTCGGCCAGGCTCGGATTATAGTGCGCAATGGGGTCCAGCCGGCCGGTGATCCAGTCGCGGCGTTCCTGGGGCGTCATGCCAGGACGGTTCCGGCTGGCGCGATGGGAAACCAGGCGCCGTTGGAGACGATCCCGAAAACCTCGCCGTCCGGCGTCTGGCGCGAGGTCGCCATCTCGGCCAGCTCGTAGAAGACCGGCCGGGCGATCAGGGCCTCAAGGCCGCGCCGGACATGCAGATAGGGCCGCGGCTCGCCGGTGACGGCGTCGGTCTCGACACGGATGATATTATCGGGCCCGGCATCGACCACGTCGCCGACATTGGTCGTAAAGCGCAGGCTCTCGCCCACCTGGTCGACCCGCACGGCGATGAACGGCGCGTCCTCGACGGTGATCTTCATCTTCTCGACGGGGGTGACCAGATGGTAGCCGTCGGGATCCAGCCGCAGCACGGTCGAGAACAGCCGCACAAGGGCCTCGCGGCCGATCGGCGTGCCCTCATGGAACCACACCCCGTCCTTGCGGATGCGGATATCGATCTCGCCGCAATGGGCGGGATGCCACAGATGCACCGGCGGCAGGCCGCGCTCGCCAGCGACCTTCACGGCCGCAGCGACGCCTTCTAGTCCAGCTTTCGGAGGATCGGCGGTCATGGCTATCAGGTAGGCCATGCCATCGTCCGGCTCAAGCGACGGAACGTCTCAGGCGACCGAGACGAGCCCGGAAAGGCCCTCGTCGCCGCCAGGAACCAGCGCCTTCACCAGCACGCGGCGCTGATCGACAGGTCCGGGCATCACGACGCCGGCGGTCTGGCTCGCCGAAAAGCCGGCGCGGGCGAAATAGGGCGCGTCGCCGACCAGCATCACGGCCTTCCAGCCCGCGGCCCGGGCGGCCTCGCAGGCGGCCTCGACCAGGGTCTGGCCCAGGCCCGCGCTGCGCTCGTCGGGGTCGACGGCCAGGGGCCCGAGGAACGCCACCGGCGCGCCGCCGATGGTCACCGGCCACAGGCGCACGCAGCCCACGGGCTGGCCGCCCCGCATCGCCACGAACGAGCAGTCGCCCAGCAGGTGGTTGCCCTCGCGCAAGCGCTCGGAAACCTTGGCGAAGCGCCCGGGGCCGAACACCCGGTCGATCAGGGCGGTGACGGCGGTCTCCATCGCGGGCGTCTCGAGGACGAGCGCCGGCGCGGAAACCGTGGAATGCAAAACGGGGGAAATGGAGGTCATCAGCCTTCGAAATGCGAAAGGTCGTCGGGAGCTCCCGACGCGAAGGCGCGGGAGGGCTTCAGATCGTGGCGCGTTCGCGCGTCATTCGTCGCAGCCGCTTGGGCAGGCTCATGGCCAGACCTCTCAACAATTGCCGGGCGCTTTAGGGCCAAGCCTCCGCAAGGTCAATAACGTTGCGACCGCCGCGAGCGCCACTATGGTGCGACGCGATGTCAGACCTCCCCCCGACGGCCGTCGAACCGCCCTCCGACACCTCTACCCGCGCCCTGTTGCGGGAGCGTGACTTCATGCTGTTCTGGGCCGAGCGCTTTATCTCGACCCTGGGGGTGCAGATCCAGTCGGTGGCCGTGGGCTGGCAGGTCTACGCCATCGCCCGCGAAACCCGGTCGGTGGGCGAGTCGGCCTTCCTGGTCAGCATGATCGGTCTGGCCCAATTCCTTCCCCTGCTGGCCCTGACCCTGATCGCCGGCGAAACGGCCGACCGCCGGACCCGCAAGCTCATCGTCGCCGTCAGCCTGGCCGTCGACGCCGTCAGCGCCAGCGTGCTGCTGTTCCTGGCCCTGACTGGATCGCACGCCCTGTGGCCAGTCTTCGCGGTTTCGGTGCTGTTTGGGGCCAGCCGCGCCTTCCTTTCGCCGGCCAGCAGCGCGCTTGGCCCGATGCTGGCGCCGCGCCCCCTGCTGCCGCGCGCCATCGCCTGGAACTCACTGGCCTGGCAAAGCGCCTCGATTATCGGACCGGCCGTGGGCGGCCTGCTGCTGATCCATTCGCCCGCCCTGGCCTTCGGCGCGTCGCTGGCCCTCTATCTCATTGCCGCCGTCATGGCCCTGATGATCCGCCAGAACACCAAGCCCGAGACCCAGCCGGGCTCGCGCCTGGAGCTGATCAAGGAGGGGCTTTCGTACGTCTGGAACAACAAGATCGTCTTCGGCTCGATCTCGCTGGACCTGTTCGCGGTGATCCTGGGCGGGGCCACGGCCCTGCTGCCGGTGTTCGCCAAGGACGTGCTGCATGTGGGACCCGAAGGCTTTGGCCTGCTGCGCGCCGCGCCCGCCGTGGGCGCCAGCCTGGTGGCGATCTATCTGGCCAGCAACCCGATCCGCAGCAAGGCTGGCCCGATCATGTTCGCGGGCGTGGCGGTGTTCGGCGCGGCCACCGTGGTCTTTGGCCTCTCGCAGACGATGTGGCTTTCTGTCGGCGCCCTGGCCCTGCTGGGCGGGGCCGACATGCTCAGCGTCTATGTCCGCCAGACCCTGGTGCAGATCGTCACCCCCGACGCCATGCGCGGCCGCGTCGCCGCCGTCTCGGGCGTGTTTATCAGCGCCTCCAACGAGCTGGGCGAGGCCGAGAGCGGGGTCGCGGCCTGGTTCCTGGGCCCGGTCGGCGCGGCGGTGTTCGGCGGCGTCGGCGCGCTGGGGGTCACCGGACTGTGGGCCTGGCTGTTCCCGGAACTGAGGAAGGCCGACCGGCTGGACTAAACCCCCGCCAGCTTGCGCAGGGCGTCCCCGGTCATCCGCCGGATGATCCAGTCGTCCAGAGCCGCGGCGCCCAGGCTGTCATAGAAGGCGATGGACGGCGCGTTCCAGTCCAGCACCGACCATTCCAGCCGGCCGAGGTTCTCGTCCACGCACCGCCGCGCCAGATTGGCCAGCAGGGCCTTGCCCGCGCCGCTGCCCCGCGCCTCTGGCCGCACGAACAGGTCTTCCAGATAGATCCCGTGCCGGCCCACGAAGGTCGAGAAATTGTAGAACCACAGGGCAAAGCCCACCGGCTCGCCGTCGATCTCGGCGATGTCGCAGAACGCTCGAGGATTTTCCCCGAACAGCGCCGCTGTCACGTGGCCTTCCGTCGCCTCCACCGAGTCCAGCAGCTTTTCATACTCGGCCAGGTCGCGGATGAACTGCAGGATCAGGGCGCTGTCGGCGGCGACGGCGGGACGGATGGTGACGGGCATGAGGGGCTCTTCGGACTGTCTGGACGTCTTACTCGACCAGTTGATCCCGCTCGGCAAGGCCAGGCATCGTGCGTCCTTCGAGGCCCGCTGCGCGGGCGCCTCAGGATGAGGAATTCAGAAAACAGCCCTCATCCTGAGGTGCGAACCGCAGGTGAGCCTCGAAGGACGCAAGGCCTCACCCGATCTTCACCCCCGGCGGCGGGACGCTGTCTTCCGGCACAAAGAAGTCCGGCATCAGGGTGGCGGTCGGGTCGACGGCATAGGGCGTGAAGTCGGTGACGCCCTGCTCGTACAGGAAGCTGTCGTCGATCAGGAAATTGCCCGAAAACCCCCGTGAGGGCTTTTCGAAGATCGCGTGGGCCGCATCGGCCAGGGCGTTGAAGGCGATGCCGTCCGATGCGAACTCCTGGGCCATGCCCAGCACGCACAGGCTCATATTGTACTTGGCCATCGAATAGGCGACGTGCGGCGCAAACCAACGGGGCTTCATGTCCAGCGGCGGCGACAGCATCAGGACGTGCGGATTTTCCGCCTTCTTCAGATGCGGGATGCAGGCCTTGGAGGTCAGGAACGTGCCCCGCCCGTTGACCTGATGCATCAGGTCATAGCGCTTCATCTCGGTCGACAGGGTGCCGGTGATCGAGATGGCCGAGGCGTTGTTGACGCAGATGTCGATGCCGCCGAATTGGGCCACGGCCTTCTCTACGGCTTCGTAGACCGAGCTTTCCTCGCGCACGTCGACGATCAGCGGCAGGGCCTTGCCACCGGCCGCCTCGATCTCGGCGGCGGCCGAATAGATGGTGCCCGGCAGCTTGGGATGAGCCTCCGCCGTCTTGGCGGCGATGACGACATTGGCCCCGTCGCGCGCGGCCCGCAGGGCGATGGCCAGGCCGATGCCGCGCGAGGCGCCGGTGACGAACAGGGTCTTTCCCTTGAGGCTCATGCAGGGTCTCCACGGACTTTGAACAGATCGACGGCGGCGGCGATGAAGCCAAGAATGAAGCTCATCTTCGCCACATGCGCGATCGGACCGTGATCCTTCAGGACCACGCCCGCAAGGCCGATGACGAGGGTGGCGATCCACAGGCCGGCGGCGAGGCGGAACGGCCCCCTGGCGCGCAGCAGATCCACGCTCCAGAGGACCATGCCGATCGACCAGACGCTGGAGGCGATCATGTATGAGGCCTCGCCGAAGATCTCGGCCGACGAGGTTCGCACCAGCAACACGCCCAGCACCGCCAGAACAAAGCCGGCCAGGGCGAGGGGCCCGGTCGACCGTCCGCTGACGGAGCGAACGCCCAGCATTCCGCAGAGCAGCAACAGGTCGATGACCACATAGACCAGGTGCGGCCACGGCTGGACCAGGCGCGGATAGATCACGAACGGCGCCACGATATCGATGGCCGCGCCGATGATCGTGGCGACAGCGGCCAGCCGCAGGACGGAGCGGCTTTCCATCAGGCGCCGGCCCCCGTGGTTTCCACCGACAGGGCCCACAGGCGCTCGGCGGCTTCGGGATCAAGGGCGTGAGGCATGACGCCGGCCCAGGGCTTGTCTTTTGTCCACGGCGGGGCCTCAGCCAGGTCTTCCAGATAGAGCCCGCCCACGCCTTCCAGTTCGTCGCCCACGGCGGCCCAGACGCTGGTCGAGGCGCCCTCCTCCGTCGTCTTGAAGCCGTCGCGCACCTTGCCATGCTCGTCGATCCAGCCCAGGGCGATCTGCTCCTCGATCGGCAGGTGGCGCTGCAGCGGAGTCATGATCCCACCCGGCATCACGGCGTTGGCGAACACGCCCTGATCCTTGAAGCGCTTGTTGAAACCGACGGCGAAGAGACTGTTGGCGCTCTTGGCCTGGCCGTAGCTTTCCCACTTGTCGTAGTCGCGGGTCTTGTAGTGCGGGTCATCGAAGTTCACGCCCGAGCGGCGGTGGCCGATGGACGACAGCGACACCAGCCGCGAGGTCTTGCCGGAAGCCCTGGCGCCCGCGATCAGGTTGGGCGCCAGTAGCACTGACAGCAGATAGTGGCCGAAATGATTGGTGCCAATCTGCATCTCCAGCCCGTCCTCGGTATAGGCGAGCGGGCAGGCCATGACGCCGGCATTGTTGATCAGGATGTTCAGCGGCCTGTCGCCCCAGCGCTCGGCGAAGGCGCGGATCGACCTGAAGCTGGAGAGGTCCAGCATCGACCACGACGCCTTGGCGCCTTTCGCGGTCTTGTTGACCTCGGCGACGGCGGCTTCGGCCAGGTCGGGCTTGCGGACGGCGATGATCACCTCGGCGCCGGCCTCGGCCAGGGCGCGGGCGGTCTCGACGCCGATGCCGGTCGCGGCGCCGGTAACGATGGCGACCTTGCCCGTCAGGTCGTGGCCGGCGACCACGTCGCGAGCCGGGGTCATGGGCTTGAAGCCCGAGGTGATGCGGTCGGCCATAGCGTTTGCTCCCATTATGTTGTTGTTTTTGAACGCACTACGCATAAATTCCTGTCATCCCGGAAGCCTCGCAGAGGCTGTCCGGGACCCAGGGGCAACCGCAGTGCAGCGGCCCTGGGTCCCGGCTCACCGCTTCGCTGCGGCCGGGATGACAAGCTTTGTCAGGCTTACGCCACCTTGCTGAAGTCCGCCGGCCGCCGCTCGGCGAAGGCCATGAAGGCCTCGCGGGCTTCGGCGGTCTGCAGGCGCTCGGCGAACAGCGCGCCTTCGGTGTCCATCAGGGCGGCGATCTTCTCGGCGTCGCGCATCAGGCGCTTGGTGGTGGTCAGGGCGCCCAGCGGACGCTTGGCCAGCTGGTCGGCGGCCGTGCGGGCGCGGGCGCGCAGCTCATCCAGCGGCACGACCGCATTGGACAGGCCCCAGGCGGCGGCGGTCGCGCCATCCACGGCTTCGCCGAGGGCGAACATGGCGTAGGCGCGAGCATGGCCGATGCGGGCCGGCAACAGCCAGCTGGAGGCGGCCTCGGGCACCAGGGCCAGGTTGACGAAGGGGGTGGTCAGGCGGGCGTCGGGGCTGGTGAACACCAGATCACAGTGCAGCAGCATGGTGGTGCCCACGCCCACGGCCTGGCCGTGCACGGCGGCGACCAGAGGCCGGGTGGCGTTGGCCAGGGCTTTGAGGAACCGGCCCACGTGCCGTTCGCCGCTGAAGCCGCCCGTGGCCTGGGCGGTGAAATCGGCCAGGTCGTTGCCGGCGGTAAAGCTGTCGCCGTCGGCCTGGAACACCACCACCCGCACGGCGGGGTCGGCCTCGGCCTGCTCCAGGCTGTCGGCCAGCACGCCGTACATGGCGTTGGACAGGGCGTTCTTCTTTTCCGGACGCGACAGGGTGAGGGTCATCACGCCGGCGTCGATCTCGACTTTCACCAGATCGGTCATGCGGGGTCTCCTTTGGGGAACTTGGTTTGCAGGCTCATCAGCCAGCGGGCGACCACGGCGATCTCCTCGTCGGAGAAGCCTTCGGTCAGGGTTGCGTTGATGCCGTCCAGGCCGCCCTTGGCGTATTCACGCGCCTGGCGGCCCTTGTCGGTGAGGTACAGCCGCATGGCGCGGCCGTCGGCGGGGTCGGCGCGGCGCTCAACCAGATCAACCTTGGTCATCCGGTCAATCAGGCCGGTCATGGCCGAGGGGGCCAGGTCCAAAGCTTCGGCGGCCTCGCCGATCAGGGCCCCGTCGCGCTGGCCCAGAAAGAACAGCACGCCGGAATGGGCCGCCGTCAGCCCGCCCTTGGCCGCCATCGCCGCCTCGATCCAGCGCTGAACGCGCCGGTTGCCGGCGTTGAGCAGAAAGACGAGACGGCGATCGGGCGGAACGGGCATGGCGCGACGCTAATACTTCGCGCGCGAAATATCAAACGGTTGTTTCCGTGACCTCGGTCGCGGCGTACCAGGCCACGCCCTCAGCGTCCGTCTCGCGCTTCACCACGCCCCGACCGATCAGGCAGTTGAGGTGGGCCAGGGCCTCCCCCGTCGCCATGCCCAGCAGGTCCGGACCGATCGGCCGGGCGAACAGGGCCCCGAACACGTCGATGGCCCGCCTGGGCTCCTCCAGCTTGCCCTGAAGCCGGCCCAGGCCTCGCTCGTGGCCGTTGATCAAATGGTCGATGCGGGCATGCAGGCCGTGGAACGGATCGTTGTGGGCCGGCAGCACCAGCACGCTGTCGGGCACCGTCGCCTTGACCTTGGCCAGCGAGCGCAGCCAGTCGCTCAGCGGGTCGGCCTCGGGCTCGGTCGGGAACACCGAGACATTGGACGAGATGCGCGGCAGCACCTGGTCGCCGCTGATCAGGACGTCCAGTTCCGGGCACCACAGGCAGGCGTGGTCGGGCGAATGCCCCTGCCCCGTCACCACCCGCCAGGTCCGGCCGCCGATGTCGAAGTCCTCGCCGTCGGACAGCCGGCGATAGCTGTCGGGCAGGGCGTAGATCGCCTTTCCGAAGCCGCCGAAGCGGGCCTTGTAGTTCTCGATGGCGTCCTCGTCCCAGCCGGCGGCCTTGAAGAACCGCACCCCGTCCTCGGGCGCCTCGCGGCCGGTGTCGGCCACCAGCATGCGGCACTGGAAATATTCCAGCCGGGTCATCCACAGCCGGCAGTCGAACTTGCGCACGATCCAGCCGGCCAGGCCGATATGGTCAGGATGCAGGTGGGTGACGATCACCCGGGTGATCGGCTTGCCTTGCAGCGCGCCCGCGAAGGCCGCCCGCCAGGCCTGGCTGGTTTCCTTGGTCTGGACGCCGGTGTCGACGATCGCCCAGCCCTCGCCGTCGGCGATCGCCCAGACATTGATGAACTGCAGTGACCCGCCCAGCGGCTGTCTCAGCCACAAAACGCCCGGCGCGACCTCGACCGCCTGGCCCGATCCCTGCTCGGGCGCGGTCTCGAACGGGTAGACCAGCCTGGGCCTGCGCGGTTCTGTCGCATCCTCTTCCAGCCCATCGCGCATCCGTCGCTCCCCTTCGCCATGTTTTCGCTCACCTCGGAGGACATCTTGACCCCCAACGCAAGGGCGCGCTTATGTCCGCGCGAGGAATCCACCCAGGAGATGTTTCCCATGAGGCCATTCGCGATCGGCTTGGCCGCCGCCCTCGCGCTCGGTGCGCTCGTGCCGGCCGCCGTCATTTCGGCGCCGAAAGAGAGCAAGGACAAGCCCAAGGTTGACGCCAAGGCGCGTGAAGCCGGCATGAAAGAGGCTCCGGCCATCATGCAGGCCCTGAACGCCAACTGCACCGTCACCGACGCCCGCTTGATCGGCGCCGACAAGAAAACCAACACCAGCTATTACGAAGTGGCCTGCCAGGACAGCATCGGCTTTGCGCTGCTGGCCAAGAAGGACGAGGCGCCCCAGGCCTTCACCTGCCTGGAGTCGAACGCGCCGGCCGCCGACGGCAAGCCCAGCGCCCTGGCCTGTATCCTGCCGGGCAACGCCGACCCCAAGGCCGGTCTGAAGCCGTTCATCGCCAAGTCCGGCGTGGCCTGCGACATCGAAAACGCCCGCGCCATCGGCTCGGGCGCCAAGAACTCGTACTTCGAAATCGCCTGCAAGGGCGGCGCGGGCTACGTGATGCAGACCTCCAACCCGGCCAGCGCGGCCGGCGACGTCGTCGCCAACAGCTGCCTGCTGTACGAAGAGGGCGCCAATGTCAGCTGCAAGCTGACCGACAAGGCCGCCCAGCTGGCCATCGTCGACACCCTGGCCGCCGCGTCGGGCAAGAGCTGCCAGGTCAAGGACAAGCGCTACGTCCTCAGCACCAAGACCGACAACTACTTCGAAGTCGCGTGCGCCGACGGCAAGGGCTACATGCTGCAGCAGGCCTCGGCGGGCGGCGCCCTGGCCCGCACCATCGACTGCGCCCAGGCCGCCTTCGTCGGCGGCGGTTGCACCCTGACCGACTCGGTCGCGGCGCAGACCGAACAGGCCGGCCTTTACAGCCGGCTGGCCACCAAGGGCGGCTTCGACTGCGACGTCGAAAAGTACGGCATGCTGCCCAGCGCCGACCCCAAGAAGGAAATCGTCGAGCTGAAGTGCAAGAACCGCACTGACGGCGCGATCGCGATCTTCTCGACCGGTCCGGCGGTGATCTATGACTGCCTGTTCGCCGAACTGAACGGCTATCGCTGCACCTTCTCCAAGCAGGACTCGCTGTTCCCGCGCCTGTCGGCCGATCTGAAGGCCTATGGCAAGGGCTCGTGCGAAGTCTCGGGCGTCCGCCTGGTCGGCCGCAACGAGACCGACGGCTATTTCGAAGTCGCCTGCTCGGACGGCCTGCCCGGCTGGGTGATGAGCTATCCGGTCAACACCCCGGCCCCGAAGTCCAAGGAGATCCTCTCCTGCTCGCAGGCCAAGGGTATCGGCGGCGGCTGCAAGCTGCCGACCAACGCCTCCAAGAAAGCCTGATCACGGCGCAAGCCTGAAACAGCAAGCCCGCCGGGAGCGATCCCGGCGGGCTTTTTTATGGTCTGGCGTTGAGCGCTCGGCCTCAGCGAAGGCTCATCACCTCATCGAGGGGCAGCTTGACCTTGGCGTGCGCCGGCACGGTCGCGCCCTCGGCAGGGTGACCCACCACCAGCAGGATGTAGGGCTTTTCGTGCTCCGGCCGCCCCAGGGCGGTATTGAGAAAGCCCATGGGGCTGGGCGTGTGGGTCAGGGTCGCCAAGCCCGCCTCGTTCAGCGCCGCGATCAGGAAGCCCGTCGCGATGCCCACCGATTCGGGCACGTAGTAATGCTTGATCTTGCCGCCGTCGGGGTCGACGCCATGCCGCTGGCCAAATATGGCGATCAGCCAGGGGGCCGTCTCCAGGAAGGGCTTGTCGGCGTCGGTGCCCAGCGGCGCCAGGGCGCCCAGCCAGGCCTCGCCCGCCCGGCCAGCGTAGAATTCCCGCTCCTCGGCCTCGGCCGCTTCGCGAAGGGCCGTGCGTAGCGGACCCGGGCCGATCAGCACGAAGCGCCAGGGCTGCTGGTTGGCCCCGCTGGGCGCGGTGGCCGCCGCCGCGATGCAGCGCTCGACCACCGCCTGCGGCACGGGGCGATCGCTGAAATCGCGGATGCTATGGCGGCGACGCAGGCGAGCGAGGGCCGCGTCCGCGCGATCCAGCATCTGCTGGTCGGTCAGGTCCCAGCGGTCCGGCAGGGGCAGGTGGGCGGGCTCGGCGGTCATGATCGCCTATCGCATCGCCGCTTCGATGAAGTGCGGCCCCGGCGTCGTCATCGCGTACGCCATGGCCGCATCAAACGCCTCGGATGTCTCGACCCGCTCGGCCGGCATGCCCAGCCCTGTCGCCAGCGCCACCCAGTCGATCTTCGGATCGCCCAGGTCCAGCAGCCGCGAGGCCTTCGGCCCCGGCTCGCCGCCGCCGGTGCGGCCCATCTCGATGCCCAGGATGCGATAGGCGCCATTGGCGAAGATCACCACGGTGACGTCCAGCTTCTCGCGGGCGATCGTCCACAGGCCCTGCACCGTGTACATCCCCGCGCCGTCGCCATTCAGGCTCAGCACCTTGCGATCGGGACAGGCCACGGCCGCGCCGATCGCGACCGGAATGCCCTGGCCGATCGCGCCGCCGGTGAGCGACAGCCAGTCATGAGCGCGAGCGTTTTTGGTCTGGGTGAAGATCGGCAGGCCAGCGGTGACCGCATCGTCGGAGATGATCGCATCGGCCGGCATGTGCCGGGCGATCGAGGCCCCCATGGCCCAGGCATCGAACTTGGGACCGGGCGCGGCGGGTTCGACATAGGCCTCGACCGCCCCCTCGACGGGCGCGCCCAAAGCATCCGCCAGGGCGTTGAGGGCAGCGGGGGCGTCGACTTCGCGACCGCACAGAGTTTCCAGCGCGCAGCCGTCGGGGACCAGCACGCTGGGCCGGTCGGGATAGGCGAAGAAGGCCACCGGCTGGCTTGTGCCAGCCAGGACGATCAGGTCGGTTCCGGCCAGGTCCTTCAGGGCCTGCTCGCCGAAATACATCATCTTGTCAGGGCGGAAGCGCCCCTCGCCGCGCGACTGACGGGCGGTGAAGGTGTCGGTCAGCATCCGCACGCCCACAGCGGCCAGGCGTCCAGCAGCGGCGATCCCCGCCTCGCCGCAGGCGCTGGAGCCCAGCAGGATGGTCGGCTTGTCCGCCGCCTTGATCGCAGCGGCGACGGCAGCCACGGCCGAGGCGTCGGGCGCGGCCGGGCGAGGCGCCGCGATCACCGGCCCGGCGGCGTTGGTCTCGTTCCAGGCGCTGTCGGCCGGCAGAATCAGGCAGGCGTTGCCGCCCGGCGCGCCGAAGCTGGCGGCCACGGCCTCGGCGGCCAGGGCCCCGACCTGATCGGCGCTCTCGGCGGACTTCACCCAGATCGAGTTGGGCGCGGCGAGCGCCGCGATGTCGGAGTTCAGGGGCGCGTCGTACTGGCGGTGATCAGTGGCGTGGTCGCCGATCACATTGACCACCGGCGTATAGGCCCGCCGGGCATTGTGCAGATTGGCCGCGCCATTGGCGTAGCCGGGACCCAGATGCAGCAGGGTGCAGGCCGGCTTGCCGGCCATGCGGCCATAGCCGTCGGCGGCGCCAGTGGCCACGCCCTCGAACAGGCACAGGATCGAGCGCATGCGCGGCTCGCGATCGAGCGCCGCGACGAACTGCATCTCGCTGGTGCCGGGATTGGCGAAACAGGCGGTCACGCCATTGTCGGCCAGGGTGGTGATCAGGGCGTCCGCGCCGTTCATGGTCTTCTCCGTACCGTGTGCCCCTGTTTCCGACATTTCGCGGGAGGCGCCAACGGTGGTTGCGTCGGTCGGGTCGCTTGACGCAGTCTGGACCCGCCGAAGCGTCGCCAAAGAACGCGCCGGCCGGGGGAAACTATATGCCGCAATCCAACCGTCTGGCCCGGTGGGTCCTGATCGCCTCGATCCTCGCCGGGGTCAGCTATGTCGCCAGCTGGGACCGGGGCCTGCCCCAGGCCGCCGAGCTGACCTGGAAGGGCCTGGGCGTCAGCCTGCTGGCCGTCTATGCGGCGCTGAAGGCGCGCGATCTGGATGGCTGGCTGCTGGTCGCGGTGATGGCCTTCGGCGCCCTGGGCGACGTGCTGCTGGGGGCCATGGGCCTGACGGTGGGCGCCATCGCCTTCCTGGCCGGACACGTGGTCGCCATAGGCCTTTATCTGCGCAACCGGCGCCGGCCCCTGTCGCGCAGCCAGCTGGCGTTCGCCGTCGTGCTGGTTCCGGCCACGGTCATCATCGCTTACCTGCTGCCGTCCGACCGCGCCGCCGCGCCGGGTGTGGCGTTCTACAGCCTGGGCTTGTCGCTGATGGCGGCTGCGGCCTGGACCAGCCGCTTCCACCGCTTCCGCGTCGGGATCGGGGCGGTGATGTTCGTGGTCTCCGACCTGCTGATCTTCGGCCGCGCCGGCCCGCTGCCGGACAACTTTGTCACCGGACTGGGCGTGTGGCCGGATCGGCGCGCTACGCGCTTGTCCGGGATGACAGTTCAGCGAAACACCATCACCCCATCATCCGGCTGCTCGGCAAACAGCCGCTCCAGTTCCGCCAGCCGCCGGTCCCGCGCCAGGGCCTGGTTGATATAGCCCTTGTCGGTCAGCTCGCCGCTAGCCGCGTCCGGCGCGCCGTCCAGGATGAGCGCCCGCGCCACCTTGCCGCCTCCCTTGGCCGCAGCGTTCAGACGTTCCAGCCCTTCGACCACCGCAGCCCGCACCGCCGAGGCATCGCCCAACCGCGCGGCGGCGGTGGGATCGACGAACAGCATCAGCCCCACGCCGTCACGCCCCTCGCCGCAGACCACCGCGTCGGAGACCACGCCGCCAATGGCCGACACCGCCGCAACCCGCAGGGCGCCGGCCGCGACGAAGGTGCCGCTGGCCAGCTTGAAATTCTCGACCAGCCGGCCGTCGAACACCAGGCCCGCCGCCGGATCTTCCGGATCGGCCAGCCGCGCGGCGTCACCCAGGCGGTAGAAGCCTTCCTCGTCAAAGGCGTCGCGGGTGGCTTCAGGCTGGTCCAGATAGCCGGGCGAGACCTGCGGGCCCTTGACCCGGATCTCGAACTTGTCGCCGGCCGGGACCAGCTTCACCGCCGTGCCGGGCGTCGGCAGGCCCACCATGCCCGAGCGGGCGTTCAGCCAGTGGATGTTGCAGGCGGTGGGGCCGGTCTCGGTGGCCCCATAGCCGGCGGCGAAGGTCACCCGCTCACCCATGGTCCGCACCGCCACGGCCTGGACCCGGTCGAGGATCGACTGGGCCATCGAGGCGCCGCCATATTGTAGCACACGGACCTTCTCGAAGAACCTGGCCGCCAGGGCCGCGTCGCGCTCCAGCTCGCCCACCAGCAGGCCCCAGCCGGCCGGGACCATGTTGTGATAGGTCGTCGCCACCTCGCGCAGGTTTCGCAGGGTCTCGGAAAAGCGCGTCGGCGTGGGCTGGCCGGCGTCGATATACAGGGTTCCGCCCCGGTGCAGCACCATGTGCAGGATGGCGTTCGCCCCCAGGCTGTGGCTCCACGGCGCGGAATTGACCAGCACCGGCGGCTCGGGGTCGGCGTAGCAGGCCTCGATCTGGGCGGCGTTCAGCGCGATATTGGCGTGGGTGCAGATCACGGCTTTCGGCTTGCCGGTCGAGCCCGAGGTCAGCAGCAGCTTGGCCACATCGCCGGGCTGGCAGAGGGGCGTCAGCGGCGGCGCCTCCAGAAGATCCGCAAACGGAATATCTCCATCGCGCGGGTTCAGGCTGGCGATCGCGCGAAAGCTCGGCTCCGGCCAGGCCATACTGCGGCGACACCGGCGCGATCGGCGCGCCCAGGCTCATGGCGGCATAGCTGATCAGGGCGTGGTCGATGCCGTTGCGGGCCAAGATCAGCAGCGGCTTGCCCGGACCAAGACCCAGCGCCTTCAGCCCGCCGGCCACGGCTTCGATCTTCGTCTTGGCGTCGGCGTAGGTGATCCTCCGCCAGCCTTCGCCCCCATCGGCGCGCTCGGCCAGCCACACCCGGTCCGGCGCCTCGACGGCCCAGCGGGCCAGGGGCGCGGTCACGGTCTGCACCGCGTCCGAATAGGGCATAGGGTTGCGCAGGATCAGCGCGTCGCCGCGCTGCTCCACATCAAGGGCGCGCGGGGCGTAACGGGCGTCGCGGAAAGGCGCCGTAGCGGGAGATGATCCGTCCATCGCCTCTTATCCCGCGCCTGATAAGCCTGTTCAATCCATGACGAGCGCGCTCTGGCGACGCTCCAGCCACATCCGTTCGGCGGGACCGGGGTCCAGGGCCAGCGCGCGGTCATAGGCCGCCCGCGCCTCGCCCGCCCGGCCCAGCCGCGCCAGCAGGTCGGCGCGCAGGGCGTGGAAGGGCGCGAAGTCGGCGAGGCCGGCCGGGTCCAGCCCCTCGACCTCGGTGAGCGCGGCCTGAGGACCAGCCACCTCAGCCAGGGCCACCGCCCGATTGAGCCGCACCACCGCATCGTCGCGCCAGTCCAGCAGGGCGTCATAGAGACGCAGCACGGCGGCCCAGCGCGGCGGCTCGGCAAGGCTCTTGCGACCGCACCAGACCGCGTGGATCGCCGCCTGCAGCTGGCGCGGGCCCAGGCGGTCCAGCTCAGCGGCGCGGCGCAGCAGCCGCTCGGCCTCGCGCATCAACGGCTTGCGCCACAGGGTCGGGTCCTGCTCCGACAGCGGAACCATGGCGCCGGTCTCGTCCAGCCGGGCCGGTCGCCGCGCCTCGGCGTGACGGACCAGCGCCGCCAGACCCAGGCACTCGGGCTCGTTCGGCAGCAGCTCGGCCAGGGCGCCGGTCAGGGCCAGCATATCGCGGGCATAGCCGGCGTGGGCGCCGGCC
>NCEV01000040.1 GCA_002280875.1 Caulobacter sp. 32-67-35 | reverse complement strand
GCCGCCGAGGAGCGCCTGTTGCTGGGCCTGCGGATCGACGACGGCGTGCCCTTCCACGAGGTCGCGGTGCTGGGCCTCTCTGCCGACGCCGCCAAGGTGCGCCATCACGTGGAATTAGGCCTGCTGGCCGATGATCCGCGCCGCCTGCGCGCCACCCGGGCCGGCCGTCTGGTGCTGGACCGGCTGACAGGCGCGCTCGCGACCTGATAGGACTGGGTCCCGAACCATCATCGCGTCCCGGCGCGGAAGGATCCCCCGCTTGAGCCGCCACCCCGACCCGCCTGCCCTGTCCGACGCGCCCCTGGCGCCGGGCCTGTATCTGGTGGCGACGCCGATCGGCAATCTGCGCGACATCACCCTGCGGGCCCTGGATGTGCTCAACGCCTGCGACGTGCTGCTGGCCGAGGACACCCGCGTCTCGGGCAAGCTGCTGGCCGCCTACCAGATCTCCAAACGGCTGGAGCGCTATGACGAACATGTCGCCGACCGGGTGACGCCGAAGATCCTGGAGCGTCTGGCGGCCGGCGAGCGGGTGGCCATGGTCTCTGACGCCGGCACGCCCATGGTCTCCGATCCGGGCTTCCGCCTGGCCCGCGAGGCCATCGCCGCAGGGCATCAGGTCTTTCCCATACCCGGCGCCTCGGCGGCCCTGGCGGCCCTGACCCTGGGCGGCCTGCCCACCGACCGCTTCCTGTTCGCCGGCTTCCCGCCGCCCAAGAGCGGGGCCCGCAAGACCTTCTTCGAGGAGCTGGCCCCCGTGCGGGCCACCCTGATCTTCTATGAAGGCGCCTCGCGGGTGGCCGACAGCCTGGCCGACATGGCCGCCGTCTTCGGGCCGCGGGAGGCCGCCGTGGCCCGCGAACTGACCAAGCTCTACGAAACCTGCACGCGCGGCACGCTGGACGTGCTGGCCGCCGATCCCCGCTTTGAAAGCCCCAAGGGCGAGATCGTCATCCTGGTCGGCCCCGGCTCGGAAGCCCCCGTGCAAGCCGGCGACGCCGAGAGCGCCCTGCGCGAGGCCATGGCCCGCCTGCCGCTGGGCGAGGCCGCCTCTGAAGTGGCCAAGGCCCTGGGCCTGCCGCGCCGCGATCTCTATCGCCAGGCGCTGGCGATGAAGGATGCGGCCCAGGAGACGGCGGGATGACCGGCGTCCGCCAGATCAGGGGCGCCAAGGCGCGACTGTCTGGCCGCCGCGCCGAGGTTCTGGCCGCCGCATGGCTGATGCTGAAGGGCTATCGTATTCTGGGTTTTCGTCTGCCCACCCCGCTGGGCGAGATCGATCTTCTCGCGCAGCGCGGCGATCTCCTTGTCGTCGTTGAGGTCAAGCGCCGCGCCAGCCTCGACGACGCGCTGGACGCCGTGACCTTTGACCAGCGCGCGCGCCTGCGCCGGGCCGCTGCTCACATCGTCCAGCATCGTAACGCCCTGCGGAACACAACCATCCGCCTGGACCTTATCGCCTTGGCGCCGGGCCGGCTTCCACGCCACCTGCGCGATGCCTGGATGGAGGCGCAATGACCCGCGAAGAGGCCGAGGCGATCCTGACCCGGGCCGGGCAAGGCCCTGACGACGGCTTTCCGCTGTTCGAGGCGGCCCTGGCCTGCGCCGTTCACGATGACCCTGACCGCGACACGGGTCCGGTCATCGCCCTGGCCCAACAGGCGGTCGAACGCCTGGCCGTGCGCATGCAGACCGAGTCGCCCGAGGAAGCCGTCGCCGAGACCCTGGCCGGCGACCTGCATCTGACGGGCGACCTGATCACCTACGACCATCCCGACAACGCTGACGTCATCGCCATCGCCCGGCGCCGCAAGGGCCTTCCCGTGGCTCTGGGCGTCTTCTATCTGCACGCGGCCCGCATGACGGGTGTCGATCTGCACGGCGTCGATTTCCCCGGCCACTTCCTGCTGCGCATCGAGACCGATGAGGGCCCTCTGGCCCTTGACCCGTTCGGCGAGGGGCGGGTGGTGCTACCGTCGGAGCTCTCGCGCCGCGCTCTGCGCACGGGTCTGATGCCCGATGTCGCCGACAAGTTGGAACGATTGATGGCCCCGATTCCGGATCGCGCCGTGCTGATCCGTCTGCAGAATAATATCTTCGCTCGCGCCCAGCAGGCCCGTGACTGGCTAAGGGCCGAGCGTTCGGCCCTGCGGCGGGCGTTGCTCAATCCCGCGGACCACCGGCCTTGGCTGGATGTGGCGGCCGCGCGGGAGGGGCAGGGCGCTCTTGCGGGAGCGCTGCAGGCGCTGACCCAGGCCCAGATCCTGGACGGTGGCGCTGCGATCGCGGCTCGGGCGGCGCGGGAGCGGGTACGTTTGAGGCTGAACTAGGCCTCGCATTCCCGCCATTCAGGCTTAACTAGACACGCGTCGCCCCTGGCGCGACGCGCACACGAAAATCCGGAGTCGTCATGTCGCTGAGAGTCGCCGTCCAGATGGACCCCGTGCACGGGATCAACATCGACACCGACACCACATTCCAGATGATGATGGAGGCCCAGACCCGGGGCCACAAACTGTGGTTTTACACGCCCGACAAGCTGTCGATGGAAGACGGCCGGGTCTTCGCCCGCGCCCAGTCGCTGGTGCTGAGCAGCGTCAAGGGCGCCCATGCCGAGCTCGGCGAAAGTTTGCTGCTCGACATGAAGGACGATGTCGACGTGGTGCTGATGCGCCAGGATCCGCCCTTCGACATGGCCTACATCACCGCCACGCATTTTCTCGAAAAGGTTCATCCACACACGCTCGTGGTCAACAACCCGGCCGAAGTGCGAAACGCGCCCGAGAAGCTGTTCGTCACCGATTTCCCCGGCGTGCAGCCGCCGACCCTGATCACCTCGGACTATGAGGCGATCTACGACTTCCGCGCCCGGCATGGCGACATCGTGCTCAAGCCGCTCTACGGCGGTGGCGGTTCGGGCGTGGCGCGGCTGCTGGCCGACGATCCCAATCTTGACGCCTTGCTGGAGCTGCACGCCATGATCGGCCGCGAGCAGGTGATCGCCCAGAAGTTCGTGCCCGCCGTCAGCAAGGGCGACAAGCGCGTGCTGCTGGTCGATGGCGAGCCCGTGGGCGCGATCAACCGCGTGCCGGCCGCCGGTCAGGTACGCTCCAACCTGCGGGTCGGCGGACGCGCCGAGGCCGTCGAGCTGACCGCCCGCGACCTGGAACTGTGCGCCATCATCGCCCCCGAACTGAAGCGCCGGGGCCTGCTGTTCGTGGGCATTGACGTAATCGGCGAGTATCTGACCGAGATCAACGTGACCTCGCCGACCGGGGCCCAGCAGCTCAAGCGGTTCGGCGGCGCCGACGCGTCGGCGGCTCTTTGGGACCGCATCGAGGCGATCCGCGCCGCTTGATAAAGCGAGTAGCTTGGAACGCTGATTTCCCGAAACGTTCGTTTTTCGTTCTTGCTCCGCTCTCGGCGCCATGGTTCGTGTGTGGATAACTACAGGTCCTCCACGGGGCGAATATGGCCGCCAGGGTCGTTACGGTTGCGTTCGAAGGCGTTGAGGCGCGCCGGGTCGATGTCGAGGTGCAGCTGACCAGCGGTCAGCAGATTTTCGTCATCGTGGGCTTGGCCGACAAGGCCGTGGCCGAGAGCCGCGAGCGGGTGCGTGGAGCCTTTGCGGGCCTGGGGCTGTCCCTGCCCGGCAAGCGCATCGTCGCTAATCTGGCCCCGGCCGACATGCCCAAGGAGGGCACGCACTTTGATCTGCCCATCGCCCTGGCGGTGATGGCGGCGATCGGCGTGATCCCGCTGGACGCCCTCGACGGCTGGGCGGCCATGGGTGAGCTGTCTCTGGACGGCCGCATCGTGCCCGCCGCCGGCGCCCTGCCCGCCGCCATGGCCGCCGGGGCCATGGGCCTGGGCCTGATCTGCCCGGAGGCCAGCGGACCGGAAGCGGCCTGGGCCGGCGGTACGCGCATCCTGGCGCCGCGCTCACTGGTGGCGTTGATCAACCATTTCCGGGGCAGCCAGGTGCTGTCCGCGCCCTCGCCGGGCCCGGTGATCGAAGGCGAGCGCGCCAAGGACCTGCGCGACGTCAAGGGCCAGGAACACGCCAAGCGCGCCTTGGAGATCGCCGCCGCTGGCGGTCACAACCTCTTGTTCGTCGGCCCGCCTGGCTCGGGCAAGTCGATGCTGGCCCAGCGTCTGCCGGGTTTGTTGCCGCCCCTGACCTCTACTGAGCTGTTGCAGACCTCGATGGTGCATTCGGTGGCCGGACTGATCGCTCGAGGGGCCCTGACCCGCGCGCGGCCGTTTCGCTCGCCGCACCACTCGGCCAGCATGGCGGCTCTGACCGGCGGCGGCCACAAGGCCAAGCCGGGCGAGGTGTCGCTGGCGCACAATGGCGTCTTGTTCCTTGATGAACTGCCCGAATTCGGAGTCCAGGCCCTTGATAGTCTTAGAGGTCCGCTCGAAACCGGCGAGGTGATGGTGGCCCGCGCCAACGCCCATGTGCGCTACCCGGCCAAGGTGCAACTGGTGGCGGCCATGAACCCCTGCCGCTGCGGCCATGGCGGCGCGGGGCGCGGCTATTGCGGCAAGGCCCCCCGGTGCCAGCGCGACTATCAGGGCCGGGTGTCGGGGCCGCTGATGGACCGCATCGACCTGTCGGTGGACATGCCCGCCGTCACCGCCGCTGACCTGGCACTGCCGCCGCCCAGCGAAGGCTCGGCCGAGTTCGCCGCCCGGGTGGCGCGGGCCAGGCAGTTGCAGATCGACCGGGCTGAGGCGCATGAGAGCCTTGAGGCTCTCAACGGCCGGGCCGAGGGCGCCTTCCTGGAAAAGATCGTCGCCATCGACGAGGCCGGCCGATCCCTGCTGGCCCGCGCCGCCGAGGCTGGCAAGATCAGCGCCCGGGGCTGGACCCGCGTCCTGCGCCTCTCGCGCACGATCGCCGACCTTGAAGGCGCCGATGGCGTCCGCCGTGTCCATGTGGCTGAAGCGTTGGCCCACCGCCGCTCGGCCACGCCGGGCGAAGACGTGGCGCCGAGCTTTGGGCAACCGGTGTTTTGAGAGGGCGGCGTTTTGACCGGCCGTTAAGCCGTGCTCGCTAGGCTCCCGCCCATGAGCAGCACCCGTACGTCCGCTGGCGTTACGCCCGAGCAATTGGCCACGTTGAGCCATGAATTTCGCACGCCGCTGAATGGCGTGCTGGGCATGGCGCGGCTGTTGGAGGGCACACGCCTGACGGGCGAGCAGCGGGCCTATGTCACGGCCCTGCGTGAAAGCGGCGACCACCTGCTGGCGCTGGTCAATGACGTGCTGGACTTCGCCCGCCTTGGGGCCACGGCCATCGAGCTGGCCCCGGCGCCGGTCGATATCGAGGGCCTGCTGCGCCAGGTGGCCGAGCTGATGAGCCCGCGCGCCCACGAAAAGGGCGTCGAGATTGCCTGGGCCGTCTCGCCGGGCCTGCCGACCATCCTGGCCGATGAGGGCCGCCTGCGGCAGATCCTGCTGAACTATGCCGGCAACGCCGTGAAGTTCACGCAAAAGGGCGGCGTGCTGCTGACCGCCACCGCCGCCGGCGAAGGCCGCGTGCGCTTCAGCGTCGCCGACACCGGGCCGGGCGTCGCGCCCGAGGCCCGCGCCAAGATCTTCGAGGCCTTCGTCCAGACCGACGCCAGCCACCGCACCCAGCTGGGCGGAGCAGGCCTGGGCCTGGCCATCGTCGCCCGTCTGGCCCGCGCCATGGACGGGCAGGCCGGCGTCGGCGGCGAGGTCGGCCAGGGCGCCGACTTCTGGTTCGAGGCGCCGTTCGCGGTCGCTGCGCCCGCCACGCCCGAACGCCCATTGACGGGCCAAACGGTGGCCGTCGCCTCGCCCAACCCCATTGTCCGCATCGCCACCGCCCGCCAGATCGAGGCCGCCGGCGGCCGCGCCATCGTCGCCGCTGATACGGCCGCCGCCCTCGCCGCCGCCCCGGCCGACGCCGTGCTGCTGATCGACGCGGCCCTGGCCGGGCCGCGCGGCGCGCTGAAGCCCCCCGTCGACCGTCGCGCCGTGGTGCTGCTGACCCCTGACCAGCGCGGCTGGATCGACCGGCTGAAGACGGCCGGCTTCAGCGGCTATCTGATCAAGCCCCTGCGCGCCGCCTCCATCGTCGCCCAGGTGCTGCAGGCCACCGCCCATAGCCCCGCTCCCGCCGCCGAGCGTCATGCCGAAGACGACCGGATCGCCGAGGCCGCGGCGCCGGGTGTGCGGGTGCTGCTGGCCGAGGATAATCCGATCAACGCCCTGCTCGCCCGCACCCTGCTGGAGCGCGAAGGTTGCAAGGTCGACCGCGTTGCTGATGGCGAGCAGGCCGTCGCGGCCCTGTCCAGCGACAGCTACGATCTGATCTTGATGGACCTGCGCATGCCTGTGCTGAACGGCATCGACGCCACCCGCCGCCTGCGCGCTCAGGGCGTGGCGACGCCCATTGTCGCCCTGACCGCTGACGCCTTCGACGAGGACCGCCGCGCCTGCCTCGCGGCCGGCATGACCGACTTTCTGGTCAAGCCCCTGACCCATGCCGCCCTGCGCGATGTGCTGACCCGCTGGACGGGAGCCGGCGCCCCGGACGTCTGGACGAAAACCGCGACGCGGGCCAAGGTCGCCGGCTAAAGCGCGGGGCGTTCCCCGCGAGGGGACGCCGCATGACCGACCAGCCCGCAGCCAAGCCGCAGAAGAAGACTCTTCTTCAGACCCTGGCCTTCTTCGGCGAGCGTCGCAGCCTGGCGATGCTGGGTCTGGGCTTTGCCTCGGGCCTGCCGTTCATGCTGATCTTCGACACCCTGTCGCTGTGGCTACGCGACTCCGGCGTGTCGCTGGCGGTGATCGGCTTCTTCAGCCTGGCCACCCTCTCGTTCTCGTTCAAGTTCCTGTGGGCCCCGCTGATCGACCGCGCCAGAGTGCCGGTGCTGCACAAGCTGATGGGCCACCGGCGGGCCTGGATCCTTGTTTTCCAGATCGCGATGATCCTCGGTCTGTGGACGATCTCGACGCTCAACCCGGCCTCACAGTTGGGAATTCTGGCCGCCGTTGCGGTCGCGGTCGGTTTCGCCACGGCCTCGCACGACGTAGTCCTTGACGCCTGGCGGATCGAAGTCGCCGACAAGGAAGAACAGGGGCCCATGGCTGTGGCCTATCAGTGGGGCTACCGGGGCGCGATGATCGCCGCCGGCGCCGGCCCCCTGCTGTTGGCCGAGCGCTTTGGCTGGAACTTCTCCTATGCCGTCATGGGCTTCGTCGTTGGTATCGGGGTGATGGCCACCCTGTGGGCCCCGCGCGAGGCCGAGCACACCGTTCGGCCGATCCCGACCGGCGACGTCAACCAGTCCCGCCCTCTCGAAATCCTGGAGTGGATCGTCCGCCTGGGCATCCTGCTGGTCGGCGCCTTGGCGCTGGGTTCAGGGCTGTCGGGCGATGCATCCCTGCTGTCCAAGCTCGTGGGCGGTGAGGCCCTAGCCGAAGCCTGGAAGGCCAAGCCGAACGGCGTCTGGCTGCAGCTTCTGGGCGTGCTAACGGGTCTGGCCATCGTCTTGGTGGCCGCATGGCCGATCCCCAAGGTGCGCACCAAGCCTGGCGTCTACATGTCGGCGGCGTTCGGCGACCCGCTGATCGACTTCACCAGGCGCTTTCACGGCGTGGCGGGCCTGATCCTGGCGGCGATCTGCGTCTACCGGGTGTCGGACTTCGTGCTCAACATCATGAACCCGTTCTATCGCGACATGGGCTTCACTCTGACCGAGATCGCCGAAATCCGGAAGGTGTTCGGCATCATCGCCTCGATGATCGGGGTGTTCCTGGGCGGGGTGATCGTAGCGCGGCTGGGCCTGATGAAGGCCCTGGTGATCGGCGCCTTCGCCCAACCCATCAGCAACCTGTTCTTCGCCTGGCTGGCCATGAGCGGCCACAATGTGCCGGTGCTGTTCTGGGCGATCTGCATCGACAACGTGGCTGGCGGCGTCGCCGGCACCGCCCTGATCGCCTATATGTCCAGCCTGACGACGGTGGGCTTCACGGCCACGCAATACGCCCTGTTCTCGTCGCTCTACGCCCTGCCCGGCAAGCTGATCGCCTCGCAGTCGGGCCGCATTGTCGAGGCCTCGGCCATCGCGGCCGAAGCCGGCGGCCCCATCGGCGCCCTGAAGGGCCTGTTCACCCGCCTGCCGCCCGAAAGCTTCACCGCCGCCGGCGCCAAGCTGGGCGTCAGCGCCCCGGCCATGGCGGCGGGCTATACGGCCTTCTTCCTCTACACCGCCCTGATCGGGGTGGCGGCCATTGTGCTGTCGTTCATGGTGGCGGCGAGGCAGGGGGAGATTGATCGGCGAGCCGAGGCGGAAGAGGCGGCCGCCAAGCCGGCTTAGAAGTCCTCCCCCGTCAGGGGGAGGACCTGAAACCTAGACCCCCAGGCAAACCACCTGCGCCACGCGCAGGTCCCGCCGCAGGCCATCGGCGACGCGGCCATAGTTCTCGGTGGTGATCGCTTCACCCATGGCGATATCGGCGCCGGAGCGGCGGCGCGGGCCCAGAAGGGTTTTCAGGGTCTCGGGGGCGGTGGTGTAGATGCGGCCCCGGCGGGGGCTTTCGGCCACCGTGACGCCGATTACGCGCCCGGCGCTGTCGAGGGCCGGAGCGCCTGAAAGACCGGCCAGTGTGCCCTTCAGGGTGTCGGTGCGCCCGCCGGGATGATAGGCGCGGGCGCCGCGGCGCAGCGGCTCTTCCAGCCCCAGGGGCACGGCCGGCGCCCCGCCCTCGGTGGTCAGGATGGCGGCGTCGGCGCGGGGGTCGATGGTGATCCTGGCCGCGACCCCGCGTCCGTCAGCCACGACGATGGCGGCCGACTTGCAGCCATCGACCACATGACGGGCGGTCAGCCAGGTGCCGTCATCGCCAACCGAAAAGGCGGTGCCCGAGCCGGGCTCGGGCGTGTTGGGCACCTGCACCACGATGGAGGGGTCGAACGGCGAGGCCGGCCCCAGCGGCAGGCCCTCCTCGCCCGGCACAGGCGGCGGGGGCGGCGGGGCGTCGGAGCGCTCCTGCCGGCCGACCGCGACGATCAGCAGGGCGCTGACGGCGGCGGCATAGACCAGCCAGTCTGGGAGCCTGGGAAAATGCACGGGACCTGGCCCTCGCCTTTCCGGATCAGCCGGCCACGGCGGCGGCCAGGACCAGGGCTGTGGCCAGCTTGGCGCCCACCAGCAGGGCCGCTGCGGCGACCTCGCCCTCGTGAATGCGCTCGGGCAGGCCCTGCAGCACCATGTCGGTGATGCGGAACACCAGCAACTGCACGGCGATGGTGGCCGCGCCCCAGATCACGATCTCGATTACCGAGGTCGAGGCGGTCAGCGAAATGGCCAGCGGAATGGCCAAGCCCACCATCACCCCGCCCAGCGACAGGGCGGCGGCGGAGTTACCCTCGCGGATCAGCTTGATTTCCCGGTGCGGGGTCAGCAGCGCGTAGAGCGCGGTGCCGACGATCAGCATGAACAGGGTCACGCCCGCGTGCATCAAGGTGACGGGAAAGCCCGTGGCGAAGGCCTGGACTTCTGGCGACTGAAGCTGGGACGGCATGAACGCGGATACCCTCGGAACCTGGAGGATCAAGGACTAGCACGGGTCGGCGAGGGTTGCGTAGGGGGCTCGCTCGGAACGTGTTCCGCCTTACCCTGACCTCAAGCCGCCTCGTCGTCCTCGTCGTCATCGAGCACGCCCGCCATGGCCGCCATCGACAGCTGGCGCAGGGCCGAGGCCCGGACCTTTTCGCTTTCGCTCTTCAGCTGGCCGCAGGCGGCAAGGATGTCGCGGCCTCTGGGCGTGCGGATCGGCGAGGAATAGCCAGCCTTGTTGAGGATGGCGGCGAAGGCCTCTATCGCGGCCCAGTCTGAGCACTGATAGTCCGAGCCCGGCCAGGGATTGAACGGGATCAGATTGACCTTGGCCGGAATGCCCTTGATCAGCTTGACCAGGGCGCGGGCCTCATCGGGGCTGTCATTGACGCCCTTGAGCATCACGTATTCGAACGTCACCCGGCGGGCGTTGCTGATGCCCGGATAGGCGCGGATGCCGGCGATCAGCTGATCCAGCGGATACTTCTTGTTCAGCGGCACCAGCACGTCGCGCAGGGGATCGTTGGTGGCGTGCAGGCTGACGAGCCCATGTTGTAGAGCGGCTCGCCCATGCCCATGAACACGATGTTGGACAGCAGGCGGTCGTCCTTGTCGGACGGCCATTCGGCCAGGTCGTCCTTGGCTACCTGCACCTGAGCGACGATCTCGGCGGCGGTCAGGTTGCGGACCAGGGCCTGGGTGCCGGTATGGCAGAAGCTGCAATTGAGCGTGCAGCCCACCTGGCTGGACACACACAAGGCGCCGGCCCGGCCGACCGACGGGATATAGACCGCCTCGACCTCGATGCCGGGAGCCATGCGGATCAGCCACTTGCGCGTGCCGTCCTTGGAGACCTGACGTTCAATGATTTCCGGGCGCGCGATGGTGAACACCTCGGCCAGGCGCGCGCGGGTTTCCTTGGCGACGTCGGTCATCATGGAAAAATCGGTGACGCCGCGATGGTGGATCCAGCGGAATACCTGGGTGGCCCGCATCTTGGCCTTGCCGTGCTCGGCCACGCCCGACTCGGTCAGGGCGGCGATCATCTGCGGCCGGGTCAGGCCCGACAGGTTGATCAGCGGCTTCGTCGCGGGGACGGCGCCTGAGACGCGCGACAGATCGAGGGTGACGCTCAAGGGGCGATCCGGGGTCGGGAGGATTTATGGGGTCGAGGGCGGCATATAGCACTTGGCGGGGGTTTTTCCAAAAGGCCGTCCGTCGCAGGGCTCTAGACACCCCCGCCCCTCAGGCCCATATCCGCCTCATGCGCACGCACGACGCCGATGTGATCATCGCGGGAGCCGGCATGGCCGGATCCACCCTGGCCCTGGCCCTGGCCTCAGGCGGTTTGAAACCCCTGTTGATCGACCCACAACCATTCGAGGCCCAGTTGGCCCCGACCTTCGACGGCCGCTCGTCGGCCATCGCCTATTCCAGCTTTCGCCAGTGGCGCACCGTTGGCGCGGGCGAGACCTTGGCCCCGCACGCCCAGCGGATCGAGCAAATCCTGGTCACCGACGGCCGCACGCCGAGCGCCAGCGCGCGGGGCGCCTCGCCGGCCTTCCTGCGCTTTGATTCCAGCGAGATCGCCGACCGCTCCGACGGCGAGCCCCTGGGCTATCTGATCGAGAATCGCCAGATCCGCGCGGCCCTGTCCCAGGCCGTGACCGAGAAGGCCATCCCGGTGATCGCGCCGATGGCCGCGACCAACCTCGAAGTCGACGCTGAAGGGGCTCGTCTGACCCTGGCCGACGGCCGGGTGCTGAGCGCCCCGCTGGTGGTCAGCGCCGAGGGCCGGGGCGCGGCCCTGCGCAAGGCGGCGGGCATCGGCGAGATCGGCTGGGGCTACGGCCAGAGCGGCGTCGTGGTCACGGTGAAGATGGAGCATCCGCACGAGGGGGTGGCCCATGAGTACTTCCTGCCCAGCGGCCCGTTCGCAATCCTGCCTCTGACCGAAAATCGGGCTAGCCTGGTCTGGACCGAGAGCACCGCCCGGGCCGAGGCTCTTCGCGGCGCGCGGCCCGAAGCCTTTCACGCCTACCTGATGCGGCGGTTCGGCGAGTTCCTGGGCGCCGTCGAACTGTGCGGGCCGATCTTTGTCTATCCGCTGTCGCTATCGCTGGCCGAACGCATGGTCGCGCCCCGTCTGGCCCTCATTGGCGACGCCGCCCATGGCGTCCACCCGATCGCAGGGCAGGGCCTGAACCTGGGCCTGAAGGACGCCGCGGCCCTGGCCGAGGTGCTGGTCGAGGCCATGCGCGGAGGCGAGGACATCGGCTCCGACGTGGTGTTGGAGCGCTTCGCGCGCTGGCGCCGGTTCGACACCGTGACCAATGCTCTGGCTTTTGACGGCTTTGTGCGCCTGTTCTCCAATAACAATCCGATCCTGCGTGTGGCGCGGGGCATCGGCCTGGCGGCGGTCAACCGCATTGCCCCGGCGCGACGGTTCTTCATGCATGAGGCCGGCGGCGCAGTGGGCGACCTGCCCAGGCTGCTCAGGGGGCACGCGATCTGAAGTCCTCTCCCTGTGGGAGAGGGGTCGGCGAAGCCGGCGGAGAGGGGCTGCCATGAACAGAGGGTACTTCCCCCTCCGGTCGCTATGCGACCGCCTCCCCCTTCAGGGGGAGGACTTTGGACCTAAACCTTCACGATCCAGTTCCGCTTGCGCATGTAGGCGACCACCGCCCAGATCAGGCCGATGAAGATCGCGACCGGGATCAGGGCCGCCGTCCTGGTCCCCACCACCGGCGAGGCCGCGTCATAGGGGATCTTCAGCATGTGCGCGGTCAGCATGATCGAGGCCAGCTGGTGCAGCACATAGGCGAAGATGGCGTTGACCCCGAAATCGGTCAGGAAGCTTCGCCCCGGCACGCGCCATAGCTTGATGTCCAGCGCCTGGTGCAGGGCCGCCAGCACCAGCAGGGTCGCGCCGCTGGAGACCAGAACATAGCTGCTGGTCCACAGGTCCTTCACGACCGGGAAGGCTAAGCCCCAGGCGATCCCGACCACCAGCAGCAGGGCGCCCGCGATCGCCAGGCCTCGGGTGCCGCGCCGGGCTGCTAGCCATTCGCCGGCCGCCACGCCGATCAGGGCCTGGGCGATGGCGGGCAGGGTTCCAAGCAAACCCTCGGGGTCATAGCCCAGCGGGCCCTTGACGAAGGTATGGACGCCCAGCACCAGGCGATCGGCATAGGCGATCAGGCTGGCCCCGGGCTGGGTCAGGTCGGCTGCGCCGCCGGGATAGGGCAGTAGACACAGCGGCCAGTAGAGCAGCAGCAGGACCACCGCGATCGTCAGGCGCGTGCGGGGCCCGGTGAGGCGGTACAGGACTGCGGCGGCGAAGAAGGCCAGGGCGATGCGCTGCAGCACGCCCATCGGCCGGAAGACGACGCTCTCGGGCGTGGCCAGCCAGTAAAGGTTGCTGACCAACAAGCCGAGCAGGATCAGCCGTCCGGTCCGCACCAGCAGGCGAAGCAGGCCCGCGCCGTCCAGGCCGCGCTCGGCGGTGGCCAGCGGGATCGAGACGCCGGTCATGACGATGAAGGCGGGGAACACCGCGTCGGCCAGGGTGAAGCCGGCCCAGCGCGCGTGCATCAACACCGGAAAAACGTCGTAGCCGCTGACGTAATGCAGGTAGGCGGCCGAATTGACGAGGATCATGCCGACGATGGTCAGGCCTCGCAGCACATCCAGCGACGCCAGGCGTGGCGGCTTGGCCAGGCCAGCGTCGAAGGCCACGGACCTATTCGCCGTCTTCGAGCGAGCGAGCCTCTTCCGGCAACATGATCGGCACGCCGTCGCGGATCGGATAGGCCAGTTTGGCGGCCCGGCTGACCAGTTCGCCGCGCACGCGGTTGTAGTCCAGCGTCGTGCGGGTGACGGGACAGACCAGCACCTCCAGCAGGCGCGGGTCGATGTCGGCGGGCGGCGGAGTCGGGGTCGCGGTCATGAAATCTCTCTACCGCCCCACATTCCGACTGGATAGGGGGCGCTTACTGGATCGAAGGGGGCTCGTCGTCGTCGCCCACGACCGCATCGATCTCCAGCAGCGCCACCAGAGTCTCGCGCCGGTCGGCCATGGTCGGGGCCTCCAGCAAGGCCTGTTTTTCCATGGCGTCGAAGGGCAGGGCCATCGACAGGCTGTTGATCAGGGCGTCCGAGGGGGCGGTCTCGGCGCTGGTCCAGTCGATGGCCAGGCCCCTGTGGTCCAGATAGCGACGCAGTGCGGCCAGCAGCGGGCCCGGGTCGGCGGCAGGCTCGGCGCTATCTTCGCGCAGGTCAGCCGCGAACGACGAGAAGTCAGCGCGCACCTGGCGATACGGCGTGCGCACCGGCAGCTCGTCGCCGGCCCGGAACCGGCAGACCCCGGTCAGGGTGATCAGGTAGCGGCCATCGCTGGTCTCGGCAAAACTGGTCACCCGGCCGGCGCAGCCGATCGGCGCCAGGCCGGGATTGTGCTCGTCGTCGGGGCCCGCGTTACCGGGCCGGGTCTGAATGATGCCGATCATCCGCTCGCCGGACATCACGTCGTCCAGCATGTTCAGATAGCGCGGCTCGAAGATGTTGAGCGGCAGCTGCCCACCGGGCAGCAACAGCACCCCGTCCAGCGGGAATACCGGGATCACCAGCGGCAGGTCGCTGAGCTTTCGAATACCCGGCATCGGAGGTCCTTCTAGCTGAACAGGATGGAGGACAGCCGCTTGCGGCCGGCCTTGGCGACTTCCGACATCGCGCCGGCCGCCTCGAACACGGTGAGCAGCTGCTTGCGCGCCGCCTCGTCATTCCAGGTGCGGTCGCGCTCGATGATGGTCAGCAGGTGATCGGCGGCGGCCTGCAGATGGCCCGCGCCGGCCAGGGCCTTGGCCAGCTCGAAGCGGGCTTCGTGGTCGTTGGGATCGGCGGCCAGACGCGCCTCGAACGTCGCCGTCTCGGACGGCGCGTCGGCGGCCAGGGCCAGGGCGGCGCGGACGCTTTCCAGATCGGCGTCCTTGGCGTTGGCCGGCGCCATTGCGGCTGTTGCGGCGGCGCCTTCAAGGTCGCCGCTGTCGAGATAACAGCGGGCCATGCCGCCGATGGCCTTCACGTTGGCCGGATCCATCTGCAGGGCCTGGGCGTAGGCCTGGGCCGCGCCGCCGATATCGCCGATCTCGACCGACTCCCGGGCCATGGCCAGCAGGGCGTCCAGATCGCTCTGGGCCGGCGGGCCGGAGATACGGGCGATGAAGGCCTTGATCTCGCTCTCGGGCACCGCGCCCTGGAAGCCGTCCACCGGCTGGCCGTTGACGAAGGCGTAGACGGTGGGGATCGACTGCACGCGCAGCTGGCCCGAATAGCCGGGGTTCTTGTCGACGTCGATCTTGACCAGCTTGACCGCGCCGCCGGCGGCGGTGACGGCCTTTTCCAGCGCCGGGGTCAGCTGGCGACAGGGGCCGCACCAGGTGGCCCAGAAGTCGACGATGACGGGCTGGGTCTTGGACGCCTCGATGACGTCAGCCATGAAGCTGGCGTCTGTGCCGTCCTTGATATGCGCGCTCTTGCCGCCATTCGGGCCGCCAGCTTGAATAGGGGCGGGCTTGTCGCCGATCAGGTTCATCGGAAGTCTCTCATACAGGCAGGAACGCGGTCAGGGGCAAGATGGTCCCTCAAGGCGACAACCGCAATCGGGGGGGCTCAAGAGACGACTGCCATGGCCTCGAAATCGACGATCATCGGCGTGATCCCCAGCGCCGCCAGGAATGTTCGGAGGCCGTCCTGACTGAGCGCCGTGGTCGCGTTGTTGCTCAAGGGGTGGAAGTTGACCGGATCGGCCTTGGCCAGGGCCGCGTCCAGCACGAAGCGGATGCGGCGGTCGGTGTCGTTGATCAGCCCCAGGGCCGTCACCGAGCCCGGGGTCACGCCCAGCGTCTCGACCATCATGGCTTCTGGCCCGAACGAAAGCCGGCCCGAGCCGATCACGTGGTGCAGGCGCTTGAGATCGATCACCGTCTCGCCGAGCGCCGAGATCAGCCACAGCTGCCCCCTGGCGTCCTTCAGGAACAGGTTCTTGGTATGGCCGCCCGGCAGGGCCGCCTTGATCTCCAGCCCTTCCTCCACGCGGAAGACGGGCGGATGATCGAGGGTGGAATGGGCGATGCCGTGGGCGTCGAGGAAGGCGAAAAGGTCGGCTCGGGTCTTCATCAGGGCTTCCTAGCCGAGCCTTGCTGTTCGGGGAACTGGACGGCCTCGCCTCGCGGGCGCTAGACCAGAGCCAAGGGTCAAGGAAAACAGGAAGACGCGCGGCATGGAACTGGAGTGCTATCCCACCGAGAACCGCCCGCCAGAGATCGTGCCGGGCCGTCCGCAGCGGGCCTGGATGGACCACTTCGCCGACCGTCACCCCTATCGCTGCCTGCCGCTGTCGATGGCCAACACCTCGGGCTGGGAGATCCTGTGCCCGGTCGGCTTCTCGATGACCTGGGACGGCGGCGCGCACCAGGACTGCATCAAGTTCCAGCCCGACCACCCCTATCCGGGCTTTACCGAGTTCGTGAAGTCGCACTTCTCGCGCGGCACGGTGACTTTCCATACGGGCTATCTGTTCCGCACGCCGCCGGGCTGGTCGATCCTGACCATGGGGCCGCCCAACCACATCAAGGATGGCATCCAGCCCCTCGCCGGCCTGGTCGAAACCGACTGGCTGCCCTTCCCCTTCACGATGAACTGGCTGTTCACCCGCCCCGGCACGGTGCGCTTCGAAAAGGGCGAGCCGTTCTGTTTCATCATGATGATGCAGGACAAGGTGATGGATAACGTCCAGCCGGTGATCCGCTCGATGAACTCAAACCTGGATTTGCGCCGCCAGTACGACGTCTGGGCCGAGAAGCGCAGCGAGTTCAACAGCCTGATCTTCAAGCGCGACCCCGAGGCCACCAAGGAGGCCTGGCAGCGCTTCTACTTCAAGGGCGAGTATCCCGAGGAAGTGCAGGCCGAGGCGCCGTCGCACCATGTCAACAAGCGCCGGCTGAAGGCCCCCAAGCTCGGGTGATCGGCGTTTGAAGCGGGTCCTGTTCGTCTGCGGCAAGAACCGGCTGCGCAGCCCGACGGCTGAGCAGGTCTTCTCGACCTGGCCGGGGATCGAGGTCGGCTCGGCCGGGGTCAACGCTGACGCCGACGAGATCCTGACCGGAGGGATGGTCTCCGAGGCCGATCTGATCTTTGTGATGGAAAAGACCCACCGCGCCAAGCTGACCCGACGCTTCAAGGTCCAGCTGAAATCGGCGCGGCTGATCTGCCTGGATATCCCGGACGACTACGCCTTCATGGATCCCGAGCTGGTGCGGATCCTGGAAGCGCGCGTCCCGAAGTTTCTGCCCACCATATAGCATTCAGAGAACTCTGCTTGACAGAGTAACTTACATACCATAACTCTGCATTACAGAGCGCTCTGGCGCATCTCAAACCGAGGGAGGACGATCATGGGCATGACACCAAACGAGGCGGCGGCGGCGCTGTCGGATATCGAGCGGACGACCGAGCGCGGTCATGTTCTGCGCGGCTACCGCGCGGGCGGGCCGATCCTGATGTTGTGGGGCCTGATCTGGGCGGCCGGCTATGTGGCCATGGGCTTCCTGCCGCAGGACCGCTGGGGCCTGATGTGGCTCGTGCTGGACCTCGTCGGCATCGCGGGAACCCTGCTCTTGAGCCGGGGCTCGAGGGCGGAAAAGCAGCCGATGAACTGGCGGATGATCGTCGCGTTCGTGGCGCTCCTGCTCTTCTTTTTCGCGACCTTCAGCCTGTTTCGAGCCTCGGCGGTCGAACCCTATCTGGCCTTTCCGGGCTTGGTGACGGGCCTGGTCTATATCGGCATGGGCTTGTGGAAGATGCCGCGCTACCTCTGGATCGGCGCAATCCTGATGATCGCCACCATGGTCGGCTTCTTTTTCTTCCAGCCGTGGCTGACCTTCTGGATGGCTGGCTTTGGCGGCGGCGGCCTGTTCCTGGCCGGCTTGTGGCTTAGGAAGCTCTGAGCATGGCCGCGCAACTCGACGACCTGATCCACCAGCCCCTGCGCCTGAAGATCATGGCCGCCCTGTATGCCGACCGCGAGGCCGGCCCCGTGGAGTTCAGCCGCCTCAAGGCGGTCACCCAGGCCACTGACGGCAATCTCGGCAGTCACCTGGCGACCCTTGAAAAGGCTGGCTATGTCGAGATCCTCAAAGACCATGTCGGCAAGAAGCCCCGCACCCGCGCGGCCCTGACGCCGACCGGCCGAAAGGCCTTCCGCGCCCATGTCGACTATCTGCGCGAGGTGGTCGAGGAGGTGGGCGACGCCCCCTAGGCCCAACCCGGGCCATTCCCACACGCGGCGATCCGTACGGCGCCTCATGCGCCCAAATCCTGGCCGCCGCCCCCACAGGAGCACCGCCATGACGATCCAGCGCTTGCTTATCCCCCTCGCGGTCGGCGTCCTGCTCGCCGCACCGGCGGCGCGCGCCGCCGAGCCTGCCCCGGAAAAGACCTTCTGGGGAACCGAAACCGCCGAGGCGGCCGCCCTGCAGTCGCTCTATGCGACCAAGCAAGGGACCATGGGCGTTGCTTCCCGGGCCATGGTGGCCGCCTGTCACGACCGATCTGTCGAGATCGGGCTGGACATCCTGCGGCGGGGCGGCTCGGCGACCGACGCCTTCATCGCCGTCACCTTCGCTGACTATGTGCAGACTCCCGGAGCCAGCAGTCTCGCCGGCCCCATGGGGGCCCTGATCCATGATCCCCGGACCGGCGAGGTTCACAGCCTGGCCGCGCCCCTGAAGACCGTGAGCAGTCTCGGCGGTCAGTGGACGACCGGCGAAACGGCTGTCGGCAAGCAGGTTCTGGTCCCCGGCGCCGTCGCGGGCCTGGAGGCGATGCACCGGCGCTTTGGCCGCCTGCCCTGGGCGGATTTGGTGCGGCCCGCGGCTGAGATGGCCCGCGAGGGCTTTCCCGTTACGCCGCTGATGTCCGGGATCAGCATCGCCTACAAGGCCACCTTGAGCGCGTCGGACTATGGCCGGCAGACCTATCTTCGGCCGGACGGATCGCCACACCCCGTCGGTGCCATCCTGAAGCTGCCGGCCCTGGCCGACACGCTGGACGCCATCGCCGCCAAGGGCGCGGCCCATGTCCAGACCGGCGCCTGGGCCCAGGCGGTCGTGGCGATGGTGAAGGAAAAGGGCGGCGAGATGACCGCCGCCGACCTGGCCGACTATCGCCCCGAATGGAGCGCGCCGCTGCGCATCGCCTATCGCGGTCGCGTCATCCATGGCCTGGGCGGCCACAACAGCGGCGGCGCGCGCCTGCTGCTGGCGCTGGAGACCCTGGAGCAGGCGGACATCAAGGCCCTGGGCCATCCGTCTGAGTCTCTCGATGGACTGGAGGCCATGGTGCGGATCAGCCGGGCGGTCAGCGCCGAGCCGCCCCTCAACACCCACGCCTTCTTCGAGGACCCGAAGGCGCCCGCGGCCCTGCTGGCCGGCTCGCGGCCCGCCCAGATCTGGGGCGAGGTCGCCGCCAGGATCCAGCGTCCGCCGCTGCCCGCCCCCGGATCGCACAGCTACGCCGTCGCCGTGGTGGACGAGCAGGGCGGCGCAGTCACGGGCACCCACACCATCGAGTCCCTGCCCTTCGGAACCAACGGCCTCTTTGTCGGCGGCGTGCCGCTCAACAACACGGGCATTCAGCACCCCTACAGCGCGGACTCCGCCTATGCGACCCCGCCGGGACGCTATCTGATCGAGCCGCTGTCGGCGGTTCTGGCCTTCGAGGGCGATCGTCTGGTGCTCGCCGGCGGAACCTTCTCGGCCTCGCTATGGCCAGCCGACTTCCAGATGGTCTCCAGCCTGCTGGACTTTGACTGGACGCCGGAACGCGTCGCCCTGACGCCGCGCTTCGGCGGCTATGGGATCGATCTGACCAAGCTGACCGCCGACATTTCGGTCAATGTCATCGACAAGCGGGTGAGGGCCGAGGTGGTCGAGGCGATGAAACAGCGGGGTGTCGCCCTGTCCCAGGCCGGCTATGTCGACACCGGCATGCTGGTGATGATCAAGCGCGACCTGCGCTCCGGCGCCCTGACGGGCTTCACGCCCGAGGCGCTGCCCGAAGGACGCGCGGCGGGCTACTAGCCAGTCAATACGCTCGGTCAGCTAGGTATCGTCCCTTAGGGGGACTTCTCTAGGGGGTGGCCCCGAATGTCATGCGCCGTGAGGACGGCGTATCAAGTCGGTCATCAGCGGCCCGGTGCGGGCCGATCCGACCGGAACCACCGCCATGACCAGCCCAGCCATCGACCTGACCGTCCACCACAAGCCCGCCGGCGCCTCTGACCGCGTGGCCTATGGCTTTGTGAAGCTGCTGCGCTTCTTTGCCGACACCTTCTTCGCCAAGCGCTATGGCCACCGCGCGGTGGTGCTGGAAACCGTGGCCGCCGTGCCCGGCATGGTCGGCGCCACGCTGAACCACCTGAAGTGCCTTCGCCGGATGGAAGACGACAAGGGCTGGATCAAGACCCTGATGGACGAGGCCGAGAACGAGCGGATGCACCTGATGACCTTCATCCAGGTCGCCCAGCCGACCGCCTTCGAGCGCTTCGTGGTCGTCGCCGCCCAGTGGGTGTTCTACCTGTTCTTCTTCGCGCTCTATCTGGTGTCGTCCAAGACCGCCCACCGCGTGGTCGGCTATTTCGAGGAAGAGGCGGTGATCAGCTACACCCACTATCTGGCCGAGATCGACGAGGGCCGTTCCGAGAACGTGGCGGCGCCGCAGATCGCGCTCGACTACTGGGACCTGCCGGCAGGCGCCACCCTGCGCGACGTGGTCGAGGTGGTTCGCGCCGATGAAGCCCACCATCGCGACGTCAACCATGGCTTCGCCAACGAACTGTGCGGCCTGCCCCATGGCGTGATCGCGCCCTGCCCGCCGCACGTGGTGCTGGAACCGAACTGGAAGACGGCGGCCTGACGCCGCCAGCCCGCTGAGGATCCGCGTACGCCCCGAGGCCTCGCCTCGGGGCGTTTTGCGTTTCAGGCGGCCTTCACGGCCGAGACGATCGACTTGACCACCTTGCGGACCAGGGCCGGGTCGTCGCCCTCGGCCATGATGCGGATCAGGGGTTCGGTGCCCGAGGCGCGCACCACGATGCGTCCGGCGCCGTTCAGCTGGCTCTCGCCGTCAGCGATGGCTTCCTTCACCGTCTTGGCTTCCAAGGGCTTGCCGCCGGTGAAGCGGACGTTTTCCAGCAGTTGCGGCACGGGCTCGAACTGGCGGGCCAGAGCGCTCATCGGCAGTTGCGTCTCGATCATCACCGCAAGCACCTGCAGGGCCGCGATCAGACCATCGCCCGTGGTCGAGAAGTCCGACAGGATCACATGGCCCGACTGCTCCCCGCCCAGGTTGAAGCCGCCCTCGCGCATCCGCGCCATCACATAGCGGTCGCCGACGCTGGTGCGCTGCAGGCTCAGCCCCTGTTCACCGAGGAAGCGCTCGAGGCCCAGATTGGACATCACCGTAGCCACCACGCCGCCGGCCTTCAGCTTGCCGGCCTTGGCATAGGCGGCGGCGATGATGGCCATGATCTGGTCGCCATCGACGACTAGGCCGTTTTCGTCGCAGATCACCAGCCGGTCGGCGTCGCCATCCAGGGCGATGCCGATATCGGCGCGGTATTCACGCACCAGCTTGGCCATGGCTTCGGGATGGGTCGAGCCGCACTCGTGATTGATATTGGTGCCGTCGGGATCGACGCCCAGCGGAATGACCTCAGCGCCCAGCTCGTACAGGGTGACCGGCGCCACCTTGTAGGCGGCTCCGTTGGCGCAATCGATGACGATCCGCAGGCCGGCCAAAGAGAGCTGACGCGGGAAGGTCGCCTTGACGATCTCGACATAGCGGGCCTGGGCGTCGTCGATGCGCTTGACGCGGCCCAGGCCGCGCGGCGGCGCCAGGCCTTCCTGCAGGCCCTCGTCCATCAGGGCCTCGATCTTCAGTTCCTGCTCGTCCGACAGCTTGTAGCCGTCGGGGCCGAACAGCTTGATGCCGTTGTCAGCAAAATTGTTGTGGCTGGCGCTGATCATCACGCCCAGATCGGCGCGCATCGAGCGGGTCATCATGGCTACAGCCGGGGTGGGCAGCGGGCCAAACAGGCGCACGTCCATGCCGACGCTGGCGAAGCCGGCCACCAGGGCCGGCTCGATCATGTAGCCCGAGAGCCGGGTGTCCTTGCCGATCACCACCAGGTGGCGGCGGTCATCCTGCGAACGAAACAGTTTTCCGGCCGCCAGGCCGACGCGTAGGGCGACCTCGGCGGTCATCGGATGCTGGTTGGCCTGGCCGCGGATGCCGTCGGTGCCGAAATAGGCGCGCTTGCTCATGGTGGTTCTGGTCTCGGTTAGGCTCGATAGGGATCGCGAAACGATCCGAAATGCAGATTTATGTGGGCCAACCCTGCACGAATGCTAAAGCCCGGCCGACGACTATACCCGCGCCGGTAGCCATAATCCCCGCTGGCGCGATTTACAAAGGACCATGGCATGTGCGGCATCATTGGCATCGTCGGAAACCAGCCCGTGGCCGACCGTCTGGTCGAAAGCCTCAAGCGCCTGGAATATCGCGGCTATGACTCTGCGGGCATCGCCGGGCAGGTGGATGGCGTGCTGCAGCGCCGCCGGGCTCCCGGGAAGCTCCGGGAACTAGAAAATGTGCTGGCTAACGAGCCGCTGATCGCCACCACCGGCATCGGCCATACCCGCTGGGCCACCCACGGCGCGCCGACCCTGCGCAACGCGCACCCGCACATCGTCGGCAAGGTGGCCGTGGTCCATAACGGCATCATCGAGAACTTTGCCGAGATGAAGGCCGAGATGATCGCCGCCGGCCGCGAGTTCCAGAGCGACACCGACACCGAGGTCGTCGCCCACCTTCTGGACGCCGCCCTGGCCACCGGCCTGTCGCCGCTGGACGCCTTCAAGGCCACCCTCGACCGCCTGCGCGGCGCCTTCGCCCTGTGCGTGCTGATCGGCGGCGAGGATGAGGTGATCCTGGCGGCCCGCAACGGTCCGCCCCTGGCCGTGGGCTATGGCGACGGCGAGATGTTTGTGGGCTCCGATGGCCTGGCGCTCGGCCCCTTCACCAATCGCGTCGCCTATCTGCAGGATGGCGACTACGTCATCCTCGACCACCAGGCCGCCAAGATCTTTGACCAGAGCGGCAAGCCGGCTGACCGGCCGATCAAGATCGTCCCGGCCTCGGCCGTGCTGATGGAGAAGGGCAACTATCGGCACTTCATGGAGAAGGAAATCCATGACCAGCCCGAGGGCTGCCAGCGCACCATCGCCGCCTATGTCGACCCCATCGCGGCCCGCGCCGCCGTGCCCGGCGAGATCGACTGGGCCAGTCTGGAGCGTATCCAGATCGTGGCCTGCGGCACCTCCTATATCGCCGGCATGATCGGTCGCTATCTGATCGAGCAGCTGGCCGACCTGCCGGTGGATGTCGAGATCGCCTCCGAATTCCGCTACCGCCAGCCGGCCATCCGCCCCGGCGCTCTGGCCATCGCCATGTCGCAGTCGGGCGAGACCGCAGATACCCTCGCGGCCCTGCGCTATTGCCAGGCGGCCGGCATGAAGAGCGCCGTGGTCGTCAACGCCACCGAATCCACCATGGCCCGCGAGGTCGACGTGGTCTGGCCGATCCATTGTGGGCCCGAGATCGGCGTGGCCTCGACCAAGGCCTTCACCGCCCAGGTCAGCGTGATGATCGCCCTGGCCATTGCGGCCGCCAAGGCGCGCGGCCGCATCGATGACGCCGAGGAGCAGCGGCTGGTCAAGGTGCTGCTGGAAGCCCCGCGCCTGATCGCCGAGGCCATCGGCCTGGAAGACGCCATCAAGGACATCGCCGCCGAGGTCGCCAAGGCCCGCGACGTGCTCTATCTCGGCCGCGGCCCGATGTCGGCCCTGGCACTGGAAGGCGCACTGAAGCTGAAGGAAATCAGCTATATCCACGCCGAGGGCTATGCCGCCGGCGAGCTGAAGCATGGCCCCATCGCCCTGGTCGATGACCAGACGCCGATCGTGATCCTTGCCCCCTTCGACAGCTGGTTCGAGAAATCGGCCTCGAACATGAGCGAGGTCATGGCGCGCGGCGGCCAGGTGATCTTCATCACCGACACAGAAGGCGCAAAGCACGCCCCGGCCGGCGCCAAGGTGGTGATCACCGCTCCGGCCTGCGACCCGCTGATCTCGGCCCTGGTGATGTCGGCCCCGATCCAGCTGCTGGCCTATCACGTGGCCGTGCAGAAGGGAGCCGATGTGGACCAGCCGCGCAATCTGGCCAAGTCGGTGACCGTCGAGTAGCGGCTCCGCCTTTGAGTGAGGGCTATCGCATGTGGTCGAAAACGGCTGTCATCCCGGCTCTGCGCCCGGCATTCGCCGATCTTGTCCGGGATGACAGCTTTCCGCAATCAATCGTCCTTGGACAGCCTGGCCAAAAACGCCTTGGCGGCGTCCTTGTGGCGGGCTTTCAGGTTCTTGCCGACAATGGCGATGACGGCCGCGATCACGGCGGCGTCGTCGGTCATGCCCAGGGCCGGCAGCACGTCAGGAATGGCGTCGGTGGGCAGCACGAAATAGGCCAGCGCCGCCATCATCATGCCCTTGGCGGCCATGGGCGTGGTCGGGTCGCGGGCGCACCACCAGACTGAAAGCGCCTCGGCGGCGAAGGGCACGCGCGCCGCCACCCGCCTGATCTTGGGCAGGAAGCCGCGCGCCACGCGCTCTTCGTTCAGTTTCACGGTAGCCGGAACCAGAGCCTTGGACGGATCCAGGATCTGGTTGACGTCGGGGGACGGTTTGGCGTCGGCGCTCATCGGTCTAAAACCCTCTCCAAGCAGCAACCTTAAACGCAAAGCTTGGGGAAACGTCCATGAAACTCGACAACTCCGTCGCCGCCGTCGTCACCGGAGGCGCTTCGGGCCTTGGCGAAGCCACCGCCCGCGCCCTGGCCGCCCAGGGCGTCAAGGTCGCCATCTTTGACATGAACGAAGCCACCGGCGAGGCCGTCGCCAAGGACATTGGCGGCGTGTTCTGCAAGGTCAATGTCACCTCTGACGCCGATGTCGACGCCGGCTTCGAAAAGGCCCGCGCCGCCCACGGCCAGGAGCGCATCCTGGTCAACTGCGCCGGCACCGGCAACGCGGCCAAGACCGCTGGCCGCGACAAGGCCACCGGCGAGACCAAGCACTTCCCGCTCGACGCCTTCGACCGCATCATCCAGATCAACCTGGTGGGTACCTTCCGCTGCATCGCCAAGTCGGCCAAGGGCATGCTGGACCTGGAGCCGCTGGAAGACGGCCTTCGCGGCGCGATCGTCAACACCGCCAGCGTCGCCGCCGAAGACGGCCAGATGGGCCAGGCGGCCTATTCGGCCTCCAAGGGCGGCGTGGTGGGCATGACCCTGCCGATCGCCCGCGACCTGATGAGCGAAGGCATCCGCGTCAACTGCATCCTGCCGGGTATCTTCAACACCCCGCTGATGAACAATGCGCCCGAAGCCGTGAAGGCCGGCCTGGCCGCCTCGGTGCCGTTCCCCAAGCGTCTGGGCAACCCCGAGGAATATGCTCACCTGGCCCTGACGATGATCACCAACGACTATTTCAATGGTGAAGACGTGCGCCTCGACGGCGGCATCCGCATGGCGCCGCGCTAAACACGTCAAGATGATCCTCCCCCTCTGGGGGAGGTGGCCCAGAGGGCCTGAGGGGGCTAGCGCGGCATAAGCCGAGCAGCCCCCTCAGTCGCTCCGCGACAGCTCCCCCAAAAGGGGAGCAGCTTTCTCTACTTCTTCGGCGTTGGCAGAACGATGCTGCTGGCCAGGTTGGTCATGATCTCGCGGGCGTCATAGGCGCGCGGATCACCCTCGGGCTTCTTGCCTTTGCGCATCACGATCTCGGCGCCGGCCTCGAACCGCTCTATGGTCCGCACCTGGGTGCGGTCATAGAAGAAGGGGTCACCCCAGAAGGGGTCCCATGAGCGCCAGCCATAGCTGGGGCCGAAATAGCGCCAGGACGGGCGCCAGTATCCATAAGGATAGCCATAGCCAAAGCCCGGGCGCGCCAGGGGATCGGGATCGATCACCGTGCGGGCCGTGCGGTCGGTGCGGCGGTCGGCGGTCTCGAACCAGTCATAGCCCTGCTGCACGGTAAGCTCGGCGGCGCGGTACAGCAGATAGCGCTCGACGGTCTCGCGCGAGGTCAGGCTGTTGCCGGCGAAGCTGACGCGATAGCGGTCGGCCTCGAGACGCAGTTCCGAGAAACCGCCGGTGACCGAACCTGACGTGGTCTTGGGCTGGTAGGGGGTGGCGGTCGCGCAGGCCGACAGTCCGGCGGCGACGACCATGGCCGCGACGAGGGCGGCTTTCTTCAGGGACATGTTTGACGCTCCGTGACCCGGAACCCGATGGGTCTGGGCTTTAACTCTGGCGCTGGTTTGTGGTTTCGCCAAGGCGTTTGATGTCCCGCCTGAAATCAGCGTGACTCAGACGTCAGCCGCGCGAAACGATCAGGATCGCCGCGCAGATCAGCAAGGCCCCGACCACGAAGGCGAAGACTCGCCTGAAGACGGGCTCGTTCATTCGGGTCGATAGGGCCGCTCCACCCAGGCCGTAGGCGCTCATGCTGATCAGGTCCATGCCGATGGTGGCGATGGCGAACATCAGCAGCTGCGGCGCGAGGGGCCGGTTGACGTCGATGAAGGGCGGCAGCACGGCGGTGAAGAACAGCAGGGCCTTGGGATTGGCGATCTGGACGGTGAAGCCGTCGAGAAAGGCCGACTTGCCGCCCTTGACGGTGGCGACCGCATGGCTCTCGGCGTTCTTCCAGCCCGCCCACAGCGACTTCAGGCCCAGCCAGACCAGATAGGCTGCGCCCAGCAGCGCCAGGATGTGAAAGGCCTGCGGGAAGGCGATGATCAGGGCGCCCAGGCCCAGGGCCGAACCGGCGAACCAGATCAGGGTGGCGCTGTTCATGCCCACCACGCCCAGCAGGGCCGCGCCCTTGCCCTTTTCCATGCCCGTGGCGATGGCGAACAGGTTGGCGGGACCCGGCGTGATGGCCATGACGAACATGGCGGCCAGGAAGGCGCCATAGCGGGCGGGGTCGACGGGGAGAGCCATGGCCACGCCATAGCCGAGCTCCCACCCGTCGAAAAGCGCTGTCTAGGCGCCGACGGTCACCAGCATCCAGATCGCCCGTCCCAGGGCGCCAAACAGCAAGACCGCTGTCGCCAGCATCTGGATGACGAAGCCGACCTCGCGCTTGTCCGCCGCGGCGGCGTAGCCCAGGGCATAGAGGATTCGGCCCACGATCCAGACCGCGCCGGCGATGGTGGCGATTAGGTCGCTCCAGTAGATGGCGAACAGCCACAGCGACGGCAGGAAGATCGGCAGCCATTCCAGCGTATTGGCCTGAACGCGGATGTGGCGCTCCAGCTCGGGATCGCCCGTCATGGCCGGCGCGGCGATGCCGCTCTTCTTGCGGGCCCCGCCAACCCGAACCCCCATCCAGACATAAACCAGCAGGGCGACTAGCGTGACGATAGCGACCCAGGAATGCGGCTGCATATGTGTTTCTCCCCATGGGCCCACGGAGGGGGCCTTGAAGCGGACAAGCTTAGCCAGCTTCGCCGAATTTGCATCCGCCCGTCATCGGCGTTAAGGATTTGCCCCGTGGGGACCCTTCGGGGCAGTGCGCGTCAAGCGGGGCGGCGGTTTTCGCCCTCGCGACCGGACCGGCGCACGACGCCCTGGAACCGGCCGCGCGGGTGAGCGCTTCCCTCTGAGAACGATCCCTCATCGCGGAGGCTCAAGGCCATGCGTGTGCAGTCCACGGCGATCGCCGAGATCGACTACAAGCCCGAACACGGCAAGCTGTTCGTCACGTTCCATGACGGCGACGCGTACGTCTATGTGGGCGTGCCCGAGAAGGTCAGCGTAGCCTTCGTCCGCTCGGCCTCAAAGGGCCGGTTCTTCCAGCGGGTGATCCGGGACCGCTATCCGTACAACCGGATCTGAAGCGCGCGCACAGTCAGTGCGCCGCTCCTCCCGCCGGCAGATGGCTCTTGTCGGACTTGCCGACCCTGTCCACCAGGGTCTGGCCCGCCGCATTCATGCCGATCACCTCGACCTGCGCACCCTGGCGGCGATAGCGGAACACGACCTTGTCGACGGCCGCCACGCCGGTGAGGTCCCACAGGTGGGCGTCTGTCATGTCGATTTCGACGCGGGTCGGATGGCCGTGATGCTCGAAGCTGGCGGCGAACAGATCGGCCGAGGCGAAGAACAGCTGACCGGTGACCTTGTAACGCAGCACGCCCTCTTCCGGCGTCTCGATCTCGGTCACGGCGATGGTCTTGCCGACCTTGCGCATGAAGAAAACCGCCGAGAGGATCACGCCCAGCACCACGCCCTTGGACAGGTCGTGGGTGAAGACCACCGTCAACGTCGTGGCGATCATGACGACCGACGACTGGACCGGCGTCGAGCGCAGGTTCAGCACCGACTTCCAGTCGAACGTTCCCACCGAAACCATGATCATCACGGCCACCAGGGCCGGCATGGGGATGCGGGCCACCCAGTCCTGCAGGACCAGAATCAGGAACAGCAGGAAGAGGCCCGCCCACAGGGTCGACAGCCGGCCCCGCGCGCCGGAGGTCACATTGATGATCGACTGGCCGATCATCGCGCAGCCGGCCATGCCGCCAAACAGCGACGCGGCGATATTGGCGATGCCCTGGCCGCGCGTCTCGCGGTCTTTGTCCGACGGCGTATCAGTGATGTCGTCCAGCAGATTGGCCGTCAGCAGGGATTCCAGCAGGCCCACAAAGGCCAGGGTCGCCGAGATCGGCCCGATGATCCTCAGCGTGTCCCAGGTCAGCGGCACAGCCGGCAGGTGGAAGGCCGGCAGGCTCGAAGGCATCTGGCCCATGTCGCCCACTGTGCGGACGTCCAGGCCGGTAACGATCGCAAAGGCGCTCAGCGCGATGATCGCCACCAGCGGCGCGGGGACCGCCTTGGTGATCAGCGGGAAGCCATAGATGATCGCCAGACCCGCCCCGACCATGGCGAAGGTCTGCCAGTTGGCCCCGATCAATTCCGGCATCTGGGCCAGGAAAATCAGGATCGCCAGCGAGTTGACGAAGCCCGTCATCACGCTCTTGGAGACGAACTTGATATAGCGTCCCAGCTTCAGAAGGCCGATGATGATCTGCAACACCCCGCACAACAGTGAGGCCGCGAACAGATATTCCAGCCCGTGGTCGCGCACGAGCGTGACCATCAGCAGCGCCATGGCGCCCGTGGCCGCCGAGATCATCGCCGGCCGTCCGCCGACCAGGGCTATGGTCACGGCGATGATGAACGAGGCATAGAGGCCGACGGCGGGATCGACACCCGCGATGATCGAGAAGGCGATGGCCTCCGGGATCAGGGCCAGGGCC
>NCEV01000163.1 GCA_002280875.1 Caulobacter sp. 32-67-35 | reverse complement strand
CGCGATCTGGCGGAAGCGCGGCTGAAATGACCTTCGGCGGCCCTTTTGAGCGCGAGGGGCCGCGCTGGTTCTCGATCCCGGCCCATCGCCCCTTCGTGGACGATCTGGCCCGGGGCTTTCTGGCGGCCCTGTCTCACATGGGCCCCGAGGCCCTGCCCCGCGCCACCCTGCTAACCCCGACCCGGCGCGGCGCCCGCGCCGTGGCCGACGCCCTGCTGGCCGCCAGCGACGGCAAGGCCCTGCTGCTGCCGCAGATCCGGCCGCTGGGCGACCTCGACGAGGGCGAACCGCCGTTTGAGCCGGGCGACCTGGCCCTGGACCTGCCGCCCGCCATCAGTTCGCGCCGCCGCCGGTTCGAACTGGCCCGGATCGTGGTCGACCACGCCGACCTGTTGAATTTCACCCCCGGCGCCTCGCAAGCGCTGGAGATGGCCAAGGCCCTGTCAGACTTCCTCGACAGCTGCCGGATCGAGGAGATCGACACCGACGGAAAGCTGGACGGCCTGGCCGACGGCGACCTGGCCCAGCACTGGCAGGTCTCGGCGCGGTTTCTCAAAGCGGTGTTGGCCGCCTGGCCAAAGCGGCTGAAGGACCTGGGCCTGATCGACGTCGCCGACCGTCGCGTACTGCTGCTGCGGGCCCCGTCGCCGCCGCGCCGCTGGGCGCGGTCGTGTTGCCCGGTCTCGATGAGGACCTCGCCGAGAGCGCCTGGGACAAGGTCGGAGAACAGCACCCGCAAGGAGCCATGCGCCGCCTGCTGGACCGCGCCGGCATCACCCGCGCCGATGTCCGCCCGTGGTTTCCGCAGAGCGACAGCCGGGGCCGCTGGCGGCGGCGGATCGTCAATGAAGCCCTGCGCCCGGCCGAGGCCACCGCCGACTGGCTGGTCCAGATCGACAGCCTGCGCGCCGAAGCCCCTGACCTCGATCCCATCGCCGAGGGGCTGAAGGGCCTCTCCTTGATATCGGCCCGAAATGAGGAAGAGGCGGCCAGCGCCTGCGCGCTTCTCCTGCGCGAGGCTCTCGAAGACCCGACCCGCACCGCAGCCCTCGTCACCCCCGACCAGACCCTGGCCCGGCGCGTCAACGCCCGTCTGGTCCGCTGGGGCGTGGTCCCCGACAGCTCGGCCGGCGCGCCTTTGGCCGCCAGCCCCGCTGCGATCCTGGCCCAGCACCTGGCTGGCCTGGTCGCTGATCCGCTGGACCCCGTGCGCCTGCTCGCCCTGGCCAAGCACCCACTCATAAGATCCGAGGATGATCTCGAAGCCGCGACCACGCTCGAACTGAAAGGCCTGAGGGGCCCCGCCCCGCGCTCGGCGCAGGCCCTGCTCGCCAGGCTGGACGAACACCCC
>NCEV01000039.1 GCA_002280875.1 Caulobacter sp. 32-67-35 | reverse complement strand
ACCGACCACCGCCGAGGACGCGGCCGGCCATAGCAGCCAGCCACTGCCGGTCCCGACTTCGATGGCGAGGAAGATCGCCGCCAGGGCCAGCCAGACCCAAAAGGGATGCATCGCATAGAAGCTCGTCAGCGCGTCCATCGGGTCAGGTCCGCTTCACGCCGGCGGTCGGGGTGTTGGTGCGTGGAACGGGCGGCGTCGGCGCGACCGTCCCGCCGCCACCGCCCAGCGTCTTGACCAGTTCGGCCACGCCCGCGACCGTTCCGGTCAGACCGGCGAAGTCGGCGGGCACGATCACGGTCTTGGCGTTGGGCGAGCGGGCCAGATCGCCGAACGCTTCGACATATTTCTGGGCGATGAAGTAGTTGATGGCGTTGACGTCGCCCTTGGAGATGGCTTCCGACACGAAGGCGGTCGCCTTTGCTTCTGGCCTTCGGCGCGGGCGATGGCGGCCTGCTTCTCGCCCTCGGCCTCGGTGATCACGGCGCGGCGCTCGCGCTCGGCCTTCATCTGCCGGGCCATGGCGTTGGTGATGTCGGCCGGCGGCGTCAGGTCCTTGATCTCGATCCGGGCGATCTTGACGCCCCACGGCCCGGTAGCGTGGTCGATGGTCGACAGCAGGCGGGTATTGATCTGGTCGCGCTGGCTCAGCACCTCGTCCAGCTCCATCGAGCCGACTACGGTGCGCAGGTTGGTCTGAGCCAACTGGGTGATGGCGTACATCAGGTTGTCGACCTTGTAGGCGGCCTGGGCGGCGTCCATCACCTGGATGAAGACGATGGCGTCGACCTTCACCGAGACGTTGTCTTTGGTGATGACCTCCTGCTGGGGAACGTCGAGGACCTGCTCCATCATGTTCACCCGACGGCCGATCGTCTCGAAAAACGGAGTCAGGAAGCTGATCCCCGGTTTCAGCGTGCGGGTGTAACGCCCGAACCGCTCGACCGTGAACTCGCGGCCCTGCGGCACGATCTTGATGACATTGAAAACCAGCAGGATCGCCAGAACCAGAAGGACCAGCGGAAAGACAAATGGGGTCAACAGGAGCGCTCCCTACACAACCAGCAGGCGTAGGTTAGCGCGGGGCGACGATCTCCGCCATGGAATCCGGCGCTGTCTCGCCGCGCTGGACCACGCGCATGGACTGCGAGAGCTTGAGCGCCAGGGCCTGACCCTTGCGGGCCGATTGTTGCTCGGCCTTGCGGCTGGCGGTGTCGCACAGGGGGAATTCGCCCTGACGCGCCGCGAAGCCCGTGTTGAACCGTTCGCGCAGCTGGGCGTCGAAGCCCTGGTCGGCCTGCTCCACCTCGGTCAGGCGAACCATCCGCGAGCGCCACAACTGGTCATTCACGCCCTCGCAGGTCTGCCGCAGGGCGTGGCTCTCGCCCAGCGTATAGGCCAGGTCGAGCAGGCGCTGGCGCTCTTCCGGCTCCCGCTCCTGGGCGAGGGCGGAGGTGGCCATGCAGGCGATGATCAGGGCGGCGACAGGCAAGCGAAGCATGACGACAGTATTCCCGTCTCGTGTTGCGATGTCACGACGACGCGCCCTTCGCGCGAGTCCATGGCGATCGCGTGGCGTTTGAGGCCTTGTGATAGCCATGGATCGGCGCAACGGTGGTTTCACTGCAAGGAGGTCGATCATGGCTGAAGTGCATTATGGCGTTGTGCGGGTCGGGAACTACTGGTCCATCGTGGGCGAGCATCTGCGGTTCGGACATTACGAGACCCAGCATCAGGCGACCGAAGCGGCGTCTCGTCTGGCCGAACAGTCCACGGGTGTCGGCATGTCCGTCCTGCTGGCGGTGCAGGAGGAAGACTTCACCCTGCCGCGCTCGACGCTGTTGAGCTGATCGTCAGGCCGCCTCGGCCGACCGCGCCAGCCACGGCTTGACCACGCGCCACACCTGCAGGGCCGAAGCTACGAAGCCCACGATCGAGGCGACGATCTGGAAGGCGTTCCAGACGGCGGCGACCAGCGGCCCTTCCACCAGCATCGCCACCACCGGATAGATCAGGTGGCTCACCGAGATCCGGAACTGGGCATAGGCTTCCGAATATTCGATCGGAACCTGACTGATGGCAGCGATGATCAGCACGGCCACAACCGGCGACCACAGCAGCGGCAGGATCAGGAGCAGCGCCAGCAGGGTGACCAGGCACTTGGCGATCAGGCTGGCGGGCGAGGCCACGGTGATTCCGACGCCAACCGCCACCGCCAGGCCCAGGATCATGAAGCTGATCGGCAAGACCATGTCGGCGACGGTGATCAGGTCCCGCCCCAGAGCGAAGGTGACAAAGCCAACGCCGGCCAGGACCAGTACAAAGCAGGCCAGCCACAGGGCGCCATACTCGCTAAGCCGCGTTTTCAGGATATGGCCGGTTCGCATGCCGCTCTCCCCATCGACGGCAAGCAGCCTGCCTCCTAAGCTTAGCCGCGTCGATGGGAAACTAAAGCGCCGCTTCGCGCGCTATGGCCAAGCACGCTTGCGATCGCGGAGGATCGATCATGGCCGATACGGGTGAACCTCAAACGCTATGCGAGCCTCATGCCTCGCGCGGCGAACTCATCTCCAACCGCCTGCTGGGCGCGCTGCGACCACGCGAACTGGAGCGGCTGAGCCCCTATCTGCGCAAGGTGGATCTGGCGCGCGACACCATGCTGTTCGACTGCGGCGAGGATGTCACCCTGACGCACCTGCCCTGTCACGCCACCATGGTCTCGCTCCTGGTCGTCTCCAAGGAAGGCCAGGAGGTCGAGGTGGCCAATGTCGGCCGCGAAGGCGCCATCGGCGGCATCGTCAGCGCGGGCTTCAAGCCAGCCTATGGTCGCGCCGTGGTCCGCGTGCCGGGCTTCGCCTTCTGCATCCCGACAGCCCGGCTTGAAGACGCCAAGAGCCAGTCGCCGATCCTGGCGGACCTCTTTGCCCGCTATGCCGACGTGCTTCTGGCTCAAATGATGCAATCGGCGGCCTGCAACGCCCTGCACGGGGTTGAGCAGCGTTACTGCCGCTGGCTTTTGTCGACCCACGATCGGGCTGGCGACGAGCCGATCCGCCTGACCCAGGAGACCCTGGCCCAGATGATGGGCGTGCAGCGCACGACGGTCACCGCCGTGGCCCGCGCCCTGCAGGACGACGGCGTGATCGCGACCGGCCGCGGACGCATCGAGATCCTCGACCGGTCAGCCCTCGAGAAACGGGCCTGCGAATGCCACGACGCCGTCGAGCATCATTTCCAGAGACTGTTGCCCGAGGTCGATACTACCGATTGAGCGCGGCGATCCGGCTGATCGCGGCGCGAGCCTCGGTGACCAGCTGTTCGACGATCACGCCCGCCGGCAGCACCTCGCGGATGCCGCCCGCGCTCTGGCCCATGGCGAAGCAGGATCTGTCGGCATCCAGGCCTTCGATCTGGCCGCCGATGCCGCCCATGGCGCCGGCCCGGATCGAGACCATCGCCTGCTGCGGAAAGCCCTGGATGTCGCCGGGCCGGGATTCCCAGTCCTCGACATAGGGGTTCTTCTTCACCCGCATCGGCTTGCCCGAATAGCAGCGGGTGCGGACGGTGTCCTCGTCGGCGGCCTCGACCACCGCCTGGCGATACAGGTCTCCGGCATGGGCCTCGGTGGAGGCGATGAACCGCGTACCCATCCAGACGCCCTGGGCGCCCAGGGCCAGGGCCGCGGCGAGCCCTCGCCCGTCATGCAGACCGCCAGCGGCGACCACCGGGATCTTCACGGCGTCCACCGCCTGGGCCACGAGGGGCAGGGTGCCGACCAGGCCCGTATGGCCGCCGCCTTCACCGCCCTGACAGATCACCGCGTCGCAGCCGGCCTGCTCGGCCTTGACCGCATGTTTCACGGCCCCGCAGACGACCATGACCTTCAGGCCCGCCGACTTCAGCCGCTCGATGATCGGCATCGGTACGCCCAGGCCAGCGATGAAGGACGAGGCGCCCTCGGCGATGATGACCTCGACGCTGTCGGTCAGGGCGTCCGGCGTGGCGGCCAGCAGATCGACGCCGAACGGCTTGTCGGTCAGCGCGCGGACCTGGCGCATCTGGTCGCGGATGAAGTCCGGCGTCGTGCCGGCCATGCCCAGCACGCCGTAGCCGCCGGCGTTCGACACGGCCGCCGCCAGCGGGGCGTAGGAGACGCCGCCCATGCCGGCCAGCAGGATCGGATGCTCGATAGCCAGTAGATCGCAAAGGGGCGTATGCAGCGCCATGGAACCCGTCCTCCCGTTATTTTCCGGCAGGATGGGCGCGGCGGCGACCGGCTCGCAAGCCTGCCGCGAGGTCAGCCGCCGAACCCTCCGGGATCAGAAGATCGAATAGCCGCCGTCAATCACCAGGGTGTCGCCCGAGTGATAGCTCGACGCATTAGAGGCCAGATAGACCGCCATGCCGCCGAAATCGGCCGGCTCGCCCCAGCGACGGGCCGGAACGCGCGGAATGACCTTCTCGGCGAAGGCGGAATTGCCCTGGGCGCCAGCGGTCATGTCGGTGGCGATCCAGCCGGGCAGGATGGCGTTGGCGCGGACCCCGTAGCGGGCATGCTCCACCGCCACCGACTTGATCATCGAGATCACCGCGCCCTTGGTCGCCGCATAGGCCTCGTTGCGGGCCGCGCCCTCGATGGCGGCCAGCGAGGCGATCCCAACCAGCGAGCCGCCCGGATCGCCGCTCCTGGCGCGATCGACCATGTGGCGGCAGGCTTCGCGCAGGGTGAAGAACACACCGTCCAGATTGACGGCCAGGATCTTGCGATAGACCTCGGTCTGCATGTCGACAAAGGACGGCGAGCCAAAGCCGACGCCGGCATTGGCGAACACCGAGTCGATCCGCCCCATGGCGGTGACGGCCTCGACCATGGCCTCGGCAACCTGGGTCTCGTCGGAGACATCCACCGTCTGGGCCTTGACCCGTACGCCGTGCTTCAGAAGCTCGCCCTCGGCGGCCTGGTTGCGCTCGGCGTTGGAGCCCCAGATGACGATGTCGGCGCCCGCCTGGGCCAGGGCCTGGGCCATGCCCAGACCGATCCCGCGGTTGCCGCCGGTGACCAGGGCCACCTTGCCGGCCAGATTGAACGGCGCATAGGCCATGACGTTTCTCCCTTGAACGTTTGTTTGAAGGAGAGGCGGCGACGGAGCCGGCGTCAAGGGCGCCGCGGCGTCGGCCTAGAGCCCTTTCCGACCTGATTGTTTCATCAGGGTCGGGCGAAAAGGGCTCTAAATCAAAAGTTTAGAGCATTTTTCGATCCGATAATCGTTTCACACTTATCGGAAAATGCTCTAGGCGGCGAACCGCTCATAGGTCTCGGTGATCATCCGCCGCGTCTCGTCCCATTCGACCAGGGCCATGGCTTCCTCGCGGGAGACGAAGCGCGCCTCGGCCGCATCGTCGCCCGCCACCGGCTCGCCCGAGATCCAGCGGGCGGCATAGTCGATCAGGACGTAGTGGCGCGTGATCTCGCCGTTCTTCCCGTCAGGACCGGGCCTGGCCGGAAAAACCCCGTCGATCACATCGACCAGGCCCAGGATCTGGGCCTCGACGCCGGTCTCTTCCTTCAGTTCGCGCAGGGCCGCCGCGATGGTGGTCTCGCCCAGCTCCATGCGACCGCCGGGCAGGCTCCACTGGCCAAGGCGGGGCGGGGTGCCGCGCTTGATCAGCAGCACCTGGTCGCCGCGCAGGCAGATCACGCCGACGGTGGGCACCGGATATCTCATGGAAAGCCGGTCTTCAGATCGACGCTCGACTTGATCCCGATACTGGTTCCGCAGTCGGCCAGCCAGGTCTGCGCCGCTGTCCGGCCCCGTTCCTTCAGATCGAGCAGGAAGCTCCATTCGGTGTTGAACTTGGTCGAGAGCGACAGGTCCGACAGCGGTCCGTCGGCGGTGATGGCGTGGACCAGCATCTTGCGATAGCGGCCCTTGGCCGTGTCCTTCAGCAGGCCCTCATCCAGCAGCTTCTGCACGAAGCCGATGGCCCGCAGCTCCGAAGCCAGGGAGGCGTTGAAGGTGATCTCGTTCAGCCGGTCCATGATCTCGCCGGGCGACCTGGGCGTCTCGTCGCGGACGAACGGATTGAGGGTGACGATCAGGATGTCATCGGGCGTATCGTCATAGAACAGCGGCCATAGCGGCGGATTGGCCAGGAAACCACCGTCCCAATAGGGCTCGCCGTCGATCTCCACCGCATGGAACAGGTGCGGCAGGCAGGCGCTGGCCATGATGTGTTTCGAGGTCACCTCGGTCTCGCGAAACACCTTGGACTTGCTGAGCCGCACGGCGGTGGCGGCGATGTACAGCTTGACCGGCGAGCCTTCGCGCAGGGCCTGGAAATTGATCTGGTCCTCCAGCACGTCGTGCAGGGGGTTCAGGTTGAACGGGTTGAACTCGTAGGGGCTCATCGACATGGCCAGGGTCTCGGCCATACGCCAGCCGGGCAGGCTTTTCAGCCAGTCCGAGCCGCCGGAAAAGGCGCTGGTCCAGATGCTGGTGTCGCCGAACACGTTGCGGCCGCCGGCGGTATTGACCGCCTTCCAGAACAGCTCAAGCCGCTCGCGGGCGCCGTCGCGGCCATTGTCCAGAAGGCCCTGGGCCAGACACACGGCGTTCATGGCGCCGGCCGAGGCGGCCGTGACCGCCTTGATCTCGATATCGTCTTCCTCGAGCAGGCGGTCCAGCACGCCCCACTCGAACGCCCCGTGCGAGCCGCCGCCCTGCAGGGCCAGGCTCAGCGGCCGGGGCCCGGCGGGCTTGGTCTTGAAGGGGCCGATGGGCATGGCCCGCTTCCCTCTATTGCGCGGTCCAGCCGCCGTCGATCTGGAAGGCCGAGCCGTTGGCCGAGGCCCCGGCGTCGGACACCAGATACAGCAACATGCCAGACAGCTGGTCGAAAGTGACAAATTGCTTGGTCGGCTGGCTGGCCAGGATGACGTCCTTCATGACCGCCTCCTCGCTGATGCCGCGCGCCCTGGCCTGGTCGGCGATCTGGGCCTCGACCAGCGGGGTCTTCACAAAGCCCGGGCAGATGGCGTTGCACGTGATGCCGTGCTGCGCGACCTCCAGCCCGACCGTCTTGGTCAGGCCCATGATCCCGTGCTTGGCGGCCACATAGGCCGACTTGAACGGCGAGGCGACCAGGCCATGCGCGGAAGCGATATTGACGATCCGTCCGCGCCCCTGCGCCTTCATGATCGGCACGGCGGCCTTGATGGCGTGGAAGGCCGAGGTCAGGTTGATGGCGATGATCTGGTCCCACTTCTCGGTGGGGAAATCCTCGACCGGGGCCACGTGCTGGACGCCGGCATTGTTGATCAGGATGTCCAGCTCACCGAACTCGGCCTTGGCCGCCCTGACCATGTCGATGATCTGGTCCGGCTTGGTCATGTCGGCGCCGTTGTACAGCACCTCGACACCGTGCTTTTCCGCCAGCTCGGCGCGGGTGCGCTCGATGGCGTTCATCTCGCCCAGACCGTTCAGGACAATATTGACGCCCTGCGCCGCGAGCGCATCCGCCAAGGCGTGACCGATGCCGCTGGTCGAGCCGGTGACGATGGCGACCTGCCCCTGCAAACCGAAGTCTACGGCCATGAACACGCTCCCTGATGCATTGCCCAAGTCTATGCTGCAACGCAGCATATAGCTCGCGATTGCGAACGGCGAGCTTTTATAAATTCATCACTAAATGAATTCAGGGCTGAGGACGAGCAAAAACCCAGTCGGTGTCTGTGGAGAGCTTGGGCTGGAAGGCGTAGCCATCCAGATCGAAGGCCTTCAGGTCCTTGGCCTGCTCGATCCGGTTATCGATGATGTAGCGCGCCATCCGGCCCCGGGCCTTCTTGGCGAAGAAGCCCAGCACCTTCAGCAGGCCCGCCTTCTCCTCCTTGAAGTGGCAGGTCAGCACCGGCAGCTTCAGGGCCTTGGCGTCGACGGCGCCGAAATATTCCTGGCTGGCCAGGTTCACCAGGGTCTTGTCGGCATGACCCTCGGCGGCGTCGTTGAGGGTCTTGGCGATCGTCTCGCCCCAGAAATCGTACAGATTGGCCCCGCGCTTGGTCTTCAGTCGCGTACCCATCTCCAGGCGATAGGGCTGCAGGGCGTCCAGCGGCCGCAGCACGCCGTACAGGCCTGACAGGATCCGCAGGTGGTCCTGGGCCCACTCCAGGGCCGGCCGGTCCAGCTCGCGCGCCGCCAGGCCCGCATAGACGTCGCCGTTGAAGGCGATCACCGCCTGCAGGCCGTCCTCGACCTCGGGATCGAAGGCCTGGAAGCGCTCGCGATTCAGCGAGGCCAGCTTCTCGGAGATGTGCATCAGCCGGCGCAGGTCGGCGGCGCTCAGCTTGCGTGTCACCTTGGCCAGCTCGGCGATCCTGCCCTTCAGCTCGGGCGTCGTCAGGGGCAGCACCTGATCGGGCGCGGTGAAGTCCAGCGACTTGGCGGGGGAGATGACCATCAACATGAGCGGGGAGATAGAGGGTCCTGAGGGGGATCGCTAGCGGGAGGTTGGCGATTGGTGGGCGCGGAGCCTCCTTGCCTCTTTGATGGAGGAAGGGAGAAGACACGGCTTCGCGGCCTCGCGCGGAAAGCCGCCGAGTGGGTGGGAAGGGCTGCGGAGCGTCCGGGCCTCGCCCGGATGAGTGAGTAATGAATACCGTTTCGACGAAGACAGACGCTCCGCGTGACCGTTATCCCTCTGGCCGGGGCGCGCGGGTCTTGTTCAACCCTATGCCCCACCCGGGTTTTGCCCTGCCTCGCGACGGACCCCAGCCCTGAGCTGAAGCCACGTCGATTCCGGAGGAACCCGGAGCGAACCTTCGGACGGGCGGAGGCCTTGGCTTGCCTCCGATAGGCGGGTTTACGTCACCCGCCCTCTGATTAAGTCCGCCGGCCCCGCTCTCGCGACTCCGGCAAACCCCGCTCGATCACCCCTGATAGCCGTCGCTGGTCGCCGGCCGGACGCCCTTCCCGTGCTGTCAGGTGAGATTCAGTATGCGAGCGGTTTCGGCGCGTCTGATTGCCGCCATCAACCTTTTTACAAGTGACTGATCAGGCTGGGGTTTGTTCTGGAACGAACGGGGATAGAGCGCGGCCTATCCCCGTGCTCGGCAAGTCCTCCCCCTGAAGGGGGAGGCGGCCGGAGGCCGGTGGGGGAAGACCCCGCCGACTCAGCAGCACTACCCCTCACTTTCCATATCGGAAACTTATAACTTGCCGATCCGGAAAGTCTGGAATAGCTTTCCGATATGGAAAGTGGAGAACCTGAAATGACCGACCCTGACGCCAAGCGCATGCTGGCCGAGGTCCAGGCCGCCAAGGCCGAACTGGCCCGGCGCGCCGTGGCGCCGATCTGGTATCACCCCGCCCTGGGCCTGCTCATCGGCGGCCTTGTGGCTGTCCAGGGGGCGCGCCTGAGCTTCATCGGCGCCTACTATGCCGCCTTCAGCATCGGCCTGATCTTGCTGGTCGCGGCCTACAAGAAGCATACCGGCCTGTGGGTCAGCGGCTATCGGCCCGGGCGCACCCGCGTCGTCGCCATCGGGCTGGCGGTGACGGTCACGCTCATCATGCTGGGCGCGCTCTGGCTGCAAAGGGCCGCCGGCGCGACGTGGGCCATGCCCCTCGGGGGCGCGATGACAGCCCTGATCGTCACCGCCGGCGGCTTTGCCTGGGAGGCGGCCTTCCGCCGCGACCTGCGCGACGGTGGCCCTCTGTGAGCGCCCACCTCGACCCCGTGATCCACGCGCCAAACCGTCTCCAGATGTGCTGCATGCTGGCCGGCGTCGACACCATCGACTTCGCCACCATCCGCGAGGCGCTGGATGTCAGCGAGTCGGTGCTGAGCAAGCACATCAGGACGCTGGAGGAGGCCGGCTATCTGAAGATCAGCAAGACCCCCTCCGAAGGCCGGGTCCGCACCTGGCTCAGCCTGACCAGCACGGGCCGCAAGGCGCTGAAGGGGCATCTGGCGGCGCTGAGCGCCCTGATGGCGGGGGCTGCCGGTCTGGAGGCCTGAGCCTCACGGGGGGCTGGACAGCGGCGCGCGCCTCGACGAGGTTGCACGCCCGTTTTCTGGCAGACCCATGACACCCCAAACCCTGGGCCATCTGGCCGCCCTCGCCTGGCCGATCCCGATGGTGGTCGCGCTGATCCTGGTCGCCGCGACCAAAGCCCTGCGTTTTCGCGTCCTGTGGTGCCTGGTCAGCCTGGTCGGGATCGGGGCGTTCTGGATGGAGATCAGCAGTGGTCGCTGGGGCTTCATCCCGCTGGCCATCAATCTGCTGGGTCCCGGCCACGCGCCCGGCTTCCACAAGGCGGTGATCCCGCTTGGCGCGGTGATCGCGATGGTGGCGGCGCTAAGGGCTAGAAGAGCACGCGCGGGTTCATGATCCGCTGCGGGTCCAGCGCTGCGCGGATCGCGCGCAGGGCGGCGACCTCGACCGGGTCCTTGTAACCCAGGGCCTCGCCCGTCTTCATCGCGCCCAGGCCGTGCTCAGCGCTGATCGAGCCGTGCATGTCGGCGGTGATGTCGTGGACGATCTTCGCCCCGGCGTCGCGCAGGGCCTCGTGAGCGTCCTCATCGCCGCCTTCGGGCTTCAGCACATCGTAGTGGACATTGCCATCGCCCACATGGCCGAAGGCGACGATGCGGGTGCCCGGATAGGCCCTGGCGATGGCGGCGTTGGCGCGTTCGATGAAGACCGGGATCTGCGAGACCGGCACGCTGACATCATGCTTCCAGGCCGCGCCCTCGGGCTTCTGGCCGGCTGAATGGCCCTCGCGGATGTGCCAGAAGGCCTTCATCTGGGTCTCTGTCTGGGCCACGGCGGCGTCGCTGATCAGGCCGCGCTCCAGGGCGCTGGTCAGCAGACGCTCCAGGGCCGCCTCGGCCGCGCCGGGCTCGCCGCTGGCGATCTCGATCAGCACGTACCACGGATGGATCGACGGCAGCGGATCGCGCAGGCCCGGCACGTTGCGGACGGTCAGCTCAAAGCCTAGCCGACCCATCAGCTCGAAGGCCTCGACGGCGCCGCCCGTTTCGTCCTTGGCGCGGGCCAAGAGCTGGATGGCGTCGGCCGGCGAGCCCAGGCCCACGATCGCCACGGCGCGCGAGGCCAGCAGCGGGTGCAGTTTCAGGCTGGCGGCGGTGACCACGCCCAGCGTGCCCTCGGCCCCGATCAGCAACTGCTTGAGATCGTAGCCGGTATTGTCCTTGCGCAGGCGCTTGAGGCCCCGCCAGATCTCGCCATTGGGCAGCACGGCTTCCAGACCCAGCACCTGCTCGCGCATCATGCCGTAGCGCAGCACCGCCGTGCCGCCGGCATTGGTCGAGACCAGGCCGCCGATGGTGCAGGAGCCTTCGGAGGCCACGCCCACGGTGAACCGCCGGCCGACCTTGGCAGCCTCCTCATGGGCCTGGGATAGCGTGACCCCGGCCTCCAGCACCATCACGTCATCCAGGCCGTCGACATCGCGCACGGCCCGCAGCTTTTCGGTGGAGAGCAGGATCTCGCCGTGCGGAATCTGGCCGGCCACCAGCCCGGTATTGCCGCCCTGCGGGGTGATGGCCACGCCATCGGCGGCGCAGATGCCGACCACGGCCGCGACCTCAGCCGTGGTGCGCGGCAGGGCCAGCAGCGGTGTCTCACCCCGCCAGCGGCCGCGCCATTCGACGAGCTTGGGCTCCAGGCGATCGGGATCCTGGCTCCACCCGCCCTCGCCGAGCACGGCCTTGAGGCGGGACAGGGTATCGGCGGGAACGGGCTTGGTCATGGGGACGGAGGATACGCTTTTGGCGAAGCCGAGAACAGGATATACTGATGTATATACCGGAGCCGCCCGATGGGAATTTTCATCAAGAACCCCGAGACCGAACGGGTCGTTCGCGAAGTTGCCGCGCTGCGCGGTACAACAATCACGGGCGTGATTGACGCCTTGGCGCGCGAGGCCCTGGAGCGTGAACAGCCCCCGCCACCTCGGCGAACCCTGGAAAGTATGCGCGCGGCGACGGCGGAATTTCGCCGCAAGGCCGGGCTGGACAGGGTCAAGCTCAACGTCACCAAGGCCGATTTCGACGCGCTCTGGCCAATCCCCGGCGTCACGGACGTGGATGACCACCCGTGATCGTCGTTGATGCTTCGGCGCTGGTCGCCATAGGCGACGACGAGCCTGAGGCAGAACGCTTTCTGGACGTTCTGGAGCGAAACCCCTCCTACATCTCAGCGGTGAACTATGTCGAGACGGGGCTGATCCTGATTGGCCGGGGACAGATGGCCACCCAAGAAGACCTGGATGAGTGGCTAAAACAGTTGGGCGCGAAGGTCATGCCCGATGAGAACCTCGCGATGGCCGCGCTCAGCGCCTATCTCATCTACGGCTGTCGCTATCATGCAGCGAAATTGAACCTGGCCGACTGTTTCGCCTACGCCCTGGCCAAGTCACTGGACGCCCCGCTGCTCTACAAGGGCGACGACTTTCCGCTGACGGACGTGCGCTCCGCGCTCGACTAACCCAGGTCGGGGTCGGGAACGCCGCGCACATCGCGCCAGTATTCCTCGCGCACGTCATCGTCGATCACCGGCGGATCGCCCGCGCCCTTGTAGAGCCGGTCGCCGCCGTCCTTGCGGGCCTTGGCGATCCAGAAGGGCTGGCCGGTCTCCAGGTCGCGGAAATTGGCCTTCAGCCCCGAGCCGCGCAGGGCCTCGAACGAACGGCCGGCGTAATAGAGGGTCTCGCCGGTCTTGGACGAGCCCACCCGGCCGATGCGGGCGGGACCGTTCAGGCCCTTGGACTTGTCCTCGAGGTACATGATCTTGAATTTCATCGGCCTCTATCCCACGAACCCGGCCGCGCGTCTCAGCCGGTCATTGATCGCCTCGCCCAGGCCCTCGTGAGGGATGGCCGCCACGGCGATGCCGACCGGCCGGGTCCGATCGGCGGCGCGCAGGAACGAAAAGAGATTGGCCGCGGCCTGGGCCAGGTCGCCGATCGGACTGAGATTGAACACCCCCTCCCCGTCCGGCCACGGACCAAAGGCCAGGAACGCCTCGCCAGCCTGCGGCGCGGTCGCGTCGATCCGTACCGGCGCGTCGGGGGCATAGTGCAGGGCCATCCGGCCGGGGGAGCGCTTGGCGTCGTCCTGCGCCTCGGCCAAGGGGCCCACCACCGCCTCCAGCTGGGCGCGGGTCACGGCGCCGGGGCGCAGCAAACGTGGAGGACCGTCCAGAACGGCGACGACGGTGGATTCCAGGCCGACCTCGCAAGGCCCGCCGTCGAGGGCGATGGCGGCCTTGTCGCCCGTTTCGCTGAACGCGTCTTCGAAGGTCGTGGGGCTTGGCCGGCCCGAGCGGTTGGCTGACGGCGCCACGACGGGTCCGCCGAACGCCGCCAGAACGGCGCGGGACAGCGGATGGCCGGGCACGCGGATCGCCACGGTGTCGAGACCGGCCCGGGCCAGGTCGCAGACCGCGCTTACGTCACGGATCGGGGCGACGAGGGTCAAAGGGCCGGGCCAGAAGGCCTTGGCCAGGGCAAGCGCCCGGTCGTCGAGGATGGCGATCCGCGCGGCGGTCTCGACATCGGCCACATGGGCGATCAGCGGGTTGAAGCGCGGACGGCCCTTGGCCTCGAAGATCGCCGCCACGGCCGTGGGGTTGGCGGCGTCCGCGCCCAGGCCATAGACCGTCTCGGTCGGCAGCAGCACCAGGCCGCCGGCCGCAAGAGCCTGCCCGGCGGCCGCTACTTCCGCCTGGCGGTCAGCGCGAAGCTGACCTTCACGTTCGCCGCGATCTGATCCGTACTCGCCCATTCGCCCTGTCCGACCCCGAACGCCGTCCGGTCGAGGGTGGTTACACCGCGCGCCGTGGCCGTGTCGCCGTCGATCTTCAGCGAGAACGGCAGGCTGAGGGGCTTGCTGACCCCGCGTAGCGACAACGTTCCGTCGGCGACATAGCGACCCTCGCCGGTCTTGCGGAACTTGGTCGCCGTGAAGGTCGCCTTGGGATGCGCGGCCGTGTCGAAGAAATCGCCGCTGGGCAGGCTCTCGTCGCGCTGGGCGTCGCCGGTCTGGGCCGAGGCCGTGTCGATGCTGACGGTCAGCTTCGAGCGGTCCAGCGCCTCGGGCGAGAACAGGATGTCGGCGCTCCAGCGAGTGAAGCTGCCTTCCAGCGCCTCGCCCGACCACGAAGCGGTGAAGCCCAGCTTGCCGCCCTTCGACACCGTCCAGGCCACGGGATCCTTCAGGGGCGACTCCATCGGCGCCGGGGCGGCCTCGGTCGAGACCGGGGCGTCGGCCGGCGTCGCGGACGCAGCGGCTGGCTCGGGCGTCATTGGCTCCTCGGCCACCACCGGCGCGGCGACGGCGGGCTTGACGGCGGGCATGTAGAGATAGCCGGCGGCGATCACCGCCGCGAGACCGGCGGCGGCCAGCCAGGCGCGGGGCTCTTTCCAGCCCGGACGGGCGCCGGGCGCCATGTGGCTGAACACCGCGTCCTTGTCGAGAATCTGGTGCTTGGCCACCGCGCCCAGGTGCAGCAGCAGCAGCAGATAGGTGGTCTTGACCAGCATACCGTGGCCGATCTCGCCGATGTCATGCCAGACCGCCTTGGCGCCGGCCGTCAGGTCGGGCAGCAGCGGCAAGTGAGGCCACGGAACCACGCCGTACAGCAGGGTCGGGATGTTGGTGCGGCTGGCCGAGACGATGATCCAGCCCGTCAGCGGCAGGCCGATCATGATCACATAGAAGCCCCAGTGCACGACGTGCGAGGCGATGCGTTCCCAGTTGGGCTGGCCCACCGGCGGCGGCGGCGATTTATGCGTCAGCTTCCAGGCCAGCCGGAACAGGCTGAGCAGCAGGATGGTGATCCCGATCGACTTGTGCAGCTGGTAGAGGGCGAAGGTCGTCTGACCCTTGGGACCGTCCCCCGCCCTCCAGCCGAGAATGATCTGGAAGATGATGGCCGCAGCGATCAGCCAGTGAATGACGATCGCCACCGTCGTGTAGCGCGTGCGTGTCGCGGCCATCAGGCTCTCCAGATCTCTTTTAAGCGTCTTACTTCTTGTCGAATTCGACTTCGATGTTCAGCGTCACGTCATCGCCGACCAACGGCACATATTTGGACACGCCGTATTCCGAGCGCTTGATCGTGGTCGAGGCCGAGAAGCCGGTCTTGACGCTGCCGGGGGCAAAGCCGCTGCCGACGCCATTGAAGGTGACGTCCAGAACCACCGGCTTGGTGACGCCGTGGAAGGTCAGGTCGCCCGTGACCTTGCCATTGCGGCCGTCGCCCACGTCGACCTTGGTCGAGATGAAGGTGATGGTCGGATATTTGGCGGTTTCCAGCCAGCCGTCGCCGGCCAGTTCCTTGTTGAACTTCAGGCCGAAGGCATCGGCGCCCGTCGAGGTGTCAATCGAGGCCGGATCGACCGTCACCGAGATCTTCGAGGCTTCCGGCGCCTTGGGATCATAGGTGAAATTGGCGTCCAGCTTGGTGAAACGCAGGGTGTAGTTGGAGAACCCCATGTGGCTGAGCTTGGCGGTCAGCACGGCGTGGGTCTTGTCCAGCACGTAGTTGCCGGCCGGCAGGTCGGCGGGCTTGGTCGAGTTGACACCCGGCGCGGCCAGGGCGGCGGGCGCCGTGAGGAGCGCGGCGGCGAGCGCGGCGTAGGCGAAGGGACGGGCCATGAGGTGGGATCTCCAAACTGTGATTGATGCAGTTACGATTTCCCCGACTTAAGAAGTCCAGCGCAAGGATAAAGGGCTGTAACATCACGAAGCCGTGACTTCTTGAACGAAGGGCACGCCCGCTTGGCCCTGGCGACGCACGCGCCTAAAGAAACGCCGATTATCTGGAGTCTAGCGTTTATGACCTACCGTGCACCCGTCCGCGACATCGCCTTTTCACTTCGGCACGCGGCCGGCTTTGACCGCCTGTCCGGCGCCTTTCCTGACGCCGACGCCGAGACGGTGCAGGCGGTGCTCGACGGGGCCGGCGCCCTGGCGGGCGACATCCTGGCGCCGCTGAACCGTACGGGTGATCTGACCGGCGCCCGACTGGAAAATGGCGTGGTCCGTACCGCTCCAGGCTTTGGCGAGGCCTATCAGCAGTTCGCGCAGGGCGGCTGGAACAGTCTGGCCGCCGATCCGGCTCATGGCGGCCAGGGCCTGCCCAAGAGTCTGGAGATCGGCGTCTTCGAAATGGTGCATGCCGCCAACATGGCGCTTGGCCTCTGCCCGATGCTGACCCTAGGCGCAATCGAGGCCCTGGCCCACCACGGCTCCGACCGCCAGAAGGCGCTCTATCTGCCCCGCCTGGTCTCGGGCGCGTGGACGGGCACGATGAACCTGACCGAACCCCAGGCTGGCTCGGACCTGGCGGCGATCGCCACCCTGGCCACGCCGGACGCGACGGGCGGCTGGTCGATCACGGGCCAGAAGATCTACATCACCTGGGGCGACCACGACGTGGCCGACAACATCGTCCATCTCGTTCTGGCCCGCACGCCCGACGCCCCGCCCGGCGTGAAGGGCATCTCGCTGTTCCTGGCCCCCAAGATGCTGGTCGGCGAGGACGGTTCCCTGGGCGCGGCCAACGCCCTGCGGGCCGGCGGGCTGGAGCACAAGCTGGGCATCCACGGCTCGCCCACCTGCGTGATGCTGTTCGAGGGCGCCAGGGCAGAGCTGGTCGGCGAACTGGGCAAGGGCCTGGCCCACATGTTCACGATGATGAACGCCGCGCGCCTGCAGGTGGGGACGCAGGGCGTGGCCATTGCCGAGCGCGCCTATCAGCAGGCCCTGGCCTTCAGCCTGGAACGCCGTCAGGGCCGCTCGGCCTGGACCGGTGAAAACGCCGCCCGACTGTTCGACCATCCGGACGTCCGCCGCACGCTGATGCTGATGAAGGCCAGGATCGAGGCGGCGCGCGGCGTCTGCCTGTCCACCGCCGTCGCCGCTGACCTGGCCACCCACGGCGCCACCGAGGATGAGCGCGTCGCCGCCAAGCTGCGCGAGGAGCTGCTGACCCCGATCGCCAAGGCCTGGTCGACCGACCTCGGCGTCGAGGTCGCCTCGCAGGGCGTGCAGATCCACGGCGGCATGGGCTTTGTCGAGGAAACCGGCGCGGCCCAGCACTATCGCGACGCCCGCATCGCCCCGATCTATGAGGGGACCAACGGCATCCAGGCCATCGACCTGATCGGCCGCAAGCTGGGCCTCGGCGAAGGTCAGGCCATCGGCGACCTGATGGACGATATCCGCGACACGATCGACGCCCTGAACGCCGCAGGCGACCCGGCTTTCGGCACGGTCGCCAAACGCCTGGAGACGGCTCTGGACGCCGCCAGCGCCGCGACCGCCTGGCTGATCGAACGCCGCGCGCGGGCCATGCCCGACGCCCTGTCGGGCGCGACGGCCTATCTGAAACTGCTGGGCGATGTGGTGGGCGGCTGGATGCTGGCCAAGGGCGCGCTGGCGGCCTCGGCGGCCATCGCGGCGGGCGAAGGCGATACGGGGTGGCTGGGCGGCAAGCTGGCCCTGGCGCGGCTCTATGCCGAGGCGGTGCTGGCCCAGGTTCCGGGCCAGGTGGCGGGGGTCATGCTCGGCGCGGCGGATCTTGAGGCGACGACGCCGGAGATGCTGGGGGCTTAGGTCGGGATAGATAGATGCTCCCCCTCTGGGGGAGCTGTCGCGGAGCGACTGAGGGGGTCTTCTCGGCCCAGGCCGCGCTGACCCCCTCCGGCCCTCTGGGCCACCTCCCCCAGAGGGGGAGGAGCTTAGAAACCTACAGCTGACCCAGCATGTAATCCGCCGACGAAACCTTGAATTCCCCGCCCTCTTCCACGTTCAGCGCCGTCACGACGCCGTCCTTGGCGATCAGCGAATAGCGCTGCGAGCGCGAGCCCATGCCGAACTTGGAACCGTCGAATTCCAGGCCCACGGCGCGGGTGAAGTCGCCATTGCCGTCGGCCAGCAGCAGCACTTCGCCGTCGATGCCCTGGTCCTTGCCCCAGGCCTTCATCACGAACAGGTCGTTGACCGAGACGCAGGCGATGGTGTCGACGCCCTTGGCCTTGAACTCGGCGGCGTGATCCTTGAAGCCCGGCAGGTGCTTGGCCGAGCAGGTCGGGGTGAAGGCGCCCGGAACGGCGAACAGGGCGACGGTCTTGCCCTTGAACAGCTCGTCGGTGGTCATCGGCGCAGGGCCTTCGGCCGTGCTGGTCATGAAAGTCGCCGCGGGAAGCGTGTCGCCAACCTTGATCGTCATGGGCTTGGTCCTGTCCTTTGAGAGTGCGCAAATCGAATATAGGTCGGAAGACAACGCGCCAACCCCAAGGTTCGACTTGAAACCGTCGCGTTCCGACCCGATCCTCTATGCATGAACCGCGACACGCATGACGAGGCGGACTTCCTGGCCGGGCGCCTGCTGGTGGCCATGCCGGGCATCGAGGACGAGCGTTTCGAGCGCGCGGTCCTCTACATGTGCGCCCACGACGCCGAGCAGGCCATGGCCATCACCGTCAATCGCCCGGTCGAGGGCCTGACGGTGTTCGAACTGCTCGACAAGCTGGGCGTACGCTCGGAGATCAAGACCCAGACCAATCTGGTGCTGATGGGCGGTCCGGTGGAGCTGGAGCGCGGCTTTGTGCTGCACACCGACGACTTCAACTCGCCCGACTCGACCCTGCCCCTGAACGACGGCCTGGCCCTGACCGCCACCCGCGACGTGCTGGACGCCCTGGGCAGCCAGATCCGCCACCCCCGCCGGGCGATCCTGGCCCTGGGCTATGCCGGCTGGGGCCCTGGCCAGCTGGAGCAGGAGGTGCGCGACAACATCTGGCTGGTCTGCGACGCCGACGAGGAGCTGCTGTTCGACGAGGACCACGCGCACAAATGGACCCGGGCCCTGGCCAAGCTGGGGATTTCGGCCGATCACCTGTCGGCGCAGGCGGGGCGGGCTTAGGTGCGATAGCTGCTCCCCCTCTGGGGGAGCTGTCGCGGAGCGACTGAGGGGGCCATCGCGGCCTAAGCCCAGTTAGCCCCCTCCGGCCCTCTGGGCCACCTCCCCCAGTGGGGGAGGATCTAAGAAGACTAACCCCGCGCCTTCACCGGCGCCGCGCCATCCACATAGGCCTCGTTGAGGTAAACCTCGGCCTCCTGCGGCGACAAGGCCGGCGCATAGCCAAAGCCCTGGCCATAGTCGCAGCCCAGCGCCTGCAGCGCAGCCGCCATCTCGGCGTTCTCGACGCCTTCGGCGACGACTTCCAGGTCCAGGTCCTGACCCAGCTTCACCACCGAGCGGACGATCTTGGCCGAGCCCGGATTGCTGCCCATGGTGCGGACGAAATAGCGGTCGACCTTCAGGGTGTCGAACGGCAGGCGCGTCAGATACTGCAGCGACGAGAAGCCGGTGCCGAAATCGTCGAGGGCCAGGCCGGCGCCGGCGTCGCGCAGGGTCTTGAGGATCACGGCGGCCCGCTCGGGGTCGCGCATGATGTCGCTTTCGGTGACTTCCAGCTTCAGGGCGCCGCGCGGCAGGTTGTTGACCCGCAGCACCTCGGCCACGTCATGCACCAGGCCCGGGCGGTCGATCTCGCCGGTCGACAGATTGACGCTGACGGTCAGGGCGCCCACGGCCGGATGGCTGCGGCGCCAGGCGGCCAGCTGCGCGCCGGCGGTGCGCATCATGTGCTCGCCCAGCTCGCTCATCAGGCCCATTTCCTCGATCAGCGGGAGGAATTCGTCGGGCGGCAGCATGCCGCGACGCGGGTGCAGCCAGCGGGCCAGGGCCTCGAAGCCCGACAGCGCGCCGGTCGACAGGCGCACGACGGGCTGGAAATAGGGGGTGATCTCGCCGCGCGCGATGGCGCCGCGCAGGTCGGCCTCCAGCGCCAGGCGGGAGAGGCCGTCGGTCTCCATCGAGCGGCCATAGGCGGCCGCGCCGCCGCGACCGGCGGCCGAGGCCGCCTCGACGGCCAGTTCGGCGCGCCGCAGCAGTTCGGTGGCCTCGGGGGCGTCCTCGCCGCCCTCGGCGTTGACGGCCCCGATCGACAGGGTCGGATGGATGTCGAAGCCGGCCACCCGCAGGGGCTGTTCCAGGGCGTTGCGCAGCAGCTCGGCCGGCTCGAAGCCCTTGGGCTCGCACAGCACGGCGAACTCATCCTCGCCGATGCGGCCCAGGATGGACCCGGCCGGGAAGGCGGCGGCCAGGCGCGAGCCCAGGGCGGCCAGCACCAGGTCGGCGCGCTCGTGGCCAAGGGCCTCGTTCAGGCGGCGCAGGCGATCGACATCGGCGACCACCAGCTCGTGGACGCCATCGTGGCGCAGCCGCTCGCGGGCCCGGGCGATGAAGCTCTTGCGATCCAGCAGGCCGGTCAGGTCGCAGCGGCCGGAAGCCGCGAATTTCACTTCGGGGGCGACGACGCCGGCGGCGCGGACGCCCTCCTCCAGCCAGACGCCCCGCCAGATGCAGGTCTCGAAGCCGCGCATGCGCAGCCGGGCGATGACTTCCGAGCCGGGCTCGCGGAATTTCAGGACTTCCTCGGCCTGGGCCCGGTCCTGGGGCAGGGCCAGGGCGCGGAAGGCGGCGGAGGAGCATTCGGGGGCCAGCGGGCCGAGGCCCAGGGCGCGGGCGGCGCCATTGACGCGCAGGCGGTCGGCCTCAGGCTCCCAGACCCACAGGGCGACATCGGCCGCGCCCAACGCTTCCAGCGTGGCGGTCGTGTCCCAGATCTTGCGGTCCGTAGCCCGAAACGACATTCTCGATCCCACGCCTTTTTGGCGTCTCTCGCCGTGACCGCCGCGCTAGGATCGCGCGACAAGTCCGAACAGACGATGATCTCGCCATTCGCCGTTAATTTTCAAATAAGCGGGAGCATAACCCTCCTCGGAAAAGCCGCATTTCAGCAAAAGAGCGGCCGAGGCGGTGTTTTCCGGCATGCAGGCGGCTTCCAGGCGATGGAGCCCCAACCCCTCGAAAGCGAAGCGGATGACGGTGGCGACAGCGTCGGTCATGTGGCCCTGCCGCGTATAGGGCTGGCCGACCCAGTAGCCGACCGTGCCGCTCAGCGAGACGCCCCGCCGAACGTGGAACAGCCGCACCGCGCCGATCAGCACGTCATCGCTCTTGCGGAACACGAAGAACGGCCAGGCCTCGCCAGTCTCAAGCTCGCGGGCATAGGCCCCCAGCCGGGCGCGATAGGACCGGCGGCCCAGATCATCCTCCGGCCAGGTGGGCTCCCAGGGCTGCAGGAACGTGTGCGAGCCGCGCCGCAGATCGGCCCAGGCGCGATGATCCGAGACCCGCGGCGGCCGCAGATAGACGCCGTTGCCCTGGAGCTTCAGGCCGGGTCTGGAGCGGAACATCTGCAGAAGGGTCGACACGAAGGTCCTCGGCGGAAGGACGGCCCTCAGGCCGCCGCAAACAGGGCGGTCTCGAAGGCCGGGCCCGCTTTCAGGGCCGACTTGGCGCCGAGAATGGCGGTGGCGCAACGCCCTGAACCCAGCAGTCGTTCACCCAGGCGCGTCACATCGGCCGGCGTGACGGCGTCGACCTCGGCGGCCAGCTCGGCGGGCGGATACAGGCGGTCAAACAGCAGCACCTGACCGGCTGACTGCTCGGCGCGCGACAACGCCGCCTCGCGGGCCATGAACATGTGGGCCTTCAGCTGGGCCTTGGCGCGGGCCAGTTCGCTGGGCTCGATGTGGCGGGCCAGGGCGACCAGCTGCTCGGCGCAGACCCTGGCCGTTTCGACCGCGTTGCCCGCTGCGCAGCCGGCATAGATGCCCAGCGCCCCGTGATCGGCATAGGTGTCGGAATAGGCGTCGATATTGTAGGCGAGGCCGCGCTTCTCACGGGCTTCCTGGAACAGGCGCGATGACATGCCGCCGCCCAGGCATTCGGCGAAGATGCGCAGGGCGAAATAGTCCTGCTCGCGCGCCCCGCAGGCCGGCAGCATGAACACCAGATGCGACTGCTCCAGCTTGCGCACCTCGCCCTCGTGGCCGCCCACGAACGGCGCGGGGATGGCTTCGGCGAGGCCGGCGCCAGCGGGGACGCCGCCAAAGGCGCGCTCGGCGGCGGCCAGCAGCTCGGCCTCGCTGACCGCGCCCGTGGCGCTGATCACCAGTCGGTCAGGGGCGTAGAGGGCGCCGCGCCATTCCGACAGGGCCGCGTTGGTGGCGGCATTGACGCTCTCGACCGAGCCCAGGATCGGCCGGGCCACCGGGTGCTGGCCCCACGCGGCCTTCTGGATCAGGTCGAACACATAGTCGTCGGGCGCGTCGGCGGCCTCGGCGATCTCCTGGGCGACCACCTGCTTCTCGCGGGTCAGGTCGGCCTCGTCGAGGGTCGGCCGCAGCAGCAGGTCGGCGATGACCTCCATGCCCAGATCCAGCCCGCCCTTCAGGGCCCGGACCTGAAAGCTGGTGCGCTCATAACCGGTGGCGGCGTTGATCGAGCCGCCCTGGCTTTCGATCACCTCGACAATGTCGCGCGAGCTGCGTGACCCGGCGCCCTTGAAGACCATGTGCTCCAGCAGGTGTGACCAGCCCGAGCGGGGGATGTCCTCATGCGCCGCGCCGCGACCGGCGACGACGGTCAGGGCCAGGGTCTCGAGGCCCGGCATCGGATCGCAGACGACCCGGACGCCGTTCTTCAGGGTCGTGAGAGTCGCGCTCACGAAGTGGCCGCAAACGTGCGGACGAAGGCCTTCACCGTGTCGCCGCTGGCGGGCAGGCGCTCGAAGCGTTCGGGCTTCTTCGACAGATCCGGCGTGGCGCGCGGCGTGGCCGGCGTCAGGCCGCAGGCGGCGGCGACGGCTTCGGGGAACTTGGCGGGATGAGCTGTGGAGAGCACCACCACCGGGATGGTCGGGTCGTCCAGCTTGACGCCGGCGGCGGCCGCAACGCCCACGGCGGTGTGAGGATCGATGACCTCGCCGGTCTCGTTGAGGGTCGAGAGCATGGTCTTGGCGGTGTCGGCCTCGCTGACCGCCGCGCCGCGGAACAGCTCGCGCATCATCGCAAACGCGCTGGGCGGAATGTCGATCAGGCCGCTGTCGTTGAAGCCCCGGAAGGCGCGGCCGGTCTCGACGCCGTCGCGGCGCACGGCCTCGAAATAGAGGCGCTCGAAATTGGAGGCCACCTGGATGTCCATGGCCGGGCTCTGGGTGGCCGACACCGCGCCCTTGGCGTAGCGGCCGTCCTCGAAGGTGCGGGCCAGGATGTCGTTGGAATTGGTGGCGCAGATGATCTGGGCGATCGGCAGGCCCATGCGGGTGGCCACGAAGGCGGCATAGGCGTCGCCGAAATTGCCGGTGGGCACGACGAAGGCCACCGAACGCTCCGGCGCGCCCAGGGCCACGGCGGCGGTGAAATAATAGACGCTCTGGGCCGCGATCCGCGCCCAGTTGATCGAGTTGACGCCCGACAGGTCGACCGCGTGACGGAACTGGTCGTCCTGGAAGGCCTGCTTGACGATGGCCTGACAGTCGTCGAACGAGCCCAGGATCGAGACGCAGGCCACGTTGGTGTCGGTCGCCGTGGTCATGAACCGGCGCTGGACCTCGCTGATCCGGCCTTCGGGGAAGAGGGCCACGATGCGGGCGTTCTTGCGGCCCCGGAAGGCCTCGACCGCCGCGCCGCCGGTGTCGCCCGAGGTGGCGCAGATGATGGTCATCTTCCGCGACTGGCGTTCCAGCACATAGTCGTACAGCCGCCCCAGCAGCTGCATGGCGACGTCCTTGAACGCCAGGGTCGGGCCGTGGAACAGCTCCAGCAGGAAGCGGTTGGGACCCAGCTGCTTGAGCGGCGTGACGGCGCTGTGCGCGAAGCTGGCATAGGCCTCGGCGCACATGTCGGCCAGCACGTCGGCGGGGATGTCGTCGCCCACGAACTTGCCCATCACGGCGGCGGCGACCTGGGCGTAGGGCTGGCCCGCGAAGGCGGCGATCTCGGCTTTCGTAAAGGTCGGCCACTCGGCCGGCACATACAGACCGCCGTCGGGGGCCAGGCCCGCCAGCACGGCGTCGAGGAATCCGATGGGCGCGGCCTCGCCGCGGGTTGAAACGTAGCGCATCAGGGTCTCAGTCTCCGCCAGAGCATGGCGGCATAGATAAAGAGCAGGGTTACGGCAAGACCGAACCACGTCAGCGCATATTCCAGGTGCCGATTGGAAATTTCTGCCGGCAGCGGCGCGGGGACGACGCCGGCCGGGGCCGGGCTCTCGCTTTCCACCATCAGGGCCACGGGCGCGGGCCTGCGTCCGGCCAGGCCGGTCACTGCGGCGGCGCGGTCCCCGCCCAGCTGGGCCAGGGGGATCAGGATGCCGGTCACCTGCCCGGGTTCCAGGAACGCGCGGGCCGGGGCCTCCACCTGGCCGGTGAGGTCGGGCGCCACGCCGCGATCGATCAGGATCAGATCATAGGGCCCCTCCGGCACGCCGCACAGGGCCTGGGCCCGCCAGACGACATCGCCGTCGCGAATGCCATAGGCCAGGGACAGGGGCGGCAGGGCGGCCGGACGACAGGCGACACTGACCCGGGTCCAGGCGACATTCTCGCCCCGGGCCGCCTGGGCCAGAACCGGGCCGATCGGAACGGCCTGGGCGGTCTTCAGGGTCTCGATCCGCGCCAGAAGATCTTCCTTCCAGACCATGCGCTTGAGTTGCCACACGCCCAGAAAGCAGAGGATGCCAAACACGACGGCCACCGCGAGGGTCAGGCCGATGGGGAAGCGCCGCCGCGCCGTGAAATCGAACGGCTTGGGAAAGCTCTCAGACATCGTGACGACCGGCCTCCGAAGCCTTGTTGGCGACCTGGGCGGCCACCATCAGGCCCTTGGCGGGTCGCATCAGGCCCAGGCTGAGCGCCAGGGTCACCGGCAGCCAGACCAGGAGCAGCAGCCAGACCGGCCAGTTCCAGGCGAACATCGAAAACAGCGCCCCGAAGGCGCCGACGCTGCCGCCGATCAGGATGATGAAGGTCGAGGCGCCGTCACCGGTCTCGTGGCGGCCCAGCGCAAAGCCGCAGGCCTCGCAGGTGGGGGCGATCTTCAGGAAGCCCTCGAACAGAAACCCCTCGCCGCACTTGGGGCAACGGCCGGACGCGCCGGCGAGATAGGGGTTCACGTGAGCCATGGGGGTATCCCTGAAATGAAAAAGGCCCGGAACGCTGATCTAGCGTTCCGGGCCCCCTCGAAGGTCATGACCTAGTGCGCTGAGGCGCCGAAGATCACGTAGATGAAGGCGAACAGGAACAGCCAGACCACGTCCACGAAGTGCCAGTACCAGGCGGCGGCTTCGAAGCCGAAGTGCTGCTTGGGGGTGAAGGCGCCGTTCTGCAGGCGGATCAGGCAGACGATCAGGAACAGGGTGCCGACAAACACGTGGAAGCCGTGGAAGCCGGTGGCCAGGAAGAAGGTCGAGCCATACAGGCCCGAATTGACGGCCGCTTCCGAGTAGAACAGCTGCTCGTGATTGATGTGGGCGTATTCATAGAACTGGATGGCGGTGAACAGCGCGCCCAGCAGGACGGTCAGGATTAGACCCCACTTGGCGCCGTTGCGGTCGCCTTCCTGCAGGGCATGGTGCGCCCAGGTCACGGTGGTGCCCGACAGCAGCAGGGTCAGGGTGTTGACCAGCGGCAGGTGCCAGGGCGAGACGGTCTCGACACCAGCCGGCGGCCAGGTGGCCCAGGCGGCGCGGACTTCCTCGATGGTCGAGACCGTGCGCGCCTCGGGGAACAGCGCCATCTCGAAGAACATCCAGAACCAGGCGACGAAGAACATCACTTCCGAGGCGATGAACAGGATCATGCCGTAGCGCAGGCCAATCGAGACGACCGGGGTGTGGTCGCCGGCCTTGGCTTCCTTGGCCACGTCGCTCCACCAGCCGAAGAAGGTGTAGAGCACGCCGGCGAAGCCCGCGGCGAAGATCGCCCAGTTGCCTTTTTCGATGCCCAGGACGCCGCCCTTGAGCCAGCCGATCAGGCCGATGGCCATGATCGTGGAGGCGACCGAACCCACGAGGGGCCACGGGCTGGGCGGCAGGATGTGATAGTCGTGTTTGACGGCGCCGTGGGCCATGGTGGTGCTAACCCTTATTCCCTCTAAACGTTGCCGACCGAGTCCCCCCGCCGCAACGCTCCATATTGAACGCTATAGCCCTCTCGACGGCGCGCCGCCAAGGGGTTGAACGATACGAGGCGTCGTTGAAACCGCCTGTTTTTGCGCCGGGCCGTCCTCGACCGCCGGGAAGAAGGTGTAGGACAGGGTGATCTCGCCCTTTCCCTTGGTCTCCGGATCATCGACATATTGCGGATCGACGAAATAAACGACCGGAAACTCGATCGTCTGGCCGGGCTGGATCGTCTGGTTGGTGAAGCAGAAGCATTCCAGCTTCTGGAAGTACGGCCCCGCCTGTTCCGGCACCACATTGTAGATGGCCCGGCCGGTCATGGCCTGATTGCTGGTGTTGGTGACCTTGAAGAAGGCCAGGCCAGTATCGCCGATCCGGATGTCCTGCTTGGTCTGCTCGGTCGTGAACTCCCAGGGCAGATTGCGGATATTGGCGTCAAACCGGACGGTGACCTTGCGGTCCAGCACCTTGGTCGGGGCCAGATCGGCCTTGCGCACCGTGCCGTCGAAGCCGGTCATCTGGCAAAACAGCTTGTACAGCGGCACCGAGGCATAGGCCGCGCCGACCATGCCGAAGAACGCGGCGGCGCAGATCATGCCCACGCGCGCGTTGCGCCTGGCCATCAACGCCTTGGCGGAGCCCGTGACGGGATCAGAAGGGGCGGTTTGCGACATTGGCGCCAAGCCTCACGACCGTGACCACAAAAATCAGCAGGACAAAGGCCACAAGGCCCAGTCCCAGGGCGATATTGCGCCCCTTGCGCGCCTTGGCGGCGGCGTCGTCTTCAACAAGCTTGTTCATCGCAGAAGCTCCAACGCTTTGACGCCAAGCACCGCTTCGCCCAGCAGGGCGGCGAACATGGCGAACAGATAGAGGATCGAGAAGGCGAACAGATTGCGGGCCGCCTTGGCGCCGGCGGCCTTAACGTCTTCCGTGACCTCATAGAGGTCGCGGTCGGCGGCGCGCGGATCGGCGGAGTCGCCAGCCTTGCTGAGGAACACCCGGACGGCCAGCAGCAGGAATACCGCCCCGCCCAGACCCGCCACCGCCAGATACAGCGGGCCGCCCAGACCGGTCAGCACCGGCGACAGACAGACCGGGATCAGGATCAGGCTATAGATCAGGATCTGCAGGCGGGTGTGCTTGGCGCCCTTGATCACCGGCAGCATCGGCACGCCGGCCTTGGCGTAGTCGGTGGTGATGTACAGCGACAGCGCCCAGAAGTGGGGCGGCGTCCACAGGAAGATGATCGCCACCATCAGCCAGGCGTTCAGCGGGGCCGAGCCCGTCGCTGCGGCCCAGCCAATAGCGGGCGGCAGGGCGCCGGCCAAGCCGCCAATGACGATGTTCTGGGTCGTCCAGCGCTTGAGCCACATGGTGTAGACCACGGCATAGAAGACGATGGTGAAGGCCAGCAGGCCGGCGGCCAGCCAGTTGACAGCCATGCCCAGCAACATCACCGACAGCAGGGACAGCACCACGCCCAGGGCTGCCGCGTCGTCGCCCCGCACCTTGCCCGAGGGCACGGGCCGGCCGCGCGTGCGGCGCATCAGGCCATCGATATCGGCGTCGAACCACATATTCAGGGCGCCCGAGGCCCCTGCCCCCAGCGCGATGCACAGCACCGCCACGGCGGCCAGAACCGGATGCATGGGCTCGCGGGCGGCCAGCAGGCCCGTCAGGCCGGTGAACACCACCAGCGACATGACGCGCGGTTTGAGCAGCTGGAAGAAATCCTGCCAGCGCGCAGTGGCGGGGTCCGCCAGCGGCTGGTCGGTTTCCGGGGTCATGGCGGCGATCTTCGACATCTGGAGTTAATTATAGCGATCTTCATGGGCGAAGGGCGCGGCCCGGACCCTTAAGTGGTCCAGACCGCGCCCCCGCGTTTCAGGCAAAGCTCAGCTTGGCGATCAGTGGTGATCGTCAGCCTTGATCACCGGCGGTTCGCTGAACTGGTGGAACGGCGGCGGCGAAGACAGGGTCCATTCCAGGGTGGTGGCGCCTTCGCCCCACGGATTGGCCTCGGCCTTGCGACGACGGATGGCGGCCTCGATCAGGATAACCAGGAACACGGCCACGCCGACCACGGTGATCATATAGCCCACCGTCGAGACATAGTTCCACTGCGCGAAGGCGTCCGGATAGTCGACATAGCGACGCGGCATGCCCTGCAGGCCCAGGAAGTGCTGCGGGAAGAAGATCAGGTTGACGCCGATGAACATGATCCAAAACTGCAGGCAGCCCAGGAACTCGTTGTACTTCACGCCCCACATCTTCTCGAACCAGTAGAAGAAGCCGGCGAAGATGGCGAACACGGCGCCCAGCGACAGCACGTAGTGGAAGTGGGCGACAACGTAATAGGTGTCGTGCAGGCTGTAGTCGATGCCGGCATTGGACAGGACGACGCCGGTGACGCCGCCGACCGTGAACAGGAAGATGAAGCCGATCGCCGGTGACGCCGCCGACCGTGAACAGGAAGATGAAGCCGATCGCCCACAGCATGGGCGTCTTGAAGCTGATCGAACCGCCCCACATCGTGGCGATCCAGGAGAAGATCTTCACGCCGGTGGGCACGGCGATGATCATCGTGGCGGCCACGAAATAGGCGCGCAGATTGATGCTCATGCCGACGGTGTACATGTGGTGCGCCCACACGACGAAGCCGACGAAACCGATGGCGACCATGGCGTAGGCCATCGCCAGATAGCCGAAGACCGGCTTCTTGGAGAAGGTCGACACGATGTGGCTGATGATGCCGAAGCCTGGCAGGATCAGGATGTACACTTCCGGGTGACCGAAGAACCAGAACAGGTGCTGGAACATCACCGGGTCGCCGCCGGCGGCCGGGTCGAAGAAGTGGGTGCCGAAGTTGCGGTCGGTCAGCAGCATGGTGATGGCGCCGGCCAGAACCGGCAGCGACAGCAGCAGCAGGAAGGCGGTGATCAGCACCGACCAGGCAAACAGCGGCATGCGGTGCAGGGTCATGCCCGGCGCGCGCATGTTGAAGATGGTGGTGATGAAGTTGATCGCGCCCAGGATCGACGAGGCGCCGGCCAGGTGGAGCGACAGAATCGCCAGGTCCATGGCCGGACCCTTGTGACCGATGGTCGACAGCGGCGGATAGATCGTCCAGCCGCCACCGAAGCCCTGACCGGGGCCGCCGTCGACGAACATCGAGGTGCAGAGCAGCACCCAGGCGGCGATCAGCAGCCAGAACGAAACGTTGTTCATCCGCGGGAAGGCCATGTCCGGCGCGCCGATCATGATCGGAACGAACCAGTTGCCGAACCCGCCGATCATGGCGGGCATGACCATGAAGAAGATCATGATCAGGGCGTGGGCGGTGACCACGGCGTTATAGCCGTGCTTGCCCTTGAACAGACCCATCTGGGCCAGCACGCCGGTGTCGGAGAACACCTGGATGCCCGGCTCCATCAGCTCCCAGCGGATCAGGCCCGACAGGGCGCCGCCCACGATCCCGGCCATGATGGCAAACAGGATGTAGAGGGTGCCGATGTCCTTGTGGTTCGTGGAGAAGAACCAGCGCTGGAAGAAGGGCGGCTTGTCGTCAGCGCCGTGCGCTGCGTCGTGTTGATCAATGTCTGCGGCGTGAGCCATCGGACTAATCCTGCAATCTGGTCTTAGACCGCCGGCGCGGCGGGAGCCGCGGCCGGGGTCGTTGCGGGGGCGGAGGCCGGGGTCGCGACAGCGGCAGCCGGGGCGGCGGCGTCAGCGACGGGAGCGGCGACGGCCGGCGGAGCGGTCTTGGACTGGACCCAGGCGTCAAACTCGGCCTGGGACACGACCTTGATCTCGATCGGCATGAAGGCGTGGTCCACGCCGCACAGTTCCGAGCACTGGCCGTAATAGACACCCGGCTTTTCAGCCTTGAACCAGGTTTCGTTCAGGCGGCCCGGGATGGCGTCGGTCTTCAGGCCAAAGGCCGGCAGGGCGAAGGCGTGGATCACGTCGGCGCCGGTGACCTGCACGCGGACCACCTGATTGACCGGAACCACCATGGCGTTGTCGGCGGCCAGGCGATAGGGCACGCCCTTGGCCTTGGAATCGGCTTCCGACAGACCGATCGAGATGATCTCGCTGATCTTCTGGTCCGGATACTCGTAGCCCCAGTACCACTGATAGCCCGTGGCCTTCACCGTCATGTACGGCTTGGGCATGTCGTTATAGGCGAACAGCAGCCGGAACGAGAAGATCGCGATCACCATCAGGATGATCACCGGGACGACCGTCCAGACGATCTCGATGGTGGTGTTGTGGCTGAACTTGGCCGGAACCGGGTTCGACTTCTTGTTGTAGCGAACCACCACCCAGATCAGCAGACCCAGCACGAACAGGGTGATGACCGTGATGATCGGCATCAGGATTATGTCGTGGAACCAGATCGCGTCGCGCTTCAGCGACGACGCGGCCGGCTGGAGGTCGATCGCCCCTGGCGTCGGCTGACCCAGCAGATCCTGCGCGAGGGCCTGCCCCGCGAACATCATCGTGGCGGCGAGGGCGCTAGCGCCCGTCAGCATCCGCCGAATCCCGTAAAATTGCGCCTTCATATCCCTCACGGCCCGTTTCAGCGACGACCTGCCGTTAAGATAAACGACACCTCGCGCCGACCTGCATATTACAGCCAAGCCTGCGGTTTTGCGCAATCGACTCCTTGTCACGGAGTCGCGGTCGCAGCCGCCCATTGGCCCTTCCGGTGGCTGCATACGCGTATCGTCAGCGGTTGCCAAGCGCCTCAGCCCCCCTTGAAAGCCAAGGGAGCAAAGGGCCGGCGCATAATTTGCGAGGCGCTTTCAACAAGCCTGCCCCACGGCCTCCGGTTCATTACGTAACATTCATTGACAGGTACCTTGCACCACTCAGTACCTTGCCGTAGAAGAGTGCATCAACCGCGGCGAGGACAACGTGCCGGAAGCCATTGAAATACAACTGAAGAAAGGCGTGCTGGCGCTGTGCGTGCTGGCCCTGCTGTCACGGGCTGACAGCTACGCCTACGAGATCGCCAGCAGGCTCGCGAAGGACATCGATATGGGGGAGGGAACAATCTATCCGCTGATGCGCCGCATGCAGTCGGACGGCCTGGTGGAGACCTATCTGGTCGAATCCCAGAGCGGTCCGCCGCGCAAGTACTACCGCCTGACGTCGGCTGGCCGCGCCAGCTTCACGCAGCAAAAGGCCGAATGGGCCGCCTTCACCACCGCCGTCGAAGATATACTGGGAGCCGCCGGGCCGCACCGAGGCCGAAGCGGCTGCCGCCCTGGGCGATCCCGACCGCCTGGCCCGCGAACTGCGCGCCGACGCCGGTCTCCGGCGCTGGGAGGAGACCAAGAGCCCCTCCAACGCCGGCGCCGCCATCGTGGCGCTGATCGGCCTGGGCGCCATCGACATCATGTTCCTGCTGCCCCTGCTGATGGGCGTGCTGGGCGCGATGTTCGGCTTCCTGGTCGCCGTGGTCGCCCTGTTCGTCTCGGGCGGCTTCGTCTTCGCGATGGGACCTTTGGCCGCGCCTCCCGGCGGACCGATGACAGCCTTCCTGGCCGGCGTGGGCCTGATGGCCGCCGCCACCTTCCTGGGCGCGCTGCTCACCGTGGCCACGGTCGGCCTGTTCAACGCGGTCGTCTGGTACGCCCGGCTGCACTTCCGGCTGCTGAAGCCGGCCATCGACAACCAAGGCTGAGGGGCCCGTCATGATCCGTAATGCGCTCATCATCGCCGGCGCCAGCTTCGTGCTGATGCTTGGCTGCTTCGCCGGCGTCGCCGCCCTGGCCGGTCCGGTCATCCTGAACGAGGGCTGGACCATCCCCTTTGATCGTGTCGAAAACGGCGCGGTCCGGCGAACCCATCTGAACGTCAACGGCGCCAAGGCCTCGCCGGTCGTCTCCCGCCAGCTGGCCTGGACCGGCGAGGCGCTGATCGTCGACCTGCCGATCGACGTCACCTATGTGCAGGGGCCGGTCGCCAAGGTCGAGATCAGCGGCCCCCGCGACGTCGTCGATCGTCTGAGGATCGCCGACGGCCGCATCCACATGACCGATGACGAGGGCGACCATCGCGACCTCTATGCCGACAGCCTGACCATCGACCGCCAGGGCATCCGCATCCACAGCAACGCCGACCAGACGCGCATCGTGGTCACCGCGCCGAACGTCAGCAGCTTCAAGCTGGATGGCTCGGGCGATCTGGAGATCCAGGCCTACAACCAGCCAGCCCTGACCCTGGCGCTCAACGGCAGCGGCGATGTCAATGCGGTCGGCAAGACCACGGGCCTAGTCGTCGCCGCGGCCGGATCGGGTGACGCTGAACTGGACGACCTGCGGGCGCGTCAATATGGGCCTGCAGCCGACCAGCGAGACCAGCACGATTAGCGGCTCGGGTTCGGTGCGTCACAACTACTAACGACAAGGGGGCGGGGTGACGGAACGGTTTCGAACGCTTACCTGTAGGCGCATGAACGCTCCGATCTCCGCCCCTTCCCTGCTCGACGCCGCCGGTGTCGATCCCGATCAAGCCCGCAGAATCCTGGGCGAGGCCCTGGCCGGCGCCGACGACGGCGAACTCTTCGTCGAACGGTCGGAAAGCGAAGCCTTCGTGTTCGACGACGGCCGTCTCAAGAGCGCCTCCTATGATTCGGGCGAGGGCTTTGGCCTTCGCGTCGTGGCCGGCGAGACCGCCGGTTACGCACACGCCGCCGAGATTTCCGAGGCCGCCATCGGCCGGGCTGCCGCCTCGGCTAGCCTCGCCAAGCGCGGCTATGCGGGCGTCAGCGCCGAAGGGCCCCGTTCGACCAACGAGCGGCTGTACGGCGAGGATGACCCCCTCGCCTCGCCCGCCTTCTCCGACAAGGTTTCCCTGCTTCAGGAAATCGACGCCTTCGCCCGCGACCGCGACCCGCGCGTCGTCCAGGTGATGGCCTCG
>NCEV01000038.1 GCA_002280875.1 Caulobacter sp. 32-67-35 | reverse complement strand
CGGGCGCCGATGAAGCAGTCGTCCTCGATGATGGTCGGGTTGGCCTGCAGGGGCTCCAGCACGCCGCCGATGCCGACGCCGCCCGACAGGTGGACGCGCTTGCCGATCTGGGCGCACGAGCCGACCGTCACCCAGGTGTCGACCATGGTGGCCTCGTCAACGAAGGCGCCGATGTTCACGAACGACGGCATCAGGATGACGTTCTTGCCCACGTAAGCGCCGCGACGGACGATGGAGCCTGGCACCGCACGGAAGCCGGCGGCCTCGAACTGCGGAGCATCCCAGCCGTCGAACTTGTTGGGAACCTTGTCCCACCAGGGGCCCACGGCGCCGCCCAGGGTTCCGGCGCGCATGACGCTGTTGGGGTTGAGGCGGAAGGACAGCAGCACGGCCTTCTTCAGCCACTGGTGGGTCGTCCACTCACCCTCGATCTTTTCCGACACCCGCACCTTGCCGGCGTCGATCAGCAGCAGGGCCTCCTCGACCGCCGTGCGGACCGGGCCGGTGGTGGCGGTGGAGACGCCGTCGCGGGCTTCCCAGGCGGCTTCGATCTCGGTCTGCAGGTCGGCCAGAGGAATGGCGGTGGAGGTCATGGCTCAGAGATCCTTCAGACGCGCCGAGGTCAGGAACCCGGCGAGGTCGTGCGTACGGTGGTGGACAAAGTCGGCGGTCGAGGCGGCCGCATGGGCGCCGACCAGCACGGTGGTCATGCCCAGAACGGCGGCGGGGGCCAGGTTCTTCTCGCTGTCCTCGAAGAAGGCGGTGAGCGGCGCGGCCAGGGCATGGCGCGAGACGATCTTCTCGAACGTGGCCATGGCCGGCTTGGGCAGATAGTCGGCCGTCTCGATGGCGAAGACGTCCTCGAACAGATGGTCCAGGCCCAGATGGCCCAGCACGCGCTCGGCATGGCCCAGCGAGCCGTTGGTGAAGATCAGCCGGCGGCCGGGCAGGCGGTCGATCGAGGCGCGCAGAACCGGATCGGGGACCAGACGATCCATCGAGACGTCGTGCACCTCGTCGAGGAAGGCCTTGGGCGCGATGCCGTGATGGGCCATCAGGCCGGCCAGGGTGGTGCCGTGCTCGTGGTAGTAGCGCTTCTGGATGGCCCGGGCCTCTTCACGGGGCAGGCCGGTGGTCCGCTCCATGAAGTCGGTCATCTTGCCCTCGATCAGGGCCATGTATTCGCACTCGGCGGGATACAGGGTGTTGTCGAGATCGAAGAGCCAGGTCTCGACGTGTGCCAGATCGGGGGTGAGGTTGACGCTCATTTCGAGATCAGCGTGCCGGCGCCGTGCTCGCTGAACAGTTCCACCAGCATGGCGTGCGGACGGCGGCCATCCAGGATGACCACGGCCTCGACGCCCGATTCCACCGCGTGAATGGCGTTTTCCAGCTTGGGGATCATGCCGCCGCTGGCGACGCCGCTTTCGATCAGGCCGCGGGCTTCCTCGACCGTCATCTGGCGGATCAGCTGGCCGTCGGCGTCAAGCACCCCGGCGATGTCGGTCAGCATCAGCATCCGCTTTGCCTTCAGGGCGCCGGCGAGCGCTCCGGCCACCGTGTCGGCGTTGATGTTGAAGGTCTGGCCGGCCTCGGAGACGCCGATCGGGGCGATTACCGGGATGTAGTCGGTTTCCGACGACAGCAGGGCCTGGATGATGTGCGGATCAACCTTGGTCGGCTCGCCCACGAAGCCCAGGTCGACGACCTGCTCGATATTGCTGCCTGGGTCGCGCTTGGTGCGGGTCACCTTCTCGGCGGTGATCATCCGGGCGTCCTTGCCCGACAGGCCCACGCCGCGGACGTCGGCCTCGGCGCCGGCCAGGGTGATCCAGTTGGCGATTTCCTTGTTGATGGCGCCCGACAGCACCATCTCGGCCACTTCCATGGTCGCTTCGTCGGTGACGCGCAGGCCGTCGATGAAGGTCGACTTGACGCCAGCCCGCTCCAGCATCCGGCTGATCTGCGGACCGCCGCCGTGCACCACTACCGGATGGACGCCCAGCAGCTTCAGCAGCACGGCGTCGGCGGCGAACAGCTTGGCGACCTGTTCCTGGCCCATGGCGTGGCCGCCGTATTTGATCACCACCGTCTCGCGGTCGTAGATCTGGATGTAGGGCAGAGCCTCGGCCAGGGTCTTGGCGGTGGCCCAGCCCGCTTCCTCGGCGGCGTCGGTCAAGGTTGCGGATCCTGTGCGAAAAGGGCGGGTCTCGATAGCGGACCCCGCCCCCCCTGTCACTCAAAAGAGGACGTTGAAGGCTCAGGCCGCCTTGCGGTCGAAGCGCCATTTCATGACCAGCACGCCCGACGACATGGCCAGGCAGGCGAGGTTGGAGGCTACGACCGGCCAGGCCTGGATCATGACGCCGTAGAGCGTCCAGCAGACAAAGCCGGTAACGGTGATGAGGTAGGTGCGTAGCGACACCGACGAGGCGTCGCGCTCTTTCCAGATCTTGAGCATCTGGGGGGCGAAACTGGTGATCGACAGCAGCGCGGCGGCGACGCCGACCGCGACCGCCGCGGACGAGGCCGCCATGGTCAGCCGGCCCTGGGCATGTCGAGAAGGCCCCATAAAGCCAGATATTGCGGCGACAGGGTCAGGGCGATCGGCGGCGGGCCGGGCGCATGCCCCTCGCGCATGCAGATGCTCAGATAGCCCAGCGCAGTCTTCACGCCATGACTCGAATAGGGCTTGCCGATCACGCCGCACGCACCGGCGAAATCCTCGGGCAGGCGTTTGACGTTGGCGGTCATGAACAGGGCCACCGCCCCGCAATCGTCCTGGATGCGCCGCGCCACGTCCACCCCCGTCGGACCATCGCAAAGATGGACGTCAATCAGGGCCAGATCGGGCTTGAGATCCCGCGCCAGCGTCACCGCCTCGTGTGAACTCATCGCATGGCCCACCGAACAGCACCCGGCCTCCTCCAGCAGGAACTCCAGTTCCGTGGCGAGCAGAACCTCGTCTTCGATGATCAGAACGCCCAGGGGTTGATCGTTCATGGCGCACCCTTGCCCTTGCGACTAAGGCGCGACGTCAACGGGTAGGTCGATGACAACGCGCGTACCGGGCGAGGCGTCCGTGCTTTCGAACCTGGCCTTCAACTGCTGGCACAGCAGTTGAACGATCGTGAACCCGAAACCCGACAACCTCGTCGAACTGTCCACACCAACGCCGTCGTCGGTGATTTCGATCCGGAAGGCCTCGTCGATTCGGTTTATGCCGACGAAAATCCGTCCGGGACGCCCGCCCGGGAAGGCGTGTCGCAGGGTGTTGGACAGCAGCTCGTTGATCACCAGGGCCAGGGGAGCGGCCTTGGAGGCGGCCACATCCACCCGTTCCAGATCCAGGCTGAAGGCGATGTCTTCGCGGCCTGACGCGCCAATGACGTCAGCCACCAGATCGCGGACGAAGGCCGAGACATCGAAGCGCGCGACATCGTCGCTCTGGAACAGCCGGCGATGCACGGTGGCGATGGCGCTGACCCGATCCAGCATGCCGCGCAGGGCGGCCTTGACCGCCGGATCCGAGACTCGCCGGTTCTGCAGCAGCAGCAGGGACGAGATGAGCTGGAGGTTGTTCTTGACCCGATGGTCGACCTCGTGAAGCAGGGCGGTCTTCTGCTCCAGGGCCTGGGTCAGTTCGCTGGTCCGTTCGGCCACCAGCTGTTCCAGATCATGACGCGAGTCGGTCAGGGTCTGCTCGGCCTTCCTCTTGTCGCTGACGTCCAGCTGTGTGGCGAAGAAATAGCTGACGGCGCCATCCTCACCGCGCACCGGGCTGACATAGAGGGCGTTCCAGAACGTCGAGCCGTCCTTGCGATAGTTCACAACCTCGGCGGCGATGTCCTGGCCGGCTTCAATGGCGGCGCGGATTCTGGCCACCTGGACGGGGTCGGTGTCGGCGCCCTGCAAGAAGCGGCAATTGCGGCCGATGACCTCTTCGCGGCCATAGCCGGTGAGCCGCAGAAAGGCGTCATTGGCGAAGAGGATGGGATTGTCGGGCTGGTCGGCGTCGGTAACGATCATCGCCACGCGTGTGGCCTGAAAGGCTGCGGCGAAGGCGTCCTGGGCCCTGGATCCGGGCCTGGATGCGCCCGCGGCGTCTGCCGATTGGGATTCGTCCGTCATCAGATGGGCTGGCCCGGCATGTCGTCTCCCATGCGGCGCTAACGCGCTCTACAACTGTCGGTTCCCGCTGTGTCGAGTTTCCGACCTCTGTGGAAGCATGCCCCAAAACTGGCGCGGCGTGAATCCGCATGGGAATCAGGCCGCGCCCGCGAGACGACAAGCGGAGGATGGGCGTCCCGCGATCCCGATCCTGGGCCGACCTATCTGGGCTGGTAGATCCTGTCGAACACCCCCTCGTCGGCGAAGTGCGTGGCCTGGGCCGTCTTCCACCCGCCGAAGGTGTCGTCGATGGTGACCAGCGGCAGGGTCTTGAACTTGCCGGCATGCTTGGCCGCCACCACCGGGTTGCGCGGCCGATAGTGGTGCTTGGCGATCAGGTTCTGGGCCAGGGGGCTGTAGAGGAAGTTCAGATAGCCCTGAGCAGCCAGCCGGGTCTTGCGACGGTCGACATTGCGATCCACCAGCGCCACCGGCGGCTCGGCAAGGATCGACAGCGACGGATAGACGATGTCGAACTTCCCCGGCAGCTCCTCCTGCGCCAGATAGGCCTCGTTTTCCCAGGACAGGAACACATCGCCGATGCCGCGCTGGGTGAAGGTGGTGGTCGCGCCGCGCGCGCCGGTGTCAAGGATCGGCACATTCTTGAACAGCGCGGCGACATAGGCCTGGGCCTTGGCCGGATTGCCGCCCGGCTGCTTCAGCGCCCAGGCCCAGGCGGCCAGATAGTTCCAGCGCGCGCCGCCCGAGGTCTTGGGATTGGGCGTGATCACCCCGACGCCCGGCTTCACCAGATCGCTCCAGTCCTTGATCTTCCTGGGATTGCCCTTGCGGACCAGGAAAACGATCGTCGAGCTGTAGGGCGTGGAATTATTGGGCAGGCGTGATTGCCAGTTGGCCGGCAGCAACCGGGAGCGGGTCGCGATCTCGTCGATGTCGTAGGCCAGCGCCAGGGTGACCACATCGGCCTCCAGGCCGTCGATCACCGAGCGGGCCTGCTTGCCCGATCCGCCATGGCTCTGGTTGATGGTCAGGGTCTGGCCGACCTTTTCCTTCCAGTACCTGGCGTAGGCGGCGTTGATGTCCTTGTAGAGCTCGCGCGTCGGATCGTAGCTGACGTTCAGCAGGGTCAGCGGCCTGACGCCCTGAGCCTGGGCCTGACCCGCGATCAGTCCGGGCGCGGCAAGGGCCGCCGCGCCCGCTGATGCTCCGCCAAGGACGCCCCGACGCGTGGGTTTTTCAAAACGACGGGTCATGGGGCGTCCTTGGCTTGGTGGGGTGGTGTTAGAACACGTACTGGGTTCGCAGGGACCAGATATCCAGATCCTGGCCGACCTGGGCGCCGGCGGCGGGCGTCGCGGCGCCGAAGGCCGTCCCGCCCGGCGACAGGCGGCGGACCTCGACATTGCGATAGGCGCCCGACACCATGACGACGCTGTTGAGGTACCAGTTCACGCCCAGCGAGATGATGTTCTGCTCGCCGCCGCGGATCGCGCCGGGCAGGGTCGGATTGCCGGGGCCGCCGGCCAGGTGGTTCAGGTCAAAGGTCGAGTAGCGGGCGGCCAGTTCGACCGCGCCCCACTGGGCCTTCTTGGGGTTGAACGGCTTGGCCGGGCGCGGATTGTCGAAGCCGGCGGTGGCGGTGTTGTAGCGGCGCGGCTCGCCGGTCAGGGTCCAGCCGGCCTGGACGTACCAGCCGTCGAACTTCGGATCGCTGAGCGTGCTGTTGCGGCGCTCGACGTCGATGTTGAAGTACTCGCCCTGAGCGTAGACGTTCTTGATCTGGCCGCCCAGCTCCAGGCCCAGGGCCGTGACGCCGTCGGCGTCGATATTGCCGGTATCGATCAGGCGCGCGCCGTCGACGCGCAGTTCCGGCCGGTCACGCAGGCGGACATTGGTCACGGCGCCGCCGGCCAAGGCGACGTCCGGGCCCGAGGCGGCCGGGTCGATGATCAGGTTGGCGTTGGCGCCCACATGGATCATCCAGTCCTTGCCCTTGAACGGCACATAGGCCGCGCGACCCACAAAGCCGAGCTGCTCGTCATAGGTCAGGGTGGTGACGGTGTTGCCGGTGACGGTGGCCGCCAGGTTCCAGCGCTCGCCGCTGGCCGTCAGGCCGATGCTGGCCCGGCCGTCGCCGCCGGCCAGGCCGCGAACCGTTTCGGCGACCGAGGCGCGTTCGACAAACAGCGAACCGGTGAAGCTGGACGCGTCTTCCAGGCTGGTGGGGGCCGGGAAGAAGCCCACGCGCACCTTCACCGGATAGCCGCTGTACTGCAGCCAGGCCGACGAGACCCTACCGGCCTCCTCCACGCCCGAGCCGCCGAAATCGTAGACCATGTTGTAGTCGAAGACGCTGAAGACCTTGCCTTCCATGCCGATGCGGGCGCGGCGGATATTAACGCCGTCGCTCATATCCCGGGCGCGCTCGTTCTCGGCGGCGTCGCCGAACGAGCCCCGACGGAAGTCGGTCGACAGGGGGCCAGCGTCGCGCTGATCGTAGATGGCCGCGTCCGCCTGGAAGAAGCCGCGGAACGACGCCGAGAAGGCGCCGTCGCTGGTGGCGATGGTCGGGCGCCCGTTGGACAGGGTCACCGTGGTGGCGCCGGGCGCCGGGCGCGTGTCCTTGGGGCTGGCGGCGGTCGCGGCCTTCAGCTCGGCGATCTGGCCCGACAGGGCGGCCAGCTGGGCTTCCAGCGCGGCGATGCGGGCCTCGGACTCGGCGCTGGTCTGGGCGTTGGCGGCGCCCGCCATCGTCATGAACGAGACGCCTGCGATCAGTGCGGTGCGCAGGGCGGTGGTATGGGTCATCTTGATCGTCCCCTCTCGGACCGTCTCGGCGGCCCGGCCTGGCCGAACTAGGGAAAACGATTATTCCTAGTTCGTGAATAGAGATTAGGAAAACCGGCCGTCAGAAAATCTGCAGGCGCGGTTTGGCCTCCCGGGCCGAAGCCGAGAAACGCCAGACAACACAAGGGGATATAAGTTTAATGAGCGGTTAGTCATGCGTGGACAAATCGTCACAGCCGCGCTTGCCGCAGGGCCCAAAACGAACAAGCCTCCCGCCGCGATACGCGACGGGAGGCTTGAAATCAGCCGGTTTGGCGCGTGTAGGCCGGTCGCCTAGAACATCGCCCGGCCGGAGAGGCGCAGATTGTAGCGCTTCTGCTTCTTGGTCGCCTCGGCCCCGCCCTCAAGGGCGAGATACGACATCGGCGTGCCGGCCTTGATCGCAAAGCCCAGGGTCAGCGCCCCCTGCTTGTCGTCGAGGGCGGCGAGGGTAAAGGGGCTGCCGTTCTGGAACTTGGCCACCGTATCACCGGTTTCACCCGCCAGGGTCTGACGGTAGCCGACCCGCACTTCCGGGCGCCACCACAGGTCCTTGCCGAAGTCAGCCCCGAAGGCGATGCCAAACTCGCCAGACAGGTTGCTGGACGTGCGTTCCTCGACGGTCAGGTCAAAGCCGGCGCCGCCACCGGCTTCCTTGCGTTCGCCCTCGCGCAGCCAGACATAGTCGACCCGGCCTTCCGGGCGGACGAAATATCGACCGATCTTGTGCTCATAGCCCGCGCCGGCAAAGGCGTTCAGGGTGGCGCCGTTCCAGTCGGCGCTGTTGGCCAGGATCAGGTCGGCCACGCCATCGGCGTCGGCGTCGGGCGCGATGAAGCGGCGCTCGCCCTCGAACCAGCCAAAGCCGCCGCCGCCGCCGGCGTTCAGCCGCCAGCCGCCGATCGACCGGCGCCAGTAGGCGCCGCCCTGCACGAACGAGGCGGTGGTCTGCTCGCCAACCTTGGCGGCGATATCGTGTTCCTCGACATTTATATAGGCCAGGGTCAGGCCCAGGGCCCCGCCGGCGTCGCCCATGGCCTCATAGCCGGCCACGAAGCCGAAGGCCTGATTGTCCGAGCCCGGGGTATCGCTGGCGTCGCGACGGACCAGCGAGTTGATTTCCTGGATCCACAGGCTGTCGGGGCCATAGCGCTCGCCCGGATCGGGCCGCACGCCGGTGGCCGCCGAGATCAGCTGGTTGGCCGTCTGCAGCGACGAGAACAGGCCCTCGCCCTGGTCGGGCAGCATCTGGTCATACAGGCCCAGGAAACCGTCCTTGCCATTCTGGGCCAGGAAGGCGGTGGACACGTCGGCATTCTCGCCCAGGGCGGCGAACACGGCGTCATAGGCGCCGGCCTGCGAGGCGTTCATGCCGATCTCTGCGGCCGAGCGGCGGCGCACATCGATATAGACGTTGTTGGCGTCAGCGCGGCTGGACGCCACGTACAGATAGGGCGAGTCGGACAACAGGCCCTGGCCGATCGAGCCGACCGTCAGGCTGCCGGCCGAGATCACCGTGTAGGAGGTGGGCTGCTTGACCAGGCCCGTCAGACGGATGCCCAGCTCGGCCCCGCTGGCGATATTGGCCGCGCCGGACACCTGCAGCCGGGTGTTGGTCCCTGCAGTTGGATCGGCGGTGAACAGGATCTTGCCGGCCGAGCCAACATCCAGGCTGGTGGCGTTGATGACTGCGGCGTTCGAGAGGCCCAGGCTGCCCTCGCCGATCGTGATCGCCAGCTGGCCGTCGGAGTCGGTCAAGGCGCCCAGAACCAGCGAGCCATTGTCGATCCGGAACGTATCGGCGCCCGCGCCGAACGAAATGTCGCCAATCACCGAGCCGTTGAGCACGTTGAAGGTGTCGGCGCCCGAGCCGAAACGGACCGCGCCCAGCATCGACGGCTCGTCGCTGTCGTCCACGCCATCACCGTCCGCATCGGGGTCGGCCACGCCGTCCGCCGCGTCATCGCCGTCGCTCAGGCCGGCCTGAACCAGGGTCACGCCCGTGGTGTTGCGGCTGACATCGATGGCGACGGACTTGCCGGTGACCGTCTCGTTGCCGGGCAGGGTGTCGGCGTCGTCCTTGTCCTCGGCGTCGTCGGTCGCGACCACCGAGGTCGAGATCTTGCCGTTGTTGGTGATCGTGGTCAGCAGGCCCGAATAGTCGATGACGCCATAGGCGTCGCCCTTTTCGCCGCCGACCGTCGAGGTGATCGACCCGTCATTGCGGAAGGTCGTCATCGACGCGCCGGCGTCAATGGCGACGGCGCGCGAGTCAAAGGCGCCTTCCGACACGGTGAAGACCGACATCGAGCCCTGGTTCCACAGGGTCGGTACGCTGGCGCCGGCCGTCAGCTGCACGCCGGTGGCGTTGGCTTCATAGGCGCTGGCGGCGACGGTCGAGGACAGCTTGGCGCCGCCCGCCAGGGTGGCGGCCTGGCCGGCGTTGCCGCCGATCTGAATGGCCGTGCCGGCGACACCGTCATAGACGCCGCTGGCGCTCACCGCGCCGCGCGCGACCAGGCCATAGGCGTCGTCGCCCGTCCCGACGGCGCCAACGGTCACGGCGCGGGTGTCAGAGCCGATCAGCAGGGCCGGGGCCTTGCCATAGGCGGCGAGCGATGCAGAGCCTTCGCTGGCGTCAGCGACGCCGTCGCCGTCGTCGTCGGTCTTGGTGGTGTCGGTGTCGGCGGGCGGGATGTCGAGAAGCACGCCACCGGCCACGTTGGCGGTCACACGCAGGGCCGAGCCGCCCTGCAACAGATCGTCAGCGTCGAGCTTGTTGCGGTCGGCCAGGATCGAAGGCCGGGTGGTGAAACGATAGCCGGTGGCGCTGACGCCGCCCTGAACCACAAAGGCGCCGCTGACATCGGCGTCGACTGCGACGCCGACCGTGTCCTTGCCGACCACCGACACGCCGCCATTGACAGTGACCTTGCCAGTCACGGGGGCAGCAATGCGAATGCCAGCCCCGTTATCGCCTAGCAGGGTGACCGAGCCGTTATTGGTGAAATTGCCGACCAGGGCGCTTTCCAGCGAAATGCCGGCCGAATTGTTGCCCTCGATCGCGATGGCGCCGGCGGTTTCGTTGACGATGTTGCCGGTGAAGGCTCCCGGACCGGTCAGGCGCACGCCATAGCGGTTGGAACCCTGGGCGAAGGCGCCGTCGGTGTCGCCGTCCGAATCGGTGTCGGTGGGCGTGTAGTCTTCGTTGATCGTGATCGAGGCGCCGTTGCTGACCGAGCCGGTCCGGCCACCCAGGATCAGGATGCCCGTCGAGTCGCTGACGCCAACCGTGGCCAGCGTCCCGAGGTTGGTGACCTTGTGGTTACTGTCGAGCGTGATCAGCGCTCCGGACGTGGTCGGCTTTATCGAGCCGTCCGCCGTCACCCGCACGTCGTCGGCCGCGCCATTGTTGGCGGTCGTCGTCGCGATGGGCGTGGTGCGGGCCGTCGTGACCGAGGTTTCAGCGTAAGCGCCAAACGCCAAAGCCAGGAGAGGAGCGGCTGCGACTGTCGCGACCAGGACCTTGCGCTGCATTACGGACAACCACCTCGGAGAAGAACCCAGACCCTAACTTGCGTCACGTTGCGGCGAAATTGCGGTGAGCAACGCCATCGACACGCATTAGAGCGGCCAACCGTCTATCGCATGGCATGGCGCGGCGCCATATCTGGTTCGTCGAATCCCCACCGGCGAGAATCTGAAGGCGCGGTCCATGTCTCCGGAGAAGCAATCCATTCGGAGTTTCACCCGCTCGATCGGCGGGTCGAGCCTGCCTGTTCTGGTGGGACCCGCGACGATCCTCGGCCTGGCCGCAATGGGGGCGGTTCAGCCCGCGCCCGCCTGGCTGGCGGCCATCGCCAGCGGCCTCGGGGGTCTGTATCTGGCCGCACGCCATCGCCGGATCGCGATCGAAAACCTGCCCGCCGCCGCCCAGGCGCCCCTGGCGGCGCGCGATCTGCCGCCCTTCGCCACCATTCTGGAGCGCCTGCCCGATCCTCTGATGGTGGTCGCGGCCGAAGAGGCCGACGACCTGACCGGTCGCCGCTTCGTGTTCGCCAACGCCGCCGCCCGCGAGCTCTTCCGGATCCAGCGCAACGGCACGCTTCTGGTCACCGCCGTGCGCAATCCCCAGGTGCTGGAGGCGGTGGACGAGGCCCTGTTCGGCAATATCGAACGCGCCGTGGAATATGAGACCGGCGGCGCCCAGGGCCGCTCGTGGATCGCCTATGCCCGGCCGCTGAGCGAGAGCCCCGACGGCCCGCGCCTGGCCTTGCTGGTGCTGCGGGACGAAACCGACGCGCGCCGAAGCGAGCGGACCCGCGCCGACTTCCTGGCCAATGCCAGTCACGAGCTGCGCACACCCCTGGCCTCGCTGTCGGGCTTCATCGAGACCCTGCGCGGCCACGCCAAGGATGATCCGGGCGCCCGCGACAAGTTCCTGGGCATCATGCTGGCCCAGGCCGAGCGGATGTCGCGGCTGATCGACGACCTGATGAGCCTGTCGCGCATCGAGCTCAATGAGCACATCGCGCCTCTGGGCCGGGTGGACCTGGCCATGGCGGCCATCGACGTCATCGACGCCCTGGCGCCCCAGGCCCGGGAAAAGGCGGTGAGCTTCGACCCGGTGCTACCGCCGCGCGGCGCGGCCGTGGTCGACGGCGACCGCGACCAGATCATCCAGGTGATCCAGAACCTGGTGGACAACGCCATCAAGTACACCCCGCGCGACGGTGTGGTGCGGGTCGAGATCTATCCCGGGCTGTCAGCGGACGCCGCGGCGGCCCCTCGCGATCCCGGGGCGGCGCGGATGTCGCTGCTGACCCCCGATCACGCGGCCGGCGAGCGCTATGCCACCTTCCGGGTCAGCGACAAGGGGCCGGGTCTGGCGCGCGAGCACCTGCCGCGCCTGACCGAGCGCTTCTATCGCGTCGAAGGCCAGAAGAGCGGTGACCGGTCTGGCACCGGCCTGGGGCTGGCGATCGTCAAGCACATCATGAACCGTCACCGGGGCGGCCTGACGGTCGAGAGCATCCAGGGCGAGGGCGCGACCTTTGGCTTCTATCTTCCCATGGCCAAGGCCGGCGCCGGGGCGGGGGCTGAAGCCAGCCTGACGGCTACTGCCGACGCCTGACGCCCGCCTCCCGACCAGGACCGGGAAGCGGGCGCTTTGATCAGAACAACTTTCGGAAGGACACGCGCATCACCCGTCCGCGAGGATCCAGATAGTCCTCCTGATAGGTGATCGGCGTCGCGCCATCCGGTGAGCGCACCGTCTGGCGGGCGTCGAACAGGTTGTCGACCGAGGCGCTGATCCGCGCCCCCCGGAAGAACGGCTTGCCGCGCAGGGCCGGCTGGGCGCCCAGATCGGCGAACAGGCGCAGGTTGACCTTGGTCAGGGACGAGAACGACAGGTCCTGCGCGCCTACGCCGCCCGAACCGCGAACCACCGTGTCCTCCTGCCAGCGCGCATTGAAACCGGCGCCCAGGCCATTGCGGGACACATTGCCCTGCAGGTCGATCTGGTTCTTGGGCGTACCGCCGCCGGAGCCCAGCGCGGCGCCGTCCAGCAGGTCCAGGGTCGGCAGACCGGGCCGGATGACGATCTCGTCGGTGAACTTGACCGTGTGATAGAGCCCGATCTGGAACGTGCCCGCGCCCGGCGGTCCGCCGCCGCCGAAGCCACGCCCGCCGCCGCCAAAACCGCCCGGTCCAAAGCCGCTGGGGCCGCGCTCGCCGCCCTGAGGCCGCGTCGGGGTGGTCGCAGGCGGCGCGCCGTCGACACCGGGGGGCGGGGGCGGCTCGGAGGTCGCGCTGGCCGGGCCGGGCGTCGGGCCCGGCTGACCCGCTGCGGGCGCGCCGGCTTGCGCCTGGGCCTGCCTTTGCCGAAACCGGCCGGGCTGCGGCTGCGGACCGAACGCCTTCCGGAAGGTGAAACCGGTGCGAAGCTCGTCGGTCTGGCGGCGGTCGAAATTGATCGGCCGCGCGTCGATCTGCACCAGGCGCCCGGTCGCGTCGCGTACGAAACGCTCGGGGAAGGCCTCCTCGATCTGGCTGGTCGCGGTCGGGAAGCTGGAGATCAGGTCATCGGTGCGGGAATTGGTGTAGTTGGTCGTCAGGGTCAGGTTGGTCTTGTCGAAGGGCTTGAGGCTGAGGCCCAGCTTGATCACCCGGCCCTCTTCCTCGCGCAGCGCCCGGTTCCCGCCGGTCAGCCGCGAGATCACCGCCGTCTCGCCGCGGCGGAAGTCATAGACCTGCACGCCAGGCGTCAGCTGCTCGGGATCGCCGATCTGCTGCAGGCTGGGCGCGCCCTGGTCGCGGGTGACCGAGGCGATGACCCGCAGCTTCTCGATCGGCGACCAGTTGGCGCCGTAGCCGAGGGTGGTGAGGGTCCCGAAATCCGAAAGCCTGTCGGCGGCGAGGTTCAGATTGAGCGACAGATTGCCCAGTCCCGGCAGCACGTCGTTGCGCACGCTGGTCAGGGGCAGGTCGAGGTTCAGCTTGGCGCTGCCGGTGTCGCGCGACAGCTCGCCCGACCGCGCCGCGCCGGCCCGCACCGAGTCGCTTTCCAGGCGCACGGTCTCAAAGCCGCCGGTGATCGTCGAGGAAACGGCGCCGGCCGGGATGCGAAACAGCGTGCCGCTGAGATCGCCCTGCACGTCGGCCGAGGTCGAGATCGCGTTGGAGATGTCGCGATAGGCGACGCCGCTGATCACCCGCTCGGTGGTGCTGTCGTTCTTGCCGCGCTCGGCGTTGCCGGTCACCGACCATTTCCAGCCCTTGATCGCGCCGATCATCCCGCCGCCGACATGGCCGGTCAGGCTTTCCGACTGGCGACGCAAGGGGCCGGTCGCCAGGGTGTTGAGGCCCAGCCAGCTGGTGCTGTCGCTGCCCTCGAGGCTGGCGTTGACCGTACCCGAGACCCCGTCCTTGATCGGACGTGAGAACACGCTGTTGAGCTCCCAGGTGGTCTGTCTGGGGATCAGGCTGCGGAAGGCCGCGTCCGAGCGTGGCTGGGCCAGATCGCGCTCGGTCTCGTAGAGCTCGCTCTGGTCGCTGACCTTGGCGTCGACCATGAAGCGGTTGTCGCGCTGGATGCGCAGCTGGTTGAGGCGGACGTCGACCGTATCGCCGCCGCCCGACTGGGTAGGCAGCCGGGCGCCGGCCTCCAGGGTGGTGGCGCGGAAGCGGCGACGCAGGACCAGGTTGATCACCTTCTGGTCGGCGCGATAGCCGTATTTCAGCGCGACCTCCTCGGGCAGGATGTCGACCCGGGCGATGGCCTCGGTGGGGATGTCGCGCACTTCGCGGAAGCTGGAGATGCGCCCGCCATTGACCAGGATCACCGGACGCCCGCCCGCCGCGCCGCCACGCGCCGATGAGGTCTGGGGCTCCAGGGCGGTGATCAGCTCGGCCACCGTCGACACGCCATAGGCGCGGATGTCGCGCGGCGTCAGCTGCAGCTCCGGCGGAATGTCGCCGATCACCGAACCCGGCTGCTGGCGCGAGGCGGTCACCGTCAGGGCGTCCACCTCATAGGCCTCGTCGTCCATTTCATAGGCGTTGGGCGAGGTCGGAGCCGGGGTCTGGGCGACCTGGCGGGCGACGGCCGGCGCCGCCAGCAGGGCCGCCGACACCCCCAACAGCAGCGCGATCCTTAGGCGGCGGGCCGCAGGAGCGTCAGGCAGAGCAGTCGCGTAAGGGATCAAGTCAGGTCTCCAGAAGGTCGCGAGGCGCGCGCAACGGTGCGGGCCGGGACCAGCGCCGGAACGGTCATGCCGCGGCTTCGTTGCGCTGCGATGTCAGGACGGCGGCGATGTATTTCAACCCGGCCACGTTCAGCGGGTTTGAGGCGCAAATGCGGTTGACGGCGACTGTCGTCAAACTGTCGTGGAAACGTCGCATAAGCACAGCGCCGGGCGGGCATAGCTCCAGCCGGGCGGGGCGGCGCGTTGGGCGACGCCATCGCAACCCCAGCGCAAGACCCCGCCGCACGCATGCTGACCTGGCTCTCGCTTCTGTTCCTGGCGCTGTTTTCCAGCGCCGCCTTCATGCTGGGCAAGCGCCGCGCTGTCGCCAGGGCGGGCGGCGGCAAGCGCGTTCTGCACTCGCTTCCGGGCTATTACGGCAGCTATGCCGCTCTGTGGGCCGGTGTGCCCGCCGCCCTGCTGCTGCTGATGGCCGCCATGTTTGGCGGTCAGGTCGAGGACGCCATGCTGCAGGCCCAGCGCCCGGCGGCGGTTCAGGCCCTCGAGATCGACCGGCAGGACGTGTTCTTCAGCGACGCGCGGGCCATCGCCCAGGGCGCAGCGCCCAGCGAGATCGCCTATGAGGGCGAGCTGAAGGCGGCCCTCGACGTCAAGGTGGCCGAAGCCCGTCGCATCAGCGCCCTCATCCGCTACTCCGTTCTGGGCCTGGCCGCCGTGCTGGCCCTGGCCGGCTTCCTGCTGGCCTTCCCCCGCCTGTCGACCGACTTCCGGGCCCGCAACAAGGTCGAGGGCTGGGTTGGCGGCCTGTTGATGGCCTGTTCCATCGCCGCCGTCCTCACCACCCTGGGCATCGTGCTGTCGCTCGTCTGGGAAAGCTGGCGCTTCTTCCAGAGCGTGTCGCCGCTGTCGTTCCTGCTGGGGACGGAGTGGAGCCCGCAGATCGCCATGCGCAGCGACCAGGTCGCCGCCGAGGGCGCGTTCGGCGCGGTGCCGCTGTTTGCCGGCACCTTCCTGATCATGCTGATCGCCATGGCCGTGGCCGCGCCGGTGGGTCTGTATTCAGCGATCTATCTGTCGGAATACGCCAATCGCCCGGTGCGCGCGACGATCAAGCCGCTGCTCGAGATCCTGGCCGGCGTGCCCACCGTGGTCTACGGCTTCTTCGCCGCCCTGACCGTGGGGCCGCTGTTCCGCGCCGGCTTCAACAGCCTCGGCGCCCAGCTGGTCGGCGGCCCGCTGGACGGCATTGGCCAGTATCTGATGCAGGTCCAGAACCAGATGGCCCTGGTGGCCGGGGTGGTGATGGGCATCATGCTGATCCCCTTCGTTTCGTCGCTGTCGGACGACATCATCAACGCCGTGCCGCAGTCCCTGCGCGACGGCAGCTATGCGATGGGCGCCACCAAGTCCGAGACCGTCAAGAAGGTGGTTCTGCCCGCCGCCCTGCCCGGCATCATGGCCGCCATGCTGCTGGCTGTGTCGCGCGCCGTGGGCGAGACCATGATTGTCACCATGGCCGCCGGCCTGCAGGCCAAGCTGACCGCCAACCCGCTCGACACCGTCACCACCGTGACCGTCCAGATCGTCACCCTGCTGACCGGCGACCAGGAGTTCGACAGCCCCAAGACCCTGGCGGCCTTTGGCCTGGGCCTGACCCTGTTCGTCGTGACCCTGGGCCTGAACATCATCGCCCTGCGCATCGTCCAGAAGTATCGGGAACAGTATGACTGACGCCCCCGCCCCTGTCGGTCCCGCCGTCCGCACATCGCAAACCGCCATGCAAGCCCGCCTCAAGAAGCGTCACCGCGCCGAGATGTGGTTCAAGGCCCAGGGCCTGATGGCCATCACCATCGCCATGATCTTCCTGGTGGTGCTGGTCGGGCGCATCGTGGGCCAGGGCTACACCACCTTCCAGACCCACACCCTGAGCGTGCCGGTCTATCTGAACCCCGAGCGGATCGACGCCGCCGACCTGGAAGGCGTCAACTATGACTTCATCGTCGCCGAGGCGATGATGAAGAAGCTGGGCGTCGTCGATGACGAGTTCGGCCTGACGTCGGGCAAGGTGATGGATCTCACCTCGCGCGACCTGGGTTTCCAGCTGTTGAACCAGCTGAAGGCCGACAAGTCGCTGATCGGCAAGACCGTCACCGTCACCGGCCCGTTCAAGGCCGACGCCGACCTCTACTACAAGGGCCAGATCAAGCGCTCGACCCCGCAGGACGACCGCAAGCTGGACGATCAGCAGCTGGACTGGCTGGACCAGCTGAAAAAGGACGGTTCGGTCAAGTCGGGCTTCAACTTCGCCTTCTTCACCAATTCGGACTCCACCGAGCCGGAACAGGCCGGGGTGCTGGGCGCCGTGGTCGGCTCGGCCATGATGCTGCTGATCACCGCCCTGATCGCCGTGCCGGTGGGCGTTATGGCCGCCGTCTATCTGGAAGAGTTCGCCCCGAAGAACCGCTGGACCGACATCATCGAGGTCAACATCAACAACCTCGCCGCGGTGCCGTCGATCGTCTACGGCCTGCTGGGCCTGGCCCTGTTCATCAACTGGCTGAACGTGCCCCGGTCATCGCCCCTGGTCGGCGGTCTGGTGCTGGCCCTGATGGCCCTGCCCACCGTGATCATCGCCACCCGCTCGGCCCTGAAGGCCGTGCCCCCCTCGATCCGCGAAGCCGCCCTGGGCGTTGGCGCGTCCAAGACCCAGACCGTGTTCCACCACGTGCTGCCGCTGGCCATGCCCGGCGTGATGACCGGCGCCATCCTGTCGCTGGCCCACGCCCTGGGCGAGACCGCGCCGCTGCTGATGATCGGTATGGTCTCGTTCGTGCCCGGCGTGCCCGAAGGCCTGACCGGCGCCGCCACCGTCCTGCCCGTGCAGGTGTTCATCTGGGAGAACGCCTCGGAGCGCGCCTTCCACGAGCGCACCGCCGGAGCCATCATCGTCCTTCTGGTCTTCATGATCATCATGAACGCCGCGGCCGTCATCCTGCGCCGGCGCTTCGAGCGTCGCTGGTAGTCACATGATCCTGAACCCTTCCGCCTTTCCCCTCGTCCAGGGACACGCCATGCCCCCCGCCAGCCCCGACGATTCCGTCTCCGCTCCCGTGATCCGCACGGCCGCGCCGCAAGCCCAGCCGCCGATCGGCGAGATCAAGATCCGCGCCAAGGACGTCAACGTCTTCTACGGCGACAAGCAGGCCCTGTTTGACGTCAATATCGACATCGCGGCCAAGTCGGTCACCGCCTTCATCGGCCCGTCGGGCTGCGGCAAGTCGACCTTCCTGCGCTGCATCAACCGGATGAACGACACGATCCCGACCGCCAAGGTCTCGGGCTCGATCGAGATCGACGGCAATGACGTCAATCTCAAGAGCGTCGACCCGGTGGTGCTGCGCTCGCGCGTCGGCATGGTGTTCCAGAAGCCCAACCCGTTCCCCAAGACCATCTTCGAGAACGTCGCCTACGGCCCGCGCATCCATGGCCTGGCCACCGGCAAGGCCGAGCTGGAAGCCATCGTCGAGAGCAGCCTCAAGAAGGCCGGCCTGTGGAACGAGGTCGCCGACCGCCTGCACCAGCCCGGCACCGGCCTGTCGGGCGGCCAGCAGCAGCGTCTGGTCATCGCCCGCGCGATTGCGGTCGGTCCTGAAGTGATCCTGATGGACGAGCCCTGCTCGGCGCTCGACCCGATCGCCACCGCCAAGATCGAGGAACTGATCGACGAGCTGCGCAGCCAGTTCTGCATCGTCATCGTCACCCACTCGATGGCCCAGGCCGCCCGCGTCTCGCAGCGCACCGCCTTCTTCCACCTGGGCAAGCTGGTCGAGGCCGGGACCACCGAGGAGATGTTCACCAATCCTCGCGACACCCGCACCCAGGACTACATCACCGGCCGCTTCGGCTAACCGGTAGGATTCCCACGCCATGACCGAACATACCGTCAAATCCTACGGCGAAGAACTGAACCACCTGACGGCCGAGGTCACCCGCATGGGCGGCCTGGCCGAGGCCCAGGTCGCCGACGCCGTCGAGTGCATCGCCCGCCGCGACGCGCCCCTGGCCCAGCAGGTCGTGGCCCGCGATGATCGGCTGGACACCCTGCAGGGCGAGATCGAGCGCAAGGCCTTCCGCCTGATCGCCCTTCGCCAGCCGATGGCCGTGGACCTGCGCCACGCCGTCGCCGCCCTGAAGATCTCGATGAGCCTGGAACGCTGCGGCGACATGGCCAAGAACATCGGCAAGCGCGCCCTGATCCTGACCGACGCCGAGCCCATGACCGCCCTGACCCGCTCGATCGAGCGCATGGGCAAGCTGGTCCAGGGCCGCCTGAAGGACGTGCTGGACGCCTACAGCGCCTCGGACCTCGAGCGCGCCACCGGCGTGTGGAGCCGCGATGAAGAGGTCGACGAGCACTACAACGCCATCTTCCGCGAACTGCTGACCTACATGATGGGCGATCCGCGCACGATCAACGCCTGCGCCCACATGCTGTTCGTAGCCAAGAACCTGGAACGCATCGGCGACCACGCCACCAATATCGCCGAGATCATTCACTTCGAGATCACGGGCGAGGAGATTCTCTCCAAGCGCCCCAAGCTCGACACCCCGCGGTAGAGCGTGACAGCCGAAAGTGGATGCCGGTTTCGGCGCCTGTCACGCTCTAAATGTTTGAAAACGATCTTGTTTACAAGCTCTTGAGGATCAAGTCATGACGCCCTACGTGCTTGTGGTTGAGGACGAGGACGCCCTGGCCACCCTCCTGCACTACAACCTCGACAAGGAAGGCTACCAGATCGCGGTGGCCGGCGACGGCGAGGAAGCCCTCACCATGGCCAGCGAACGCGCGGTGCTGCGCCGCATCCGTCCGGGCCTGGCCGACGACCGCATCACGGTCGGCGACATCGTCATCGACCGCGTCGCCCACCGCGTGAAGCGCCAGGGCAAGGAAGTCCACCTGGGCCCCACCGAGTTCCGCCTGCTGGACTATCTGATGCAGCACCCCGGCCGGGTGTTCAGCCGCGAACAGCTGCTGGACGCGGTCTGGGGCTCGGACGTCTATGTCGAGGCGCGGACGGTGGACGTGCACATCGGCCGCCTGCGGAAGGCGCTGAACGGCTCGGCGGACGGCGATCCGATCCGGACGGTGCGGTCGGCGGGGTATTCGCTGGATGTTGAGGCGGCGTAAGTGGGGCTAGGTTGCGTCTCCACGCGCCTGTTTTGCCGCTACCTTTGCCTCCGCTTCCGCGTTGATATCCGCGAGTGATCGCATTTTTAGCACTGCGTCGAAGTCGCCCGAATGCGTCGCTGGAAGGCGATAGTGCGCTCCCGCAGGCGCTTCCTCTGCCAAGCGCAAAATGGCCGGGAACCAAGTCAAGAGATAGCCGGCTTGGGCGTATCTTCTCAGGCTATCAAAGTACTTTTTGGATGATGGGAAAACCGCAACAAGGCCCGATGCTTCAAGAGCGGCACGCTCAAGTTGGACGTGCCGCATACTCGCATCTCCCGAGATAACCAGACGGCCTCCTCTCGAGGCGAAATCGGGAATCCAGTCAATATCAAGGACACCCGTTTCGTCCCTCTGCTGAGCAGACTCTAACTCCACGCCTCTTGGAATGCCGATAGCTTCAAGCGCCTTAACGATGCGCCAGGAGATGCATTCGTCGAAGCGGATGAGTGTCAAGCTGCGATACGCTCTTCGAAGATGACGGCTTGGTCTACTGCCTCTTCGCTCACTCCAAACCAATCCGCTGCTTCTTCGCGTCCATCCAAAGCGGCGGCCGCAGCCAAGGTTTCGGTTGGGACGGTGAGCGTATCGACGACCACCGGGCGACCAAATGCTCTGGCGGGATCTATCCGAACAAAAGGCAGATCGTCGGGGTATGGTTCTAGCCAAGCCGCGCGGCCACTCCTGAATTCAACTCGACCGGCGAGGCTTGGGCGGATGATGGCGTCAGCAGCATAACACTCGTTGAGCAAGTTTATGATCTTGCCGTCCTCGACCTCATAGACGACCAAGCCATTCGTAATGAGTTCGCGGTCTCTAGCGAGGGGGTGGCGGTCCTGGGTCCGACGGCGCATCGTTTCCATCAGCTTTGCCAACCGTCGTCGCGATACGCCTTCATGCAGCAAGTAGGCGATGGCTCGGGCTTCTATTAGGCCCTCGAAGGAAACGGCCTTCCGTCCAGCAACGCTTGGCAAGTCCGACTGGATTAGTGGCGGGTTGCCTGACAGCCACGATGCAACACGTTCAGACGTCGATCCCACCAACGCCGCGACTTGCGACGTAGTGAAGGCTCCTTGCCGGCCGAGTTCGATCCATGACGCTGGCGTTTGCACATTTGCCTCCGGTGATCTTCCCCCGAGAAAGTGGACGGGGTTAAGCCGCTCTGCGTTCCATCTCGGCGGGGCTGATATAGCCCAGAGCCGAGTGCAGGCGACGTGAATTG
>NCEV01000129.1 GCA_002280875.1 Caulobacter sp. 32-67-35 | reverse complement strand
GGCCGGGGCACGGCCACCTATGACGGTCTGGCCATCGCCTGGGCCTGCGCCGAGGCCCTGCACGACACCAACCGCTGCCGCGCCCTGTTCGCCACCCACTATCACGAGCTGGCGACCCTGGAGGAGCGGCTGGACCACGTCTCGAACCTGTCCCTGCGGGCCAAGGAGTGGAACGGCGATCTGGTGTTCCTGCACGAGGCCGCGCCCGGTCCGGCCGACCGCTCCTACGGCGTGCAGGTGGCCAAGCTGGCCGGTGTGCCGGCGCCTGTCGTGGCGCGGGCCCGCGAGGTGCTGGATCGCCTGGAGACCAAGGACGAATCACCGGCCAAGCTTGACGACCTGCCGCTGTTTGCGATGAGCCAGGCCATGCAGGCGCCCACGAAGCCGGCGCCCAGTGTCATCGATACGGCGCTCAAGGACCTGGATGTCGACGGAATGTCCCCGCGCGAAGCCTTGGAGGCGCTATATCGCCTTAAGGGTCTCCTCAAGACCTGACTTTTATAGTGAACGCGTGATGGTCGCCAAAACCGGCCTCCACTTTTGACTATCACGCTTGGGAAAACCATATCCCCATCATGCCCCGTCGCCTTCGCCCCACCCCGCTGGAACATGTCGTCGACGGTCACGCCCTGCGTGCGCGTCTGTCGGCCGCCGCCCTCGACAGTCTCGGCGATGAGGCCGCCCAGCGCGCCCGCGCCATCGAGATCCTGAAACAGGCTCTGTTTCGCGGCCGGATGATCGCCAAGGAGCGGCTGGAGAACGGGGCCGGGGGCCTGGAAACCTCGCGCCTGCTCAGCGGCGTCACCGACGAGGTGATTACCGCCCTCTACGATTTCACCACCGTCCACGTATTCCGGGCCCGCAACCCGACCGAGGGCGAGCGCCTGTGTCTGCTGGCCGTGGGCGGCTATGGCCGGCGGACTCTCGCGCCGTTCAGCGACATCGATCTGCTGTTCCTGCGGCCTTACAAGACCACGCCCCACGCCGAGAGCGTGATCGAGTTCATGCTCTATGCGCTGTGGGACCTGGGCTTCAAGGTCGGCCACGCCTCGCGCACGATCGAGGAATGCGTGCGCCTGTCGCGCGAAGACTTCACCATCCGCACCACCATCCTGGAGGCCCGCCGCCTGACGGGCGACGAGCGCCTGGCCGCCGACCTGAAGAAGCGCTTCCAGGACGAGGTCATGAAGGGCACCGGCGCCCAGTTCGTGGCTGCCAAGCTGAAGGAGCGCGACGACCGCCAGGCCCGGGCCGGGGCCAGCCGCTACATGGTCGAGCCCAACGTCAAGGAGGGCAAGGGCGGCTTGCGCGACCTGCACACCCTGATGTGGATCGCCGAATATCTGCACCCGGTGGACCGCCCGGAAGACGTCTTCAAGCTGGCGGTGTTCGACCGGCGTGAAGCGAAAGCCTTCATCCGCGCCTTCGACTTCCTGCATGCCGTTCGCGCCCACCTGCACTTCACCACCGGCCGGCCCGAAGAGCGCCTGACCTTTGACCTGCAGCCCGAGATCGCCCGCCGCATGGGCTATGGCGACCGGGGCGACGCGCCGGCGGTCGAGCGCTTCATGCGCCGCTACTTCCTGATCGCCAAGGAGGTGGGCGCCCTGACCCGCGCCTTCTCGGCCAAGCTGGAAGCCGAGCATTTCAAGAACGAGCCCAAGGGCATTTCGCGCTTTCTGCCCGGCGGCGGCCGTCCCAAGCGCAAGGCGCTGGAGGTCGACGGCTTCTATGAGGATGGCGGCCGCCTGAACATCGACGGCCCCGAGGTGTTCGAGGCCGATCCGGTCAATCTGATCCGGCTGTTCAAGATCGCCGACGAGCGGGACCTTGATCTGCACCCCGACGCCTTCACGGCTGTGACCCGCTCCTTGGCCCTGATCACGTCAAGGGTGCGGCGCGATGAGGACGCCTGCCAGGCCTTCCTGCACCTGCTGGCCCGGGGCAAGCGCTCCTACCGCACCCTGACCCTGATGAACGACGCCGGCGTGCTGGGCCGGTTCGTTCCGGAGTTTGGCCGCATCGTCGCCCAGATGCAGTTCAACATGTACCATTCCTACACGGTGGACGAGCACACCCTGCGGGCGGTGGGCGTGATCGGCGACATCGCCGCCGGCCGTCTGGCCGACGATCATCCGCTGGCCGTCTCGATCATGCCGCTGATCGAGGACCGCGAGGCCCTGTTCCTGGCCATGCTGCTGCACGACACCGGCAAGGGCGGGGTGGGCGGCCAGGAAAAGGCCGGGGCTCGCAGCGCCCGCAGCGCCTGCGAGCGCCTGGGCGTCGACCGGCTGAAGGTCGAGCTGGTGGCGTGGCTGGTCGAGAACCATCTGGTCATGAGCGATTTCGCCCAGAAGCGCGACGTCTCCGACCCGGGCACCGTCGCCGCCTTCGCCCGTATTGTGGAAAACCCCGAGCGGCTGCGCCTGCTGCTGGTGATCACCGTGGCCGATATCCGCGCCGTCGGGCCGGGGGTGTGGAACGGCTGGAAGGGCCAGCTGCTGCGCGAGCTCTACAACGCCACCGAGGCGGTGTTCCGGGGCGGGCGGGGCAGCGACGCCGCCGCCAGCGTCCAACGCCATCAGGAGGCCGCCGCCGAGGCCGCGCGGGCCGCCCTGGTCGCTGACGACCCCGCCGCCAAGGGCTGGGCCGCCGCCATGGAGGACGCCTATTTTGGGGCCTTCAAGCTGGACGAGCTGAAGGATCATGCGGCGCTTGCCCGCCGCGCCGCCATCCAGGGCGGAGCTGCCGCCGAGGGGCAGGTGACGCCCGGCTCCAACGCCGCCGAGATCGTGGTCGCCGCCAAGGATCGGCGCGGCCTTTTTGCTGATCTGGCGCTCGCCATCTCGTCGCTGGGCGGCAATGTGGTGGGCGCGCGGGTCTTCACCTCGCGCCAGGGTCAGGCCCTGGATGTCTTTTACGTGCAGGACGTCACCGGCGCCCCGCTGGGCTGCGAGAACCCCCGGGCTCTGCGCCGCCTGGCCGACGCCCTGGAAGCGGCCGGTCGCGGCGAGACCATGAGCTTCGAGCCCCGGCGCGGCGCCGAGTTGTCGCGCACGGCGGCCTTCACGATCGCTCCCAGCGTTGTGCTGGACAACGACTCGTCCGACGACGCCACCGTCGTGGAAGCTTCGGGCCGCGACCGTCCCGGTCTGCTGCACGCCCTGGCCCAGACCCTGGCCAGCAACGGCCTGTCGATCCAGTCCGCCCATATCGACGGCTATGGCGAGCGCGCCGTGGATGCGTTCTATGTGCAGACGGCCGAGGGCGGCAAGCTCAGCGAAACGCGCAAGCTCAACACCCTGAAAGCCGATTTGCTGGCCGCGCTGGAGCAGAACGAGGCCGGCGCACCAAACGCGCGGCCGGGGTTGAAACGGGCGCGGGCCAGCGTGGCGCGCTAGACGTCTGATCCAGAACGTGGGGATAAGGGGGCGGCTATGGCCAAGGATAACGGGGCGCGAAAGCTGGACGCCGCCAAGGTCGTTCTCACCCTTGATCACCTGCGCATTCGCGTCGGGGAACGATTTCCAGACTCTGGCCTGGCCCAGGTCTGCGAGCAGTTGACCGTCACCGCGCGGACGACGGCCCAACGGGCCCGGCGGCTGTCACGGCCTTATCTGGGTCTGCGCTTTCTGGTGTTGGCCGTGGTGCTGGCCGCCATTGTCGCCGAGGCGGTGCTGATCGCACGCCTGGACTGGCTGGCGACCCTGCGCGGCGCTGACGCTCTCAAACTGGCTGGTTCCTGGTCTCGCTGGAGACCCGCTGGAAGCGCGGCCGGGTGCAAAAGGCGCTGCACGAGTTGCGATCCTTCGCCCACGTGATCGACATGCACCAGCTCACCAAGGACCCGACCCTGGTGCTGGGGCCGCGCACGCCCTCCTCGCCGGTGCGCGAAATGAATCGTTTCCAGCTGGCTCGCTATCTGGACTACTGCGCGGAAATGCTGGCCCTGACCGCCAAGCTGGCGGCCTTGTATGCGGGCGAGACTGACGATCCCGTTATCGTCGCCGCCGTCAATGACATCGAGACCCTGACTTCTGACCTGGGTCGCAAGATCTGGCAGAAGATCATGATCCTGGGTCAGCTGGACGAAACCCGCACCTGAACCCCCGGGGTCTGAACCTGAGCCGAGACCAGACGTTCGATGTCCATGCGCGCCTTCGCCCATCTGCTGGACCGGCTGTCCCTGACCAGCTCGCGCAACGCCAAGCTGACCCTGATCGAGGACTTTCTGCGCGGTCAGCCTGACCCCGACCGGGGCTTTGCCCTGGCGGCCCTGACCGGCGCGCTCGCCTTTTCCGCCGCCAAGCCGGCCTTCATCCGCAAGGCGATCGAGGCGCGGATGGACGCCCAGCTGTTCGCCTGGTCCTACGACTATGTCGGTGACCTGGCCGAGACCGTCGCCCTGGCCTGGCCTTCGCGGCCGGGCGCCAATCGCGAGCCGGAACTGTCGGAAGTCATCGAGGCCCTGCGCGGGGCCTCGCGCTCGGAGGTCCAGCGGCTGATCGAGGACTGGCTGGACGCTCTGGACGCCGATGGCCGCTGGGCGCTGCTGAAACTGATGACCGGCGGCCTACGGGTCGGCGTCTCGGCGCGGCTGGCCAAGCAGGCCTGCGCCAACCTCGGCAAGGTCGAGATTGGCGAGATCGAGGAGGTCTGGCACGCCCTGGAGCCGCCCTACGGCGATCTCTTTGCCTGGCTGGAGGGCCGATCCGAACGCCCGTCGCCGGATGCGCCGGGGCGTTTCAGGCCGGTGATGCTGGCCCAGGCGATCGATGAAGCCGTGGATTTCGCAAAGCTCGATCCGGCCGACTACGTGGCGGAATGGAAATGGGACGGCATCCGCGTGCAGGCCGTTTCGGAGCGGGGCGAGCGGCGGCTCTACACCCGCACCGGCGACGACATTTCGGCGACCTTTCCCGACGTGCTGGCGGCGCTGGATTTCGACGGCGCCCTGGACGGCGAGTTGGTGGTGATCCGCGACGGAGCCCTGGCAGCCTTCGGCGACCTGCAGCAGCGGTTGAACCGCAAGACCGTCGACACAAGGCAGTTGACTGCGTTCCCGGCCGGTATCCGCGCCTATGATCTGCTGCTGGATGGCGAGACCGATGTGCGGTCCCTCCCCTTCATCGAGCGCCGAGCCCGTCTGGAAGCCTTCGTGGCCCGGATCGCCAACGCCCGTATCGACCTGTCGCCGCTACAGCCGTTTGAGACCTGGGAGGAATTGACCGCCCTGCGGGCCGAGCCGCCCGAGGGCGATGCGCGGCTGTCGGAAGGTCTGATGCTGAAGCGTCGCGACAGTGTCTACGAGCCAGGGCGTCCCAAGGGGCCGTGGTTCAAGTGGAAGCGCGATCCCCGGCTGATCGACGCGGTGCTGATGTACGCCCAGCGGGGGCATGGCCGGCGCTCCAGCTTCTATTCCGACTACACGTTCGGCGTCTGGCGGGAGGATGAGCTGGGCGCCCGGACCCTGACCCCGGTGGGCAAGGCCTATTTCGGCTTCACCGACGAGGAGCTGAAGCAGATCGACAAGTTCGTGCGCGACAACACGGTCGAACGGTTCGGTCCGGTGCGCTCGGTGCGGGCCGATCTGGACTTTGGCCTGGTGTTCGAGGTGGCCTTCGAGGGGTTGCAGCGCTCGACCCGCCACAAGTCGGGCGTCGCCATGCGCTTCCCGCGCATCAGCCGAATTCGCTGGGACAAACCATCGCGCGACGCGGACATACTCGAAACGCTGGAGCGAATGCTCGACTGAAGCTTGAGCGTTCACATCTCGTTTGCCATGTCGGCTTAGGCATCGACGGTAGGGAGACCGCGCATGCCTCAGTTCCTGGATTCGTTGCTGCCTCATCTGCCCGCCAACGCCGACGAGCGATACCGGCAGGTCTTCTCGCGGCTGGGTCTGACGGTCCTGCTCAGCTGGGCGTTGCACCTGATCGGGCGTGACGACCTGATCATTGCCTGGTTGCTGGCGAGCGTTTCGGTGCAGGTGCTGGAGTTTTTCGCGGTGCGGCCCTTCGCCCGGGGGCGGATGCCGGCCCGGCATGTCCAGGCCCATATTCTGTTGATGCTGGCTTCCATGGTCGCCATGGCTATGGTGCATGCCGGGGCCGTCACGATCTTCTGGGTCAGCAATCAGCCGCCCCTGATGGCCCTGGCCCTGATGGTGCTGGCCGGCGGCGCGCTGAACAATGTCGCCTCGGGCGTAGACAGCCGACCCCTATTCTATCTGGGGGCCACGCCCTATGCGATAAGCCTGGCGACCATGCCGATCTGGTGGTGGCGGGGCTCGCACGGACAGGTGGCGATCCTGTCGGTGTCGGTGGTGTTCTTCATGATGGCCGTGCATGGCACCTGGCGTCGGCTCCACCTGGCTCGCAAGGCGGTGATCGCCGCGCGCGAGGACGCCGACGCCCGCCGCATCCAGGCCGAGGACGCTGTCGCTGACCGCGCCGCCATGGCCGCCATCGTCAGCCACGAACTACGCACCCCTTTGTCGGCCATCCTCGCGGGCGCCCACCTGATCCGCCGCGGCGCTCCTCTGGATCAGACCGCCGCCACGGCCGATCTGATCGTCGACGCGGGCCATCTGATGACCGGCCTGCTGACCGACATGCTCGACCAGGCCAAGATCGAGGCCCGGGCGATGAGCCTGGAAACCCGCGACTTCGACCTGCTGGGCGCGGTGCGCGACGCCACGCGCTTCTGGAACGCCCAGGCCAGCGCCAAGGGGCTGAGCCTGCGTGAACCGCCGGGCGAGCAACCGTCCGTCTGGGTCCGCGGCGATCCCTTCCGCCTGCGCCAGATCCTCAACAACCTGCTGTCCAACGCCGTGAAGTTCACCGAGCGCGGGGTGATCGACCTGCGGCTGGCGGTCGAGGCCGTCGGCGACGGGATGCTGCGGGTCGTGGTCGAGGTGCAGGACAACGGCCCCGGGATCACCGCCGACACCATGGCCCGACTGTTCACGCCCTATACCCAGGCCTCGCAGGTGACAGCGCGCACCTATGGCGGTACGGGCCTGGGCCTGGCCGTCAGCCGTCAGTTGGCGCGCCTGATGGGCGGCGAGCTGGACGCCCGGCCCGGGACCTCTGGCGGCGCGGTTTTCCGCCTGACCCTGACCCTCGCGGCGGGCCGAGAGGCGGCGATCGCCAGCGCCCCGGCCCTTGAGGGTATCCTTCCGACCATTTCGACGTTGAAGGTCCTGGCGGTCGACGACCATGAGGTGAACCGTCGAACCCTCGCCCTGGTCCTCGAGCCGCTGGGCGTGGCCCTGTCGACCGCGACCGATGGCCTGGCGGCGCTACAATGCCTGGCCGCCGAGCGCTTCGATATCGTGCTGATGGACGTCAACATGCCCGGGCTGGATGGGCGCGAAGCGACCCGCCAACTGCGGGCCGGAGACGGGGTCAACCGTGATATCCCGGTGATCGGCTTCAGCGCCGGGGTGGCGGCCGAGGAGGTCCAGGCCTGTCGTGACGCCGGCATGACGGACTGGCTGGCCAAGCCCCTGGACAT
>NCEV01000037.1 GCA_002280875.1 Caulobacter sp. 32-67-35 | reverse complement strand
TGGGCGACCTGACCGTGGGTCCTGACGGCGCCGTCTATGCGTCCAATTCGCTGGGCCGCGAGATCTGGCGACTGGAGCCCGGCGCCAAGGCGCTGGACCGGCTGGTGTCCTCGCCCGAACTCGGCTCGCCCCAGGGCCTGGCCCAGGCGGCTGACGGCAAGCATCTGCTGGTCGCCGACTATTCCAGCGGCCTGCACGTGATCGATCTCGCCAGCGGCGCGGTGACGCCCGTCGCGATCCCGCCGGACGTCACCCTGCTGGGCGTCGATGGCCTGACCCGCGCCGGCCAGACCCTGATCGCCGTCCAGAACGGCGTCGCGCCCCAGCGGCTGCTACGCCTGTGGCCGACGCCCGACGGCCAGCGTCTGACCCGCGTCGAGACCCTGGCCGCCAGCCTGCCCGACCTCGACGAGCCGACCAGCGGCGCGATGCGCGGCGACGACTTCGTCTTCGTGGCCCGCAGCCAGTGGACCGACTTCGGCGACGACGGACTGAAGACGGCGAAGCCCAAGGCCGCGCGCGTGATGGGCATCGCCATTCCGCGCTGACACGACGCATTTCGACAAGACGCCCACCGCAACTCATGAGAGTCTCCGGCCATCCCCGCGCCGGAGTCCTCCATGATCGACCTCGTTATCGAAGCCCGCCGTCACGACATCGGCAATTTCGAGGTCGGGCGCGTCCTGCCATTCCACGCCCATCGCATGGTCGGCCCCTTCACCTTCCTCGACCACATGGGCCCCGCCGAATTCGCCCCGGGCTTTCCCAAGAGCGCCGATGTGCGCCCTCACCCGCATATCGGCCTGTCCACACTGACCTATCTGTTCCAGGGCGAGATCACCCATCGCGACAGCGTCGGCTCGCTGGCGGTGATCAAGCCGGGCGAGGTCAACTGGATGACCGCCGGGTCGGGCATCACCCATTCCGAGCGCTTCGAGACCCTGCGCCGTCAGGGCGGCCGGATGGACGGTATGCAGGCCTGGATCGCCCTGCCCCAGGAATCCGAGGAAGTGGATCCCAGCTTCAGCCACCATGAGGGCGACGCCGCCCTGCCGTCCTATGAGAGCGGCGGGCTGAAGGCGCGGCTGATCGCCGGCGAGGCGTTTGGCGCCAAGACCAACGTGCCGGTCTATTCGCCGCTCTTCTATGTGCACTGGGAAATGGCCGCCGGAACCACCGCCGCCCTGCCGGCCGAATATTCCGAGCGCGCCGCCTATGTCGCCAGTGGTCGCGTCGAGGTCGACGGCCGCGAACTGACCGGCCTGCAGATGGCTGTGTTCGCACCCGGCGACACCATCGTCTTCAAGGCCCTGGAGCCCTCCACCGTCATGCTGCTGGGCGGAGAGCCCGTGGGCCCGCGCTTCATGGAGTGGAACTTCGTCTCGTCCTCGAAAGACCGGCTGGAGCAGGCCAAGGCCGACTGGAAGGCCGGCCGCATGAAGCTGCCCGACCTCGACCATGACGAGTTCATTCCGTTCCCGGAAAAACCAGCGTCACCGCAACCGCTGTAGCGGCCCTGCTGCGCCGAAACCGGCAGACCGTCAGCGGTACCGGCGGTTCTCGCGCATGCCGAACCGGAGATAGTGCTTCCTGGCGTCGGCGCCGGCCGCCGCGACATCCGGATTGAGCGACAGATAGAGCGCCGGGTCGAAGTCCTTCGGCAACTTGCCGGGAACGGGCGCGGACTGGGCGACAGGAGCGGGCGGAGCGCCCCGGCGCACGACCTGATCGACCGGGCGGTCCACATAGATGTTGGGCGCCAGCTCACCGGTCGTAATGTCGACGATCTGGCGCAGGTCCAAATTGCCGACCAGCGGGTCGGAAAAGGCGGGCGTGAAATAGGCGCAGTCGTCGAAATAGTAGTGCGTCACCTGCGACCAGCGCGTCCGCCCCGGGTCGTTCTGGCGGCTGCCGCCGTGCAGCAGGTTGGCCGCCCAGATCAGCGCCTGGCCCTTCCTGGGATAGAAGTATTCCGGCTTGGCCCCCGTGGCTTCCACCATCGCCGCCCAGGCGTTTTCGTAAGGGCTCTGGGCCAGGAAGTCGGCCCCCGCGCCGATCACCTTGCCGATCATGTCGTTGTAGATAATCGGCCACTTGTGGGAGCCCGGATAATAGACCAGCGGGCCAGCGTCGGGATGGATATCCTCAAGGGCCAGCCAGACACCGCACATGAACCGCTCGGGCACGCTGGAAAAGTGGATCGAGTCCGAGTGGATATGTTGCTGGGTTCCGACCGGGAAGTTCAGCGTCTGGAACGGAAAGGCCCGCCGGCCATACAGCTTGCCCAGCAGATCCAGCACGGCGGCGTTGGCGGCGATGGCGCGCACGTCGTCATGGGTTTTCCAGGCATCCTGCACCCGAAGGCCGGTATTGGCGGCCCAGCCGTGGGTTCGCCACTGGTCGAAGTCGTACTGCGGCGTCAGCGCTGTGACGATGCGGTCGATCCGCTGGTCAAGATCCTCATCGGGAAAGTCCAGAACGGCGAAGCCCTGCTCATTGAGCTGAATGGCGATGTCGCGCTCACTATTGGTCAGCCCCATCGCGTCGAGTGAGGCCGAAAACAGCATGGACTCGACGATCGGCACGCCGGGCAAAAGCTTCTGGGAAACAGTCATCGGCCCTTGCGACTCCTACCTTGTACATAAGCTGACTTAACCGGCGTGGAGGGCCATTTCCAGCCACAGAGCGGCCGCAGGCGCTGAAACCCTCGCCATCCAGGGGCGTCGCTCATGCCCCCCTACAGGCGAGAGTTGGAAATCATAGACATCGTGTTATGTTTGCTTTACATCGAGTAAAAATTTATACTCACCCCCGGAGCGACTGATGTCCTATCGTGAGAAACTCGCCTGGCTTTCCCTGGTCGCCATGGCCGTCACCTATGGCCCCTATTTCACCCTGGCGGCGCTGGCCCCGCCGACAACCGCCCTGCCCGATCTCAGCCGGCTGGGCGTGTTCGCCGCGACCGCGCTGAGCCACATGGTCATCATCCTGGTCGGACGCCTGTATTTCATGGCCCGCTCGCCTGAGGACGCCCGGGCGCCGGCCGATGAGCGCGACCTGGCCATCGAGCGGCGGTCCAAGACCACCGCCTATTTCCTGCTGATGGCCGGCCTGATCATGGTGGGCGTGGTGATGCCCTTCACGGCCGGCGGGTGGGTCATCGTCAACGCCGCCCTGGCCACCATCGTCGGCGTGGAGATCCTGCGCGACGGCCTCATCGTGCTCGGCTACCGCCGGAGCATGGCATGAGTCCGGGGACCATCGCCAACCAGATCCGCACCCTGCGCTTCCTGCACGGCGAGATGTCCCAGGCCGAGCTTGGCCAGCGCATCGGCCTCACCCGCCAGACGGTCGCGGCCATCGAGGCGGGCAAGTACTCGCCGTCGCTGGAAGCGGCCTTCCGCATCGCCGAGGTGTTCGGCAAGCCGCTGGACGAGGTATTCCAGTGGGTGAAGACCGCCTGACTACTTGGCCGGGGTGAACCGGCGGAAGAAGCTGTTCGGCAGCCATTGCGGCCGCGCGGGCGCGTCGGCGACCTCGCGGATCAGGGTGGCCATGTACTGGTTGAAGCGCACGGCCGTGGGCAGGTCGAACGGCTGGGCCAGATCGTCCTTCGGGCCGTGATAGCGCTCCGCCCGCCAGCGGCGATCCTCTGCGGCTTCGGGCGATCCGGCCGGATGGGCCAGGCGGCCGGCCAGAGCCGGCACGCCGGTGCGGATGAAGCTGTACTGGTCCGAGCGCACGAAGCTCAAGGCGTTGGGGAACGGGTCGGGCATCACGCTGAAGCCCTGGCTGGCGGCGGCGCGGCGGGCGACCTCGCCCAGGGTCGACTCGTCCTCGCCCATGACGATGATCGCGTTGGCCGGCTTGAACGGCATGAACATGTCCATGTTCACATTGGCGACCAGGGCGGCCTTCGGAACCGTGGGCCGCTCGGCGAAATATTGCGAGCCCAGCAGGCCCTGCTCCTCGGCGGTGACAGCCACGAACAGGATCGACCGCTTGGGCGGCGCGCCGGTCTTGAGGGCGGCGGCCTGTTCCAGCAGCGAGGCCACGCCGCTGGCATTGTCCATCGCGCCATTGTTGATCGCGTCGCCGTCAATGGGCTGGCCCACGCCCAGACCGTCGAGGTGGGCCGACAGCACCACATAGTCCTTCGACAGCACGGGATCAGAGCCCGGCAGCAGGGCCGCAACGTTGGATGACACGGCCTGGGTGGTCTCGGTCGCCACGGTGGCGCGCAGGCTCTGGTTCAGGGCAAAGCCCGGCAGCGCCTTGCCGGCCTCGGCCAGGACCAGCAGCTCTTCCAGCGTGCGGCCCGACGGCGCAAACAGCTTGTTGGCATAGGCCGGGTTCATGACCGCGGTGAACAGCTCACCCTTCACCGGGTTGAGGGCCGGATCGGCCAGGCGCATGGCCGGCTCGACCGCGCGCAGCCTCGCCCGCTCCCATGGGATTTCGACCTGCTTGGGGTTCTGGATGCTGACCAGACCAACCGCGCCGGCCTTCTGCAGCGCCTCCCACCGCTCCCGCGCCGCGTGGGCCCGCAGGGGCGCGCCGACGGCCGAGGGCCCGCCGCTCAGCACCACCGCGATCTTGCCGCGCAGATCAACGCCGGCGAAATCGTCATGGCCGGCCTCGGGCATGTGCAGGCCATAGCCGATGAACACCAGCGGCGCGTCCGGCACGCTGGCCGGCTGGGGGATGCGGGCTGGCAGCGTCAGGTCCTCGCCCAGCACCAGCGACATGGCGACGCCGTCCTTGACCAGGGCGACGCTGGACTTGTCGGGAAAGACCCGCTGCAGCACCAGCGGCACCGGCTGGAGATAACCCTCGGTCCCGGCGGGCTTCAGGCCATAGGCGGCGAAACGCTCGGCCACATAGGCGGCGGCGCGCGCATGGCCCGGGCTGCCCGCCAGGCGCCCTTCCATATTGTCGTCGGCCAGAACCTTCACATGCGCCCACCAGCGTTCGGTGGCGGGCGCCTCCTCGGCGGCGGCGGGGACGGCGGCGGACAGGGCGGCCAGCAGCGCAAGGCTGCGAAGGAAAGGGGTGCTCATGGCGGGGATTGTTAAATCCGGAGGCGACAGACGCAACGGGAAAGCGCGAAGATCGCTCACGACGCCGGATCGCGCCAGGCGGGGTTGAAAGGCGCGGGCCGGAACGCCCATAACGTCTCCATGACCGACACCGATCTTCCCCAGGCTGATTTGGCCACCTTCGTCCGCGGCCTGCCCAAGGCCGAACTGCACATGCACATCGAGGGCAGTCTCGAGCCCGAGCTGATGTTCGAGCTGGCCCGGCGCAACGGCGTCACCCTGCCCTATGGCTCGGTGGAAGAGATCCGCGCGGCCTACGCCTTCTCCAACCTGCAGGACTTCCTGGACATCTATTACCAGGGCGCCGGGGTGCTGATCACCGAGGAAGACTTCAAGGACCTGGCCCTGGCCTATTTCCGGCGCCTGGCGGCCGATGGCGGCACCCATGCCGAGATCTTCTTCGACCCCCAGACCCACACCGATCGCGGGATCGCCTTCGACGTGGTGATGAAGGGTCTGCTGGCCGGCATGGATGAAGCCGAGAAAACGCTGGGCGTCACCTCCAAGCTGATCCTGTGCTTCCTGCGCCATCTGGACGAGGACGCCGCCTTCGCCACCCTGGAACAGGCCAAGCCGTGGCTGTCGAAGATCGCCGGCGTTGGCCTCGACAGCTCCGAGGTCGGCCACCCGCCCGCAAAGTTCGCCCGGGTGTTCCAGGCGGCCCGCGACCTGGGCCTCAAGATCGTCGCTCACGCCGGCGAGGAAGGCCCGCCGGACTATGTCTGGGAAGCCATCGACCTGATCAAGGTCGACCGCATCGACCACGGCAACCGGGCGCTGGAGGACGAGGCCCTGACCGCGCGGCTGGTGCGCGATGGCGTGACCCTGACGGTATGCCCCCTGTCGAACCTGAAGCTGTGCGGCGTGAAGACGCTGGAGGAGCACCCCCTAAAGCGCATGCTGGACCTGGGCCTCAAGGCCACGGTCAATTCCGACGACCCGGCCTATTTCGGCGGCTATCTGCTGGAAAACTACATGGCTACGGCGACGGCGGTGGGCCTGACGCGCGACGAGTTGGTGACCCTGGCCAAGAACAGCTTCTCGGGGTCGTTCCTGAGCGATGCCGAAAAGGCCGAGCGCGTCGCGGGCGTCGAGGCTTACGCGGCGGCGAATTGATTTCCCCCTTCCCCCTCTGATGGGGGAAGGGTTGGGGATGGGGGTGACACCGTTTCCGATATTGACGCGGTCGGAATGAAACCCACCGCCGCTTCACCCCCAACCCTGCCCTTCCCCCATCAAGGGGGAAGGGTTCTGAATTATCCCGCCACGGCGCTCCGCAGCGCCGCCGCGATATCATCGAGCGCCTGCAGGCCAAGGTCCGGATCAAGGCGGATCACGACGACCGAACTGGCCAGACGATCCGCCACCGGCGTCTCGTCGGCTTCCATGTCGCGGGTGCGGAAAGAAGCGCCGACGGCTTCGACGCCGGCTTCGGCCAGCTTGGTCAGCACGGCCGGCGCGGTGTCGTCGGGCAGGCTGAGGGCGCAGGTCTCGGAGACCCAGCTCATGCCCCAGCCCGGCTGGAAGCCGATGGGGGCGTCCAGCAGCAAAACCCGCAGGCGCTGGGCGGCGGTGGCCAGGCGCGGGCGCTTCTGCGGCCACAGGTCCAGGCCCGCCTCGCCTTCGAACAGCGGGGCTTCCATGGCGACGATCGGGGTGGCGTCCTCGCAGGCGAGGAACACGCCCTGACCGCTGGGCAGGCCGACAATGACCGGCACCGGCGCGCTCTGGATGACGTCGAAGGCCTCGACGGCCTCGACCAGGATCGGCAGGCCGGTCTCGTCGCGGAAGGCGAGGGGTCAAACATCCAGCTGAAGGGATCCACATCGACCAGCCAGGGCTTCAGCCCGGCGGCGACAACGCCGGCCAGGGTTTCGGCGCAGGCCAGGGCCGAGACCACGCAATAGCCGCCGGGACGAACGCCCATGGCGGTCAGGGCGGCGGAAACGGCTTGCGCATGATCGGCCAGCACCCTTACGGCGACGGGGCGACAGAAGCGCGACATCAGGCAGGCTTCCTCGCCCGGACCATGGCCGGCGGCGCGCAGGGCTTCAGCAACGGCGTCGAAATCGACCGGCAGGGATGGGGCGCGTTTCTTCGCGCTTGCAGGCTTCAGGACGGGAACGACGGCGGGCGAAGGACGCATGGGGCAGGCGCTTCCACGAAAGACCGACGCCCAATTGCGGCGCCTTATGGTTAAGCAACCGTAACGACCGATTCCATTCGCCCCACTGCGGCGCGCCGTCGCGGGGAAAACGCTCAGACCTTGATCGAAGCCTGCCATGAGTCGCGCAGTTCGCGCTTGAGAACCTTGCCGATGTGACTGCGTGGCAAAGCATCGACCAGGTGCAGTTCCGCCACGCGCTGGGTCTTGCCCACGCGACTATTGACGAAGGTCTTGATCTCTTCGGCGCTGGCGCTGGCGCCAGACTTCAGGGCCACGAAGGCGACCGGGGTTTCGCCCCAGGCGTCGGAGGGCACACCGACCACGGCGGCCTCGGCCACGGCGTCGTGCTTGACGATCTCGGCTTCCAGATCGCTGGGATAGATGTTGAAGCCGCCGCTGATGATCATGTCCTTCTTGCGGTCCATCAGCGTCAGGAAGCCCTCCTCATCGAACCGGCCCACATCGCCGGTGCGGATGAAGCGGTTCCCCTCCGGACAGATCCAGGTCGCCTCGGCGGTCTTGCCGGGCTGGCCGTGGTAGCCGTTCATCATGCCGGCCGAGCGCCCGACGATCTCGCCGACCACGCCGGGGCCGACCTGGACGCCGTCCTCGTCGATCAGGCGGATGTCATGGCCGGGCGCGGGCCTGCCCACCGTGTGCAGCTTGTCGGGGTGCTCATGGCACATCAGGATGCAGGTGCCGCCGCCTTCGGTCATGCCGAAGTACTCGACCAGCCCGCCGGGCCAGCGCTTGAGCACATCGGCCTTGAGTTCGGCCGCGAAAGGCGCGCTGGTGCAGAACTTCAGATGAGTGGTCGACAGGTCGTAGCGGTCGAAGTCGGGTCGCTCCATCAGGCGGCGGTACTGCACCGGCACCAGCATGGTGTGGGTCATGCGATGCGCCTGGGCCAGCTCCAGATAGCGGCCCGCGTCGAACTTCTTCATCAGCACCACCGTGCCGCCACCCGCCAGGGTGGGGAAGAAGACGACCAGGGTGGTGTTGGAATAGAGCGGCGTCGACAGCAGGGTCACGGCGTTGGGGCCATAGCCCACGGCATCGCCCCGGAACACGTGCTTCCAGCGCATGCCGTGCGACTGGACGATGCCCTTGGGCGTGCCGGTGGTGCCGCTGGAATAGATGATGTTGAACGGCGCCTCGGGGGCGATCTCGACCGGCGCCGGCTGAGCGCCCTCGGGGGCCAGCCAGGCGTCAAAGGCCTCGCCTGCGCTTGAGCCGTCCAGGGCGATCAGCCGCACCGGAACTGGCGCGGGCTTCTGGGCCTCGGCCACGCCTGCGTCGAGGAAGAAGAGCTTCGCGCCGCAGTCGGCGACCATGCCGGCGATGGCCTCGGGCGTGGACGACGGCGCCAGCGGCGCGACGGCGACGCCGGCCCGCAGGCCGCCCAGGAACACCGCCGTGTAAGGGATGGATGAAAGAGCGCAGACCGCGACGGCCTCGCCCGGCTTGATCCCGTCACGTTGCAGCGCTGCCGCCACGCGGTCGACCAGAGCGTCGAACTGGCCGTAGGTGACGCTCTCGCCGGTGTCCATGACGATGGCCGGATGGTCGGGATTTTCCGCCGCCCGCAGCCGCAGGATATCGCCCATCACGCCATAGTCGGCGGACATCATGGCGGCGATGGAGGTCATGGGCGAGCATCCACAGAAATTGTCATCCCGGACAAGCGCGAAGCGCGCCGATCCGGGACCGACCCGAAGCGCTGAGGTCCATGTCGATCCCGGGTCTGCGCTTCGCTACGCCCGGGATGACAACGTTCAGGAGGATGCCGCTAGGCGTCCTTGAAGCCCTTGCCCTCGGCCACCAGCCGCTCCAGCAGGGCCGACGGCTTGAAGTCCTCGCCCAGCGTGGCGTGGAATTCCTTCATCCTGGCCAGCACCTTGTCGAGACCGACCAGCTCACCCCAGAACATCGGGCCGCCCGTATAGACCGGCCAGCCATAGCCGTTGATCCACACCGTATCGATGTCGGACGCCCGGATGGCCTTGCCCTCTTCGAGGATCTTGGCCCCCTCGTTGACCATCGGATACAGGCACCGCTCCAGGATCTCCTGGTCGGTGATGTCGCGGCGCTGGATCTGGCGTTTTTCGGCGAAGTCGCGGATCACCTCTTCCACGATCGGCGACGGCTTGGCGTTGCGGTTCTCGTCGTAGTCGTAGAAGCCCTTGCCGTTCTTCTGGCCCCGGCGATCCATCTCGCACAGCACTTCGCGCACGGTGGACGAGGACGTCTTGGCCGGATCCCAGCCGATGTCGAGGCCGGCCAGGTCGCTCATCGCGAACGGGCCCATGGGCAGGCCGAAGTCATAGAGCACCCGGTCGACATCCCAGGGCATGGCGCCTTCCAGGATCAGCTTCTGGGCCTCGCGCTGGCGCTGGGCCAGCATGCGGTTGCCGACAAAGCCGTGGCAGTTGCCGACCAGCACGGCGACCTTGCCGATCTTCTTGCCGATCTGCATCGAGGTGGCGATCACCGACTTGTCGGTCTTGGCCCCGCGCACGATCTCCAGCAGGCGCATCACATTGGCCGGCGAGAAGAAGTGCAGGCCGATCACGCTTTCCGGCCGCGAGGTCGAGGCGGCGATCACGTCGATGTCGAGATACGAGGTGTTCGACGCCAGGATCGCGCCCGGCTTGGCGATCTTGTCCAGCTTGCCGAAGACCTCCTTCTTGATCTCCATCAGCTCGAACACGGCCTCGATGATCAGGTCGCAGTCGGCCAGATCCTCGAGGTTCATCGACGGCGTCAGCAGCGCCATGCGGGCCTCAACGTCATCCTGAGTGATGCGGCCCTTCTTGGCGGTGTTCTCGTAGTTCTTGCGGATCGTGGCCACGCCGCGATCCAGGTTTTCCTGCTTCATCTCGATGATCGTCACCGGAATGCCGGCGTTGAGGAAGTTCATCGAGATGCCGCCGCCCATGGTGCCGGCGCCGATCACGCCCACCTTCTTGACGGGGATGATTGGGGTGTCGTCCGGCACGTCCGGGATCTTGGCGGCCTGGCGTTCGGCGAAGAACACGTGGCGCTGGGCGGCCGACTGGCTGCCGGTCATCAGCTCCATGAACAGCTTGCGCTCGGCCTTCAGGCCCTCGTCGAAGGGCAGGTTCACCGCCGCTTCGATGCACTTGATGTTGTTCTCGGGGGCCATGAAGCCGCGGAACTTCTTGGCGTTGGCGGCGCGGAAGGCCGCGAAGATCTCGGGCTTGCCGCGCGCGGCCTCGACCTTGGCGTTGAGCTCGCGAACCTTGGCCAGCGGGCGCTTTTCGGCCAGCACCTTGTGGGCGAAGGCGATCGCGCCGGCGCGCAGATTGCCTTCCTCGACCAGCTCGTCGAACAGGCCCATCGCCAGAGCCGCCTTGGCCGGCACGTGCTGGCCGCTGGTGACCATCTCCAGCGCCTTCTCGACGCCGACAATGCGCGGCAGGCGCTGGGTGCCGCCGGCCCCGGGCAGCAGGCCGATGTTCACTTCGGGCAGACCGCCCTTGGCCGAGGGCACGGCGACGCGATAGTGCGCGACCAGGGCCACTTCCAGACCACCGCCCAGCACCGTGCCGTGGATCGCGGCGATCACCGGCTTGGGCGAGTTTTCGATGGTGTTCTGCACGTCCTGCAGGGACGGGCCGGTCATGGCCTTGCCGAACTCGGTGATGTCGGCGCCGGCGATGAAGGTCTTGCCCTCGCAGATCAGCACGATGGCCTTGACGGCCGGATCGGCGATGGCGGCGTCGAAGGCGCCCGAAAGGCCCTCGCGCACGGCGGCCGACAGCGCGTTGACGGGCGGCGAGTTCAGCGTGACGACGCCGATGTCGCCTTCGACAGTGAGATCGGTGACGGCGTTGATCGCGGTCATGGCGGTTTCCACCCCTGCTCTTATGTTTGAACGGTTGTTTGAAGACAAAACCTGCACGCTCGCGCGCGGATGTCCAGACCTCCCTGACGGCGCCCGATTTGTGAGCAGCCGGCGTTGACGCCGCCGAGAACATACTACAAATTCGAAACAGTAGTTTCAGCCGAGATGGTCAGCAGGACCGGACGCCGCGTCGATACGGCTCTCCTGCGAAAGAACGATCCGTGCTGGGGGAGGGCGTGCGCGTGGAAGCTGGGGCTTGGGACGCGACTTGCAAGCGTTCCACAAATTCGAAGTCAGGGATTTTACGCGGGCGCGGCGTGTTGTGGCCAATGCGTCGAACTAGGTAAAGCCACCTTTGGCGCGGGAGCCGAGCTCCCGCGCCGCTTTCTTGTGTGGGCCAGCGGCTCCAGCAGAGTGGGCGGATCCTAGGCGGCCGACTCCGTGAACGCCGAATAGACCAGGGTCCGCAGTTCACGCCGGATCGGGTAAGCGGTCGATGGCATCAGCTGGGTCAGGAACACCACCGCAAGGTCTTCGACCGGGTCGACCCAGAACGCCGTCGAGGCCATGCCGCCCCAGAAATATTCGCCGTGCGAGCCAAGGTTCTTGGTGCGCGCCTGATCGATGGTCATGGCGAAGCCAAGGCCAAAGCCAAGCCCCTCGAACACCGCCTCGCTGAACAGCGACTTGGACAGCTGGGTCAGCTCCTTGCCGCCCGGCAGGTGGTTGATGGTCATCAGCTTGATGGTCTTGGGGCTGAGCAACCGCGCGCCGTCCAGCTCGCCGCCGTTCAGCAGCATCCGGCAGAAGCGCATATAGTCGTCGGCCGTGGAGACCAGGCCGCCGCCGCCCGACTTCACCGCCGGATCGCTCAGATAGCGGCTCTTTTCCGGGTCGTCCTGCAGGACGATCTTGCCCGACGGCGTCAGGGCGTAGCAGGCCGTGAAGCGGGCGCGCTGGCTTTCCGGGACGAAGAAGCTGGTGTCGACCATCTTCAGCGGATCGAAGATGCGGCTCTTGAGGAAGGCGTCGAAGGGCTGACCGGAGATCGTCTCGACCAGATAGCCCAGCACGTCGGTGGCCACCGAATAGTTCCAGGCCGCGCCGGGGCTGAACTCCAGCGGCACGGTGGCCAGCCTGTCGACGAAGTCCTGCAAACCGCCCTCGCTGTCGACGCCGTCCAGCTTCAGCTTGCGATAGGCCGCATCGACATTGGTGCGCTGCTGGAAGCCATAGGTCAGGCCGGCGGTGTGGCGCAGCAGGTCCAGCATCCGCATGGGCTCAGACGCACGCTGGGTCTGGAACGCACCAGCAACGCCGGCCTGAAAGACGCCAAGGTCGCGCCAGGCCGGAATGAAGCGATGGACCGGATCATCCAGCGAAACCTTCCCCTCCTCGACCAGCATCATGAAGGCGACGCTGGTGATGGGCTTGGTCATCGAATAGATGCGAAACAGGCTGTCGGCCTGCAGCGGCTTGCCGCGCTCGATATCAGCCGAGCCCAGCACGGAGGTGTAGGCCAGCTGGCCGCGCCGCCAGACCTGGGTCAGGGCGCAGGGCAGCTTGCCGCTGGCGATGTATTTGTCCTGGATGAAGGTTTCGATGCGCTTCAGGCGCTCGGACGACAGGCCTACGGCTTCAGGCGTGCTCAAGATCTGATTCTCCCTGCGACCACCCGGGTTCTGGCGGCGTTTCTTGTTGGCGCGATGCGGGGCGTTGTGACGCAACGCTCGCTTTACCCGTCTCGTGCATAGTCATTGAAAACGAGGGAGCGCCGATGGGCAAGGACTTGAGCAACAAGGCCGCCCCGAGCACGGAAGACGCCGCTGCCGACTGGTTCTTCCAGAACAGCCTCGACATGTTCGTCGTGCTGGAAAAGGGCGCCATCGTTCGCGTCAATCCAGCCTGGACCTCCCTGACGGGCTGGACGGCCGAGCAAAGCCTGGGCCGGCAGATCCGCGACTTCTTCCACCTGCACGACACGGCGGTGTTCGAGGAGCTGAACCGGTCGCTGCGCCGCGACGGGCGGGCGGGCTCCGAGCATCGTCTGGCGCGCAAGGGCGGCGGCTGGCTGTGGGTGCGCTCGCAGTCCAAGCAGCTGTCCAGCGATGTGCTTCTGGTGGTCATGCAGGACTTCAGCGAGGACCGCGCCCGCGAACTGGCCCGTCAACAGGCCGAGCGCGCCAATGAGATGCTTCGCTCGACGGCCGGCGTCTATGTGTGGCGGTTCAACCCGCGCAAGGGCGTCTATGTCTTCGAGCAGGACATCCCGACACCCTCGTCGCCGATGGGCGGCGCGCGGACCATGACCATGGCCGAGATGACCCAGTCCATCCATCCCGATGACCGGGCCCGGGTGTGGGAAAACTTCTCCGCCACCCTGCGGAGCGGCGATCACCGAATTATTGATTATCGATATCTCGACCCGGAAAACAAGGCCTGGGTGATCATGCGCGCCGCCTGGCGCGGCATACGCGGCCAGAGCGCCGATTTCTGGGATGTGATCGGCATCACCCAGGACATCACCGAATTGACCGCCGCCCGCGACGTGGCGATCGACGCCGCCGAGGCCAAGAGCCAGTTCCTGGCCAATATGAGCCACGAAATTCGCACCCCCATGAACGGCGTGCTGGGCGTTCTGCATCTGCTCAAGCAGGAGGACCTGACCGACGACGGCCGTCAGCTGCTCAACGAGGCCCTGGGCTGCGGGGCCATGCTGTCGGAACTGCTCAACGATATTGTCGATTTTTCCAAGGTCGAAGCGGGCAAGCTGGAACTGGCCCCCGAGCCGACCGATCCGGCCGCCCTGCTGCGCGGCGTCGCCGATCTGCTACGCCCGCAGACACGGCAGCGGGGGCTGTATCTGCGCGTTGAGACCCCCCCGGATCTGGGCTGGGTGTCGGTCGATCCGGTACGTCTGCGTCAGGCGCTTTTCAATCTGCTGGGCAATGCCGCAAAGTTCACCCTGGAAGGCGGCATCGATATCCGCCTGACCGCCCGGCCATCGGAGCGGGGTCTGAGCCTGCGCTTCGAGTTCCAGGACACCGGCATCGGCATCGCCGAGGAGGCTGGCCGTCATCTGTTCGAGCGCTTCAGCCAGGCCGACGGCTCGACCACCCGCCGCTTCGGCGGCGCGGGTCTTGGCCTGGCCATCACCCGCCGGCTCGCCCATTTGATGGGCGGCGAGATCGGCTTCACCAGCACCCTGGGCCAGGGCTCGATCTTCTGGCTCGAGATCTACGCCGAACGGGCTGACGCCATCCAGACCCGCGAAGAGGCCGACCGTCCGCTGTTCGGCGGCCGACGCTTCCTGCTGGTCGAGGACAACGCCACCAATCGCATGGTCGCCTCACGCATGCTGGAGGCGATGGGCGCCAGCGTCGAATGCGCCGAGGACGGAGCCCACGGCGTCGAGGCGGCGCGCCGCGGCTTCGACCTGATCCTGATGGATATCCAGATGCCCGGCATGGATGGCGTCGAGGCCACCCGACGCATCCGGGCGCTGGGCGGAGAGATCGGCGCGACCCCGATCCTGGCCATGACCGCCAACGCCCTCGCTCACCAGCAGGCGAGCTATCTGGCGGCCGGAATGAACGGCGCTGTCGCCAAGCCGCTCTCCCCCGCCGCCCTGATCCAGACCGTGGCCGCGGCCCTGGACAGCGCCGAAGACGCCCAACAGAGCAGCGTTCTGCAACAAAGCTGAAAAACCCCGCGGGCGCCGCCCTGTTATTGTCGCCAAAATCGGGAAGCGGTCTTTGCGTCGCTCCCCGCCACGCCTAACTTGGACTGTACAGTCCAGCAGCCGGCGTAGATGGTGCTTGGGGGATCCTGCCTTATGGATGACGGACGGATCGCGGGCGTGGCCACGGCGCGCTATGCGCGCAAGAAGGAAGCCATCCTGGCGGCGGCCACGGCGGTCCTCAACCGTCAGGGCGTGCGCGGCATGACCCTGGCCGACGTCGCGGCTCGCGTGGGCCTGATCACCACCAGCGTCACCTACTATTACCGCAAGAAGGACGATCTGGCGGCCGCCTGCTTCATGCGCGGTCTGGAGCGTTTCGACGCGATGATCGCCCAGGCGGCGGAGCAGCCCGACCCGCCGTCGCGCCTGAAGACCTTCATCGACCTCTATCTGGATCTGAACCGCCGCGTCCGGCTGGGCGAAGCCACGCCCCTGACCAGCTTCACCGAGATCAAGGCCCTGAAGGAGCCCCTGCGCTCGTCGGTTTCCAACGCCTTCAACGATCTGTTCCGGCGGGTGCGCGGCTTCTTCGAGGGCGAGGGCTTCGAGCATCTGGAAAAGCGCGAACGCAACGCCCGCACCCACCTGCTGATGGAGCAGGTGTTCTGGTCGGGCACCTGGCTGCGGCGCTACGATCTGGACGACTACGAACGCGTTCGCGACAAGATCTATGACATTCTGGTCGGCGGGCTGGCGGGCCCTGGACAGGTCTGGGCGCCCGCCGCCCTGCCCGACCCCACCCCGGTTTCGCCCGAGGGCCAGGAATGGCGCGAGACCTTCCTGGTCGCCGCCACCCGGCTGATCAACCAGCGCGGCTATCGCGGGGCTTCGGTTGAGGACATCTCGGCGGCGCTGAACGTCACCAAGGGCTCGTTCTATCATCACCACGACGACAAGGACGCCCTGGTGGTCGAGTGCTTCCAGCGCACCTTTGCCGTGACGCGCAAGTCGCAGGCCGACGCCCGCGCCCGCCAGGGATCGTCCTGGGATCAGGTGGCCGCCGCCACCGCCACCCTGGTGGCCTATCAGCTCTCCGATCACGGCCCGCTGCTGCGGGCTTCGTCCATGGGGGCCTTGCCCACCGAGATCCGGCACGAGATGGCCGAGGGCTATGGCCGGGGCTCGGAGCGGTTCGCGGCGATGATTTCGGACGGCGTCGCCGATGGCTCGATCCGCCCGGTCGACCCGATGATCGCCGCCCACATGATCAATTCCATGCTCAACGCCGCCGCCTCGCTGGGGGCCTGGGTGCCCGGGGTCGAGCGCGACGAGGCGGCCCATCTGTTTGCCCGGCCGCTGCTGATGGGTCTCTTCACCCGCTGAGCCAAAACGAAAGAAGCGCGCCCCGCAAAGGGCGCGCCTCCCTCTTGATCGCTCCAGCGAGACCTAGAACTTCTTGCGCAGACCAATCTTGTAGGTCCGGCCCAGCGGATCCCCGGTGAAGGGGTCGTAGCCGAGGTCCAGACGGGCGTAGGACGGGTCCTTGTCAAACAGGTTGGTGATCGCGGCCGTCACCGTGGTGTCCCAGGGCAGGAACACGCGATAGGCCAGATCGGTCAGCACCTGGGCGTCGATCGTCTTGCCGTTGGTGATCTGCACGCCCGCGCCCGTGGTGTCCTTGTAGGCGTTGGCCGCAAAGGGCGCGGTGCGCTGGTCGGTGTAGGAGTCGATATAGTGGACCGTCAGGCGCACATTGTGCGGCCCCATGCTCCACTCGCCATGGATGTCGCCCTTCCACTGCGGGATTGGCACGACGGTGGTCTGGTAGTTCAGCAGGCCGACGGCGTCGAAGGCCTTCTCGACCACCACGCCCTCGACGCTGGTGGCGCCGACCTTGTACTCGGCGATGTAGGTGGCGTTGCCGCCCACCGACAGCTCGCCGCCCAGCACGTTGTCAAACCGGTAGTCGGCCGCGAAGTCGAAGCCGGAGTTCTTCACCGCCGCGCCGTTGATGTAGTTGGTCTTCAGGCGGGCGATGGTGGTGGGCGGACCGCAGACGCCGTTGAAGGTGAACCGCGCCGCCAGGGCCGGATAAAGGGCGCAGTTGTTGGTCCCAGTGGCGCCGTTTGGATAGAGGGCGTTGACGATGCCCGCCACCGGCTCGGTGACGATCGGGTTTTTGAAGTCGAACTGGAAGTAGTCGATGCTGGCCTTGAAGTTGCCCGCCTTGAACAGCAGGCCGGCATTGTAGGTGTTGGCCTTTTCCGGATCGAGGTTCGGATTGCCGAAGATATCGACGGCCCGGAAGGTGCCGAGGATGCTCTGCAGCGAGGTCACCGAGGTGGTGGTGGTGATCGGATCCGGCGGCCCGCGGAAGGTGGAGCCGGCCGAGCCGCGAATGGCCAGCCAGGGCAGGGCCTGCCAGCGGGCCGAGATCTTCGGATTGAAGGTGTCGCCCACCGCGCCGCCATAGTCCTCGAAGCGCGCGGCCAGCTGCACCTGGAAGCTGTCGGTCATCGGCACCGACAGTTCGCCGAACGCGGCCATCACGTCGGACTGGTTGTCGGCCTCGTTGCCGACGCCCAGGAACATGAAGGGGCCGTTGCGCTGCGACCCCGTGCAGGTCGTCACGCCAAAGTCAGGCGTGTTGACGCAGGGATTGATCGCCGCGTTGCTGATGTCGTTGTAGTCGGCCTTGAAATAGCTGCGGCGGTATTGAACGCCCGCCGCCCAGGCCACGTCGCCGCCGGCCAGGCTGATGCCGGTCTTGCCGTTCAGGACGGCCTCACCGACGAACAGCCGTGAGGACTGCTTGGTCGACAGCTTCTGGAAGAACCACTTGGCCAGGTCCTTGTTGACCGCCAGGGCCGAGTTGTAGCCCGGATTGGCCGCGCCGGTGATGGGATTACCGGGGATCGCGCTGGCGAAGGGGTTGAAGTACATGCAACCCCCAACCCCGGCCGTGCCCTGGATGCCAGGCAGGCTTGGATTGCTGTCGCATGTCGGGCCGCCCAGGCCTTGCAGCGCCAGGGCGTAGCGATTGACCAGGGTGTCGTAGCCGGTGCGGATGCCGACCTCCTGGGAATAGGTCAGCGCCATTTCCCAGCCGATGCCGTTGTCGAACTCGCCCTTCAGGTCGCCGGAGACGCGGAAGGCGTCGAAGGACCGCGAGCCGATCGAGGGGCCGTAGCCAAAGGCCGGGTTGCCGCCAATGCCGAAGGGGCGGTTGGCGACGTTCAGGGCGCCGAAGGCGAAGACCGAGCTCGGCACGGTGGACTGGGCGCCAGTGACCAGGCTGTTCAGGGTGACCGTGGGGTTGGCGGCGATGAACGCCTGCAGGCCCGGGTTGGTCGGCGGCACATAGTATCGACCGGCCAGCCCCGCGCTGGGCGCGACCTCAGCCGTGGGCACCGCCAGGGCGGCATAGGACGGCGAGGTGTTCCACTCGGGCACGTCGGTATGGGCGTACAGCACCTCGACGTGGAACTTGGTCTTGTCAGACAGGTCGGCGTTGATCTCGGCATAGACCTGCACCCCGTCGGACTTTTCGACGAGGTTGTCGAACGGCGTATAGTGCCAGTAGCAGACCGGCGTCAGACCGCTGAAGCCAGGGTAGCCGCCCAGGCCGGCGCAGGCGGGATCGCGCAGGGCGTTGGTGGAGCTCGCCAGGGGGATAAAGACCGACGGGCTGCCCGCCGCCGACCAGCCGGCTTCCGGATTGTTCAGATAGGGCGTGTTGGCCCAGCTGCGCTCGGCGACACTGAGCTTGGAGCGGTGCTGCCAGCCGGCGCTGACCAGGAAGTTGCCGTTGTCCCACACCTTGCCGAACGTGGCGTTGAGGCCGTAGTCGCCGTCCGAGCCGTCGATGACCCGGTAGTCGGCGCCCACTTCCAGGCCGCTGAAGTTCTTCTTGGTGATGAAGTTGACGACGCCGGCGATGGCGTCAGAGCCGTAGGTGGCGGCCGCGCCGTCCTTCAGGACTTCCAGGCGACCGATGGCCGCGGCGGGAATGATGTTGGTGTCGACGATGCCGGCGCCAGCCGCGCCGAACGGGTTGATCGCCAGACGACGGCCGTTCAGCAGCACCAGCGTGCGCTGCGAGCCGAGGCCGCGAAGGTTGACCGAGCCGGAGCCTTCAGACCCCTGGGCGCGGCTGTCGAACTGGTTGGTGTCGCCCAGCACCCCGCTGGAGACCGACAGGGCCTTGAGAAGCTCGACGGTGGAGGGGGAGCCCCGCTTTTGCAGCTCCTCGGCGCCGATCACATCGACGGGCAGGGCGGCGTCTTCCGGGGTGCCCCGGATAAACGAACCGGTGACGACGACTTCCTCGACCTCGGTGGGCGTGGTGTCGGGCCGGGTCTGGGCGTGAGCGGCCCCGGCGGTTAGGGCGATGGCCAACGCCAGTGACGAGCCGCCGCGCAGGAACACGGTTCTTTTCATTATGCTTCCCTCCCTCGTTTGTTTTTTTGCTGCTTATTTTCAGGGGGCCTTGGTCGATCTCAGTCGTCGGGGCGCTTGGCGCGCTGCGTCGCGCGCCGCATCTCGCCACGGGCGGCGAGATCTGGCGTTGCAGCATTTTCGAAATCTGATGATGCGCCGCACATAACCGACACGCTTGGGATCTCCCTCAGCCGGATACCGGAAAAATCACGCATACTGCCTCGCAAGAACGCCGCGAGGCGAGTGACGAACCAGGATTCGAACACCTGTTTCGATGATGCGGTATGTTTTGACCATACGTCAACCTTCGGGCGGAACGCGGCGCGACAAGGCCGGTCTTCGCAACGCTGCTGACACCTTCTGGCAACAGGATCTGGCAAGAGGCCCTCCGTGCGCCGCCCGTTCACCGATCAATGATCGGTAGAGGGGTTTTCCGGCGGGCCGGACACGCCTAATTGGGAAGAACAGAGGCCGACGCGGCGAACCGCCGACGGGCAGCGGATCGGGTTGGATTGCATGAGTTTCGTCGCGACGGGCGCCGCCGGGCGCGCTCGCTCCACAGGCCCGAGCGCGCGGGCGTTGATCGCCGCCGGCCTGGTCACCCTGACCCTGTCGGCCTGCGTCTCCGCGCCCAGGACGGCCGACACGCGCTTACCTGCCGCCTATGAAGCCTCGGCGGGGACGCCCCTGCCGGACCAGACGCTGGATCGCTGGTGGACGGTCTTCGACGACCCCGCCCTCGTTCAACTTGTGGACGCTGCGCTTGAACAGAGCCCCGACACCCGTCTGGCCGCCGCGCGGCTTGAGGAGGCCCGCGCGGTGCGCCGCGGCCAGGTTCGGCAGCTCTATATCCCGTCCACACCCCTGACCGGATCGGCCAGCCGCACCAGCACCGATATCCTCGACCAGAGTGGCAGCGGCGGCTTCATCCAGGGCGGCGACAGCGAGACCTACAGCGCCAGTTTCGACGTCAGCTGGGAACTGGACCTGATCGGCCGCCGTCGCACCGCCATGGGCGTGGTCAACAATGATCTGGCCGCCGCGCGCTTTGCCTATGAGGGCGCCCGCGCCGCCCTGGCCGCCAATGTGGCCCAGTCCTACTTCCAGGCCCGCGTCCTGGCCGTGCAGCTGGACGACGCCCAACAGAGCGCCCGCATCGCCACATCCTTGGCCGACCTGGCCGGGGAGCGAAGCCGCCGGGGCCTGTCGCCCAGTTCGGACGCCGACCGGATCGCTGCGGATCTGGCCCAGGCCCAGGCCCAGGTCGCCAGTCTGGAAGCCGAACTGCAGGTCGCGCGCCGCTCGCTGCTGATCCTGACTGGACGCGGCGTCGATCCCCTGGCCAGCCTGACTGTCCCGGCTGCGCTGCCCGATGCGCCGCTGACGCCCGCCGCCGTGCCCGGCGCGCTGCTGGCTCGCCGCCCCGATGTGCGCGAAGCCCAGGCGCGCCTGGCCTCGGCCTCGGCCAATCTCAAGGTCAACGAGCTGGCGCTCTTCCCGACCTTCACCCTGGCCCCCGGTCTTGGCCTGACCCGGGCGGTGTCGCCCAGTTTCTTCACGCCGGGAACCTCGACCTCGACCACCAGTTCGGCGTGGTCGATCGGGCTGAACCTGTCGATTCCGGTACTGAACATCCCCAAGCTGATGGCCGATATCGACGCCCAGGACGCCCGCACCGAGCAGGCTGCGGTCACCTATGAAAAGACCGTCCAGACCGCGTTCGGCGAAGCCGAGGGGGCCCTGCTCCAGCTATCCGCCGACCAGCGTCGCGTCGCCCTGCTCACCGCCGGCGAGCGCCGGGCCGCCACGGCCTATGAAGCCTATCGCCGGGGCTATGCCGCTGGCCTCAGCGACCTGACCTCGGCCCTGCAGGCCGAACAGACCTGGCGCGCCGCCCGCACCGCCCTCAGCGGCGCGCGAGGCCAGGCCCTGCAACGGGCCGTGCAGACCTACAAGGCGCTTGGCGGCGGCTGGTCGCCCCAAGCTGTTCCCGAAACCGCCTCCTCGCGATGAGATCCCCCACGATGAACCGCCCCCTGATCGCCATCCTCTTTCTGACGACCAGCCTGGGCCTCGCCGCCTGCGGTGAAAAGAAGGATCAGCCGGCCGCCTCAGCCGCCTCAGCTCCGGCGCGCGCTGTCACCGTCGGCCGTGTGGAAAGCCGCCCGCTGGGGGCCGGGTTCGAAGCCTCGGGCCAGCTGGTTCCGCGCGAGGAAGCCGCCGTAGGCTCCGAGCTGGCGGGCTATCGCGTCGCCAGGGTTTATGTCGAGGAAGGCGCCTATGTCCGCGCTGGCCAGCCTCTCGTCCAGCTGGACGACACCCTGCTGCGTGCCCAGATCGCCCAGCAGGCGGCCGTCACCGCCCAGGCCCAGGCCGAAGCCGCGCGGGTCGCCGGGCTGGATGGCCAGGGCGTTCTCAGCCAGGAACAGATCGAAAGCCGCCGTTACGCCGCCAAGGCCCAGGAAGCGGCCCTGGCCGAACTGCGCACGCGCTCAAGCCGGATGACCATCACGGCCCCGGTCGGCGGACGGGTGCTGGAACGCGCCGTACGGCCCGGCGAGATCTCGGGTGGCGCGACCGCGCCCTGGTTCCGCATCGCCCGCGACGGTCTGGTCGAACTGGACGCCGAGGTGGGCGACGCACAGCTTTCCTCGCTCTCGGTCGGACAATCGGCGCAGGTCGCCCTTCCCGACGGCCGCGTGGTGTCTGGCGTGGTGCGTCTGGTCAGTCCGCGGATCGACGCCGCCACGCGCCTGGGCAAGGTCCGCGTCAGACTGCCCAACGATGCAGGCCTGCGCCCCGGCGGCTTTGGTCGCGCCACGTTCGCCCCCTCGGGCCGCAAGGTGAAGGCCGCGCCGGAAACCGCCATTCGCTATGACGCCGAGGGCTCGTCCCTGGTGACGGTCGACAATTCCAACCGCGCCCGCCAGACCCCGGTTCGCACCGGTCAACGCGGCGGCGGCTGGGTGGAACTGCTCGACGGCCCGCCCGTCGGCGCGCGCGTTCTGCTGGGCGGCTCGGCGTTCACTCTGGACGGCGATCTGGTCAAGCCCACCGACGCCGCCGGCAAGGCTGCTCGCTGATGGCTGGCGTCCGCATATCCGCCTGGTCGATCAAGAACCCGATCCCGGTCGCGGTCCTGTTCATCGCCCTGATCCTGGCCGGCATCGCCAGCTACATGATGCTGCCCATCAAGCAGTATCCCAATGTCTCGTTCCCGCTGGTGGCGGTGACCATCACCCAGAGCGGCGCGGCCGCCGGGGAAATGGAAACCCAGATCACCCGCCAGGTGGAAGACGCCGTAGCGGGCATCTCCAACGTCAAGAGCATCCGCTCGTCGGTCGTCCAGGGTGTTTCCACCACCTCGATCGAATTCGATATCGGCGAGGACCTGCAGAAGGCCACCGACGAGGTGCGCTCCAAGATCGACCAGTCGCGCGCCCTGCTGCCGCGCGAGATCGATGAGCCGATCGTCCAGCGCGTCGATCTGGATTCCCTGCCGATCATCACCTACGCCGTCTCGTCGCCCTCCATGACGATCAGCGAGCTGTCCTGGTTCGTGGACGACACGATCAGTCGCCGCCTGCAGGGTGAAAAGGGCGTGGCCCAGGTGGCCCGGGTCGGCGGCGTGGATCGCGAGATCAACATCGTCATTGACCCCGACCGAATGGCGGCCTCGGGCCTGACCGCGCCGCAGCTGAACGCCGCCCTGGCCAGTTTCAGCCTCGACGCCCCCGGCGGGCGGCTGGCGATCGGCGCGCGCGAGCAGACCGTCCGCGTTCTGGCCGCTGCCCGCACCGTCGAGCAACTGCGCGCCCTGACCATTCCCACTACCGGCGGTCGCTTCGTCCGCCTGACCGACGTGGCCGAGGTCGGCGACGGGGCTGGCGAGGCCCGCTCGTTCGCGCGCCTGGACGGCCGCCCCGTGGTCGCCTTCCAGGTCAGCAAGACTAAGGACGCCAGCGATGTGCGGGTCGAGGACGGCATCAAGATCGCCATCGACAAGCTGGTCGAGGCGCATCCCGACGTCACCTTCACCAAGATCTATTCGATCGTCGACGACACCCGCGCCAGCTTCGAGGCCACCCGCACCACCCTGCTGGAAGGCATGCTGCTGGCGGCCCTGGTGGTGTTCCTGTTCCTGCGCGAATGGCGGGCCACCCTGATCACCGCCATCGCCATGCCGATGTCGCTGATCCCGACCTTCATCTTCATGGCGGTGATGGGCTTTTCGCTCAATGTCGTGACACTGCTGGGCCTGACCCTGGTGATCGGCATCCTGGTCGATGACGCCATTGTCGAGATCGAGAATATCGAGAAACGCGTCGCCGCCGGCGAACGGCCCTATGCCGCCGCCATGGTCGGCGCCGACGCCATCGGTCTGGCGGTGGTGGCCACCACCTTCACCATCGTGGCGGTGTTCGCGCCTGTGGCCTTCATGCCCGGCATCCCCGGCCAGTTCTTCCGCGAGTTTGGCCTGACCGTCGCGGTGGCGGTGCTGTTCTCGCTGGTGGTGGCGCGTCTGCTAACGCCGCTGCTGGCCGCCTATTTCCTCAAGCCCGCCACGAATCCCCATCCGCGCAAGCCGTTCAAGGGGATGTATCGCAACGTGCTGGAGTGGGCGCTCGACCACCGGATCGTGGCCTGCATCATCGGCGGGGTGATCTTCGCCTTCTCGATCTTCATGGCCAGCGGCCTGCCCGCCGGCTTCCAGCCGCCGGCCAACAACAACTACTATTACCTCAAGGTTCAGGGCCCGCCGGGCGCCACGGCGGCCGACATGGACCGCGCGGTCCAGTCGATCACCAGGCTGTTCAAGGCCCGGCCCGAAACCGCGCACGTCTTCGCCCAGATCGGAACGGTGATCGCCGCCAGCGGTCCCGGCGGCGGCTCCAGCGGCAGCGACCTGCGCGACGGCACGGTGACCATCGTGCTGCACGACGAGCGCGAGCTGCGGGTCCCCGAGATCAAGGCCCTGATGCGCGACAAGCTGATGGATCTGCCGGATGTGCGGGTCAATCTGCTCAGCGACGACGGCTCGGCCGAGGTCTCCACCATCCTGACCAGCGAGGACGGCCCCGCTCTGGAACGCGCCGCCCTGACGCTGGAGCGCCAGATGCGCGGCCTGAAGACCGTTGCCGATCCAAGGCCCGCCTCGCCGCCCAGCGGCCCGGAAATCGTTATCCGCCCGCGCGCCGACGAGGCGGCCCGCCTGGGCGTCTCGGCCGCCGATATCGCCGCCGTCGCCCGCGTGGCCACAGTGGGCGACATCGACGCCAATGTCGCCAAGCTCACCGACGGCGAGCGGCGCCTGCCCATCCGGGTACGGCTGGCCGACGGCGTCCGCAGCGACCTGGCCCAGATCAAGGCCCTGCAACTGCCCACCGCGTCCGGCGGCTATACCCGACTGGACGCCGTGGCCGATGTCGAGTTCCAGGCCGGTCCGGCCAAGATCGAACGCTATGGCCGCAAGCGCCAGCTGACCACCGAGGCCGATCTGCAGCCCGGCGTCGTCCTGGGTTCGGCCACCGCAGAGGTCGACAATCTGCCGATCATGAAAAACCTTCCCGCCGGCGTCGAAAAGGCCACGGGCGGTACTGAAGAAGCGATGGGCGAGCTGTTCGGGGGCTTCGCCATCGCCCTGCTGTCGGCCATCTTCCTGGTGTTTGGCGTGATGGCCCTGCTGTTTGGCAGCTTCTTCAAGCCGATCACCATCATGTCGGCCCTGCCTCTGGCCATCGGCGGGGCCTTTGCGGGCCTGCTGCTGTGCGGGATGAGCATGTCGATCCCGTCGCTGATCGGCCTTTTGATGCTGATGGGCCTTGCAGCCAAGAACTCGATCCTGCTGGTCGACTACGCCATCGAGGAGGAGCGGGCCGGCAAGAGCCAGCGCGACGCCATCCTCGAAGCCTGTCGCGAGCGGGCCCGCCCCATCATCATGACCACCCTGGCGATGATGGCCGGCATGCTGCCCACGGCCCTGGGGATCGGCAAGGGATCGGAGTTCCGCCAGCCGATGGCTGTAGCGGTGATCGGCGGCCTGATCACCTCGACGGTCCTGTCGCTGGTGCTGGTGCCCGTGGTCTATGAGATCGTCGATGATTTCGAAAACTGGCTGAAACCCAAGCTCGCCCGCTGGATCACGCCGCGCGAGGCCCCGGCCGATGCTGCGACAGCCAACGGCGCTCCGACCGACCGGCTATAAGGGATCCACGTTCGGCGGGTAGGTCAGGCGACAGATCGTCCAGCCGTCGAGACGGCTCATCTCGAACCGGCCGCACAGCTGGCTGGCCATGGCGCGGACGATGCGCAGGCCCAGGCTTTTGGACTGGCCTGGGTCGAAGCCCTCGGGCGGGCCCTTGCCGTCGTCGGCCACGGTCAGCACGTGCTGGTTCCCGGTCTGATCGAGGGCGACACGCACCGCGCCCTGGCCGTTTTCGAAGGCGTGTTCCAGCGCGTTGTTGAAGCTCTCCAGCATCACCAGGGTCACGGCCGTGGCCTGGTCAGGGTGCAGGGGTTTGTCGCCGCCCTCCAGGGTCAGGGTGATGCGGGCCCCGGCTGCGGCGCTCGCATCGTCCAGCAGGGCCCTGGCAAAATCGCGAAACGGGGCGGGATCCCCGGCCTGGTTGTGCAGTTCGCGCTGGATGCGGGCGATCACCTCGATGCGACCGCCGGCCTCGGACAGGGCGCGGCGCGCATCGCCATCGGTGACGCCCGCCGCCTGCAGGCGAAGCAGGGCGCCCACGACCTGCAGGTTGTTGCTCACCCGGTGGTGCAGTTCGCGATAGAGCAGGTCGCGGCTCTCGGCCAGGCGGGCATAGCGCTCGCGTTCGGCGGACACCTGCCGCATAGCCTGGCGCATCCCGTCGATGAAGAAGATGTCGACCGCGATCACGAAGGCATAGAAAACCAGAGCCACGATGGTCGGCGCGGTCAGCTGGAAGCTATGGACCGGCGGAATGAAGAACCACCAGGCGGCCAGGCCCGACAGCACACCGCACAGGATCGCGGGGCGCAGGCCGGCGAAATAGGCCGTGACCACCACGGCGGGAAAGAAGGTAACATAGGGAAAGCCGGGCGGGATCCAGTTTTCCACGGCAAGTCGCGCCACCAGGCCGGCGACGGTGGCAAATACCGCCAGACCATAACGCGCTGCGGCCGATTGCTGGAATATGTTCACGACGTCTCCCACGCCCGGCAAAAAATGGGCGGCTATCCCCTGCTGACGTCAAGCGCCGCCAGCGTCAAGCCGCTACCCGACCCACGGCAAGCTGAGCCCCCCCTTTGGCTCCAATCCTCGCCCAAAGCAAAAGGCCCCGGCGTTTCCGCCGGGGCCTTCGCTTAGATCAACAGGTGACTGCAGAACGTCGAGACTACTCGACGATCTTGGCAACCACGCCGGCG
>NCEV01000036.1 GCA_002280875.1 Caulobacter sp. 32-67-35 | reverse complement strand
ACAAGGCCTTCAAGAAGTACAACGAGTACCACCGCTTCGGACCCAACACGGACGGCACCGGCGGCGCGCTCCAGGACATCGAGAACGTCTATGAGACCACGGAGGAAACGATCTCCGAATATGTCCAGATGGACTGGGACAGCGAACTGGCCGGCAAGCGCTTCCGCGGCAATATCGGCCTGCGCGGCTACCAGACCGACACCCACAGCACCGGCTGGATCCAGGGCGACAGCTACGCCTATCTGGGCACGACGGATGTTGAAGGCAGCTATTCGGGCGTGCTGCCGGCCCTGAACACGGTGCTGGAACTGGCCCCGGACCTGCTGGTGCGCTTCTCGGCCACCAAGAACCTGAACCGTCCGGGCCTGGGCTCGATGGCGGCCGAGGGCTCGGCGTTCCAGGACTCCGACTCTGGCGAGATCACCGCCTCGCGCGGCAATCCCAACCTCAAGCCCTACAAGGACACCACCCTCGACCTGGCGGTGGAATACTACTTCGGCGAGGTCGGCCTGCTGTCGGCCAGCGTCTTCCAGAAGAAGATCACCAACTATATCGGCTCGCAGACGCTTGAGAACGTCCCCTTCAGCCAGACGGGGGTTCCGTTCACGACCATCCCCGGCGCGACGGCTGACACCATCGTTTCCGAGTTCTCGATGCCGATCAATGTGGAAGGCTCCAACCGCCTGACCGGCGTGGAACTGGCGGCGCAGACCCAGTTCTCGTTCCTGCCGGCGCCGTTCGACAACATCGGCGCGGTGGCCAACTATACCTATGTGGACGCCGAGGAGGCGCTCACCGGCGTGTCCAAGACCAGCTACAACGCCACGCTCTACTATGAAACCAGCCGCTGGGGCGTACGGGGTTCGCTGAGCCATCGCGCGCGCTGGTACAGTGGCGTCAACGACTCCGTCATGAGCGCCAGCACGCGGGGCTTCGAGGGCGGCACCTATATCGACGCAGCGGCCTTCTTCAACATTGCCGATGGACTGCAGCTGTCCTTGGACGCGATCAACCTGACCAACCAGGAGGATACGCAGTTCTGGGGCCAGAACCGCTATCTCTATAACCAGAACCAGAGCGGCGCGACCTACATGGTCGGGCTCAGCTACAAGTTCTAGGACGACCCTATGTCCAGACCGCGCCCCCTCCTCAGGAGGGGGCGCTTTTCCGTGTGTCCCGAAACATGATCGTTTCCCATCGCCACCGGTTCATCTTCGCGGCCGTGCCCAAGACCGGCACGCATGCCGTGCGTCAGGCCCTGCGTGAACAGCTCGGCGAAGAAGACGTTGAGCAGGTGGGCCTGTTCGTCGACAAGCGCTTCCCGTGGGAGGAACTGGCGGCGATCCGACATGGTCACCTGTCCCTGCGGCAGGTGCGTCCCTACCTCGGCGAAGAGGCCTTCAGCGGCTATTTCAAGTTTGCCTTCGTGCGCAATCCGTTCGACCGCTTTGTCTCCTACTGCGCCTTCATGCTGCGCGGCGGCGAGGTCTTCCAGCAGCAGCCGCGCGAGGCGATGCGCCATTTTCTGTTCGCCGAACCGCCGGAGCAGCACATCCTGTTCCAGCCTCAGGCCTCGCTGCTGGTCGACGAGGACGGCCAGACCCTGTTGACCGACGGCGTGGGGCGCGTCGAGGACATGCAGGGCTCGTATGAGGCGATCTGCGCGCGTCTCGGCATTCCCTCCCGTCCGCTGGACCGGGTCAATGGCAGCCGACATGGCGACTATCGTCGCTACTACGATCAGGCCCTGATCGATGGCGTCACCAGACGCTACGCCCAGGACCTGGATCTGTTCGGCTACACCTTTGAAGGCCTCAGATGAGCGACGCCGTCTTCAGCCCCGCCGCCAATCCGCGCAAGACTACCGGCATCCGCAAGCTGGGTGCGGTCGAGGTCTCGGCTCTGCAGACGGCTGTGGCGGCGATCCCCGAGACGGTCTGGAACGCCGAGAACGCCGGCAAGCCCAACCGTTTCGAGGTGCTGGACGCGACGCGCCACATCGTTTTTCGCTTCATCGACAACCCCCGCGACTGGCGCGCCTCGCACGATCGCGCGGGCTGGCCGGCGTGGCGCGGCCTTCTTGAGCCTGTGTTGGCCCAGGCCGTCCGCGCCTACGGCTATGCGCGCGGCGTATTCCCGCGCGTGATGCTGGCGAGAATGCCGCCGGGCGGGGTGATCCACCCTCATATCGACGCCAACCCCGCAGCCAAGTGGCCGCACAAGATCCATGTGCCACTGTCGACCAATCCCGGGGTGGTGTCGTTCTTCGGGGGCGAGGAGCACCATTTCCCACCGGGCGAAGCGGTGGAGGTCGACAATCTGGGCCCGCACTGGGTGCGCAACAACGGCGATACTGACCGCGTGCATCTGATCTTCGAATATTACGATGCCGATCAGCCGGATCCGGACTGGCTGGAGCCATTCCTGGGGGCGGGCCTGGCGCGATGACTACCCATGATCGCGACACGCTGTTGCGTGAGGCGATGGCCCTGCGTGCGGAGCAACGGCCGGCGGAGGCGCTGAACGTCCTGGCGCGATTGCAGGCGCTGCATCCGCAGTTCAGCCGCCTGCATCAGGAGCGCGGTCACTGCCATATCCTGTTGGGCGAGGGGCCGGCGGCGATCCGGGCCCTGGGCGAGGCGGTGAGCCTCAATCCGACCCTGCCGGCCAGCTGGGACATGCTGGAACAGCTTCACCGTATGACGGGCGACACCGTTCAGGCGTCCGAGGCGGGGCGGCGGCTGGCCGTGCTCAAGCAATTGCCGCCGGAGATTGTGGCGGCCAACAGCCTGCTGGCCGATGGCGACCTGTCGCCGGCCGAGAAGGGGCTTCGGGATTATCTGCGCAAGGACGGCGACAATGTCGGCGCCCAGCGCCTGCTGGCGCGGATACGCCAGATGCAGGATGCGCCGGACGAGGCCGAGGCCTTGCTGAAGTCGGTGCTTGAGCGCGCGCCGGACTACCACGCGGCCCGCTTCGATTACGCCATGCTGCTGTTGCAGCAGCAGAAGCACCTTCAGGCTCGGCAGCAGGCTGAGCGACTGCTCGAGCACGACCCGGTCAACCGCGACTATCTCAAACACTACGCCGCAGCCTGTGTCGGGCTGGGTGACCATGAGCCGGTGGTCGATCTCTATCAGCGGCTGCTGGCCGATACTGCTCAGTCCGGGGCCGAGGTCGCCGACCTGCGCCTGTGGCGGGCCAACGCCCTGAAGATCACGGGCCGGCAGGCCGAGGCCATCGCCGACTATCACGCCGCCCTGACGGCGCGGCCGGACTACGGCGTGGCCTGGTTCAGCCTGGCCAACCTCAAGACCTATCGCTTCACCGACGACGACATCGCGCGGATGCGCGCCGCGGAGGCCCAGCCCATCCTTCAGGACATGGATCGCGTCTATCTGTGTTTCGCCCTGGGCAAGGCGCTGGAGGACCAGGGCGACTACAAGACCTCGTGGTCATATTACGAGCGCGGCAATGCCGTGCGGCGCGCCTCCAGCCGCTATCGCCCGGAGGTCGCGGAGGCCTGCGCCGTCCGGCTGAAGCAGGTCTTCACCGCCGAGGTCTTCGCCGCCCGGGCCGGCTGGGGACTGGAGGATCCGGCCCCGATCTTCATCCTGGGCCTGCCGCGCTCGGGCTCCACCCTGATCGAGCAGATCCTGGCCTCGCATTCCAGCGTGGAGGGCACGCAGGAATTGACCGAGATCGGCCGCTACGCCGGCGAGCTCTGCGGTCGCGATCCCGATTGCGGCCTGCCGCTCGACCCCGAGGCCATGCTGAGACTGACGGCCGCCGACGCGCGGGCGCTGGGCGAGCGCTTTCTGGCCGAGACGCTCACCTATCGCAGGCTTGGCCGGCCGTTCTTCATCGACAAGATGCCCAACAATTTCTGGCATATCGGCCTGATCCACCTGATGCTGCCGAGAGCGACAATCATCGATGTGCGACGCGAGCCGATGGCCTGCTGCTTCGGCAATCTCAAGCAGCTGTTTGGCTCCGCCAATCAGGAATTCACCTATGGCGTCGACGACATCGCCCGCCACTATCGCACCTATCTGGATCTGATGCGGCACTGGGACGAGGTGCTGCCGGGGAGGGTGCTGAGGGCGCCCTACGAGGATCTGGTCGACGACCTTGAAGGCGGCGTGCGGCGTATGCTCCGCCATTCCGGTCTGGCTTTCGAGCCGGCCTGCCTGGCGTTCCACCAGACCCGGCGCAGTGTGCGCACGCCCAGTTCCGAACAGGTGCGCCAGCCCATCGGCCGCGAGGGTCTCACCCAGTGGCGTCACTACGCGCCCTGGCTTGCGCCGCTGCACGACGCTCTTGGCGATGCCCTGACCGGCTACAGGGACTGAACGATGCGACTGTCACAGCCCTTTTTCCAGCTCCCCGTACTGTTCGACGTGGCGTGTCTGCAGGCCGAGGTCGCGGCCCTGCCGCCCGAGGCCTGGGTGGCGCACCCGGACGGCGTGCCCGGCAACAGCGCCGCCCGCCTGATCAGCGCCGGCGGGCGCGAGACCGATTCCGTGCACGGACAGATGCTGCCGACGCCCTGGCTTGAGGCCATGCCCTATCTTCGCCAGGCCCTGGCGGGCTTTGGCGTGGTCTGGAGCCGCTCGCGGCTGATGCGCCTGGCGCCGGGCGTGGGCGTGCCCGAGCATGCCGACATCAACTATCACTGGCATACGCGGGTGCGGCTTCACATCCCGGTCTTCACCCGGCCCGAAGTGCGCTTTCACTGCGACGGCCAGGCCGTGCACATGGGCGCAGGCGAGGCCTGGATCTTCGACAACTGGCGGCGCCACCATGTGGAGAACAGGGCCAGCGCCGACCGTATCCATCTGGTCGCCGACACGACAGGCACAGCGGCGTTCTGGCGCTTCGCCTGCGGGCAGGCGCCGCCACGCGATCAGTGGCGGACCATCGTCTGGGATCCCAAGGCCCGTCCGCAACTTCTCACGGAGGCCGATCAGCGCGCGCCCATCATGCCCGCCGCCGAGGTGCAGGGGCTGATCGACGACCTGCGCGCCGAACTGGCGGTCGCCGTCGAGACCGCCGAAGCCTATGAGCGCGCCGCGCGTTTCGACGGCGTGCTGGACAGTTTCGTGCAGGACTGGCGCCAGCTCTGCGCGCTGCATGGGACCGGGGGGCGAGGGCGGCCCGAATTCCTGCGTCTGGCCCAGGCCGTCCATCAGGCCGCCAAGGCGCTGGCGACGGGTCTGATCATGCGCACCAACCAGGCCAGCGCGCTGCTGGTGCTGGAAAAGCGCGTTTTGCAGCACCTGGTCTCGGATGAGGCGGCGCCCTAGCAAGCCGTAAGTTGCGGATCAGGCCGACAGCCGGCCCGCGCGATAAATCTGATCGCGAAGCAGGTCATGATAGGCGTCAAGGCCAGCCACGTCCGCGTCGGGGGCCTTGCCAGCCTCGTCATAACCGCGCAGTCGAAGGGCGTCCTGCGCCGCTGGCTCGGCCAGGAACGCAGTGATCTCGTCCGGACTCATCGGGCCGCCCTGCAGCGCCAGACTCTGCAATGACGCCGCGCTGAGGCGCTCGAAATAGGCGGGGTCCACAGCCACCCGGTAGCGCTTGGCCGCCACGTGCAGGCGGATGGGCTCGGTCACGTCTGGGCCGAACGCCCGGGCCAGATAGCCGCCACCAATATGCTCGTGGCGGGTGTCGATGCCCAGGTCCGCGGCGTTCTCCCCGGTCTTCTGCATCAGGTGGCCGATATCATGCAGCAGGGCGGCGACGATCAGGGCGGGCGGCGCGTCATCGACCCTGGCGTGATGGGCCGTCTGCAGCGCGTGCTCCAGCTGGCTGACATCCTCTCCGTACCGGAGGTCGCCCAGTCGGGCGAAGAGATCGACAAGTTCGGCCACGAAAGCGTCGGCCGCAGGCTGAGAGATCATAGACAATCCGGGATCACTGCCCTGTTCGCGCCGGCAAGCGCGGGCAGGGTTTAAAATTGGGATTACTGGTATAGACCAAAATAAGCTATCGCTGCGCGAATCTTTCGTGACGCGCTCATCCTGTCCACATTGCTCGCCAGGGCTCGGATCCCGTTTCTTGACCTTGGCGTAGCGCACTCCCATCCTCGCGCAAAGCGGCGCTCTGACCGCCGACAGGTCCCCACGATGCAGCAGCCAGATCACCTCCACTATCTTGGAGTTCGCAACGACATTGCCGATCGGATCGACAGTGGGGAACTGAAGGCCGGCGAACGTCTGCCGTCGGAACGTCAGCTACAGGTCGGCGGCGGGGTGGCGCGTGGCACGATCCGCGAGGCGCTTTTCCAGCTTGAGGCCGAGGGCCTGGTCTATCGCCGCAATCGCAGCGGCTGGTATGTCTCTCCCCCGCCTGTGGTCTATGATCCGACGCGCTGGGAAGGCTTCATGTCGTATGTCGAAGCGCAGGGCCGGCGGCCGGCGACCGAGACGCTGAGCAAGACCGTGATCACCTGCGACGCCATGCTGAGCCAGATCTTTTCCCGCCCCATCGGCGCACCGCTGTACTGGATCCGCCGCCGGCGATCGATCGACGACCGGGCCGTGTTGATCGAGAGCATCGTGGTCGACGCCTCCCTGGCGCCGGGCCTGATAGAGCACGATCTGGATGGCTCGCTGACCAGCGTCCTGAAGTCGGTCTATGGGATCGGTGTTGCGCGCAACAAGGTCGACATGCGGCCCTGCGCCCTGACGCGCGGCGAGGCCGAAGCCCTTCGGGTGAAGTCGGGTCTGCCCGGATTGAGCGTCGAGCGCACGTGCTATGACGCCCAGGGACGCGTGGTCGAGTTCGACCGCGAATACTGGCGCCACGACGCCCTGAAGATCAGCGTCGACATCCGCGTCCGCTGAAATCACGCGCCTGTCGCTGGGCGCCCAAGGCTGTGAAGCGCCACTTTTCGGTATCCCTTCCACGTCATCGAAACGCCATGCGAGTGGTATAGACCAAAGGCCTCAAAAGGGGCGTTTCGATGAGTTCAGGTCCGCGGCTCTGGCTGGAGCGAGCCAATCCTCTGGTCTTCACCCTGTTCGCGGGCCTGGCCGGCTTTTGCGCCTATTTCTCGATGTACGCTTTCCGCAAGCCGTTCGCGGCGGCGACCTTCGGCGAGGTCGAGGGCTGGACCTTCGCCATCGACTATAAGATCGCCCTCGTGCTGGCCCAGGTCGCCGGCTACGCCGCCTCAAAGCTGATCGGGGTCAAGGTCATTTCCGAGATTGCGCCGGCCCATCGCGGCGTGGCCATCCTGGGCTTGATCGGTATGTCCTGGCTGGCCCTGCTGGCCTTCGCCGTCGTTCCCGCGCCCTGGAATGTCGTGGCCCTGGTGCTGAACGGCCTGCCCCTGGGCATGATCTGGGGGCTGGTGTTCGGCTTCATGGAGGGGCGGCGCACGTCCGAGGTGCTGGGCGCCATCCTCTGCGCCAGCTTCATCCTGTCGTCGGGCGTCGTCAAATCGGTCGGAAAGTGGCTGATGGTCGATCTGGACGTCTCGCCGTTCTGGATGCCGGCCGCCACCGGCGCGCTGTTTCTGCCGCTGCTGGCCTTCTCGGTCTGGGCCCTGGTCCAGCTGCCGCCGCCCAGCCTCGCCGACGAAGCCGCGCGCGTGCGTCGCCAGCCAATGGACCGCGCCCGGCGCCGCGCCTTTCTGGCCGCCTATGCGCCGGGCGTCGTGCTGCTGGTGATGGCCTATGTGTTGCTGACCGCCCTGCGGGACTTCCGGGATAATTTCGCCGCCGAGATCTGGATCGCCCTGGGCTTCGGCGAGGCCTCTGGCGTCTTCACCACCAGCGAACTGCCGGTCGCCGCAGTCGCCCTGGCGGTAATGGGCGCGGTCATGCTGGTGCGCGACAATCTGCGGGCGCTTCTGGTGATGCACGGCGTCATCCTGGCCGGCTTCCTGTTGCTGGGCCTGTCGACCCTGGCCTTCCAGGCTGATCTGCTGACGCCGCTGACCTGGATGATCCTGACCGGCGCTGGCCTCTACATGGCCTACACGCCCTTCAACGCCATGCTGTTTGACCGCATGATCGCCTTCAGCGGTCAGGTCGGCACGGCGGGTTTCCTGATCTATGTTGCCGACGCCTCTGGCTATCTGGGCAGCGTCGCCCTGCTGCTCTGGCGCAACTTCGCGATGGTCAACCTGGACTGGCTCGGCTTCTTCATCGCCAGCGTCTATGCCACCAGCATCGTCGGCGCTGTCTGCACGATCCTGGCGGGCCTATATTTCCTGCGTCGTCGTCCGACATCCTCGGCGTCCGCCCCGACGGTCAACGCTGCGGATGCGCTCGCCTGACGTCGATTCCGGCGCGTCCTGTGCGAAACCTTGGATGGCGCTGATCGACTCTCGACAAGGTGGGCGGGGCAGGCGCTTGGATGTGCTCAGTTGGGGCTTGCTTTCCCGGTGTAGCCTGATAGAAGCCGCCCTCCTTCAAAGCCTCTTCCTTCTATTTCTGCCTCAAGTTCCTAGCCTTGGCCCTGCGCTGAAGTCGACGCGTATGGCTATTGGGTCTCGACAAAATCGGGATCCGGCGCCCTAGACTTGACCATGGTGACTTGTTTCACACGCTGAACGGGTCATCATTGGTCGCTGAAATAGCCTGCGCGACCGGCGCCAGATCGCCCCGGAAGCGAAATTTTCTGCACTTCGCACATCGTTCTTCGAGAATCTCCATCCAAAGCCCATGGCGCGATCCTTTGATTTGCGTCATGAGATGCTATGGAAGGCGCGGGTCGGCAACTGGCCCACGGAATAGGTTTTTGAGGATAAGATGGCGAACGGTGTCGTTAAGTGGTTCAACCCGGCCAAGGGCTTTGGCTTTATCCAGCCCGAAAACGGCGGCGAGGACGTGTTCGTCCATATCGCCGCGGTTGAGCGGTCGGGCCTTTCGGGCCTGAACGAAGGCGACCTGGTCGCCTATGAACTCGAAGAAGATCGTCGCTCGGGCAAGACCTCGGCCGGCAACCTGCGCGTAACCGGTCAAGGCGCGGCTCCCGCCGCTGCCCGTCGCCCGGCTCCCCGCGGCTTCGACGCCCCGCGCGGCGGCGGCTATGACGCTCCCCGGGGCGGCGGCTACGGCGGCGGTGGTGGCGGCGGCGGTGGCGGCGAAGCCGGCACGGGCGTCGTGAAGTGGTTCAACACCACCAAGGGCTTTGGTTTCATCCAGCCCGACAACGGCGGCGGCGACATCTTCGTGCACATCTCTGCCGTTGAGCGCGCCGGTCTGCGGGGCCTGAACGAAGGCCAGCAGGTCGGTTACGAACTGGAACAGGACCGTCGCTCGGGCAAGACCTCGGCCGGCAACCTGCGCATCCTCTAAGCATCAAGGACCGGGCAGGCGCGCGACGCGTCTTCCCGAACTTTGGTCTAAAGATCAGGCCCCGCGTGAAGTGGCTTTCATCCTTTTTGGATGGCGGCGACTTCGCGTGGGGCCTTCTTTGTCTTGGGGTCAGCCCTGGGTCTTGGGATCAGGCCTGGAGCGCCCGCTCGCTGGCCGCCTGGTTCACCGCCAGGGCGGTCAGATTGACGATGCCGCGCGCCGTGACGCTGGGCGTCAGTACGTGCAGGGGCTGGCTCATGCCCAGCAGGATCGGGCCGACGAGCAGGGATTCCGTCGCTGCGCTGAGCAGGGTCAGGCTGATATTGGCCGCATCCAGGGTCGGCATGACCAGCAGATTGGCCGAGCCCTTCAGCGGGCTGTCGGCCACCAGGCGGTCGCGCAGGTGCTGGCTGAGGGCGGCGTCGGCGTGCATCTCGCCATCGACTTCCAGCTCCGGCGCGCGCTCACGCACCAGGCTCAGGGCCTCGCGCATCTTGCGGGCGGTCGGTGAATTGCTGGCGCCGAAGCTGGAATGCGAGAGCAGGGCAGCCTTGGGCGTCAGGCCAAACCGGCGCACGGCCTCGGCCGCCAGCAGGGTAACCTCGGCGATCTGGTCTGCGGTCGGGTCGACATTGACGTGGGTGTCGCAGAAGAACAGCGTGCCCGTCTGCAGGATCAGCGACGACATCGCATAGACCCGGCTGACATCGTCCCGCTTGGGGATGATCGGCAGGGCATAGGTCATGTGCTGCCACCAGTCGCCGCTGCCGCCCACTAGGGCCGCGTCCACATGGCCAGCCTGCAGCAGCATCGAGGCGGCAACCGTGCGGCGGCCCGTGACACGGCGCTCGGCGGCCATCGGCGGTACGCCGCGGCGGCCGACCAGAGCCTGGTAGCGCTCGATCAATGGCGCGAAGAGTTCGGTGTCGGCGGCGGGGTCGATCACCTGGACGCGACCGCCCAGATCCATGCGCAGGCCCATCTCCTTGACCTTGGCGGCGATCACGTCACGGCGGCCGATCAGGACCGGGTGGGCCAGCCCTTCGTCGAGCACGGTCTGGACGCCGCGCAGCACGCGCTCGTCCTCGCCCTCGGCATAGGCGACCTTGAGCGGCGCCTTGCGGGCCCGTTCGAACACCGGCCGCATCAGCTGGCCCGAGCGATAGACGAAAAGCTCCAGCTCCTGGCGATAGGCGTCGAAATCGGCGATCGGCCGCGTGGCGACGCCGCTGTCCATCGCCGCCCGCGCCACGGCCGGGGCGATCTGCAGGATCAGGCGCGGATCGAAAGGCTTGGGGATGATGTACTGCGCGCCAAACATCGGCGCGACGCCCCCATAGGCGCTGGCCACCACTTCGGAGGCTTCGGCCCGGGCCAGTTCGGCGATGGCCTCGACGGCCGCCACCTTCATGGCCTCATTGATCTCGCTGGCCCCGACATCCAGCGCGCCCCGGAAGATGAAGGGGAAGCACAGGACGTTGTTGACCTGGTTGGGGAAGTCGCTGCGGCCGGTGGCCATGATCGCGTCGGGACGCGCTGCGGCCACCAGCTCTGGCAGGATTTCCGGCTCGGGATTGGCCATGGCCAGGATCAGCGGATTGGGCGCCAGCAGGGGCAGCCACTCGGCCTTGAACACGCGAGGGGCTGACAGGCCCAGGAAGATGTCGGCGCCGGCCAAAACTTCGGGCAGCGTGCGGGCGTCGGTTTGACGCGCATAGCGGGCCATGTTGTCGAGCATGTCGGGATCGCGGCCGGCATGGACCACGCCCTTGATGTCGGTCAGGGTCACGTTGTCGACCGGCAGGCCCATTGAGACCAGCAGGTCGACGCAGGCCAGGGCCGCTGCGCCGGCGCCCGAGGTGACCAGCTTGACGTCCTTGAGCTGCTTGCCCTGGACCAGCAACGCATTGCGGACGGCGGCCGCGCAGACGATGGCGGTGCCATGCTGGTCGTCGTGGAAGACCGGGATCTTCATCCGTTCGCGCAGACTGCGCTCGATGATGAAGCACTCGGGGGCCTTGATGTCTTCCAGGTTGATGCCGCCGAAGGTGGGCTCCAGGGCGGCCACAACCTCGATGAACTTGTCCGGATCCTCGGCGTCGACCTCGATGTCGAACACGTCGATGCCGGCAAACTTCTTGAAGAGGACGGCCTTGCCTTCCATCACCGGCTTGCTGGCGAGCGGGCCAATGTTGCCCAGGCCCAGCACGGCGGTGCCATTGGAGATCACCGCCACCAGATTGCCGCGCGCGGTGTAGTCGCGGGCCTTGTCGGGATCGGCGGCGATGGCTTCGCAGGGGGCGGCGACGCCGGGGGAATAGGCCAGGCCCAGGTCGCGCTGGGTGGCCATGCGCTTGGTCGCCTCGATCGCCAGTTTTCCGGGCCGCGGCAGACGGTGATAGTCCAGAGCGGCTTTGCGGAAATCCTCGTCCATGGACTTTTCCTCTTGGGCGTCTGCGCGGAGCATCTTGGCGCGCCCTGTCTTGCTCGCGGGCGTCAGGGTCTAGCTACCGGGGATGGACCGCCATTGCCAACCCTATGCGCCGCATGGAGCCGATTTTTCTGGTAGCGGTCACATTTAGCTGTGCGCAGACGAGCTCTAGTAAGTAATAAATCTATTATATAATGCCTGGTGAACGGGCGCCGACCGCTGTGTTCTCTAGCGTGGCGGGCGGAGATGATCCGTTTCGGCGCGGGGCTCTGGACAGCGCGCGCGGGCGGGCCGAGCATCGGCGGGCGAGTTTTGAAGGGTACGGCATGAGCGGACTGACGACTCATATCCTCGACCAGGCGGTCGGGGGGCCGGCCGCCGGAGTCCTGGTGCGGGTGTCGCGGCGCAACGGCGGGGTGGCGGCGGAATTCCGCACGGATGAAGACGGCCGCGCGCGGCTAATCGCCGGCGAGGACATCGCCATCGGCGGCTATCGACTGGAGTTCTCCATCGGCGAGTATTTCAGAACGACGGGCGCGGCGGTCACCGACCCGCCGTTCCTGGACGTGGTGGTCATCGACTTCGCCGTTTCGAACGTGGAACAGCACTGGCACGTGCCGCTGCTGGTCTCGCCCTATGGCTATTCCACCTATCGAGGCAGCTGATGCACCAACCCAAACAAGAGGGCGCCATCCGCTTCCTGCTGGATGGTCAGGTGCATGAAGTGCGCGGCGCCGACCCGACCCGCACCCTGCTGGAACATCTGCGCGGCGACCTGCGTCGCACCGGGACCAAGGAAGGCTGCGCCGAAGGCGACTGCGGGTCCTGCACCGTGCTGGTGGGCGAACCCGACGGTGAGGGTGTCGCCTGGCGCGCGGTCAACAGCTGCATCCAGTTCCTGCCCATGCTGCATGGCAAGGCGCTGATGACAGTGGAGAGTCTGTCCAAGGATGGCGCCTTGCACCCCGTGCAGCAGGCCATGGTCGACAGGCACGGCTCGCAGTGCGGCTTCTGCACGCCCGGCATCGTCATGTCGCTTTACGCCAAGGCCGTCGCGGCCAAGGGAGCCGACGCTTCACCGGCCGAGATGCTGGCGGGCAATCTGTGCCGCTGCACCGGCTACGGCCCGATCATCGACGTGGCGAACGGCGTCCAGGCCGAGGCGCCGCCTGCGGTGGATCTGTCATGGGTGCGCGAAGAGGCTATGCTTGACCTGACCTACGAAGACCCTGTCCACGGCGTCACCCGCCGCTGGCTGGCGCCGCGTTCGGTCGAGGATCTGGCGAGCGCTTTCATCGAGCATCCTGACGCCACGATCGTAGCCGGGGCCACGGATGTGGGCCTGTGGATAACCAAGCAGCGCCGGCCCCTGAAGACCCTGATCGACATCGGTCAGGTCGCTGAACTGAAGCGGATCGAGACCGTCGAGGGCGGCGTCTGGATCGGCGCAGGCGTTCGCTATGTCGACGCCCTGGAGACGCTGGGCGGGCTCTATCCGGAGCTGGGCGCCATGATGCGCCGGCTGGGTTCGGCCCAGGTGCGCAACAGCGGCACGATCGGCGGCAATATCGCCAACGGCTCGCCGATCGGCGATATGCCGCCCGCCCTGATCGCAGCGGGGGCGACTCTGGTTCTGAACCGGGGCGGTGAGCGGCGCCAGATGCCGCTGGAGGCCTTCTTTCTCGACTATGGCCGGCAGGACCGGCGGCCCGGCGAGTTCGTTGAGGCGGTGATCGCACCGACGCCAAGACCCGGGCTTGTCTTCAAGGTTTTCAAGCTGACCAAGCGTTTCGACCAGGATATCTCGGCCGTCTGCGGGGCCTTCGCCCTGACGATCGAAGGCGGTGTCGTGGCATCGGCGCGGATCGCGTTCGGCGGCATGGCGGGCACGCCCAAGCGGGCGGGAGCCTGCGAGGCGGCCCTGATCGGCCAGCCGTGGAGCGAGGCGACGGTTGAAGCGGCCATGGCGGCGCTCGATATCGACTATACGCCGATGAGCGACATGCGCGCCTCGGCGGCCTATCGGTCGCTCACCGCCCGCAACATGCTGCGCAAGGTGTTCCTCGAGTCCAGTTCGCCTGGCCTCTTGGCTCGCGTTGAACCGGAAAGCGCCCATGGCTGACTCCGCCGCGACAGCGCCTCCGATGACCGACGCGTTCCAGGGCGTGCATGCCTCGCTGCCGCATGACAGCGCCGCGCGCCATGTCGCGGGCTCGGCCGTCTATATCGACGACCTGCCCGAGCCGGCGGGGATGCTGCACGTGCATTTCGGCCTCAGCACCAGGGCTCATGCGCGCATCACCGCGATGGACCTGTCGGCCGTCCGCGTCGCGCCCGGTGTGGTGCTGGTGCTGACCGCCGCCGACATCCCCGGCGAGAACGACGTCAGTCCGGTGATCCACGACGACAAGTTATTCGCCACCGACACCGTGACCTATGTCGGCCAGAGCCTGTTCGCGGTGGCCGCCACCTCGATCGCCGCCGCCCGCGCCGCCGCCGCCAAGGCGGTGATCGCCTATGCCGAGCTGCCGGCCGCCATCGATATTTCCGCCGCGCGTGAGGCCGATCTGAAGATCGAGAACAGCCAGCGGATGGCGCGAGGCGACGCGGCCGCCGCGCTGGCGGAATCGCCCCGACGTCTGCAGGGCCAGTTCGCCATCGGGGGACAGGACCACTTCTATCTCGAGGGGCAAATCGCCCTGGCCATCCCGGGCGAGGACGGCGACGTCCACGTCTGGTCGTCCACCCAGCATCCCAGCGAGGTACAGCATCTGGTGGCCCGCGTGCTGGACCGGCCGCACACTTCGGTGACCATCGAGGTGCGCCGGATGGGCGGCGGGTTCGGGGGCAAGGAAACCCAGGCCTCGCTGTTCGCCGCCGCCGCCGCCCTGGTGGCGGTGAAGACCGGCCGCGCCGCCAAATGCCGGCCCGACCGCGACGAAGACATGATCATGACCGGCAAGCGGCATGACTTCGAGGTCGGCTATGATGTCGGCTTTGACGACGACGGCCGCCTGACCGGCATCGCTCTGGAACTGGCCTCGCGCTGCGGGGCGACCACCGACCTGTCGATGGCGATCAACGACCGGGCGATGTTCCACGCCGACAACTGCTATTTCCTGCCGGCGGTCGAGATCCTGTCGCACCGCTTCCGCACCCATACGGTGTCGAACACGGCGTTCCGAGGCTTTGGCGGACCGCAGGGCATGATCGCCATCGAGCGGGTGATGGACGCCGTGGCCCAGGCCACCGGTCTTGATCCGCTGGAGGTGCGTCAGCGCAATCTATACGGCGAGCCTGGCCGCGACCTGACGCCCTATCACCAGACCGTCGAGGACAATGTCGCGCCGCAGCTGCTGGCCGAGCTGGCCGCCTCCTGCGACTACGAGGCCCGTCAGCGCGAGATCGACGCGTTCAACGCCGCCAGCCCGATCCTGAAAAAGGGCCTGGCCCTGACGCCGGTGAAGTTCGGCATCTCGTTCACGACCACGCACCTGAACCAGGCCGGCGCCCTGATCCACCTCTATGCCGACGGCTCGATCCTGCTGAACCATGGCGGGACGGAGATGGGGCAGGGCCTGTTCACCAAGGTCGCCCAGATCGTCGCCGAGGCTTTCCAGGTGGATGTGTCGCTGGTGAAAGCCACTGCTACCGTCACCGACAAGGTGCCCAACACTTCGGCCACGGCCGCCTCGTCGGGCACCGACCTGAACGGCATGGCGGCGCTCAATGCGGCCAACACCCTCAAGGCCCGGCTGGTCGAGTTCGCCGCAAAGAAGTGGGGCTGCGCTGAGGCCGAGGTCGCCTTCACGCCCCGGGGCCTGAAGGCCGGCGCCGAGCTGATCCCGTTCAACGATCTGTGCCGTCAAGCCCATCTGGGCCGGGTGTCGCTGTCCTCGACCGGCTTCTACGCCACGCCCAAGATTCACTACGACCGGGCCAGCCACAGCGGCCGGCCGTTCTACTACTTCGCCTATGGCGCGGCCTGCAGCGAGGTGATCATCGACACCCTGACCGGCGAGATGAAGGTGACCCGCGCCGACATCCTGCACGACGTGGGCAAATCCCTGAACCCGGCCATCGACCTGGGTCAGATCGAGGGCGGCTTCATCCAGGGCATGGGCTGGCTGACCACCGAAGAGCTGGTGTTCGACGATCAGGGCCGCCTGCGCACCCACGCGCCTTCGACCTACAAGATCCCGACCATCGGTGACCGTCCGGCCCATCTGGCGGTCAAGCTCTGGGAGGCCGGCCGTAATGTCGAGGCCACCGTTCACCGCTCCAAGGCCGTGGGCGAGCCGCCGCTGATGCTGGCGATCTCGGTGTTCAGCGCCATCACCCGGGCGGTGGCTAGCGTGGCGGATCATCGGATCATGCCGAACCTGGATGCGCCGGCGACGCCGGAGCGGATCCTGATGGCGGTCGAGGATGTGAAGGCGAGGGCCCGTGTTTAAGTCCCTCTCCCAGAGGGAGAGGGTGGGGCCCGGCGCGAAGCGCTGGGAGGGTGAGGGGTTACGCCCTCAACCGGCGTGCCGGCACGCCGTCATGCTCCTTAACCCCTCACCCTCCCATGCTGCGCATGGGCCCCTCCCTCTCCCTCTGGGAGAGGGTTTATGAATTGGGCTCGTTCCGCGCTGGCCCGGATCAGCGAAGACCAACCCGCCGCCCTGGTCACCGTTCTGGCCACCGAAGGCTCGGCGCCGCGCGAGGCCGGGACCAAGATGGTGGTCTGGCAGGGCGGCCAGTCGGGCACCATCGGCGGCGGCAATCTGGAGCATCAGGCCGCCGACCAGGCCCGCAAAATGCTGACCGGCTCGCAGGCCAGCTTCGCCATCCAGGACTATCCGCTGGGTCCGCTGCTGGCCCAGTGCTGCGGCGGCCGCGTGCGGCTGCTGATCGAGCGGATCGAGGCCGCCAGCCGCGACTGGCTGACCGACGCCGCCCGGCGGATGGACGCCGCCCAGCCGTTCGAGGTGCGCACCCGCTTTGAGCCGGGCCTGCTGGTCAAGACCATTGTCCCGATCGCCGCCCTGTCAGATGCGCCGCCGGTCAGCCTGTCCGGCGCCGCCGCCTCGGCGCGCGGGGCGCGGCCGGAGCTGGGCGACGAGCTGGTCGAGCGCAATGACGCGCCGCGTCCGCCGCTGCTGCTGTTCGGCGCCGGCCATGTGGGTCAGGCCATCGCGAGGGCCTTCGCGCCGTTGCCGTTCCGACTGTTCTGGTACGACAGCCGGCCCGAGACGGCTGAAATTCCCGGGGTCACTGTGGCTGAGCCGGCCGAGATGGCCGCCGCCGCCATGGGCGCGACGCGGGAAGCCTACAGCCTGATCCTAACCCACGACCACGGCCTGGATTACGCCCTGACCTCGGCCGGCCTGGCCGGCTGCGCCGGCTATCTGGGCCTGATCGGCTCGAAGACCAAGCGCGCCCGGTTCATGAGCCGGCTGCGCGACGACGGCTTCTCGGAGGCGGCGCTCACCCGCCTGACCTGCCCGATCGGCCTGCCGCACCTAAAGAGCAAGGCCCCCGAGGTGATCGCCGTCTCGGTGGCCGCCGACCTGCTGATGCGCCTGGAGGCGGCGCGGATTTCCAATGACGAGGGCGCCGCCGTTGCAAGCCTATAGGGCGTCGATCCTCCACCTGCTGGACGATCCGACGAAGACCGAGGAGGCCGTGGCCTTCCACGAGGACGGCCTGCTGCTCGTGGAGGATGGCCATGTCGTGGCCTGTGGTGACTACGCGTCGCTGCATGAGCTGCTGGGCGACGCGCCGGTCGAGGACCTGAGCGGCAAGCTGATCACCTCCGGCTTCATCGACACCCACATCCACTTCCCGCAGGTCGATATCATCGCCGCCCATGGCGCGCAGCTGCTGGACTGGCTGGAGCAGCACACCTTCCCGGCGGAGGCGGCGTTCGCCGATCCGGAACACGCCGCCGAGGCCGCGACTTTCTTTGTCGACGAGCTGCTGCGCAACGGTACGACCACGGCACTGGTGTTTGGCTCGGTGCACAAGGGCTCGGTCGAGGCCCTGTTCCGCGCGGCGCTGGCGCGCGACATGCGCCTGATCGCCGGCAAGGCGCTGATGGACCGCAACGCGCCCGACGGCCTGACCGACACGGTCGAGACCAGCCGCGCTGACATGGAAAGCCTGATCGCCGACTGGCATGGCAAGGGGCGCCTGGGCTACGCCGTCACCCCGCGCTTTGCGATCAGCTGCAGCGACGCGCAACTGGCCATGGCCGGCGAGGTGCTGGCCCAGCACCCCGGCGTCTGGATGCAGACCCACCTGTCGGAGAACCCGCGCGAGATCGACGAGACGGCGGCGTTGTTCCCTGAGGCCCGCGACTATCTGGACGTCTATGACCGCTTTGGCCTGCTGGGCCAACGCTCGGTCTTCGCCCACTGCGTCCACCTGCAGGGCGAGGCGTTCGGGCGGCTGGCGGCCAAGGGCGGGGCGGTGGCTTTTTGCCCGACATCGAACCTGTTCCTGGGTTCAGGCCTGTTCCCGCTGGAGACCGCCTGCGCCCATGGGGTGAAGGTGGGCATCGGCACCGATGTCGGGGCGGGAACGAGCTTCTCGATCCTTCATACCCTGGGCGAGGCTTACAAGGTCGGCCAGCTGCGCGGCGCGGCGCTGGATCCGTTCCATGCGCTGTATCTGGCCACCCTGGGCGGTGCGCGGGCGCTGGATTTGGGCGACAGGATCGGCAATCTGGCGCCCGGCAAGGAGGCTGACTTCCTGGTGCTGGATCTGGCCGCCACGCCGCTGCTGGCGCGGCGTCTGGCGGGCGATCGCAGTCTGGAGAACCGATTGTTTGCCCTGACCGTGCTGGGCGATGACCGGGTGGTGCAGCGGACCTATTTGGCCGGCGTCGAGCAGCATCGGCGGTAGTTGCAAGCTGCTCCCCTTTTGGGGGAGCAGTCGCGGAGCGACTGAGGGGGCTAATGCGGCTTAGGCCGAGCTGGCCCCCTCCGGCCCTCTGGGCCACCTCCCCCAGAAGGGGAGGATCTAACAAGAGCTACGCCCTCATCGTCTCCGCATACAACTTCAACAGCCCCGCCTCATCCACCGCCACGGTCACCGCCTGGATCGGCTGGTCGTCCCAGGCGCTGGGGCCAAACAGTTCGCCCTCGGCCTTCTGGCAGGTCTGGCCCAGGGTGATGCCCTCGGTCACCACCCGCACCGACCCGCGACGCACCTCAAAGAGCGACGGGGCGATCACGAACGCCACCGCCGCCGCGTCGTGCACGCAACAGCCGCTGACGCCGTCGCGGCTGCCGTAGAAGGCCGCATAGGGCTTGGAAATCGCGTTCAGGAACGCGCCAGCCGGTCCGGCCGAGGCTTCCAGCGCGTCCATATAGGCCGGCGACATCACCACCTGGGTGGTGACGTCAAGGCTGACCGCAGTCAGGGCCCACGGCGCGGTAAAGACCAGATCAGCGGCTTCCGGATCGTTCCAGATATTGGCCTCGGCGACGGGGGTCACATTGCCCGGCTTGCCGGCCACGCCGAACGCGCCGCCCATGATCACCACGGCCTTCAGCAGGGTGGCGACCTCGGGATCGGCCTTCAGCGCCAGGGCCAGATTGGTCAGCGGGCCAACGGCGACCAGGGTCACCTCACCGGGATGCTGGCGGGCGATGTCGATGATCGCCTGATAGGCCGGCTTGGCCTCGGGCTGGGCCGGGACCAGACCCGTCAGTTCCACATCGCCCAGGCCGTTCTCGCCATGCACGAAGGTGGGCGAGGGGTTGCGCGGGCGGGTCAGGGGCTTGTCGGTTCCCTTATAGACCGGCGCTGACAGGCCAAAGCGCTGCTTCAGATAGAGCGCGTTGCGGGTGGTGGTTTCGATGTCGGCATTGCCGAAGATCGTGGTGATGGCCAGCAGGTCCAGCGCCGGGCTGGCCTCGATGAACAGCAGGGCCATGGCGTCGTCGATGCCGGGATCGGTGTCGAAAATGATCTTTTGCGTCATGTGCGGGCTCTAGCGGCTTTCTGTCGTTGGCGCGAGGCGTTGGTCGGCCCCGGCCTGCAGGATCGAGACGTGGGCGGAGGCGACCTTCCAGCCGTCGCCGGTGCGGATCCAGGTCTGGCTCTGACGGCCGATCTTGTCAGAGCCGTCGCGCTGGAACGCGACATTGGCGATGGCGAAGTCGGCGCCGAAGGTGGTGATTTCGGTCCTGAGCCGGGTGCGGGGCGGCGAGCCGCCGGCCCGGCCGACGCGGAAGGCGGCGATCTGGTCAAAGCCCCAGAGGTTTTCGGTGACGCCCATGCGCACGGTGTGCGGCGAGTTCCAGAACGCGCCGTCCAGAGCCTCGACGTCGTTGTCCATCAGCGCGGTCTCATAGGCCTCGACGGCGGCGGTCACCTCGGCCAGTGCGGCGGGATCATTGACGATCACAGCGGGCCTCCCGGCGCATGAGCCGCGACCACGCCCAGGCGCTGCAGCTTCAGACCGGCGGCCAGCGCCAGGTCCTCGCGCCAGGCCGGGGCGATGATCTGCACGCCGATCGGCAGCTGGCCCGGCCGGTTCACCGGCGCGGCCAGCACCGGCAGGCCGATATAGCTGATCGGCTGGGTGAAGGCGCCGAGGTTCCTGCGGACGGAAACCTGCTGGCCGCCCATCTCCATCGTCGCCTGGCCGATGCCAGGGGCGGGGCAGACCGAAGACGGGGCCAGCAGAATGTCGAACCGCTCGAACGCCCGGGCGACCTCGTCGCGGAAGATCGTGCGATAGCGCTGGGCCGCCTCGGCGACGCTGGCGGGCAGCAAGGCGCCGGCCAGCAGGCGGTCGCGGACGGCGGGGTCATAGTCCATCGCCGAGGTCTTCAGGTCGGGCAGGTGCAGATGCGCCGCCTCGACCGGCGTCAGGCAGAAGGCGGCGGCGCGAGCGGCCTGGGCGCCGGGCAGGATCACGCGGTCTCTGGCGCCAAGCGCTTGGGCGACGGTGTCAAGCGCCTCCAGGACTTCAGGAAAGGCGTCCTGCGCGAACCAGCCCCCCAACACGCCAACCCGCAGCGGAGTCTCGGCCAGGGCGGCCAGCTTGCCCGACACCGGTTCGGCCGCGCGGGCGCAGATCGCGTCGCCCTCGACATCGGGTCCCTGCATCACGTCATAGGCCAAGGCCAGATCCTCGACCGAACGGGCGAAGGCGCCGGCATGGTCCAGGCTCTCGACGAACGGGAACACGCCCTGGCGCGACAGGCGGCCATAGGTGGGTTTCAGGCCAAACACGCCGCACAGGCTGGCGGGGATACGGATCGAGCCGTTGGTGTCGGAGCCCAGGGTCAGGGGGGACCAGGGTGGCGTCGCGGGACGGCGGCGCGGCGCCGCGCCGGATCTTCGAGCCGGCCAGGGTGGGCAGGCCCTGGATGTCGAACAGGTTCTTCACCGCAAAGGGCGCGCCGGCCAGCAGTCCAGCAGGCTGGCCGGCGGCGATTGCGGCGTCGACCTTGTCGGCCTGAGCCAGGGCCCGCGCGTTGAGCACGGCGGTGAAGGCGTTGATCGCGGGGTTGTGGCGGGCGATACGCGACAGGGTCGCTTCGGTCACCGCGCGGGCGGTGACCCGGCCGGCCCGAACCTCGCCGGCGATCTCGACCACGCTGGGAAAGCTCATGGCTCGAAGCTTTGGGGCGACTCGCCGGCGCGCGCGCCCAGCGCTGCGACGAAGAGGGCCGTCTGGGCGCGCAGCAGGGCCAGATTCTCGCAAACCGCCGGCAGGGTGGTCTCGGGCAGGATCAGGCCGATTTCGGCCGCCCGGGCGGCGGCATAGGTCGCAAGGTCCTGGTCGGTAAGGTCGAGAAAGGCCTTCAGCGCCGCGTCGGTCGCCATCGTGGGGCGGTCTCCTAAGTAAGAAATTTATTCATATACCTGCGTCGCCGCTTGAGGCTAGTGCGGCCGCGCTTTGCTGTCCGGCTTGGTTGGCGCGCTCGCCAGAAAGACAGCCGCGCCGCCAAACGCTCGCTGGATGGGCGCCTCACGGCAATCAGCGCGGCGGACGGCCGCCGACACTTGGGCCGAACGCCGGAACGGCGTCGAAGTGGCCGCTTGTAAGAGAAGGCTTACTTGATGCGTCACCACCTCGCCTCGACCCCCGACACCATCCGCTTTGGCATGTTCGACGCCGCCTTCGATCCGGTGCTGACGATTGCGTCGGGCGACAGTGTGACCTTTGACTGCGTGTCGGGCGGGGTGGAGGTGATGCCGGATGAGGGCAGCGGCCTGACGATCCCGCCCGCCCTGCAGGCGATCCATGACTCCAGGCCCGAACGGATCGGCCCCCATATCCTGACTGGTCCCGTCGCCATCGCCGGGGCCGAGCCAGGCGATACGCTTGAGGTGCGGATCGAGGCGGTCGAGCCTAACAATGACTGGGGCTATTGCGCCGTGCGCCCCCTTGCTGGAACCCTGCCGGAGGATTTCCCGCAGCGCTATGTCAGCCACATCGCCGTGGATCGCGCGGCGGGAACCTGCAAGCCCAGCTGGGGCCCGACCCTGCCGCTGAAGCCGTTCTTCGGCACCATGGGCGTCGCCCCGCCGGCCCGATATGGCCGCCTCTCCAGCCGCGAACCGCGCGAGCACGGCGGCAATATGGACAACAAGGAGCTGGGCGCCGGCGCGACCCTGTTCCTCCCGGTCTGGGTTCCGGGCGCGAACTTCTCGGTCGGCGACGGCCACGGACGGCAGGGCGACGGCGAGGTCTGCGTCAACGCGCTGGAGATGGGACTGACCGGGACCTTTACCTTCATCCTGCACAAGGCCGCCGATCTGGGCGCAGCAACCTGGCCGCGCGCCGAGACCCCGACCCACTACATCGTCATGGGCTTCAACGAGGATCTCGACCTCGCCATGAAGCAGGCCCTGCGCGGCATGATTAACTTCATCACCGCCCGCAGCGCCCTGACGCCGGTGCAGGCCTACCAGTTCTGTTCGCTGGCCGTGGACTTCCGCGTCACCCAGACTGTCAATGGTGAGAAGGGCGTACACGGAATGCTGGAGAAGGGTGTTCTATTCTGAAACAGTTCTGTGGATTACTTTGTAGGGCGCTCAATGTTTACCCTTAATATTCCCTCACCAAGTGAAACCAATTCTGGTGTGATCCGCCCCTGACTAAACCTTCCCGCGTGCCCGTTTGGGGCGAGTGCGGGGCGAGCAGATGTTGTTGAACGGTAGCGAAAAGGCCGACACCCTGACGGGCGGCGCCGATGCGGATACGCTTTACGGCTATGGCGGCAACGACAAGCTGACCGGCGGCGCGGGCGACGATGTCCTGGCCGGGATGGCGGGCAACGACACGCTGCTGGGCGGCGAGGGCGAAGACTATATCCTCGGCGGCGCGGGCGCCGACACGATCGACGGCGGCGCGGGCGCCGACTGGGCCGCCTATGAGGATGCGGCGGCGGGCGTGAAGGTCGACCTGAACCTGACCGGTTCGCAGAATACCCTGGGCGGCGGCAGCGACAGGCTGATCTCGATCGAGAACGTCTATGGCTCGGCCTTCAACGACACCCTGATCGGCGACGCCGGCGTCAACTACCTGGCCGGCGGCGACGGCCATGACAGCCTGTCGGGCGGCAAGGGCGAGGACAATCTGTTCGGCGGCGCCGGCGCCGATACGCTGCTGGGCGGCCAGAACGACGACTACATGCAGGGCGGGGCGGGCAACGACCTGATCGACGGCGGCGTGGGCATAGACTGGTCGGCTTATGACGACGCGACGGCCGGCGTGACGGTGAACCTGACCCTGACGGCTGCGCAGAACACGGGCGGCGGCGGCGTCGATACGCTGGTCGGCGTCGAATATGTTTACGGTTCGGCGTTTGCTGATGTGCTGACGGGGGACGCCAACAACAACACGCTGATCGGCGATCTTGGCGACGACAGCCTGAGCGGCGGCATGGGTGATGACTTCCTGGTCGGTGGCGCCGGCGATGACGTTATCGACGGCGGCGAAGGTTTCGACACCATCGCCCTGGTTGGAGACCGTGACGGCCGGATCGATCTATCCGTCGCCATTCAGGACTTCAGCAACTACGGCCTCGACACTCTGATCTCCATCGAAGGAGTCATCGGCTCGGACGGCCGGGACAGTTTGGCGGGCAACGCCGCCGAGAACTATCTGGCCGGCAAGGGCGGCAGTGACTTTCTGTACGCGGTGGGCGGCGGTGACGTTCTGGATGGCGGCGAGGGCGACGACTTTCTTAGAGCCAGCAAGGTCGGCTCAGGTGACTATATGTCCGGCGGCGCCGGCGCCGACACCTTCTTCACGATGTGGGGCGCAGTCACGCTGGATGGCGGCGACGGCGCCGACCTGTTCTATGTCCTGCGCGCGCCCGGAATGATCGGTACGACGGTCGTCAATGGCGGCGCCGGGACCGACACGTTGGACCTCTCCAGCGGCTACATACCGATCGGCGGCGCGATGGTCGATCTCTCGATCATCGGTCCTCAGGACATCGGCGCCGGACAGGTTCTGGATATCAGCGGAGTGGAGAACCTCGTCGGCGGCCCCGGCAATGACCTTCTGAAAGGTGACGTCGGCGCCAACCTTATCGAGGGCCGGGAGGGAGCTGACACCCTGATCGGCGGCCAAGGGCGCGATCAACATCGACGTCACGGGTTCGGGCGTGGATGTCATCAGCGACTTCCAGGCTGGCGACGAGCTGAGGTTCTCTGACGCCCCGGCCGGCTTCAGCTATGTCGAGGGCAGCGCGGGCAGCTTCGCCTCCGCCCTGGCGACGGTGAATTCCATGCTGACCTATCCCAGCACCTTCCACGAATACATCGCCTTCCAGGTCGACGCGGACGTCTATGTGTTCAGCGGCCACCCCGACGCGGGTGGGGCGGGGCTCGAAAACGTCATCCTGCTGGCGGGCGTCAATCTCGACGCCGTCAGCTACGACAGCTTCCTGTAGTGGTCTTGCGCCGGATCGTCTGGAGACGGTCCGGCGCCACTTATTTGCGAGTCGGAGTCTGCCGATGGCGGTTTAGAACGTTCCTGGCTTATCGACCGACAAAAAAAGCGCGAAGTTCGTCTAGCGCCGCCAAGGGACACGCCATGCAGAAGATCCTCCTCGCCACGGTTTTCCTGGGCCTTGCCGCCTGTTCTCCCAAGCCGGTCGCTGAAAAAGCCGACGCGCCAGCGGCCGCCCCCGCCGCCAAGCCTGCGCCAGCCAATGTGCCGGCCGGCGCCTATAGGCTCGACAAGACACACGCCTCGCTGGTGTTTACCGTCAACCACCTGGGCTTTTCCAACTACACCGCCGCCTTCGCCGACTTCGACGCCAGGCTGATCTTCGATCCGGCCAGGCCTGAGCTGACAACGCTGGAGGCGACGATCGATCCGCGCTCCCTCACGCTGCCGTCCCCGCCGGCCGGGTTCAAGGACGAGCTGGTCGGGCCGCAATGGCTGAACGCGGCGCAATATCCGGCCATCACCTTCAAGTCGACGAAGGTGGATGTGACCGGCGTCAACACGGCCAGGGTCACCGGCGATTTCACCCTGCATGGCGTGACCAAGCCGGTGGTGCTGGAGGTGACCTTCAATGGCGGCTATGCCGGCCATCCTATGGATCCGAACGCCCGGATCGGCTTCTCGGCGACCGGCGTGTTCAAGCGGTCGGACTTCGGGATTGCCTATGGCGTGCCGGCGCCCGGCACGACCATGGGCGTTGGCGACGAGGTATCCGTGGTCATCGAGACCGAGTTCAGCGGCCCGCCTCTGGTCCAGAAGCCCGCCTAGCCTAACCGCGCGCGCCAGCCGTCAGATAGCCTTCGAGCAGGGCCAGGGCGTGCGTCAGCCGCGCCTGGCGCCACTCGGCGGTGGTCATGTCGGTGTCGAGCGTCGCCGACAGCGAATAGCCGTTGGCCAGGTGGAACCGGCTCATCGCCGCGATGGTCACATAGATCTGCACGGGGTCGAGATCGGGGCCGAACACCCCCTGTTTCTGGCCGCTTGCGATCAGTCCCTCGATCGTCCGGCGCAGCGGGAAGGCGGTCTCGGTGACCACGCGTGACTGGGCGGCGAACTTGCCGTGCATCAGGTTTTCGTTGCGCAGCAGGCCCTCAAACCGCGGGTGCTTTTCGAAGTAGTCGAAGGTGAAGCGCTGCAGTTCCAGGAACCCCTCGAGCGGCTTGTCGAAGTCGATCTTCAGCTCGGCCTCGCGGGCGCGCAGGTCCACATAGGCGGCCTCCAGGACGGCCAGGTACAGACCCTTCTTGTCGCCGAAATAGTGATAGAGCATCCGGATATTGCACTTGGCGGCCTTGACGATCCGCTCGATCCGGGCCCCGGCGAAACCGGCCTGCGAGAACTCCTTCAGGGCCGCCGCCAGGATGGATTTGCGGGTGCGTTCGGCGTCGCGCTTGCGGGGCCTGGCGGCGAGTTCGCCGCCAGGGGCGGGGGCTTCCAGAGGCAGGGCGTCGGTCACGGGATCTTGGCTCCTTGCTGGATCCAGGCGCCCAGCTGGGCGCGTTCGTCGTCGGTCATGCCCGTCTCGTTGCCAAGCGGCATGCTTGTGGTGGCTACCGTGCGTTCGTGAATTTTCGACGCATATTTCTGGATCTGCTGGGGCGTATCGAAGGCGGCGCCCAACGGTGCGGCGGCGAAGCCCTTGTGGCTGGGCGTAGCGGCGTGACAGGTGGCGCAGTGCCTGTCGACGATGGCCTGGGCGGTCGAAAACGGCACGGGCGACATCGCAGCGACGTCCTTCTTGGGCTTGCTGCTGGCGATCACGCTGACGGCGAAGACCAGCATGGCCCCGTAGAACAGGAACTCGTGCCGGATCTGGCCCGAGTGCTTGAGGATGAAGAAGTAGCGGATCGACACCCCGCCGGCGCTGATCAGGGCCAGCAGCAGCCAGGCCAGCGGGTGGCCCGTCACCATCGGATAGTGGCCGCTGATCATGATGAAGATGACCGGCAGGGTCATGTGGGTGTTGTGCACCGACCGCTGCTTGCCCATCGCCCCCAGGCGCGGGTCCACCGGGCGGCCGGCCAGCATGTCGGCGACGATCTTGCGCTGGTTGGGAATGATGATCAGGAACACGTTGCCGACCATGCAGGTGCCGATGATCGCGCCCACATGGATGAAGGCGCCCCGGTCGGTGAAGATCTGGGTCAGGGCCCAGGTCGCCGCCGTCAGGGCGGCGAACCAGACGATCCCGAACAGGCGCGGGCGCTGGCCCAGCGGCGAGCGGCACAGGGCCTCATAGACTGCAAGGCCGCCGAAGATGAAGGCCAGGCCGACGCCGATGGCCTGGCCTTGCGTGAAGGCGTGCTTGGCGGCGCAGATTGTTGTCCAGCCAGACGAAGTAGAACGACGCGCCGATCCAGGCGACGCCGGTGATCACATGCAGCCAGCGCAGGACCAGGCTGCCCCAGGTGGCGAAATCATAGTCCATCAGGCGCTCACCGCGTCGAGAAGGCGGAGCCGGGAGATGTGGCCGATCTGTGTGATCGCCTCGGCGATCTCCTGGGCTTCATCGTTGGCCAGCCGGGACTGCATGGCGGCCAGGATCGAGGTCTTGTCGTTCAGCCGTACGGCGATGATGAACGGAAAGCCGAAGCGCATCGCATAGGCGGCGTTCAGGGCGTGGAAGCGCTCGAACTCCTCGGCCGTCAGCCTGTCGAGGCCGGCGCTGGCCTGTTCGGCGTTGCTCTCGGCGGTCAGGGCCTTGGCGATGGCGGCCTTGCCGGCCAGTTCGGGGTGGGCGCGGATCAGGGCCAGCTTGTCGGCGGTAGTCGAGGCGTCGAGCACCCGCATCATCGCGGCGTGCAGGCCCTCGACGGTGTCGAATGGCCGCTCGTCCCAGGCCCGTTGCACCACCCAGGGCGACAGCTCGAACGCAAAGCCCAGGGCGGTGGTGAAGCCGGTCTGGTTCATGCTGTTGAGGCGCGCGAGCGTCAGGGGAGGGGCGCCGCTCATGCCTTCACCTCATACGGATGCGTCGCCAGCCAGTGCCGGGCGATATCGATCCGCCGCGCCACCCAGACCCTGTCGTGGCTCATCACGTGCTCAAGGAAGCGCTTGAGGCCCAGGATGCGGCCGGGCTTGCCGACCACGCGGCAGTGCAGGCCGATGCTCATCATCTTCGGCGCGGTCTCGCCCTCGGCGTAGAGGGCGTCGAAGGCGTCGCGCAGATAGGTGAAAAAGTGCTCGCCGGTGTTGAACCCCTGGGCCGCCGTGAAGCGCATGTCGTTGGCGTCCAGCGTGTAGGGCACGATCAGCTGCGGGCGGCCGTGCTGGTCGTCATAATAGGGCAGGTCGTCGGCATAGCTGTCGGCGTCATAAACAAAGCCGCCTTCCTGGGCGATCAGCCGGGCGGTGTTGGGGCTGGTGCGGCCCTGGTACCAGCCCAGCGGCCGCTCGCCGGTCAGGCGGGCCTGGATCTCGATGGCCTTCTGGATATGCTCCAGCTCCTGATCGGGCGTGAAATGCTGATAGTCGATCCAGCGATAGCCATGGCTGGCGATCTCCCAGCCGGACTCCATCATCGCCTCGACGGCGTCTGGGTGGCGTTCCATCGCCTGGGCGACGCCGAACACGGTCAGGGGCAGACCCAGCTCGTCAAACAATCGACGGATGCGCCAGAACCCGGCGCGCGAGCCGTATTCGTACAGGCTCTCCATCGACATGTTGCGCATGCCCTCGATGGGCTGGGCGCCGACCATTTCCGACAGGAAGAACTCGGAAGCGGGGTCGCCATGCAGGATCGACCGCTCGGCGCCTTCCTCGTAGTTGAGGACGAACTGCACGGCGATCCGGGCGCCGTTGGGCCAGTTGGCGTGGGGCGGGGTGGCGCCGTAGCCGATGAGGTCGCGGGGGTATCTATCCACGAGCCCATTTCCTTTGGCTGTCATCCCGGACAAGCGCGTAGCGCGCCGATCCGGGACCGACGCCTGAGCGCCGCGCTTCCGGCGGTCCCGGATCTTCCCCCCGGCTTTCGCCGGGGCTCGTCCGGGATGACAGGCATGTTTGGGGTGAGGTCATCCAAACACCTTCGCCGCCGCATCCACGCCAGCCCCCGGCGTCGCCGTGAAGCCCTCCCAGCGCAGCACGGCCTCCAGCGCCGCCAGCGTCGTCAGCACCGCGTGCTTGCGCGCATTGACCCCCATCGCGCCGATCCGCCAGATCTTGCCGGTCAGCGGCCCGAAGGCGGTGCCGATCTCGATCTCGAACTCGGTGCGCATGCGGGCCCGCACGCGGTCGCCGTCGACGCCGGCCGGGATCCAGATGCCGGTGACGTTGGTCATCTTGTGGGCCTTGTCGCCATAGACCTGCAGGCCCATCGCCTCTACCCCGGCGACCACGGCGGCGCCGGCCGCCGTGTGGCGGGCGAAGCGGGCTTCCAGGCCTTCCTCCAGCGCCACGCGGGCGCATTCGCGGGCCGCATAGAGCATCGACGCCGCCTCGGTGTGGTGGTTCAGGCGCTTGTCGGACCAGTAATCCATGATCATCGCCAGGTCGAAATAGTTGGAAGCGATGCGGCGACCTGCGCCGCTGACCGACCCCGCCGTGGCGATGCCGCGTTCCACATGCTTGCGGCCGGCGATGTGCTCGGCGGCGCGGTCGCTGATCGTGATCGGGGCCGAGCCCGAGGGACCACCCAGGCATTTCTGCAGGCCGGCGGTGACGATATCGGCCTGCCATTGATCGGCTGGGCAGGCCATGCCTGAGAGGGTGGCGGTGGCGTCGACATACAGCAGGGCGTCGTGGCGGCGGCAGATCTCGCCGATGGCCTCGATCGGCTGGGCCATGGTGGTGGAGGTGTCGCCATGCACGCAGGCCACCAGGCGTGGCTTGACCCGGGCCACGGCGTCTTCGACCGCCTGCGCGTCGATGACCTTGCCCCATTCGCCCTCGACCAGGGTGACGCGGGCGTCGCAGCGCTCGGCGATCTCCGACAGCAACAGGCCAAAGCGGCCGGCATTGAGGATCACCACGTCGTCGCCCGGCGCCAGCACCGAAACCATCGCCGCCTCAATCCCGGCGCGCGAGGTGCCGTCGATCAGGAAGGTCCAGCGGTTCTGGGTTTCGAAGACCTGGCGATACAGCGCCATGGTCTCGTTCATGTAGCCGGTGAATTCCGGGTCGAACTGGCCCAGCAGCTGGACGGACATCGCGCGCAGCACGCGCGGATGCACGTTGATCGGGCCTGGGCCCATCAGCAGGCGGGGCGGGTGGTCGAGCTCGCCGAAGGTCTGGATGGGGGGCTGGACGGGGATCTGGGTCATGCGCGTTCGCGTCGTTCTAGCTTGTCGATGAAATGGAGCATGGCCTGGGCAGCGAGGGCGCAATCGGCCTCTGTCACGGACTCGGCCGGGTTGTGGCTGATCCCGCCCTCGCAGCGGATGAACAGCATGGCGGTGGGGCACAGGGCGGCCATCACCATGGCGTCGTGGCCCGCGCCGCTGGGCAGGCGGCGGGGCGGCAGACCGAGGTGGCCGACTGCCGCTTCCAGCATGGCGGTGAGGCCGGGATCGCAGGGGCTTTCGGAAAGCGCCTGCATCAGCGTGACCGACGCGCTCAGGCCGCGTCGGGCGGCGATGGCGTGGATCTCGGCGGTGACGGCTTCGACGGCCGCGTCGCGCGTCGCCGAGGTCTCGGCGCGGATGTCCATCGAGAACTCGACCGCGCCGGGGATGACGTTGAAGGCGCCGGGAAGGGCGGTGAGGCGGCCTACGGTGCCGACCAGGTTGTCGGTCCCGGCCTGGCAGAGGCGCTCCAGGGCCAGGATGCACTCGGCGGCGGCGGGGCCGGGATCCTTGCGCAGGGCCATGGGTGTGGTGCCCGCGTGACCGGCCATGCCGGTGATCCGCACCATCAGGCGCTTCTGGGCGGCGATGGCGGTGACGACGCCCAGGGCCAGGCCTTCGGCCTCCAGCACCGGGCCTTGCTCGATGTGCGCTTCGAGGAAAGCGAGCGCTTCGACGGGCTTGCGGGCCGCGTCGGTGATCCGGTCTGGGTCCAGGCCAAAGGCGGTGAACGCATCGGCCAGGGTCACGCCCTCCGCGTCGGTCATGCCCAGCACGGCCGCCGGGTCCAGCGTCCCGGCAATGGCGCGGCTGCAGCTCATCGAGGCCGGGAAGCGCGAGCCTTCCTCATCGCCAAACGCGATCACCTCGATGGCGAACGGCAGGCGGCGGCTGGCGTCGCGCTGGGCCTCGACCACGTCGATGCCCAGCATGATCCCCAGCGGGCCGTCATAGCGCCCGCCATTGCGGACGCTGTCGATATGAGAGCCGATCATCAGGGCCGGGGCGTTTGGAGTCTCGCCCTCGTAGCGGCCGACCAGATTGCCGGCGGCGTCGCGACGGACGGTCATGCCGGCTGACGTCATCCACAGGGTCAGGCGTTCGAGCGCGGCGTTATGGGCGGGGGTCAGGAACCGGCGGGTCAGCTGGCCCTCGACCTCGCTATAGGGCGGGGCGCCCAGCAGGTCGCAGCGGGCCCTGGCCCTGGCGCCGATCTCGAAATCCCCTGTCACCCCGTCCTGGCCCCGATCCGCAACCTTGCCTGTCTTGGCTCTCTTGGTAGCGCAGGCTGGTGTCAGACGCGCTGGCCAAGCCCGGTCGCGCCGCGATCCGCGCGCCGATGCCTCGACAGGCGCCAGTTCTCGCAACCGGCGCCTGCGGATAAGTCATAAACCACTTACTTAGCGCCGGCTATGTCTTGGCGAACTTGCCCGCCGCGCGGACAGAGCCCGTCGCCACGCCGGTCGGCGCGCCGCCTGGCGGCTCGTCGGTGACCGCCAGCAGGGCGGTGTAGGCGCCCGCGCCGCGCAGGTCCTTGGGCAGGGGGATGGCCCGCGGGGCGTCGGTGGGCAACATGCCCAGCGATATGGCCTTCTGACCCTCGGGGATGATCCACAGCTCCGGCTCGCGCCCTTCTGGCATCGTCATGGCCACGGGAGTCAGGATCAGGGTGTCGGTGGCGTGATCCAGGGTGGCGACCAGGGCGGCCTGGTTGGTGCCCGGATCCTTGATCAGGGCGACCTCGGCCGGCGCGGGCGCGGCGGGCGCGATGACCGACGGAGAGGGCGCTCGCGGCGTCAGCACCAGGGCGGCCACGCTGGCCGCAGCCAGGGCCACCGCGCCCACCGAGACGCCGCGCCAGACCCGGGCGTTGTTCCAGAGCGTGGGCTTGCTGGCCCCGCCGATCAGGTTGGCGATCCGCGGCCAGAGGCCAGCCGAGGGCTCGACGCCCCGGATGTCGGAGGCCAAGGGGGTGAGCCGGTTTTCCCACCACTCCACGGCGCGGGCAAAGCTGGGCTCGGCGGCAATGCGGGACTGAACAGCGGCGCGCTCGGCTGCGTCCAGCACGCCCAGCACATATTCGCCGGCCAGGGGACGGTCTTCGTCGGAAACGGGGGGCAAGGCGTCGGTCATGCTTCGAGACACAGGCGAAGGCTGAGCAGGCTGCGCCGGATCCAGCTTTTCATGGTGCCCAGCGGCACGCCGATCATCTGGGCCAGGGCGTCATAGGTCACGCCCTCGAAGAAGGCAGTGCGCACGGCGCCGGCATGCTTGGGGTCCAGCTGGTCCAGGCAACCGTCGAGGCGCTGGCGATCCTCGTCGGCCTCGACCACGGCCGATGCCAGGGGCGCGGCGTCGGGAACGGCCTCAGCCTCCTCGACCCCGGCCATCACCCGACTGCCGCGCGAGCGCAGCTTGTCGATGGACCGGTTGCGCGCCATGGCGACCAGCCAGGTGATTGGACTGGCCTTTTCCGGATCGAATCGGTCGGCCTTGTTCCAGACGTTGAGATACACATCCTGAAGCACGTCTTCCGCCTCCTCGCGGTCATTCAAGATACGGAGGCAGACGCCAAACAGTTTCGCCGACGTGTGGCGATACACGTATTTCAGGGCGTCAGAATCACGATTGGCCACGCGGGCGATGGCGCGCGAAAGCAAGGCGCGACTGGTATCAGCATCCATCTATCAGACGTTCCTGCGGTGCGTTGTCGCATGACGGTGGCACGCGGCGATCAAGCGCGCAATCGGCCTCGCGTCAACGCACGGATCGCATGACCCAGAACCCGATCGAGGCCGCCGCGGTGGTCACGAACGTCCCCCAGGCCAGGTCGATGAGGGTGATGGTGGTGGACCACACCTTCAGCGTCGCCTGGTTGGTCAGGTCATAGGTGGCATAGGCGCAGAAGCCGAACACCGCGGCATGGATGAGCAGGCGCTTCCAGCTGTTGGCCTCTGCCGCCGGCAGGATCGCCAGGACAAAGACCCCGGTGAGGTAAATCAGATAGAAGGCCACGGCCGGCGCCAGATTGACCGTGTCGGCCATGATCTCGCCGATCACCGGGCGGTACAGGCGCGAGGCCGAGAAGGTCAGCCAGATCATGTCCAGCACCAGGAAGGCGCCGCCCGTGGCGAGATATCCGTAAAGATAGCGCTTCATCTCAGTGTCCCTGGTCTACGGGTCGCATCCGATAGTGGCTGACGCCCCACTCGTCGCCGCCGCGATGCCCGAACAGACCCGAAGTGGCCAGGAAGAACAAGCGCCAGCGGCGACGCCAGACGACGGCGTGCTTGCCGTAAACGTCCTCCAGCACCGGATCGATTCGGGCGCGGTTGGCGTCGAAATTCTCGAGCCACTGCTCGGCGGTGCGGGCGTAATGCGCGCCACTCCATCGCCAGTCCTGCTCGACGGTGAAGAGATCGGGAAACTGGCGCGGCAGGTCGTGGCTGGGCATGACGCCGCCGGTGAAGAAATACTGGGCGATCCAGTCGGCCGGATCGTCCACGTCGAACCGATAGGGCGCATTTCTGTTGGTGAAGATATGGATGAACAGCAGGCCGTCGGGCTTCAGCCAGCCCTTCACCCGCGTCAGCAGGGCCCGCCAGTTGGACATGTGCTCGAACATCTCTACCGAAACCACGCGGTCAAAGCGCTGGTCGGTCTGGAAGTCGTTCATGTCGGCGGTGATGACCGTCAGGTTCGCCAGGCCCAGCTCGGCCGCGCGGCTCTCGATATAGTCGCGCTGCGAGGCCGAGTTCGAAACCGAGGTGATGCTGGAATTGGGGAAGCGGGCGGCCATCCACAGCGAGAGCGACCCCCAGCCGCAGCCCAGCTCCAGAACCGCCTGGCCATCGCGCAGGTCGGCGTGGGCGTCGGTCTCGCGCAGGGCCGCCCGTTCGCCTTCGGCCAGGGTGGCGGCGCCGGGCGGATACAGGCCACTGGAATATTTCAGATTGGGGCCCAGCACAGCCTCGAAGAACGCCGCAGGCAGCTCGTAGTGCTGGGCGTTGGCCGCATCGGTGTGGGCGGCGATAGGATGCTCGCCCATGGTCCGGGCAAAGTCCGCGCTGGCGTCGGCAGGGGCCTTGGCCAGTCGGCGACGCGCGTCGCCGACCAGGAAGTGGATCGCGGCCCGCGAGACCACGTCGGGCATGGGCGCGTCCTCGAAGGCGTGAATGGCGGCCTTGACCAGGCTCATGAGAGCTCCTCGCGCGTTACAGAACGTGCGCAGCTACGCGCGGCCGCACCCGCCGGATGCGCGCGCGTCCAAATCTTCCGAAGCTCCGTAGCTGGAGCACGCCTTCGCCAAGATGCTTCCAGGGAAGATCAATTTGCCCGCGCCTCACTTCACTCCGCGCCTGAAGATCGCCGTGATCGGCTCCGGGATCTCCGGACTGTCTGCTGCCTGGCTGCTGTCCAAGCGCCACGACGTCACCCTGTACGAGGCCGATGACCGGCTGGGCGGTCACGCCAATACGGTCGAGGTCGGTGGCGTGCCGGTCGATACCGGCTTCATCGTCTACAACGAGCCTAACTATCCCAATCTGGTGGCGCTGTTCCGGCATCTGGACGTGCCGACCGTCGACAGCGACATGTCGTTCGGCGTCTCGCTGGACAATGGCGCGCTGGAGTACAGCAGTAACAATCTGCTGGCCCAGAAACGCAACGCGGTGAACCCGCGCTTCCTGAAGATGCTGCTGGACGTCACCCGCTTCTACAAGGCGGGCACGCGTGATGTGCTGGAACTGGAGAAGGGCGGGCTGTGCCGGCTGGACGACTATCTTCGCCAGCAGGGCTTCGGCAAGGCCTTCGCCGAGGATCACCTGTTGCCGCAGGCCGCCGCGATCTGGTCGGCCTCGATGAAGGACATCCGCGAGTTTCCCGCCGCCGCCCTGCTGCGGTTCTTCGACAATCACGGCCTGATGCTGCCGATCGACAAGCGCCCGACCTGGCGCACGGTGGTGGGCGGCAGCCGGTCCTACGTGTCGCGGCTGGCGGCGGATTTCGAGGGCGAGGTGCTGCTTCGCCGTCCGGTGCGGCACGTGGTGCGAACGTCGGACGGCGTGATCGTTGAAGACCTGACGGGCCAGCGGCAGTCGTTCGACCAGGTGGTCATCGGCGCCCATGCCGATCAGGCCCTGCGCATGCTGCTGCTGCCTACCGCAGAGGAAACCGAGGTGCTGGGCGCCTTCCGCTACAGCCGCAACCGCGCTGTTCTGCACCGCGATCCGGGCCTGATGCCGCGCCGCAAGGCCGCCTGGGCCAGCTGGAACCATGTCGGCCGCCGCGCGGGGGGCGGCGAGGGCGGGGTGACCTATTGGATGAACAAGCTGCAGCCTTTGGCCAGCGCCGATCCGTTCTTCCTGTCGCTGAACCCCGAGCGCACGCCTCTGGCCGATGAGGTTCTGTGCGATCAGATGTATGAGCACCCCCTGTTCGACGGCCCGGCCATGCTGGCCCAACAGCGGCTGTGGTCGCTGCAGGGGCGCGACCGCATCTGGTTCTGCGGCGCCTATTTCGGCTCGGGTTTCCACGAGGACGGCCTGCAGGCTGGCCTTGCGGTGGCCGAGCAACTGGGCGGCTTGGCGCGGCCCTGGATGACGCCCAACCCCTCGGGGCGGATCTTCGTGGATACGGGCGCCCTGGGCGAACGCCGCGAGCAGGCGGCGTGACCCAGGCCTCGGCGATCTATGTCGGCGAGGTGGCGCACGAACGGGCGCGGCCGCGCCGGCATCGCCTGCGCTACCGCGTCTTCATGCTCTTGCTGGATCTCGATGAGCTTCAGGCGCTGGACCAGCGGTTGAAGCGGTTCTCGCTGGGTCGGTTCAATCTGCTGTCCTTCCACGAGCGCGACCACGGGGTGGCCGAGGGCCAGAGCCTCAAGCAAAGCGTGCTGGCCAAGCTGGCCGCCGAGGGGATCGAGCTGCCGGACGCCAGGATCTCGCTGCTATGCATGCCCCGCGTGCTGGGCCACGGCTTCAATCCGCTGAGCGTCTATTTCTGTCACGACGGCGAGGGACGGCTGGCGGCGATCGTCCATGCCGTGCGCAACACCTTTGGTCAGCGCCACGACTATGTTCTGCCCGCGCGCCGCGAGCAGGGCGGGTGGGTGCGTCAGTCCAGCGCCAAGATCTTTCACGTCTCGCCGTTCATGCCCATGGACCTGCGCTATGTGTTCGAGATCGCGCCGCCCGGCCCGGCGGTGCATGTGGGGATCGACGTCTTTGACGCCGAAGGCCTGGCGCTGGCGGCCAATTTCATCGGACGACGGGTCGAGATGACCGACAGGGCCCTGACCCACGCCGTATTGAGCCATCCGCTGCAGATGCTGGGTGTTCTGGTGGGCATTCATTGGGAGGCGCTGAAGATGGCGCTGAAGGGTTTTGGCCTGTTCGGCTCGCCCTCGCCCTCGGGGGTCTTGCCCTTGCCGCAAGAAAAAGGCGGCGCTGGATAAGCCAGCGCCGCCAGTCGTCTAGATCGGGGAGGAAGACCGTCTAGTAGACGAACCGGATACCCGCGAAGAACGAGCGACCCACCGCCGCATAGCGGGTCACGACCGGGTCATCCTGATAGGCCCAGCGGTTCTCGGTCTGGTCGGTGAGGTTCAGGGCCTCAAGCGTCAGCGTGATGTTCTTGCTGAACTTGTAGGTCGCCGAGGCGTCCATGTTGAAAGTGCTGTCATTGCCCAGGAAGTCGTTGACCAGCGGCGAGTCGCAGAAGCCGGGTTCGCAGGTGCCCGTGGCGATCGGATACTGGGTCCGATACTCGGTGCGATAGGCGCTCGACACGCGGGCGGTGAACTTCTCGACCTCGTAATAGACGGTGAAGTTGAAGGCGTCCGGCGAGGCACCCGTGAAAGGACCCTTGGCGGTGATCGCGGCCTTGCCCAAGCGGGCATTGGCCGGAGTGACGATGTATTCGAGTTCCGATTCAAGGTGCGTGGCGTTGAACTGAACGCCCAGGTTCTTGAAGTGCCAGGGCAGGAAGGTCAGGTCCTGCTGATAGTTGAACTCGATGCCGCGGATGTAGCCGCCCGGCGCATTGCCGAACTGGCGAACGTCGAACGGATTGTTGGCGTCGATATAGGCGATCGCATTGACATTGGTCTGGGCCGCACGAAGGGCCGCGACACCGTCGGCGTCCAGGAACGCGCTCAGGCTGGTCGAATTGATCAGGGTTTGCGGGAAGCTGGAGATGTCCTTGTCGAACACGGCCACCGAGATCAGGGCGCCGGGGGCGAAGTACCACTCCAGGCTCAGGTCCAGGTTCACCGCGCGGAACGGATCCAGCTTCGGGTTGCCGACCGTCAGCGAGCCGCCAACGGTGTTGCCGTTGGTGGGAACACTGATCGACGTCACGTTCGGCGCCAGGTTGCCCAGCAGCGGACGGGCCATGACCTTGGCGGCGCCGAAGCGCAGGATCATGTTGTCGGCGACTTCATAGGCGGCGTTCAGCGAGGGCAGCAGGTCGGTGTACTTGTTCTCGCCCGAGATCGGCCGTGCGGTGTTGGTCAGGCCGTCCGACTGCACGTCGGTGATGGCGTAGCGGGTGCCGATATTGCCGCGCAGTTCGCGACCGAACAGCTCGGTGTTGTAGTCGAACTGGACGTAGGCGCCGGTGTCCTTTTCCTCGACCGAATAGCGGTTGGGGGCGCTGGCCAGGTAGGACAGGCGCCAGTCGCCGTACTTGTTGACGCAGTTGCAGTCGAACTTGAACAGGTCGACCATCTTCTGCAGGTCGGGGACCAGGAAGGCGGTGGTGGTGCCGGCCGGAACGTCCAGGCCCGTGCCCCAGTTGACCACCTGGCTGACGGCGCCGACATTGGTGCCGGCTTCCTTCAGGCTGGGGTTCAGGGTCTCGCCGGTCAGGCGGCGATACTCGGCCGTGGAGAAGCCGTACTTGCGCTGGTTGAGGCCGAACTTGACGTCCAGGTTGTCACTGACCGCGTACTTGAAGTCCAGACGCAGGGTTTCGTACTCGTTGGTGGTGAAGCGCTGGTAGTGGCGCAGGGCCGAATAGCCCTTCACGAAGTCCCAGGCCGAGGTCTGGGTGGCGTCGAAGCCCAGATTCAGCACCGGCATGTCGCCGCCGCCGCGGGCGTCATAAACGAGGTAGTCATTGCCGGTCACGCCCTGGCCCGAGTCCAGGCGGATAAAGTCGGCGAGCAGGCCCTGGGTCTTGTTCTTCGACGAGGACTTGCCGTAGACGCCGGTCATCGAGAAGTTGTCGTTGAACTCGTGATCCAGCTTCAGCGATGTCTGGCGGAAGTAGGTCGTGAAGGTGGCGGAGTCGGCCGCCGAGCGCAGGTCGACATTGCCCAGCTTCAGATAGTCGGCATTGGCGCCGGAGGGCGACAGGGCGGCGTCGATCAGGCGAACGCTGGGGCGACCCACGAAGGCGTTGCGCATGCCCAGGCCCAGCGGGTCGGAGACGAAGCCCACCGAGCCCGCGGCGTTGTAATAGTCATAGGGCTCGAGGTTGAACGGGTTGTAGCTGAACTGGGTGCCGGCGACCAGGGCGCCGCCGTTCAGGGACTGGCCGCAGTCGATCGCATCGGCGATCGCTGTCGCCGCCCGCGCGGTACAGGTGGCGTACAGGCCGCGCTTGGTGGAAGCGGCGGTTTTGGCCGTGGCGGTATTGAGGCCGTTATTGGTGTTGTTGCGGTTCAGGCCGACGGTCTGGACCTGATAGTTGATCGATTCCTGCTCAAGCTCGGAATAGACCCAGTCCAGGCTGACGGTGGTGCGGCTGGTGGGGCGCCATTGCAGGGCGCCGGTCAGGCCGGTGCGCTCCTGCGTCAGGTCCTGCTGGTTGAGGGTGGCCAGGGCCGGGATCCGGGCCAGAGGGCCGGGCGCGGTGGTGCTGGTGCCGCCCGCATTGGTCAGGGTCGAGCCGCGCGGGTTGTTGATCAGGTCGTAGGCCGTCGGGTTCGAGCCGGTCAGCGTGGCGCAATAGGCGGCGTTGGAGATGTTGACGCCGGTGAGGATCCCGTTGTTGCAGGCCGTGCCGATCGGCGTCGCGAAGCCCTGGCGGGTCAGCCTGTATGTGCCCGAGGTCGGGTTGGGCGTCGTGGCGAAGGTCGAACCGCGATAGGTGTATTCCGACTGGCCCGCCTGACGCTGATAGCTGTCGATGATCTGGTTGCGCTTGTTGTAGGCGACCGAGAACAGGGCTCCGAAATCACCCCAGTTGGTTTCCCAGCGGTCCGAGACCAGGCCGGCGAAACGCGGGGAGTTGGTGCCGCCGTTTTCGTAGTAGGCGTTCTGCAGGGACAGGGCCAGGCGACGGCCCTTGAAGCTCAGCGGGCGGCCGGTTTCCAGATCGACGGTCGCGCCTAGCGAGCCTTCATCGGTCTCGGCCGAGGCGGTCTTCTGGACCTTCAGCGAGTTGAACAGTTCCGAGGCGAAGGTGTTGAAGTCAAAGCCGCGCGAGCGGTTGGCCGCGTCGCCCGCGATCGACGGACCGGCGGTGGACAGGGCTTCAAGACCGTTCAGGCGCACCCGGGTGAAGTCGCTGCCCAGGCCGCGGACGGTGATGGTGCGGCCTTCGCCGTTTTCGCGGTCGACCGA